>CAZRGV010000046.1:26994-41711 GCA_964599655.1 uncultured Isosphaeraceae bacterium | reverse complement strand
CCAGCGCGCGCCTTCGCATCGGGCACGTCGGCGTCCGAAACCGGGGAACGGACAACCTTAAGGGCCTCATGCCGCACACGGTCGCGGTTTGCGACGTCGACAAAACCGTGCTGGCCCAGGCCAGGGATCTCGCCGAGAAGGGAACCGGCCACGACATCAAGACCTTCGACGACTACCGCCGGCTCCTCGACGACCCCAACATCGACGCCGTGGTCGTGACCACCCCCGACCACTGGCACGCGAGGATCACCGACGATGCCATCGACGCCGGCAAGGACGTGTACTGCGAGAAGCCGCTGAGCCTCACCGTCGCCGAAGGCCGCGCCATGGTCGACGCCGCCCGAAAGTACGGCCGGATCGTTCAGACCGGAAGCCAGCAGCGCTCCGACGACAAGTTCCGCCTGGCCTGCGAGCTCGTGCGGAGCGGCCGCATCGGCAAGGTCCAGCGCATCCTGGTCGGCCTTCCCGGCGTCAACTTCGACGGTCCCGCCGTGCCCGACTCGGCGCCTCCGCCGGAGCTCGACTACAACTTCTGGCTCGGCCCGGCCCCCGAGAAACCCTACAACCCAAAGCACGTTCACTACAACTTCCGGTTCTTCTGGGACTACTCCGGCGGCCAGATGACCAACTTCGGCGCCCATCACCTCGACATCGCTCAGTGGGCCCTCGGCCGCGACGACTCCGGACCCGTAACCATCGAAGGAGTCGCCCATTACAACAAGGACGGCTGGTACGAGGTTCCCGAGTCGAGCCAGGTCACGTTCACCTATGACGATGGCGTCGTGATCGTCTGCGAGCAGGGGACCAACCGCGCCCAAGGCGGCGTGACCTTCGAAGGGGAACACGGCTCGATCCACGTCACCCGGGGCAAGATCGAGTCGAAGCCCGCCGAGATCGCCAAGGAACCGCTCGCGAAGACGGATGTTCACCTTTACGTCAGTAACGACCATTACGCCAACTGGCTTGACTGCGTGAAAACCCGCAAGGCGCCGATCTGCGACGTGGCCATCGGCCACCGCTCGGCGACGGTCTGCCACCTGGGCAATATCGCCTGCCGGATCGGCCGCAAGATCCAGTGGGATCCCCGCCAGGAGCGGATCGTTGGCGACACCGAAGCCGCCGCCATGCTCCGACGCCCCTACCGCGAACCCTGGATGCATCCGGGCACCGCGTAACATCGGCGGCCAACGCACCAACGAGCCGGCCGAGGGACGCGGAAGGACACGATCCGTCTTCCGTGTTCCTCGGCTGGCTCGTGGTTTCCGGCGCGCTGGATTGGCCGTTCGAACGCGCTCTCATCAAAGCGTCTGGTTGATGAGAATCGCGCCCGGAGGAACAACCGCGCCGGCCGGGATCGTGGTGTTGGACACGTAGGCCCCATCACCGATCGACGCGCCCGAACCGATCGAGGAGTTGGAGACGACCGCCCCCGAGCCGATCACGACGTTGTCGCCGATGCTCGCCGAGGTGCCCCCGAGGATCACCGCCCGATCCCCCGCGCGGAAGTTCTGGCCGATCGTGAGCTTGCCCTTCTGAGGCGCGTGCATCGTCACCGCGTTGCCGAGCCGGGCGATCGAGCCGATCACGATCGGCTGACCGACATCACCCCGAATCGAATCGCTTCGCCCCACGCTGTGCGCCACCTGTTGAGCGCGTTGGTTGAGGAACTCGACCCCGCCGATGATCCTGGCCCGGAAGAGAGAAAGTTTCGCCTCAACCAGCCCTCGTCGGGGACTCGGGAATTTCGGGGAACGCTGCGAAGGCTCGAACTTCACGAAGCTGGAACCGGGTTCCGGACCCGCGCCCAGCACCGTGGAAAGGTCGCCGCTGTAAATGTTCGGGTCCGTCGTGCCGGGCGAGACGCCCGTGGCCTTGTTCCCCTGGTAGAGCGACGTGTAACCCGACGCCAGGGCGATGGAATCGGACAGAGCCTGCTGGATCTTCTTCTGATCGGCGGCCGTGATCGGGACAACCTTGCCGAGTCCGGGGTCGGACGCCTCGGCGTCGGTCGTGACGTTCGCGCCCGGCAGCACCTTCATGCCCGACGGCACGGTCACGCCAGGCCCCACCCGCGCCAGGGCCGAGACATACGCCCCTGGCGAGATCGTCGCACCGTCGATCAGGGCGTTCGGACCGACGTAGGTCGGAATCGCTTCGTTTCCGGTTCCGCCGACCGTGCTGGGCCCTCGAACGGTCGCGCCGTAGCTGATGACCACGGCGTTGCCGATCGAAACGCCCGGGTTCCCCGGCACGCGGTTAGGGTTGGCAATGATGACCGCGTTGTCCTGAATCGTCGAAATGTGTCCGACGACGATGAAACCGGCTCTCGCGTCGAGTGTTCCGTAAGGCGCGATGTACGACTGCAATCCCACGACGATGCGCTGGCCCTGGACGATCCGCACGCTCGGGTCGATGAAGCTCGCGGAGCTCGATTCGGTACCATACGGCAAGACGGGCGTGTTTGGCCGAAGCGGATGCTCGAATCCCGGCATCCGCAACGGACCCATCTCGGCGGCGGCTCGCATCGGCGACGTGGCCCCGCTCAGCAGGAGCCGCTCTTCGAAGGCCTCGGCCCCTGGTCGATAGTTCCGAGATCGTCGTCTGCTGGACTCGTTCATCGATCTCACCAAACGAAGGAATCCGGGGCCATCGACGCGAAGACTCGACCGAACCGAGTCGATCGGGACGAACTTCTCCATTCGTTATCGGGCGGTCCCCGACCCGTTCTTTGATAACTCCAGGACCGAACTCGACCCTTGTTGAACCCTCTCGGAAGGTCAGACCGCTCCTTCTCCGACAAACCTCGTCGTAATTCGTTTGCGATCCGGCCACCCGCCGTATTGATTCGCCCGTGTTGTCATGTGGTGCTCAACGACGAATGGGGCGGCCCTGGGAGGGACAGCCATGCGATTTCCTCGGTTGGCAACGGCGGCCATCGTGCTCGTGGCATTGCTGGCGTCGGCGGCCGTCCCTCAATCCGTTGTGGTTGAGTATCAGGGAATGTGCGATGCCTCGGCGGCGGTCAGCGTGGGACGCGACCTGTTCCTTGTGGCCAATGATGAAGACACCGACCGGACCGCGCTCCGCCTCTACCGTCGCGGTCAGGCTGGGTTTCCTCTTCGATCGTTCCCGATCGCGAACGAGGTTCTCGGCCTGACGGATTCGCATCGCGAGGTCGATCTGGAAGGGGCCGCGCGTCTGGATGATCTCGTTTTCTGGATCGGCTCCCACAGCACCAACGCCCAGGGAAAGCCTCGCCCGAACCGCCGTCGGCTCTTCGCGACACGGGTCGTCGCCTCGGGCGAAACGATCGCGGTCGAAACCGTCGGCCAGGCGTACAAGACCCTGCTCGAAGACCTCGCTCAGGATCCGGAATTCCAACGATTCCACCTCGATCACGCCGCGAAGACGGCCCCCAAGGATCCAGGCGGGCTCAGCATCGAGGGCCTCGCCGCAACACCCCAGGGGGACCTGCTCATCGGATTTCGCAACCCGATCCCCGACAAAAAGGCGCTGCTCGTTCGGCTGAAGAATCCTCGCAAGGTGATCGAGGGGAAACCCGGCAAATTCGGTAAACCGATCCTGCTCGATCTGGATGGCCTCGGCGTTCGGAGCCTCGCGTACTGGCCCCGGCGCGACCTGTACCTCATCGTGGCCGGGCCCGACGGGGAAGTGGGGCCGTTCCGGCTCTATCGCTGGTCGGGAAAACGCAACGAAGATCCGAAACCAATCCATGGAATCGACTTCGATTTGTTGACCCCTGAGGCCCTCTTCGTCGACGACGAGGAAGTCGAGGTTTTGAGCGATGACGGTCGTCGAACGGTCGATGGCCAGGACTGCAAGGCTCTTCCCGACAATCGGCAACGATTCCGGGGCCTCTCGATCCGACCGTGACGAGGTCGGATGGGTGGTTTCTCTCGAAACGCTCAGCGGTTCGAGGGTTGTGGGCAAATTTCGAACAGCGACTGGGTCCGCACAATCGCCCGTTCCTCGGGGAACGTGTGGACCGATTGAACCGAAAGCCCCCGGGCCCTCGACTCGACCCGAAGGTAACTCAACGGCGCGGGGGCCAGCCGGTTGGACGGTGCAAAGCGGTGGAACAGGCCGCCCCGAGAGGCGTCCAGGATCAGCTCGTCGCTCAGGTGCGCGAAGACCTCGCGATCGACCCGCTCGGCCTCGAAGCACGTCTGGTACTCAACCCGGTCGTTCGGCCGGAGCGTCACCGACCGTTCGTGGCGAATCGGCGAGTGATAGAGCAAGCCCGGCTCGGGCAAGGGAGTCTCGGGCCCGGAGAGAATCTCCGTGAACCGTATCGGCCCAGACACCCATATGATCGCATGTCCACCATCAACAATCCGTATATCGGCTTCCCAGGAGGTCTGGGTCATCCGACGATACTCACGGACGGAGAACCAGTCGGGATGAAGCGCGCGACCGAAAACCTGGAACGCGAGGTCGGCGACACGCGACCGTCCGGAACTGACACCCATGCCGATAACCCTCCTGGGTCGGCCCGAGAAAGGTGGGACGTCTGAGCCTCGCCTGTCTATCCTCAATTATAAGCCGTGAGATCGGACCCGCAAACTCGGCCGAGCAAGGCTCTGACTCCATTACGATCCATCGTCGAAATCGGGTCAAGGCGAGCCTCGACAGGTTGCCAGCCTGCCTTGACCGTTCGACGCCGGACTCGTACACTCCCCGCCGCCAAAGCCGGTTCGAAGCGGCCTCCCTGATCTGAGAAACGGATTTCGGTCAACCAACCCAACGCGGAACGGTCGGCGCCCGAAGCGCTCGCCGTGCCAGAGAACGGAGCCGCGTGGTGGATCAGCCCCGCCGTGCCCCCTTGCCGATCCGGGCCTGGAACGCCCTCGCCACGCGAGGCCCGCGCTACGCCTGGCACAAGGCCCTGAGGCGCTCGCTCGAACCCTGGCCAGGCTTGAAACGCCGCCTCCTCTACGCCGATCCTCGGTCGTACTGGACACTCCGGGGCGGCCTGGATTATTTCCGGGAACAGGAAGATCAGCCCGCGCGAACCGCCCGGGCCGAGTGGATGGCCCGCCGAGTCGCCTCTTATCGGCCCGCCTCCATCCTGGAAGTCGGCTGCGGTTACGGCAAACAGCTCCGTGCCTTGAGGCGGTTCCTCGATTGCCCGATGGTCGGCCTCGACTTCAGCCCGACCCAGCTCGAACTGGCCACTCGCTACCTCGAAGGTCAGTCGGGCATCACGCTCGTGCACGGTTCCGGCGACCGTTTGCCCTTTCCCGACGGCGCGTTCGACCTCGTGCTGACCTCCGCGGTCATCCTCCACAACCCACCCGAGATCGCCGAGCGCATGCGACGCGAAGTGGCGCGCGTCGCCCGGCGCTGGGCCGCGCATAACGAAGACCTGAACGTCAGCTACAACCGTTACGGCTACGATACGGCCGCCTGGTACGCCGAACGAGGCATCTTACTCGCCGAGTCGGGCCCCATCCCCGTCGAACCCGACGGACCACCGTCCCAGTTCTGCGTGGCCAACCTGTGTCGACGCTAACCCGCCCCGCTCATCGACCGGAACCGGCCGCGGCACCCTCGGCCGAGAGCCGTCGGGCCGTGCGAGACAGCCTGATCGTCACCCTGGGCGGTCAGCTCGAACGACTCCTCGGCACCCTGACCTCCCTCGCCCTGCGCTGGGGCCTCGATCCGTCGCGGCTGGGCGTCTACACGGGTCTCCGCCTCTTCCTCGACAACACCAACCGCTCCAGCCTGGGTGTCAGCCTGGGAGCCGTGCAGGAGATCCCCATCCTCCGCGCCTCGGGCCGAAAGGCCGAAGCCCAACGAATCGCCGACATCGCCCACACGACCAACACCATGACCTGCCTGGGCTACGCCGCGTGCCTGATCGCCTGGGCCTGCTGGCGCGCTCCGAGCCTGACCGGCGACCCCCTGGCGGCCGAATGGACCTGGGGCCTGGTGGCCGTCGCGGGCCTTGCCATCATCCGTCGCTATGAGAGCTTTCTGATCGCCGTGCTGCGAGCCCACCAGGAGTTCGCCCTGACGACCCGCCTCGACATCCTCGAATCCATCGTCTCGGCCGTGGCCGTCGCGGCCGGGCTCTGGTTCGCCGGATTCTGGGGACTGCTGGCCGCGGTGGGCGTGATTCAAGGATCCAAGATCGCGTATTTACATGCCTGCCACCCACTCCGCTTCCGCTACGCCTGGCACGCGCCGACCGCCTGGAGGCTCATGACCACCGGCCTGCCCATCCTGGCCAACACGGCCGCCTTCGGCGCGGTGTTGAGCCTCGACCGGGCCTTGATCCTCACGCTCGTGCCCGAGGGCGAACGGGCGGCCGGTCTGTACTCAATCGCCATTCTCGGCACGAGCTGGAGCCTCGACCTCGCGGGCCGCGTCGTACTGGTGCTGTACACGTATTTTCAAACCACGCTTGGCCGGACGAACGACCCGGTCGAGGTGGCCCGGCAGGCGGCTCGGGCCACGGAGGCCCAGGCCCCGATTCTCGCCGCGGGTGGGGCCGTCGCTTATGTGTTCGCACCCTGGTTTCTCGGTCTGTTGATCCCTCGATACGCCGAGGGGCTTCCCGCCCTTCGGCCGCTGCTGCCAGGTACGGTGCTGCTCGGCCTGGCCTGGCCGGCGCGTCAGTTGCTCATCGCGATCGGCCGTCCTTATCGCCTCTGCCTGGCGACGCTCCTGGGCGTGGCCATCGTCGCGGGCGCCGGCGCCATCGGGGCGATTCGACTCGGGATTGTGGGCGTGGCCTGGGGCATGACCTTCGGATACACAAGTGTTTTTCTCCTTTCGAGTCTCGTCGCATTCGTCCCCCATCTGGGCCTGACGCGATGGCTGGCCCACGTGTCCCGCCTCGTCGTGACGTTCCTCTGGTTTGGCGCCGGAACGTTGCTGGCCGCCCATCTCCCGCTGGGAAGGAATCGCCTCCATTTCGACCTGATCACGCGCGGCCTGATCCTCGCCGCCTGGATCGTGCCCCCGCTCCTGATCTGGGGCCATCGCCACGACTGGGGCGGCCTCCTCGCCCGAAGGCGAATCGAAACCTGATCTCAACTTGTGATCGCATGACAAATCCTGAGAAACAAGGATGCACGACCTCGGATTTCTGATGCTGCTCACGATCTGGTCGGCCGGAACCGGACTGGCCGTCGTTCGTCGGCTCGCGCCGGTTCCCGATCATCCCACCGATGCGATGGCCCTGGCCGTGCCGACCGGTCTCGGGGCGCTCAGCCTGGCGACGCTTGGACTCGGCACGGCCGGATGGCTCACGCCAGCCGGACTCGCGGGAATCCTGGCCGTCGGCGTCCTCGTCATCCTCTTCGATCGATCATGGACTTGTATCCCTTGGCCGGCCGATCGAGAATCATCCGAGGAGATGCTGAGAGCGAGATCCGAATATCAACCGGGTTCTCGATGGGTTGATCGGGCGTTTGACCTGGCGCTTTCGGGCGTGATCCTTGGCACCTTGCTCACCGCGATGGCCCCTGTGACCGACGGGGACGCGCTCTGCTACCACCTGCAAGTGCCCAAGCTGTTTCTCTGGAACCACGCCACGCGCTATGAACCCGACCTGCACGAGACGGTTTATCCGCTGGTCGTCGAGATGCTTTACGCGGTGGCGCTGGCCTTTCGGGGACCGGTCGCCTGCCGGCTCATCCAGTGGCTGTTCGGCCTGGTCCTCGCGGCGAGTGTCACGTCGATGGCGCGGCCCGTTCTGGGACGCCGGGCGCGCTGGGCGGGAACGATCGCTCTGCTCGTTCCGGCAATCTCCAACGGCATGGGTGCCCCCCTGAACGACGTGGCGCTGGCCGCGATGGGCAACGCGACGCTCTTCGCCTGGCTCCGATGGCGCGAGCGACCCACCAGCGGCGCCGCCGCGCTGACCGGCCTCCTCGCGGGTCTGACCCTGGGCGTCAAGTATCCCGCGATCGTCTGGGACGGCCTGCTCGGCCTGGCCATGCTGGGGGCCTGTCTCTCGACATCCCGCAACCGGCTCCGAAACGATTCCCAAGTCAAAGCAAATGGCGTATCTGTTCACACTCAAACTCACTTATGGCGCCATGTCGTCATCTTCTCGGCCACACTCCTTTTGACCGGAAGCTGGTGGTATCTTCGGGCCTATCGTGCCACGGGAAATCCGGTCCATCCCTTTTTCCGACACCTCTTCGGCTCCGGCATCGATGAGGTTTTGGCGTCCGAATTTCGCCCCTTGCCGGTCACCCTCTTCCACCTGCTCACCGCGCTGGCTCCGATGACGCTCCAACCCGACCGATTCGACAGCTATTCCCATCAGTTTGGGCCGGTGTTCCTGCTCTGCCTGCCAGCCCTGCTCGTGATTCGATCGCCAAGGCGAGTGTGGGGCATCGCGGCGTTAGCATATACCTTTCTGATGCTTTGCCTCACGCAACGCCAGAGCATGCGATTTGTTCTCATCGCGGTCGGGCCGTGGTCGGTGGCCGCGGCGTGGCTGATCTCGTACTGTTGGAAGCAACAGAGCGTCTTGGGCCGCGTGATGGTTGGCGCCTTGCTCCTGGTTCTCGCATTCGAGTCGGCGTGGGCCCTCGCGCGAGCCAGGCACGGGATCCTCGTGGTGATTGGCAAGGAGTCGTCCGAAGCCTACCTGTCTCGCCGCGAGCCGACGTACCGCGTGGGGCGCTGGATCGCGGCCAACTTGCCGGCCTCGGCCCGGATCGTCGGTCAGGACCATCGAGGTTTCTACATTCCTCGCCCGTATTCCATGGAACTCGCGCACCGTCGACGCACGGGGCTCGGACGTCACGGCGAATCCGCCACCGAGATCATTGCACATTTTCGTGCCGAGGGCTTCACCCATCTTTTGCTCTGCCCGCCCGTCCCCGAAACGGCCGTCGAGTTCGACCCGACGCTCGGGCGCCTGCTGGCTCCCTGGCTCGCGCAACAGGCCCCTCTGTTTGAGCAATCGATCATCGACGCCGATCGTGTCATGCGCCATTACGCCCTCTACGACCTTCGTTCCGAAGCCAGAATGGCCGACGCCGGGAGGGAATCGCGATGAACGATCGGCCCAGCCTGACAGAACTTCGAGGCCGTGTGCAAAAGCCCCGGCATCGCGAAATCGGCAACTGGCTGGCCTGTCACGTGGCGCGTCCTTCGGCCGTTTATGGCACCTGGCTCGCAGTCCGACTCGGCCTCTCGGCGCATCAGGTCACGCTCATGGCCCTGGCCTCGAACCTCGGTGCCGCCCTGGCGATCGCCAGCGGATCGCCAACCGGCTTCGTGATCGGAGTGGCTCTGCTCCACCTGGCGTTCTGGCTCGACCATGTCGACGGTCAAGTCGCGCGCTGGCGAGGGACATCGAGCCTCGGCGGCGTTTATTTTGACTACCTGATGCATCACGCCGCGAACCTGAGCCTGGGTTTCGCGCTCGGGTTTGGCCTGGCCCTTCAAACGGGTGAATTGCGATGGACGGTCGCGGGATTCCTCATCGCGGCGGGCTGGACCTTTCTGAACCTCCACAACGACTGCCGATACAAATCGTTCTTTCAACGACTGAAGCAAGAGTCGAAAACCTTCCGGGTCGATGGCGGATCCGGCGGCCGGCCCGAGCCGCCCGCCCCTTGGCCCCGTCGCGGTCGAGGCGTGCTCACCTGGCCGGCGTACAAGGCGTGCGAACCCCACGTCGTCCTGATCGCGCTGACGCTGCTTGCCATTCCGGCGGGGTTTCAGCGTCCGGCCTGGTTATGGCTCTGGAAAGCGACTGTCCTCTCGATGGCACTACTGGCTCCGCTACTCGCGGTCGGCCGCGCCGCGAGAGCCATCCTTCGCGACACGCCGGGGAACGAGTTCGACCGCTGGTTCCGATCCTGGGACGACGCTTGACCCGTCGGCCGTCAACCGGTCTGATGGGTCCAGTCCCCCCGAGTCCAATCCATCAGCAAGGATCATCCACGATGAAACGCAACGTACTTGCGGTCACGCTCCTTTTGCTCGGCTCATCCGTTTCTACCCTGGCCGACGACGAGAAAACGAGCGGCTGGCGGCCGATCTTCGACGGCAAAAGCCTCGACGGCTGGGAGCATGTCGGACCGGGCAGGTTCGTCCTCAAGGACGGCGTGCTCCGGACCGAGGGCGGCATGGGCCTGCTCTGGTACACCAAGGAAAAGCTGGGCAACTGCGTGATCCGCGTCGTTTACAAGACGTCGAGCAAGGCATCCAATTCGGGCGTGTTCATCCGAATCGCCGACAAGCCGAAGGACGAATGGTTCGCCGTGCATCACGGCTATGAGGTGCAAATCTGCGATGCCGCCGATCCGTTTCACCGCACCGGCGCGATCTATTCCCTCTCCAAGGCCGATGCCCAGCCGGGCAAGGTCGGCGAGTGGAACACACTCGAGATCACGCTCAAAGGCGACCTCGTCCAGGTGTCGGTCAACGGAGTGCCGGTCAACAGCTTCGACCCGAAGGGTCCGGTGCCCGAGCGCAAGCATGATTATGAGCCAATGCGCGGACCCCGGCCCCAGTCGGGTTACATCGGTTTGCAGAATCACGACACCGAGAGCCACGTCGACTTCAAGAACGTGAGCGTCCGGCCGTTGTAAGAGATTGACAGCACAACCCCGCGGCGCGCCAGCGCCGCGGGACCTGAGGACCATCAGGGGGGAAGAGCACGCCTCAGTACGCGTTGAACGTCCAGTAGGCACCGTACCCGGCCACGCCGATCCAACGGATCGTCGGGTCCAGAAGGGCCGCGCGATGGGCGGGCGACGCCATCCACATGGCACCGATGCTCGCGTAATTGCCCATGGCGCAGTTCTGACGACGAGCGGGGCCCATCACGAAGTGGCCCATACCTCGGGCCGCTTGCTGCGCGTTGTTGGCCGCCGCCCAGCCCGCCAGATTCGGGTCGTAACCCACAGCGGGAAGACCATACTGGGCCCGAGTGGCGTTGAGCCACGCGGTGAACCCGTACGGGTCGCCCGCCGGTTGCTGGACAGCCTTTGCCGGCTCGGCCGCCGCCTGCGCGGACTTGGCCGCCTCAGGCTTCCCTGGCGTGGCAGCCGGCTTCGGCTGCGTGGTGGTCTGAGCCGGCTTCGATGCCGGCGCCGGAACTCCGTCGGCAAGGGACGTCCCGGCAAGACCGCTAAACAGGATCAGAGAGAAAAAGGCCTTCGTGGCAACGCGGGTGCTCTTCCTGATGGTGCTGTGCAAACTCAAGACTGTCTCTCCGTAACCCCGATGCGGGCTCAGGCCGCTCCGTGCGACCCGAAACACACCACGGTGAGGACTCACGTTCGTCGTTCCCTGTCCTCACGAACCATCGCGGCTCCCGCATCCGCAGACAGAATGAGCAAGACCCCCCAGAACGTGCAAGCCCAATTCATCTCTCATGGAGAAATCCATGGATTTTAGCGAACCGGCAACACCCGGCCATAATAAAAACCGTTTACTTCTCGGGCGCGCTCTTATTCCGAACCAATATCATGACTCAATGATTGCTGTTGTTCTTGTATGTCATGATATTGCATCGCGCCGAACCCTGAGGCATCACGCGTCCAGAGCGCGGCGAACACGGGCAGTAGCGCCAGCGATGCCCACTGGTAGCCCGACAATCCCAGCCAGAGGACCGGCTCGGGCCGAAGGAATTCCGTGACGAACCGATAGCATAAGTAGACCATGATATACAGCTTGATGAGCTGGCCCCGAAACCAGCCACGAGGGAGCAGCCAGGCCAGGACGAACGCGGCCGAGAGGTGGAACGCGAACTCATAGAGCTGCGTCGGATGCCGTCGCAACCCGTCGCCGAAGTCGACGCCCCAGGGCAAGCGTGTCACCACCCCGTGACAGCAACCCGCGTGAAAGCAGCCAAGCCGGCCGATCGCCACCGAGGCGGCCACCGGCACGGCGAAGCCGTCTCCCGTCTTCACGCCGACGCCGAGCGACCACTTCGCCACCTCGACACCGAAGTAGCCTCCAACCAGTCCGAACACGATGGTCTTGCCGTTCTCGAACCAGGCGCGCCCGCTCAGAAACCCGTCCCAGTCAGCAAGGACAAACGGCAGCTTCGCCGCGATCATCGCGCCACAGAACGCCCCGAGCGCGATGCCGATCCGCTCGGTCCGGCTCAGGCCCAATGGCCGCCGCATGAGCCGCGAGAGCACCAGCCCCGTCGCGACGGCCAACCCCATGATGGCGGAATAGGTCAGGTCCATCGTGGATCAAAGCCTTTGCCTTTGAAAAAGTCGAAAAACGGCGAATGTTATTAAAATGGCAACATCGCCGCCGTGAGCACTCCAGGCCCGATCCCGGTTGAGGAACGTCCACCGCCTGGAGCCGGAACGTCAAGGGCCACGAGAAACTCGGCGAGGCGTGACGCGGCCGTCGCCATGACACAGAGCACGATCCTCCCCACCGTCAACGTCCTCGAATACGATGAGTTTCACTATTTTTTAAACTTCATACATAAATTCTTCGATCAATACGTCTCACCGCGACCCTCACGGCGCGCTCCAGCGGCGGCGCCAACAGGACCGCCGCCGGTATCGCCAACCCAGCCACCTCGCCGAAACGCCTCTGAGCCGGTTTCAGAGCGAGCACTGGCTCCGAGTCTTCGAGATCCCTCTCTATGAGTTTCGTTCGTTTTCATTCGAGAGTCATTTCATCTTTTTTACGATTCTCGCTCGCCATCTTCTCTCGCTTCGCTCCAGCGCCTCGGATCGGCCAGAGCGTCTCCCGAATCGTGTACGAGACGACTACGGCCGCGAACACTCCCAGGAGAACACCCAGAAAGAGAACCGGGGTCAGACCCAAAGAGAGCATGCTGACCCCAGTACATGTCAGAACAAACGCAATCGTCGAGGCAAGGATCAGGACGCCGCCCACCACCAGCGACGTTGACAGCAAGACCGCCTTCTGTGGGAATGTCATCGGTGATCCCGCGTCTCGTCGTCGTGTCATCTCGCCGAAGGTGCGGCCCATCGCCAGCAGCGAGGCGAACAGCAAGAACACCCCCAGCCCCGGAAACCATCGGAGGGTGGCGAGGCCGACGCTGACGACCGCGATTGCCAACATCATGTCGGCCACTCGAAGCCGTCCTCCCGGCACCATCGGCCTGGCACAGTGTCGGCAGGTCAACGCCGTTCGGTCGTTGACTGTCCCGCAGGCCGGGCACGTCCAGGAGGGTTCGGCGGCTCCGATCACGGCATCTCCTCCGACCAATGGCCGGGTTATCGTCGTCTCAATCGGACTCGCCATTCCGCCGCCTTGGCCTGCCCGGGAGATTCCGACCGACCGCTATGGTTTCTTCTCGTCGGGTAAAACGCGAATCTCGCCTGCCGGGTCAGGTCGGATGGCGAACAGAACTCCGCCTAGCTTCCACGCCACGACCCCCGCCGCCGCGACACCGATCAGGATCGCCGGAATCAAGCCGCTCATGTCGATGACACTGATAAAAAACATTCCTGATGGAAAACATGTGGCCACGAAAGCGATACCCGAGGCTATGGTGACGATCAGGGCAAGCCCCCATGAGATGACGAAGTCGTTGATGCGTTCTCCGGTCGTCGACGGCTGCCCGCTCGCGCGACGCCTCGAAGCCATGACCGCCGTCCGGATCAGCGCCGGCGCGGTCACGATGACAAACGCGATGCCCAGCCCTGGCTGTGCGCGGAACAGGCCCAGGCCCAACGCGATGACGCCGATCGTCCACAGCGTCGTGGCGAGCGTGAATGTCGGATGCGCCGGTTCGGCCGCGCGGGGCGGAGCATACGGGTTGATCGGTTGGCTCGCGATCACGTCGCTGTCGCACGCCGGGCAACGCCCCGCATCGGCCGGCACGGCCGCCCCGCATTTCGGGCACGCGCGAGATTCCGGAGTCGATTCGGACATGGAGCCGCAGGGCCTCTCACAAGGGGGGAATGAAGTCCGCCGTCGCTGGATCGCGCTCCGAGATCCTCCACGGCGACCCGTCGCCTCAACCGCTCCCTAAGGATTATCGACCATTCGACGAGACGAGGCAATGCACACCCAGAGCCCGTCAAGTTCCGTTCGAGCCGGGCAACGCGCTGGACGCCCGTCGCCTCGCGATTACCATGAACACGACCCACGACCCGAACCGAGAGACCACGCCATGACCGACATCGACCTCGACTACCTGCCTCCGATGCCCCAGCGGCGCGACCTCGCGATCGGCGTCGTCGGCGCCGGGTTCATCGTGCGAGACTGCCACCTTGTCGCTTACGCCCAGGCTGGTTTTCCGGTGGCGGGAATCACCTCGCGAACCCGATCGACGGCCGAGGAGGTCGCCCGGCTCCGGAACATCCCGAAGGTCTTCGACACGCTCGAGGCGATGCTCGACGACCCGTCCGTGTCCATCGTCGACGTCGCCGTGCCGCCCGCCTCGCAGCCGGGGATCATTCATCGGATTCTCGCTCACCCCCGAAAAGTCCGGGGCATCCTGGCCCAGAAGCCGCTGGCGTTATCGCTCGACGACGCGAAGGAAATCGTCCTGGCCTGCCGCAAGGCGGGCATCGTGCTCCAGGTCAACCAGAACATGCGCTTCGACCACTCGGTGCGGGCCCTCAAGACGCTGCTCGATCGCGGCGCTCTGGGTGATCCCGTGCTGGCGACCATCGAAATGCGGGCCATCCCCCACTGGATGCCCTGGGCCCTCGGCGGCCGCTCGCTCTCAACCTTCATCATGAGCATCCACCACCTGGACACCTTCCGCTACT
>CAZRGV010000046.1:22638-26957 GCA_964599655.1 uncultured Isosphaeraceae bacterium | reverse complement strand
TCGAACCCCGTTCGAACATCGCGACGGCATCAACCTCTATATCCTCGAATTCGACAACGGCGCCCGAGCCTCGGCCTGGGACGACGTCTGGGCCGGCCCCGCTCGCGAGGGGGCCGCCGCCGACATCGGCATCCGATGGCGGTTCGAGGGAACCCGGGGACTCGCCCTCGGCACGATCGGCTGGCCCGGCTGGCCCGAGCGCGTCCCCAGCACCATCGACTTCGCCACCGTCGACGAGCCCGGCATCTGGCATCGCCCCCGATGGCCCGAAGCCTGGTTCCCCGACGCCTTCGCCGGCCCGATGGCCGGCCTCCTTCTCGCCCTCGAAACCGGCAACGAACCCGACATCTCCGGCAACGACAACCTCCGCACCATCGCCCTCTGCGAGGCCGTCCTGCGATCCGCCACCGAGCACCGCATGACCGTCCCTCGCGTCGGCTCGGTGGAGCAACGGCCCCACCATTGAACCGGCCCCCCGGTCCCGCCCCCCCCAGGATCTAGCCGGAACGATCACGGAAAATTAGTCTTGAAGACGATCTCACGGATTCCAAAACCCGGTTCAGGCCACAACGAACCATGACACATCACCGTCGGAATCACGTCCCCATGCGCCCTCTTGTGATCCATTGTTCGATCAGCTTGAGCCTGTTGATGCTTTTGATCGCTCGAGGCGGGGAATCGGTGCCTCCCGGAGAGGGCCCCCGATCCGAGGGCCCCGCGGTTCCCGTGGCGCTGGCCTGGACGCCCGACGGCCAACTGCTCGTCGCGCTCCGCGACCGGCAAGCCGTCGCGGTCGTCGATCTCTCCAAAGGCCGGATCACCTCCGAACGCGCGCTCGACGTCCGTCCGGCATCGATGATGACAACCGAGAGCGGCCTCGTGCTGGTTGGCGGCATCAACGGAGAATTCGCCGTCCTGGAAAAGGATCTCACCGTCCGGCACCTGCGGCGGCTTGGCCGAGGCCCGGCACGCGTTCACGCCTTACCCGAAGGCAAGGCCGCTTTCGCGTCGCGATGGGACCGGTCGGTCAAGATCCTCGACCTCGCGACGGGCCATGTGATCGCCGAGCAGTCCGTCGACCTCTCGCCAGGGGCCTTGCTGGTGACTCCTCGGGGCGAAATCCTCGTCGCGGATGCCTTCCGAGGCCGGTTGGCCCTGATTCAACCGGGCCACGACCAACCCCCGCGACACTGGTCCATCGACGGCGTGAACCTCCGCGGCCTCGCTCTCTCAGCCGATCATAAGGAACTCTTGATCACGCAAATGGCCCGCGATGGGTCATCGCCCGTGACTCGCACCAACATCGACTGGGGCCTGGTCCTTTCGAGCAAGCTCGCCGCCGTCGACCTGCGACCACTTCGAACCCCCGATCCCAGCCCGTCGACCCTCCAACCCCGGCGGCTCACCCTCGACGGTTCCGGCAACGGTGCCGCCGACCCGTCGGCCATCGCCGTTTCCCACGATGGAACAAAAATCTATCTTGCGCTCACCGGATCACATCAGGTTCTTCTCGCGGATCGAACCCTGGGCCCCCGCTCCGACAACGACCTTCCGCCGCTGGGCGATAGCCTCCGGCTGAGGACCTGTGAGGTCGGCCGCTCGCCCGTCGCAATCACGCTCGACCCGACCGGCCACTGGTTGATCACCGCCGATTCGATGTCCGACACGCTCACCGTCGTCGGGGCCCACGACCTGACGCCCGTTCGCGCCATCCGTGTCGGCCCCGAAGCCCCGAAGCGAACCATCGCCCAGCGCGGCGAGGCGCGGTTTCTCGACGGCCGCGCCTCGCTCGATCGCTGGATGAGCTGCGCGAGTTGCCATACCGACGGACACACCAACGGCCTGAACTTCGACACGCTCGGCGACGGCGATTACGGAAACCCCAAGAACACCCCCACCCTGTTCGGCCTCAAATCCACGGCCCCTTACGCCTGGACCGGTCGATTCCGCACGCTCGAAGACCAGATCGAGCAGTCGCTTCGCACCAGCCTGCATGGCCCCTCCCCCTCGCCCGAGCAAATCGACGAGATCGCCGCCTACCTCCGCTCGCTCGAACCACCGCCCGCGATACGCCCCGCCGATGATCCCGCCGCCGTTCGAGGCGCTCGCGTCTTCCAGCAAGAACGATGCGACCGCTGTCACGTCCCGCCAACCTACGCCAGCCGCCCGTTGCGCAATCCCGCCCTGGCTGACGATTCCGAGCTCTTCAATCCACCCTCATTGCGTGGTGTTTTCTACACATCTCCGTACTTTCACGACGGCCGGGCCGCGACCCTCAAGGACGCTCTCGACGCCCATCACCCGGGACGCGAAACGCCCCTCGATCCGGCCGACCGCGACGCCCTCGAAGCCTTCCTCGAATCGCTCTGATCCGTCCCTCACGATAGATCGTTATACAACATGATTTATTGTGCATGAAACGCGGCTGGTCGCGCCGGAGAATCGAAGGTATCCTGGAGAAAGGGTGAACGACCGTTCGATCGCGTCGAGGCCCATCGGGAATCGCCTGAATGCTCGCTTCGGCCGATTCCCTCTCCGTCCGACGGAACACACGCACGCGTCGTGGGAGGCAGCGCCCTTGGTTTCGTCACCTTCGCCGGAAGATCGCGCGGTCGCGTCACGTCAAGTGCGGCGGGCGATCGTTCTGATTTTCCTCGTTGGAGTCTGCGGCGCGGGCCTCTGGCTCTGGCCCAACCGTCCCCTCTCACAAGAGAACGCCGCTTCGCCCAATCGCCCGCCGAGCCCGTACCGGAATACACGCCCCGACGTGGCCTACATCGGCGACGCGGCTTGCGCGCGCTGCCATTCCGAGATCGCTCAATCGTATCATCAACATCCGATGGGCCGCTCGATGGCTCCCGCGGCCGGGGTCTTGCCCGAGGTTCAGGGTCCGGTCTTCGAGGTCGATGACCTGACCTATTCGATCGAGCGCCGCGACGGTCGCGTCTTCCATCGGGAAACCCGTCGCGACGCCGACGGCCAGGAGGTCGAGCACACCGAGGCCGAGGTACTGTACGCCCTCGGTTCCGGCGAGCGCGGCGTGTCCTTCCTCGTGCAGCGCGGCACCGGCCTGTTTCAGTCGCCCATCGCCTGGTATTCACAGGAACGTCGATGGGACCTGGCTCCCGGCTACCGCATCCAGAACCTGCACTTCGGCCGGCCGATCACCCTGGAATGCCTCTTCTGCCACACCAATCAGGTGACGTGGCGCGACGATCGCCCGCCCAGCTTCGAAGGTCTCACGATCGGCTGCGAACGTTGCCACGGCCCCGGCGCGCTCCACGCCCGCGATCCCAGGGCGATCAACGGCCAGGACCTGACCATCGTCAACCCCGCGCGTCTCGAACCGCCCGCCATCCGCGAGGCGGTTTGCGAGCAATGCCACCTCCAGGGCACCGACCGGACCGTCCTGCTCGGCCGCTCGCCGTACGACTTCCGCCCCGGCCTGGCCCTCGAAGACGTCATGCGGATCTACCTCGCGAACCCCGACCCCGCCGCAGGCCGTCGCGCCGTCGGTCACGTCGAGCAAATGCGGGAAAGCCGCTGCTATCGACGCAGCGACGGCCAGCTCGGCTGCCTTTCCTGCCACGACCCCCACGACCGGCCCGAGCCGGCCGAACGGATCGCCTACTACCGCGACCGCTGCTTGACCTGCCACGCCGACCAGGGCTGTCCTCTGCCCAAGGCCGATCGCCTTGCGAAGAGCCCCGAAAACGACTGCATTGAATGCCACATGCCGCGCTCCGCGGCCGGCGACATCGGCCATACCGCTCTCACGAACCATACCATCCCCCGCCGCCCGCCGGCCGTTGGCGAAGATCGCTCCAACCGTTGAACCGAGCGCCGCGACTCGCCCTCAACCCGCCTGCCACGGATCAATGCCGCCGAAGCTCTCGTGACGCCCCTCCAGATCCCAGCACGCAATCCCACATTCGACGTGATCCTCGTCCTTCCTCTCGATCTCGATCCGCGATCCGACGGAACTGCCCGAACGACGCCCGCGGCCGCTTGGGCTCCGCCCACCGAACCTCCACTGCCGAAACGAGTTCGGTGAGCCGCGCCCACCTTGTCAAGGGCGACGGTTCCCGGCGATTCCAGATCACGTCCCCGATTTCTCCAGATTCACCCGAATTCCCAGACCTCGGGCCTCGATAGTAAAGGATGAGGGGGCCGCACGTGTCGGGTCCCCGTCGCGATCCGCATCCTTTGCGAGTTCTTCCGCCACGCCGAAGGCCAGCCGCACCCATGACGACCACCTCTGAGACGCGCCTCGCCGCCAATCGACGCAACGCGACGCTCAGCACTGGGCCCAAAACCGC
>CAZRGV010000046.1:0-22565 GCA_964599655.1 uncultured Isosphaeraceae bacterium | reverse complement strand
CCGAACGCGCCCGGTTCCGCAAGCGGCTCGACCGCTGGATCGACTCCACGCAACCGGCCGACGACATCGAGCTCGAGCTGACGGTTCAACTCGTCTTCGCCTCGATCGTGCTCGACCGGATCGACGACATCGAGCGCCAGGGCTGGGCCGACGCCGCTCGTCGGGCCGCCGAGGCGTTCGACCGCGACCATCCCGGCCCTCGAACCCCCGAGCGCGACGCCGAGCGGATCGAGGCGATGCACCTGGCCGAGCCCGAGCCCCAGGTGTTGAACCTTTGGCTCCGCCACGGAAGGCATTGGGAACGGAACTTCCACCAGACCCTCCGTACCCTCGAGAACCACCGCGCCGCTCGTCCGAAGCGCGCAAACGAAGCCAAGCCGACTTCGCCACAACCTTATGAGAATATCAATGTTGTGTCGAATTCCGCCGCGCGCGAACTCGACTCCGAGGCCACCCCGGAACGGGACGACGCCTCCCCACGTTCTCGCAACACGTCGTGCGCGAACGAAGCCAGCGCGTTCTCGCCCCAACCCTCTGTTTTACAAGACGTTTCGCCAGAATCGCCCGCGCGCCAACCCGTGAACGATCGCCCGTTGGAGCACGACCCCCTCTCAAACGGTTGCGCCCGAAAGCCGCCTCGAACAGTTGAGGAGGCAAGGCCCACCGAACTCGTTTCGGCACCGGAAGTGGAAGTTCGGTGGGCCTTGCCCACCCTACGAAAGACGACGGTTCCCGGCGATTCCGGATCCGACCGACCCCTCATCACGGCGTGCGCGAACGAACCCAACGGCCCCTCGACGGATCTCAAGAACGCACCGACGTTTTCGACAAGACCGGCTGTTCCGGAACGTGGCGAACAGCCCGGTCTCGCGGCCTCGCCCTCTCGACCGCCTGGAGGAGGCTGGATTCCGGTCCAGCAACCGGTCTCGAGACGCCTCAACGCTCGCGAACGGTTCCGTTCGGCCTTCGTGGACGAAAATGACACCAGGCCGCTCGGCGCGTGGGTGACGATTCCCCTGGCCATCGGCGGAGACGGTTCAGGACGCGCCGAGCGGAAACATTCGATCCGGCAAGGCGTTGCGACGGGCCACGGGGGCGTTATCCTGAAACGAACCTCCCCCAGCGAGCGCAGGCTATCCCCCGAGGACCCGTGTCATGAAGCTCGGACTGATCAACTCCGCCTGGGCCCAGGCCGGCAAGGAAACCGCCTTCGGGATCTGGATGACCAAGGAAATCGGCTTCGACACGATCGACATCTTCGCCGATCCGCTCGACGCCAGCCCGATGGAGATCAACCTCATC
This sequence comes from uncultured Isosphaeraceae bacterium, assembly GCA_964599655.1. GTDB lineage: Bacteria > Planctomycetota > Planctomycetia > Isosphaerales > Isosphaeraceae > CAZRGV01. The sequence goes on along the minus strand of CAZRGV010000046.1, from coordinate 21,263 downwards.
AAGAACGAGTGCGACCGCGCGGGGCTTCCGATCATCAGCGTGGCCTGCGTGGCGCTCGGGCTCGTCGACTTCAACCCCAGCGTCCAGCGGTTCCATGTGCAGCGAGTGAAGGCGTATCTCGACATGGCCCGCAAGTTCAACGCTCGGAACGTCCTGCTGGTCCTGGGAGAGTATGTCTGGCAGCGCGAGGTGATTCCCCCGGCCGAACAGTGGGCCTCCGGCGTCAAGAACGTCCGGAGCCTGGGTGAATACGCCAGCGACCTCGGCCTCGAAATCGCGCTGGAGATGGAACCGTTTCACCTCTCGCTGCTGAACGACGTCCCCAAGATGGCCCGGTTCCTCGACGAGGTGAACCAGCCCTCCGTGAAGGCCAACATCGACATCTCGCACATGGTTCTCGCCGATCAGCCGGCCTCGACCCTGGAGCAGCTCAAGGGAAAAATCGCTCATGTTCACATATCCGACTGCGATGGCAAGGTGCATGGCGACCTGCCTCCGGGCCGGGGCGTGGTCGATTTCCCGCCCTACTTGAAGGCGATCAAGGAGCTGGGCATCGACGACGCGACGGTTTCGATCGAGCTGGAGTACTCGCCCGAGCCGGACCGGATTGTCGATTGGGTGCGCGAGGCGTACGAGGCGACGTCGCGCCTGTTGCGAGAGGCGGGCCTTCGAAGATGAGCGGGAAGGGGGCCGGCACGCTGATCCTCGCGCTGGCCCTGACGGCGGTCGTCGGCTGGCCGGCCCTGGCCACGGCGATCGAGGCGGTTCGAGGGCCGGCGGTCGAGGTGGCCGGCGGCCTCTCGAGGCCGCTGGGACTGGCCTGGCAATCGATCCAGCTCGTCGCCCTGACCGAGCTGCTGGCGCTGCCCTTCGGGGTGATGCTGGCCTGGCTGCTGTTTCGCGCCGACCTCTGGGGGCGCGGGCCGTTGATGGGCCTGGTGGCGCTGGGGCTGTTCGTCCCGTTGCCGCTGCAAGCGCTGGCGTGGCTCGGATCGTTCGGGAACATCGGCCGGTTACAGGCCATCGGGTCCGCGCCGATCCTGGTCGGCCTCTTCGGAGCGGCCTTTGTGCATGCGATGGCCGCCTTGCCCTGGGTCGTACTGCTCTCGGGGGTCGGCCTGCGGAGCGTCGAGCCCGAGCTCGAGGACGCGGCCCGGCTCGACCTGCCGGCGTGGCGAGTCGCGTACAAGGTGACGCTCCGCCGCTCCGTCGGAGCCATCGCCGGCGCGGCCCTGGCGGTGGCCGTCCTCACGGCCGGCGAGATGACGGTGACCGACCTGATCCCGCTGCGAACCTACGCCGAGGAAGCCTACACGTTGACCCAGCTCGGCCTGGGGCAGGGGGGCGTGGCGGCTCGGGTGACCCTGCCACAACTGCTGGCGATCGGCACTCTGGTCCTCATCGGGGCGAGGACGCTGCTGCGGGCCGACCCGTCGCGGATCGCCTCGGCGGAGGCTCGGGCCAGGGACTGGCCGCTCGGTCACTGGCGGGCTCCGATCGGTGCTCTCGTGGCGGCGATGCTCGGCCTCGCCCTGGGGCTGCCGATCTACGGCCTGGTCTGGCGTGCGGGCCGCGTGGGCCGCGGCCTGGTTCCCGGCCAGGGGCCGAGCTGGTCGCTGGGCGGCTTGCTCGGCACCCTCGAAGGCGCCTGGGGCGACCTCGTCGAGCCGGGGGTCCCGCTCGACCGGACCTTCCTGTTCGGCACGATGCTCTGGGCCGCGGTCGGAGCCTCGCTAACGGTCGCGATGGCCTGGTCCCTTGCCTGGTCGGCGAGGCGCCCGAGCCTCTGGCGATGGGTGGTCGCCGCCACCGTCGCCCTGACCCTGGCCACGCCGGGCCCCATCGCCGGACTGGCCCTGAAGCGCGCCTATGTGCAAGCGCCGATTATTGACCAGACCCCCGCCTTGCTGGTGCTGGCCTACGTCTTCCGGACCCTGCCCTACGCGATCCTGATTCTCTGGCCGGCCTTGCGGGCGTTGCCGGCGGAGTACCTCGACGCGGCGGCCGTGGATGGGCTCCGCCCCTGGGAATGCGTCTGGCGGGTGGCCCTGCCGCTCTCCCGAGGCGCGATGCTGGCCGCCTGGGGTGTCGTTCGCCCTGGCGATCGGCGAGCTGCCCGCGGCCTACATGGTGCGGGCCCCCGGGCGCGACCCGCTCTCGATCTACGTTTGGAGCCTCCTGCACATGGGCGTCGAGAGCCGGCTGGCCGGCGTCGGCCTCATCTTGCTGGCGGTCGTGGCGGTCGTCGGCCTGGGCGCGTCGTGGGCCCTGCGGCGGGCCTTGAGACTCGACTCGCCGAAGCCGCGCCCCATCCGTTGAGGTATCGATGCGTCAACATCCCAGATCAAAACTTGCGCCAGACCTCGATGACGCCGAAGCTCGCCTCGCGGCGGTACTGGCGTCGCATGGCCTCGAACAGCCGGTCGAGCTGGATCCTGGGGTCGAAGCTCGGCCGCTCGGGATCGCAGACGACCACCGAACCCCGAGGCGCCTCCTCGATGGCGGCGATGAAGGCGCCTTCGAGCTCGGGCTCGACCGACCAGAGCCAGATCACCCCCGACTCGGCCGGCAACGGCGAGACCCGGCCCGTCGGCCCATTGATCGCGGGGAAGGGGACGTTGCGGAGGACGTTGGCCACGAGCGTGTCCGGGCGGGTCGCGTGTCGGAGGTAGTCGAGCGCCTTGCGGTAATCGTCCCAGGTGTACGGAGACGACCGATCGCCGGGCGCGAAGTCGTCGACGGCGCCGAGCGGAATCTCGGCCGGCTCCTGACCTCGCCCGAGGTGGCCGATCGCCTGGAGGCTCCGGCCGAGGTCCCAGTACGCCGGCAGCCCCGGCACGGCCAGGACCAGCAGGAGCAACGGCAATGCGACCCGAAGCGCGGGTCGGTCCGCCGTCCGCTCTCGCAACAGGGCCGCGAGAACCCCCAGGTTGATCGCATGGACCAGCCGAAGCGGATGGGCCAGATAGACGTGCTCCTTGGGATGAAGCGGCTCGTAGAGGAGCATCGTCAGAAGCGTCACCAGCCAGACGATCGCGGGGCGTCGGGTCGTCGGCCGGGCGACACCCACCAGCAGGCCGTTGGCCAGGATCACCAGCAAGACCGACCAGCCGCCAAGACACGTCCAGAAGTCGTTGACCGAAGTGAAGGCGTCTCCAAGGCGCAGCAGGCCGAGCTGGTCGAGGAGGTGCCGGACCACGGTTCGGGGCGTCGCGGCATTGTAGTTGCTGCCGTAGCTGGCCTTGCGAACCCCTCGGACGAAGTCGCCCATCAGCCCCGACGCCCAGAGGGGCGAAAAGGCCAGGACCAGCGACGTGCCGAAGACGGCAGACCACTCGGCCAGGGCCAGGGCGGTGGCCTTCCACGAGTCGCCGGGCCGTCGCGCGTCCTGGTCGAGAGCCAGCAGCATGGCCGGTCCGAACAGCGCGACGTGGGGACGGATCACGAAGGCCGCCGCCAGCAACGGGGCCGAGGCCAGTCGCCCCGCGCGGCCCGGCCAGGTCTGAACCGTCAGCAACCCGAGCACCGCCAGCAACGGCCCTTGCCAGTCGCGCTGAGCGACCAGGGAATAGTCGAGCCCTTCATAGTAGGCCAGTGCCGCCACAAAGCCGATCAGCCCCGGCCACGAGGCGCCGAATCGCCGACGGCTCCAGCCCCCCAGCAGGGCACCCAAAACGATCAAACCGCCGGCGTCGACGGCATAGATGGGCGCCGTGCGGCCCCAGCCAAGCGTCTTGCCCAGGACCCAGAACAGCTCGATCTGGCCTGGAAAGTTGAACATGACCACATCTCGGTAGGGCAAGCGCCCGTCCCAGCCCTGGGCAATCGTCGCGTAGGCGTCGAGGTCCGGCCACCAGGGCCAGGTCAGGTAATGCGGCAGCCAGCCGGCAAGCAGGACCAGAACCATCACGAGGACGACCGCCGTCCAGAGACGATCCCTCGGCCCCTTCGCGATCGAGTCCGAACCATTGGCGCCAGGCAACGACGCGCTCAAGGCGTTTGTCCCTCCCAGGATGCGTTTCCGATCCGCTCCGACTACGATATCCATGAAGTGACGGTCGCTCCAAGCCGTTCCGACAGGACCATCGGTCCATTTTCGAGAATATCCCAAAGAATCCGTCGCAATGGACGAACGACTTCGGAGCGTTCCCCGCGCGCGAGCGTTCCGGCGACTACCCCCCTGGATCGAGGAGGCGAACCGATGGCGTTGCGAGTCGGCCTGGGGCCGGTGTTCGCCTACGAGTGGTTGACGACCGCTCGTCGCTGGCAAGTCTACGCCGTGCGGGCGCTGTTCGTCGCCCTGCTGCTGGCCGCGCTCGCGGTCGTCTGGCGATCGGAGCTGACCCACCGCACCGTCGTGACGTTCGCCGGGCTGGCCGAGGTCGGCCAGTACTTCTTCTTCGCGATCATCGGCACCCAGCTCGTCCTGATCTTGATGGCCGCCCCCGCCGCGACCGCCGGGGCCATTTGCCTCGACAAGGCGAGAGGCACGCTGGCCCACCTGATGATCACCGACCTGTCCGACAGCGAGATCGTGCTCGGCAAGCTGGCGGCACGGCTGATCCCGGCTCTGGGACTGGTCCTCTGCTCTCTGCCGGTCATGTTCCTCACCACCTTGCTGGGCGGCGTCGATCCCGAGGCGCTCTTTGGGGCGTTCCTGGTCACGGTGGGGGTGGCGATCCTCGGCTGCTCGCTGGCCCTGACCATCTCGGTCTGGGGCCGCAAGACGCACGAGGTCCTCATGGCCACCTACCTCGTCTGGGCCGTCTGGCTCCTGGCCAACCCGACCTGGTACGCGATGAACACGGCCGGCTACCTGGCGGTCGGCCCTCCCGACGAATTCTTGAACACCAACCCGTTCTGGCTCAGCTTCGCCCCGTACACGAAACCGGGATCGGTCCATCTCCTCGATGACTGGACTTTCCTGGGCGGTACGCTGGGAATCTCCGCCGTGCTGGCGGCGGTCTCGACCTGGAGAATGCGGCCGGTCGCCGTGGCGCAAATGGGCCAGGGAACCGAGGCGCCTCGACGCTGGACCTGGCTCGTTGGCTTGAAGCATTCCGCGCGACCGACGTCGCGCTGGGCCAGGAAGACGGATCGGCTCGTCGGGCTCAGGACCGGCGTCCGCGCCTGGCTCGACCGCCTGCCCAGCCCCTCGCTCGACGGCAACCCGGTCCTTTGGCGCGAGTGGCACCGCAACCGGCCGTCGCGATGGACGAGGATCGGCTGGGCCGTGTACGGCCTGGGAGCGACGGGGTTCAGTCTGTTCGCCATCGCGAGCAGCGGCGGCCCCTGGGGCAACGGCATGGCGGCCTGGGTTAACGGCTTGCAAGTCTCGATCGGGCTCATTCTTCTGAGCGTCAGCGCCTCGACCTCGCTGGCCGAGGAGCGGGTGCGGGGCAGCCTTGACGTCCTGATGTCGACCCCGCTTCCCACTCGCTCGATCGTCTGGGGCAAGTGGTGGGGCACGTTTCGGACTGTTGGCCTGTTATCGATCCTGCCGGTCCTCGTCGGGGCCGCAACCTCGATGCTGGGTCGAGACGGCCCAGGGTTCGAAAGTCTGGTGAATGCCTTGTTGATCCTCGGCCTGGTCGTCGCGCAAGGGGCGGCCATCACCAGCCTCGGGCTGTCGCTGGCCACGTGGGTCTCCCGCGTGGGCCGGGCGGTGGCCCTGTCGGTCTCGGCCGTGGTCCTGATGACGATCGGGTGGTTGTTCCTGGTCATGGTCATCTCGCGCGGCCCCGGCAACGAATCCGAGGGTCTGATGGGTGCCAGCCCCTTCTTTGGCGTCGGCAACCTGACGTTCCTGGGCTCCGAGGGCAGCGGCAACTCGCGATGGGCGGGGTTCGCCCCTTGGGCCTTCCTGTGGATCGTCGCCTACAGCGTCGTCTCCGCCTACTTCATGATGACAACGCTGTTGAGCTTCGACCGCCGCCTTGGCCGGATGCCCGAGGACGGAACCTCGCGCCGCGCTTTGTGGGCCAAGCCGAAGCCAATCCTTGAAACCGTTCTGGAGTGAACAGATTATCGCGCCAGAGTGTTTGGACAGGATCAAAGGCTCGGGTTGGAGAACTCCCGGAGCGGGAGTTCGACGGGTTGTTGATGTCGCGAGCTGCGGGCGACGGCCTCGGTGAAATGCATGTAGCGGGCACCGGTGGCGAAGTCGGTATGGGTCACGGGGCACTCGCCCCGGATGGCCCCGACGAACTCGGCTTCCACCCGCCAGCCACCCCGAAGCCGCTCGGGAATGGTCAGGGGATTGCGCTGAGGCTCGCTGGACTTCGCGGCGTGGATGACGTCGTGGGCCAGGTCGTAAACCAGGCTTCCGCTGTCGCCGAACAGGGCGATCGAGAGCTCGTGCGTGTGCCAGGTTACGCCGCTGACGCGGTAGACGCCGACGGCCCCTCCGTCATACGACGTGATGACATGGACACTATCCGGCGTGCCGACGCGAGTCATTTTCCCGGTCTGCGGAATCCGACGGGCGGGGATGAGCTTCGAGGCATAGGCGAAGACGCGGGTCACGTTGGGCGTCCAGCGCATGGCCGTCTCATGGAGGATGCCGAGGTTCAGCATGTTGAACCCCGAGTAGCGGGCGATCTGCCGCCAACCGAGCGGCGTCGCCGGATCGGCCAGGGTGCTGGTGAACCCGGTCACGTGCACTTCGCGGATGGGTCCGAGAAAGCCCTCGTCGATCAACGACCTGACGAAGGCGTCGCCGGCGAGACCCAGGGGACTGGGCACGACCATCGCGGTCAGATGGGGCTTTTCACGAGACTTCTCAAGCATGCGCTGGGCTTCGCGCGCGTTCATCGCCATGCGGGCCTGGGTCAGCACGTGCTTGTCGGCATCGAGCGCCGCGAGTGTGATCGGGCAATGAAGATAGGGCCAGGTGCCAATCACGACGGCGTCGATGTCATCGGACTCGACGAGATGCTCCCAGTTGCCGAAGACGCGGGGAATGCCAAACTCGCGAGCCACGCGGGCCGACGACTCGCGTCGGCGATTGCAGACCGCCACGATCTCGACATCCGGCAGGGCGCGGAAGCCGGGGATATGCCGCTCGCGGGTCACCTGACCCGCGCCGACGATGCCAATCCGTAGCGGCCTCCGCGACATCGCGCCATCCTCTGCGACCGAGGTCCACCGCGACCAACGGCCCTGGAAAACCGAGCCCGGACCGGCCCGGTCGAGGACCGGGACACCGGCTGCTCACCATCCGAGCCGAGGCTCCATCTCAGCGCTTGTGCCAGCCCAGCCCGTGCTCGGGAGCCGGATAACCCCAGGACTGCACGCCGAAGGAGGTCGGCACGTAGTTCACGGGGCCGCGGAGATTCGAGTTGTAATTGTAGCCCGCGTATCCCCCCAGGAACAGGGTCCGCTTCGGGGGCGCGCCGTACGCTGGGCGATACGCCGAGTAGGGAATCGCGGTCGGTCGGGCGGCTTGCCGATCGGGGCGACGGTGGAGCTGGAACCACCCTGCTCCCTGGCAGGCGGGGATCACCGTCACGCTCAACACCAGGACCAGCATGGCGATGGGCGTCGCCGGGCGCTCGTTTTTGGCCATCGGGATGTCCTCCGTTTCCAACCCGCCTCTCGGACGAGACCGGTCCGGACGCGGACCGGTTCCGAGAGGAAGCCTATCACACGATCGCCCCGTCGGTCGGAATTGCCGGTTACCAGGGCCAGAAACCGCGATAGCCGTAGCCGTAGGCCGGGGCCGCCATCCCGTACCCAATCCCATAGCCCGGAAAGGCATAGGCCGGGATGTACGCGGTGCCCGTTCCGTACCCGTAGATGCCTGCATTCACCCCAAAGGCCAGCGAGGGATCCCCTCGCCCGTATCCCGGGAAGCCGGGAGCGGCCATCGTCAGGCCATAGGGATAGGCTCCGTAACCATAACCGCCGTAACCATAACCGCCGTAGCCATAGCTGGAGTTGGTCATCATGCCCGGGGCCGGATACATCGCCGATCCCCCGTAGGGCGTGCGATAGATCTGGATGCCAGGGCTCCGGACGTAAGGTCCTCGGACGACCAGGGTGCCGCCGGCTCTGGTAGACGCCTGGGTCGGCGGACCGCCCGGGCCCGCGATGATCTTGGGCTCGCCCGCCGACACCTGGAAGGCGGAGGCCAACAACACGACCAGGGCAAGACCGAACCGCCTCGCCTCACGTCCGAACCGTCGTCGCGCGCAGCTCATCGCCGGTCTCCTCGAGAAAGGCCTCACGACCGGCCGGCCCGGACCGCTCGGCGAAGGCCGTCGTTTGGCGAACACTGTCTCCACCCTCCACCATATTGTATTCCACGTCGCCGACGGGTCAGGCCGGGAATGGCCGATTCGCGACGGAATCGCGAAACATGCGCCGCGGACGCATCGCAATCGACGATTCCGACAACCGTCCCTGGAGCGAGCACGCCGTCGGATCGCGAGTCATCGAGTAGCGGATTGCAACCGTGGCCGATACCATAGGATAGGACACGAAGGCGAGCCTTGCCGGCGCCGGTTTGCCGCGGCGAGGAGCGCCTTCGACCTTGGACGCCCGAGGAATCCCTCCCATGCACGCCCGCAAATCCCGCCGCAACACCCTGCCCGCCGCCGTTGCCCTCGCCGCCATCGCCTGGTCCGGCCTTGCCCGCGCCGAGCATGCCAAGATCAACCTCGACGTGGTCACCCCCAACGATCAGAAGACGGCCTACGTCGACCAGACCCCGCCCGAGTACGGCAAGAACCCTCGCCCCGTGGTGAGGGCCAAGGTCAACGACACGATCAAGGTCCAGTACCTGCTGACGAACGTCTACCCGCACAAGACCCTCGAAAACGTGGTCGTTCACTTCTTCATCGTTCGGGAGGAGTCGGTCGGGCAAAAGGCCATTCCCGACCTCAACGGCGATGTGGTGCTGGAAACGGCCTTTGACATGGACCTGAAACCCGGCGGACACGCTGGCGCCCGATCGACCCTCAAGATCGACACGCCCGGCGTTTACCTTGTCCGTGTCGAAACCCGCAACACCCAGAGCGATCACGAACACTTCTCGGCCATCGACCTAGTGATCGAGGGCAGCGCCCCCTGAGACGGCCGTAATTCGAGCGGGGTTCGAGACGAGATCGCGGAAGAAACGAGCACGGCCGGAACCGCCACTCGCGATCGGGGTGGGGGTTCCGGCCATCTTGAGGTCGTGGACTTCGAATGGCTCGCTACCGCGAGAAGGTCAACGACGGGCCATCGGAACCCGCGCCAAGCAACTGGAATCGCATGCGGTTCGGCCCTTGCGAGCTGACCTGACCGACCATGGGCGGGCCACTGCCCGGGGCCAGGGTGAGCACGCCATTGCCGTAGGTGGACTGACCCTGGATGGTGTGTGGCGTTCCCTTGTCGTCAACCGTCCAGGAGAACTGCCCGGTTTTCTCGAGCTTCAGCGTGATCGTCTGCGACTGGCTGGGACTGGCCTGCCAGGTTCCGACCAGATCCTCTTCCTTCGGAGACGAGCCGGTGACGGTGGGCTGGGCCGGAGCCGAGGGCGGAGGGGTCTCGGCGGAGGGCGCGCCGCCGGCCGCCTGGCCCGAATACTGTTTGAGCAACTGCGCCGAGAGTTGATCGTTCGGCTGAAGCTTCACCACCTGCTGAAGCTCCTTGACCGCGGCGTCGTCGTGACCGGCGGTCAGGTAATGATACGCCAGCACGAAATGGGCCGCGGCCGAGTCGGGATGCGCGTTGCGGTACTCCTCGAGCGCCCGGAGCTGGGCCGTGTACGTCTCCAGATCGGGATAAAGCGACGAGAGCGTGGTCCAGTCCCAGCCGGGACCGACGGAGAGAACGGCGTACAGGGTCGCCGCCGCCTCGTCGTACTTCTTCAAGGCGAAGAGGTTGAGCGCGCGGAACTCGTGGAGGACGGCGTCGTTGGGCAAGGTTTTGAGGGCCTGGTCCGTCAACCGCAAGGCCTGAGTGTAGTCGCCCTTCTTGAAGACATCGCGAGCCTGGTCGAACGTGGCGACGGCCGTATCGGTGGCGGTGGCCTCGGGTGGTGGGGCCTCGGTATTGATGGGCTGAGAGTAGTCGTAGACGGGCACCGCGACCGGTTGCTGGACCACGACGGGTTGCTGAATGACGGTGGGCGCTACGTAGTAGGGATTCACATAGCTGGCGAATCCCCAGTTGTAGAAGGCCGATCCGAGGCCCCAGGCGGTCAGGCCCCAGAACGCGCCCGTGGTCCAGTTCCGCCAGACGTTGGCATCGTTGAAGCCGTGCCAGTAGCCGTTGTGCCAGCCCCGGTGATAGGCCCAGTAGGCGTCTCGATGGCCTCCAGAGCCCCAGTATCCACCGCCTGGATACGCGCCGTTCCACCCGCCCGGACGATTCCCCACAATGGGCTGATTGATGGTTCCGCGGTTGATGTTGCCGGTGTTGATATTGATCGGCCGGTTGTCGACTCTAGGACGATTCGCGATATTCGTGCGATCGCCAATATTGGGACGTTCGCCGAGACCGGGACGAGTCGCGAGGCCCGGTCGATCGCCGATGTTCGGACGCTCTCCTGTACCGGGACGAGTCGCGATGCCCGGTCGTGTCCCTGACCCTGGATTGAAACCACCGCCCGGCAAACCACCCGGTCGATTGCCGCCACCGATTTGGGGACGATCACCGCCACCCAACTGCGGTCGATTGCCACCGCCGATCTGGGGGCGATTGCCGCCGCCGACCGAAGGCGTGGAGGGTCTTGGTGAGGGGCGTGGGCGAGCCTGGGGCATGCCCCCGCCCCCCATTCCGGACGGTCGAGAGGGCATCTGTCGGGGCATGCTGAACGAGGGCGCGCGGCCCATCGATGGATTCATGCCGCCCGGCATTCCGCCGCCTCGCACGCCGCCACCGACTCGCATTCCGCCGCCACCGCCTCGCATGCCGCCGCCACCCCGACGCTGGGCAAAGACGTCGTGCGGGGAGAGCAGGAACGCCAGGAGGGGAAAAAGGGCCAGCCGTGTCAGGGTGCGCATCGTGGTTGCCTCGTTTCGTCAGTTCGAGTTGGGGGGAGACGCCGGTCGATCGTCGCCCTCGGGCTCGGTTTTCGACCGCGGTTTGGGAGGGGTTCGGACCAGAACGAACTCGTCGACGTCGGGCATGGGTTCGCCACCCACGATGCGGTCGACCGACCGCCATCGCGCGGTATGGGGATTCACGTAGGTGATGATATCCGTGGCCGAGGCGACTCGACCATCGCGCAGCACGCCGTTGAGCTTGACGATCCACTGATCGCCGTTTCTCGTCCAGAGTCCCTCCGCGTAGCCTCCCTCGGAATCGAACACCCACGACTTGATCTGCCTGGTCAACGGGTCCCAGCCGATGCGCTGGGTGCCGGAAAGGGGCTCTCGCCCCTGAAGATTCGCGGTGAACTTCCGGAGCAGATAGTTCTTGTTCTCGTCCCACTCGCAGTGCGTGGACACGACGGAATCGTCGCTCTCGGTGATCCAGTCGCCGACCATCCAGGCCAGTTCCTTGAGCCGCTCGGAGGAGGACGGTTCGTCGGCGGGGTACTCCTGGACCGTGTCATGCAGCCAGCGGCCATCCCGCTTCACGTAAATGACGAAGTAGCGTCCGCTTCCACCCGCCTGGCCTTCACCGCGTCGAACGGTGGCCCGGCCTTCCTCCAGCGCCACGTCGGAGCCGAGAAATCGTCGGGACGAGACGGCGATCTGGATCGTGGAACCGGGATAGGTCTCGAAGGTCGAGGCGAACCGATCCTGAATCGCAGCGCGTCCTCGGGTCGCGTCGCCCACCTCGTCGATGATCTGGCCTTGCTCGCTGAACAGCCCCGCGATCGCCGAGGCATCCCCCGCGTTGTACGCCTTGATGAACTCCTCGACCAGGGCGTCGAGCGCCTTGCGGTCGTCGGGCCGATCCATCTGCCCGGCGGCCTGGCCGTCGCCAGCGGCCGCCTGCTTCGCGGACGGCGGATCGTCCGCGGCCCACAAAAGGCTAACGCCCAGGGCCACGAGGGCCAGCCCGCTCACGATCGTCGCCGCTTTCATGATCATCGACCTATATGATATGGAAGCCTGGCCGCCACTCTCGACGCCACGTCGGCGTCGGCATGCGGACCGTGATTCATCATGACCGAAAACCAGTGATTCCACACGATCATTTCCCGATTGCGGGCAAAGCCGTCCAAGTTGGATCTCAAACGGGGGTCTGATACCTCCTCGAGGATTTCGGAGCCAGTCCCCCTTTTGAAACCGCCTCGAATGATTGTGATTGGCGTTCGGCCGAACCGATCACGTCGGAAAACCCGTCCGGCGCGCACGAGGAGCGAGGATCGACCGATCCAGGTCGAAACCCCGCCGGCCCTCGGGAATCGGTCCTTGCCGCCGCGCACCGGCGCGGACGATCGGGCTCGAATCCCTCAGTTCCGCTGATCCTGGAAACCCCACCGCATGCGATATCCGGTGGCTCGGCCTCCGCCGGGAAGGTCGAACGAGAAGGTTTGCACGTCGGGCTGACCCGCGGCCGGAGGTGATCCTGGAGCGTGAGGCCGAGGCGGGGGCCCGAACGGCTGGGGAGGATTCTGGAAGAACTGTTGCTGGGCCCGGAGCATCTCATCAAAGTGGCGTTGGATCTCGCGATGCGCGTCCAGCATGGGCCTGAAGCCGTCCTGGGGGAATCCCATCCCGGCGGGAGGCGGAGGCCAGTCTCCGAACGGCTCACCTCCCTGTCGCATTCGCCGGCGCATTTGCTGTTCCATTTGCCGGGCCATGGCCTCGAACTGTCGCTGATGCCGGTTCATATCGGCCAGGGCCTGGGCGTGCATCTGCTCCATCATCCGTTGCAACCGCGCCGGATTGACACGACCGCGGCGTCCGATGCCGAAGTCGGGTTTGGGAGGAATCTTCGCGAGGCGTTCTCCCTCCTTCGACTTGATCGCTTCCAGCTCGGCGCGTTCGGCCTTGATGCGTTCCGCCTCGCGCTCGATGTCGTCGAGGGCCTGCTTGGCCACCTTGTCGTCCTTGGGTTTTTCGCCGTTGAGGGCGAGGACCGAGGCGGGCGTTTCGCCCTTGGCCGCCCATGCCGCGTCGGCCAGAACGCGACGTTCGGCGTCCCGTGCGGCCTGAGCCGGTGACCTCGAGGCGTTCGTCGCGACGGCGACTTCGGCCGGCGTGGAGGCTGACCGGGCCAGGGGCGAGGCGCTCGACGAGGGCCGAGGTTCCGGCCACGACCAGTGCCAGTCGGGCGTGCGAAGGCGGTAGATCAGCAAGGGAACCGCCACGAGGACCATCAGCAGAGGCGGAAGGAACCGAGCATCAAACCGGGCGGGACGATACGGCACGACGTACAACGGCGGTTCGCCGGAGGCTTGCGTCCGAGGACGTCGAACGCGAGGGCGATCGGGGGTCGGCTGGCCATTCTCGACGGGCGGGGGAGTCATCGCCGTGGCTCCGTGAACGATCCGAATCCAGAGGAATCTTACAAGCCCGGCCAAAGGAACGTTCGAGGATTTTGCGTCAACGTGGGACTGACCGAACTCCGTCTCCCAAGCGACTCGAGCGTCGGATCGGGCCTTCGCCCCTGGGTTGGCGCCGGAACACCGCGGCCGATCCGCCTCGATACCGACGGGCCGCGGCGCGATCGGCTTAGCTCAGGGTTTGCTCGCGGTTTTCGACTCCGAACTTGGGCCGGGGTCCTGGCGGTAGACCAAGACTCGGTCGTGAACGATCAGGATGAGGTCGGTGCGGCCATCACCGTCCACGTCTCCCAGGGCGAGGTCACGGGGTTCGACGAGGCTGTCACGGTCGCGGAACGACTTCTTTTCAAAGATCTTGAACGCGAGCGCGCGGTCGAGATCGGCCTGGCTGTCGTAGGAAACCAGCTCGATGACGTGTTCGGCGACGTCGGTGAGAACCAGGTCGGGCTGCCCGTCGGCGTTCAGGTCGCCGACGATCAGGTCGCCGAGCATGGCGTCCTTGCGGGTGGTCTCGTAGCTGGCGAGCAGCTTGAGCCGCTGCCCCTTGCGGCCGGTAAGGACCACGCCGAACTTGTCGGTACCGGCGAGGAGGAGGTCGTCACGTCCGTCGCCGTCGAGGTCGGCGACGTGAGTTCCTTCGAAGTCGAACGAGCCGATGGAAAGCGAGCCGCCCGGTCGATAGACCCCATCGCGCTCGTCGAGGAACAGGAGGGCCTTGGAGGCCTTGTCGAGCAGGACGACCTCCTTCTTGCCGTCACCATCGGCATCGAGCGCCGCGGCTCCGATGACCTGGGCCGAGCCCCGTCCGGCGTTGAACTGATCCTTGACCTCCCACTGCCCGGCCTCGTTGAGCACGACGCTGCGGGCGAAGGTGTTCTGCGCCACGAGCAAGGCCGCTTCACCGGGAGAGGTCAGGCTGATGCCGGCCGGCGTGGCGGCGACGAGCGGGCCGAGGCTTCCGCCCGAAGGGGCCGGAGTCTCGCCACCGGGTCGTCCCAGGAGCAGGATCGGCGAGCCGTAGGGTTTGAAGATCAGGATGTCGGGCTGACGGTCACGGTTGACGTCGAGCACCTTCATTCCGGGGGGAATGCCGGTGAGCCCCTTGATCTCGACCTGGTCTTCCTGGCCCCAGCGGAACGGCACGAAGGTGCCCGAAGCCTCGCGTTTCAGGCCGCGAAGGACGAAGCTGTTCGAGCTGTCCTTGCCACGCGCCACGTAAAGCACCTCGGGGGTCGCGTCGCCGTCGAGGTTGGCCACGTCCATGGCGACCGGCTCGCCGCTGGTGGGCAAGGGTGCGGGAAAGGTCAGCCGCCCGTTCTGGAAGACACAGCAGCCGATCTGTTTTTCCTGCTCGGAGAGTACGATCACCTCGCCCGTGCCATCGCCGTCGAGGTCGGCGACGGCGACCGACCGGCCGCCGGCCAGGTTTGGGAAAGTCTCGCCACGAACCAGGCCCGCCGGCCCTTGAAGATAGACCAGGAATTGGGCGTTGGCGGGGTCGGTGACGATAACGTCGGCCTTCTTGTCGCCATTGAGGTCGCCGACGGCCAGCGAACGGCCCCGCGCGTCGCCAACCGGCAACGGGAAAAACATCAGGCGGCCCCGCCGTCCAGCGTCGTCGTCGCCGCCCTCGTCAAGAGTGAAGACCTTGGCCCGGCCGGACTGCGACTCGATCGCCAGCAGCTCCACGCCCGGCTGTCCGTCGAGCTCCGCGAACGCGATGGCGCGGGGCGACTCGATGTGGAACCGTTGTTCGGGGCCGAGCGTTCCACCCTCGACCGAGAAGCGAACGCGGATCGGGTCATCGCCGCCGCTGTCGAGCAGGGCGAGGTCGACCGCGCCGTCGCCGTCGAGGTCAACCGCCTTGAGGATACTGGGCCGTGTGGCCGTGTGAGGCAAGCGCTCGGGCTCGGCCATCCGCCCCCCCTCGCGCTGAAGGATCGTGACCAGCTCGTTGGCGGACATCAACACGAGGTCGTCCTTGCCATCGCGATTCAGGTCGCCGACGGCCAGTGCGTTGGTGGCCTCGACGGCTTCGCCCACGTTGATTCGTCTGGGGTCGCCGAACTTGCCGCCCCCCTGGCCGTGGAGGATGATCAGCTCGGCCGGGTTGCCGTAATAGGCCAGGTCAGGGCGACCGTCGCCGTTGAAGTCACCCGCCTGAAGGCTGACGACTTCCTTGTTGACCGGGAGCGTGGCGAGCCGCATGCGACGGCTGCTGGGAACCTGGTTGGCCTCGGACCTCGAGGGAGAGTCGTCGTCGTTCTTTCCCGGGCTGCTCAGCAGCAGGTCAATACGTGAACGCGCGTTGTTGATGACGGCGATATCCTTGATCCCGTCGCCGTCGAGATCCTGGACGAGCAAGCCGCTAATCCGGGCATCGAGCTTGTAGATCTCCAGGGGGAGGAACCCGAAGTCATCGGCCAGATTTGGCTCGTCGGCCCGAGTTCGGTTTGCCGTCGCGAAGAGCAGGATTCCGAGAGCCAGGAGCGTCCCTGCCAGACCGTACCACAATCCGCGCATTCCAATCGCCCCAATCTCGCATACGGGTGTCATCCCGACATTTTTCCCAACTCTACCAGACTAAGCCCACGGACGACCGGTGACAAGACGGCCGGATGACGACTTCGAACGTTCTCGGGGAATCCGAGGCCGTTCGAGGCCCCTCGCGCGCGGCTCAGTGAACCTCCGAGACAAGGACGATCATGGATCGCGCCTCGAGACGGTAAGGATGCATGACCGGAATCGTGGGCCCCTCGTCAAGATCGATGATATCGTCCGGCGAGGGTTGCGCGGTGTCGACCGCGCGACGCCAGGCGCGGCCGGTGGGCGACGCGGGGATCGAAAAGGTCAAGGGTTCCCAGTAGGCGTTCATGGCCACATAGATGTCGCGGTCGATAAGTCCCTCGCAGTCGCAACCACGGCCGTCGAGACAGAATGCCAGCGAACGGCTCTCCTGGGAGAAGTCGGGCTGGGCCGGCCAGACGCCGTGCCAGGTGATGTCGGGGGGGTGGGAGGCGCTGCCCTGGAAGAACGTCTTGCGTCTCAGGGCCGGGTGGCGCTTCCGCAGCGCGATCATCATTCGCACGAACCGATGAAACCCGGCGTTGCTCCCCAGGAGTTCCCAGTTGACCCAGCTCGTCGCATTGTCCTGGCACCAGGCGTTGTTGTTCCCGCGCTGGGTGCGGAGAAACTCGTCGCCTCCCAGGAGCATGGGAACCCCTTGCGAGAGCATGAGCGTGGCGATGAAATTTCGGGCCATTCGGTGCCGGAGGGCGAGGATCTCGGGATCGTCGGTGGGGCCCTCGACGCCGCAGTTCCAGCTATAATTCTCGTCCTGCCCGTCGCGATTCCCCTCGCCATTGGCCTCGTTGTGCTTATGGTTGTACGAGACGAGGTCGTAAAGGGTGAAGCCATCGTGGCAGGTGATGAAGTTGATCGAGTGGAGCGGACCCTGGCCGCCGAAGAGGTCGTCGCTGCCGCAGAGTCGAGTGGCCAGGGCCGAGGTCATGCCCGGATCGCCTCTCCAGAAGCGACGCACGTCGTCGCGATAGCGACCGTTCCAGACGCTCCAGCGCCGGCCTCCGGGGAAGCTTCCGACCTGATAGAGCCCCGCGGCATCCCACGGCTCGGCGATCAGTTTGGCGTCGGCCAGGAGCGGATCGGCCGAGATCATTTCGATGATCGGCGGCTCGACGAGCACGTTCCCCTTGGGGTCACGCCCGAAAACGGAGGCCAGGTCGAACCGGAGGCCGTCGACCTCGGTCTCGGTCAGCCAGTTGCGAAGCCCCGAAAGAATCAGTTCCCGGACGATCGGATTGTTGCTGTTGACGGTGTTGCCGCAGCCGGTGAAGTTCAGGTAGTGGCCCTCGTCGTCGAGCATGTAATAGAGGCTGTTATCGAGTCCTTTGTAGTTGTAGACCGGCCCATTCTCGCCTCCCTCGGCGGTGTGGTTGAAGACGACATCGAGGACGACCTCGAGCCCCTCGGCGTGGAAGGCGCGGACGAGCTGGCAAAACTCCTGCCAGGGTGCGGAACCCTCGGGATTGACCGCGTAGGCGGCCTTGGGAGCGACATGAGCGATCGGGTTGTAACCCCAGAAGTCGCGCAGGCGTTCACCGGTCAAAGGATTGACGAACGGGCAATTCCGCTCGTCGAACTCGTCGATCGGCATCAGCTCGACGGCCGTGACACCCAACGACTTCAAGTAGTCGATCTTCTCGACGAGCCCGGAATAGGTGCCTGGATGGGGAACGCCGGAAGAGGGGTCGATCGTGTAGCCGCGCACGTGAAGTTCGTAGAGGATCGTATCCTCTCGGGGAATGAGGGGACGGGCCGGCGCGTCCTCCACAAGCGGCTGGCCGAGGAATGACCATGTGAGCAGACTTCGCCGGGGCAAGTTTCCTTCGAACCCCCAGGGTCGCCCGCAGGAGAGGGCTCGCGCCGTCGGATCGAGCAAGATCTTCTCGGTGTCGTAGCGATGCTTGGGCCCCTTGGGACCGTCCACGCGATAGCCGTAACAGAAGTCGTGGGGAAGCCCATCGATTCGGATATGCCAGTGATACCCGGTGCGGTTGTAAACGGGGTCCAGAGGAATCTCGGCCTGCACCTCGGCATTGCAGGTGTCGCAGAGAACCAGCCAGACGGCCGTGCCGTAGCGGCAGAGCAAGACGAAGTTCACGCCGTCGGGCCAGGGGCTGGCCCCAAGGGGCAGGGGATAGCCCCGGGAAAGGATCAGGGGCCGGTCCCGATAGCGGTACTGGCCCCGTCTCGTATACCTCGACCTCATGCTCATGGGAGAGGCGGACCGTGTGTTCGACATGGCGTTGGCTCGTTCCTGGGTCACACCGATCGACGTCGACGCCGCCGGTCCGCCGGCGCCTGGCCAAATCGGCGACGCCAGCCGACGGAGCGGTCATCACGTCGATGATCTCGCAATCGTCCGGACATGACCAGCCCGAGTCGCCCAATCGAAGGCGGTCCCGACGAGGCGTTCAGCCGCGGACCCAGGCCATGGCGGGATGATTGAGCAGGGCGTACCGTTTCGCCAGCGGGGCAAGCGGCTCGCCTCGCTGCTGGATATGCCGCTCGGCGATCGGCCCGAGCCGGCCCGAGGCCACGGCGAGATACGGGACGCGCTCGGGATCGATCTCCATCAAGCGGGCGGCGGTCGCATCGACGGCCGTCAGGTTCATTCCGAGGACGAGGACCCCCGAGTGCCGGGGCGTGCCCATGATGGGGCCGTCTCCCTCCATGCCGATGATGCCGTCAACAATCGCCATGTGAGGGCATACCGCCGCGTTGATGTCGAGAATCGAGGGGTGAATGCCCTGCTGGTGAAGGACGTTCTTGGGCCAGCCGTAGACGATTCCCGGCATCAGGCCAAAGAGATTTTTCATCGAGAGGGTGACACCCGCCCAGTGATGCGTCTTGAGCTTGGGCATCGAGACGACCAGGTCGGCTCGTCGAAGGCTCGCGGGTAAGATCAGACGGGACCATCGAGCGAACCCCAGGCGGTTGGGAACCTCGAACACTTCGTCATGATTTAGATCGACGAATTCGAGACGGTCTTCGGCGAGCACCTGGCCCAGGCCCGACTGGTCGAGGACGAGGTCGGAGTCGACGATGTGCCCCTGTCCCTCGCCGACGAAGACGTCTCGGGCGTCCCAGCGGCGGAAGAGCTCGGCCGCGGCCCGAACCACCGCCGGGTGGGTGTTGACCTGTGGGGCGTCGCGGCTGGGCTCGACGAGGTTCGGCTTGAGCAGGACCGACTTGCCCCGCACCCGCTCGGGTCGAAAACCCAGCTCAACCAGACCTCGGCGAAGAATGTCGACGAGGTCGGTCTCGTACGATTCGGCCCGAGCGATCACCACGTCGGCCCGCCAGCCCGACTCGTTCTGGTCGCGCCAGAGCTTCGCTCCGAGGCCGCCCGCGACGACCAGTCCGGCCCCCGCCAGGAAGCGCCGCCGTCCCAGGCCGTTCGACGGCCGACCGAGATTTGCCCCGATCCTCGGCTCGACCAGGGTTGAGCCCACCGGGGATTCCGCCTTCGGACCTTCGGTTCTCGTGGACACATCCGCCTCGTCAAGCAATTCCAAGAAGTTCCAGCGACTTTCGTCCCGAGGCGAGCAAGAGCAACGCCAGCGAAGAAACGGCGACGGGCCGCGGTCGAGAGCGAACGAAGGCCTCGGACAACCAAAGATCGCTGGCGTCCGGCGCTCGCCGCCAGGCCCGAAGGCCCAGGAGACCCCACGCCAAGGATCGAGCCGAGCGAATCTCGGGCAAGGTTGATTCGAGGTAACGCAACGACGGCTCGAGGTCCTTCGAGGATTCTGACACGCCGGCCAGCGCCAGTAACGCGAGTCCTGTCGGCGCGGCCTGGGGACGAAGTTCGCGGCCGAAGACCGAGCGATTGCCGTAGTTCCAGCCGCCCGACGGGATCAGGCGGTCGTAAATCAAACGCAGCCCGTCCTCCACGCGACGGTCCCCTCCAAGCCCTTGACGCCGAAGCGCCAGCACCGCCATCGCGGTCGGCTCGATCCAGGAGTGCGTTCCATCGACCCAGGACCAGCCGATGAGCGATGGATCGTGCCCGACGATGTTCGAGGGATCCCTGGCGGGAATCCCGCGCTGACCGAGCAACCAGTGGGTGGCTCTCCGACGTCGTGCCTCGTGAACCTCGAGCGCACTCCAGAGCAGCAGGGCATGGGGTGTGGTCCATGCCGGGGCGTCGAAGTCGTTCGAGAGCGGAACGGCTCCATCAGGCCGCTGGAGGCCGGCGAGCCATTCGCCGGCCCGACGCGCCGCACGGACGGCCGAGTCCTCGGAATGGCAGGCGAGAAGGCTCAGTCCGGCGAGAGCCGAGGGCTCGGCGCGCGGCGAACCGCCTGGGCGCTCTCCCCAGCCGCCCGACGGCCCGATCAGCCGCAGCAACTCTCGAGTCGCGATGTCGGTCCATCGCTCAGTCATCGCCTGGACCGTCTCCTCCGGTTCCGGAGTGATCTGAACCGCCGTCCCCGGCGCGCGAGGGCGCGCCCGGTCGATCCCACAGCGCTAGCCTAGTACACCCCGTGTTCGCGCTGCGCCGTCCGATTCCGGAAACTTCATCCAGAGCGATTTGACGGGCTTGAAAATCGTGGCCTAGGCTTCCGATGACCCCGGTCGCGGGGGGCGATTGAATCGGTCGGCCGGAGGGGTGTCCGGCAACCGGGGGTCACCCGAGGGAACCCGCGGCCATAAACGTCCCGTCGGCCCCACCTCCGACAGAGTCGTCGGGTCACAGGGGCCTGCTTAGGAGAGGAGAGAGAGATGAAGGCTTTGACGAATCGCGTCCGCCAGTTCCTGACCAGCGAAGACGGCCCGACCGCCGTCGAGTACGCGGTCATGCTCGCCCTGATCATCGTCGCGTGCATCACCATCGTCACCTCGCTGGGCAAGAGCGTCAGCTCGACCTTCAGCACCGTCAACAGCGCCATGAGCGGTACCGCCAGCTAAGCGGCCCATCTCGCGATCTGTTAACCCAGGTCTCTTGGCCCTGGAGAGACGAGCCCGGCGAGGCGGCGGGTTCCATCCGTCGCGTCGCACGGGTTCTTATGTCACGATCAACTCCACGGACCGAGATCGCATTCTCGACCGTCCAGACCATCCGAAAACGTTGCCATATCCACGTCAACAAGACCCCATTCCACCTCACCAAGCCGCCATTTCAGGAGCTACACCTTGACCACGCTTTCTCAGCGAATCCGCCAGTTCCTGACGAGCGAAGACGGCCCGACCGCCGTCGAGTACGCGGTCATGCTCGCCCTGATCATCG
>CAZRGV010000045.1:30460-42756 GCA_964599655.1 uncultured Isosphaeraceae bacterium | reverse complement strand
CTCAACGACCTTTCCCTCCGCGCCGTTCGTGGTGCGTTGCGAGGCGGCCCGCCCATCGTCCCGATGCCCATCGATCGCGCCGGCGGCACCATGGTGGTGCGGTCCTCCAGCCCGAACGTTGACGTTGCGACGGCATCGACCACGCTCAAGGTCGCCAGGGCCTTGCAATCCGTTGAGGTCCTCTGGCGACGCCACGACGCGCCGGCTTTGGCTGTTTACGAAGCCCTTCGAGACATCGTCTTGCCCGCGTCCCGGTCCGACGAGGTGTTCCTCTACCCACAATCGTTGCTCCTCGCCAGCGGAAAAACGCCTCAAAGCGTCGGTGCCATGCTGGCCGCCTGGGCCATTCGGGCCGATCGGGTGGCGGAGCTTCGCGAGCGTCTCGAACAGCGACGGTCGCAGCCGTTGGGCGAGGTGGCCGCGAACGTGGCGCTGGCACAGCTCGCCCTGGCCTCGAAGGACAACGCGGGCCTTCTCGCCGCGCTGAAGGCTCTCGCCGCACGGCTCCAAACCGACCGACTCCAGACGTCCGCCGAACTCGCCTGCCTGGCCGCCATGCCGTCGCTGGACATTCCCGAGACAAATGACGCCGCGCGCGCCGTGTTGCTCAAGGCACTGGAGGCCTTCACCAACGCCCCTGGCAACGAGCCCGCCGGAAGTCTTCGGCTGCTGCTGGCTCGCCACGACCTCAAGGCCGGTCGCGTGGAACCGGCCCGCACGTTGTTCGAAGAACACCTCTCGTCGCTCGACCGCGTTCTGGCCTCCCAGGGAAACGCGAACCTTACGTACCTTCGGCAACAGCGTCGGCAGGCGCTGGCCTCCGTCGCGACCGAGTATGCCCGCGCCGGCCGGCTCGATGAGCTGCTTGACACGCTCGGCCATCTGGCCGATCTCTCGAACTCCGACCCCTCCGCACCCGAGGTTGACCCTCGCTTTGCTCCGCAGTGGAACACCGAGGAGGTTCCGTCGAACATCCTGACGGCCCTGGCTCGCCTGTTGGCCGAATTGCCGGCCAGAGAGCAGTTCGACCGGCTCCGCGCCTGGACCCTGCCCACCGAGAACCGCAACGCGGTCCGACTGATCGCGGGCTTCGTGGCTCCGCGGAACGTGCCCGTCGCCTTTGGCGTCAAACCTCTTCCCGCGTTCCAGGGCGGCGTGGCCAGCAACGTGGATCTCCTGGCCGACGCCGCGCTGAAGGCCGGAATGCTCGACGCCCTCCTCGACGATTGCCGCAAGGCCGTCGAGGCGAAGGCGATCAACGCCGATTCACTTCTGGCCGTCTTGCAAATCAAATCAGGTCACGCCGACCAGGCAACGCCCTACCTTCAGGCGATGCTCGACGACTGGCAACGCGAGCCCGAGAATAAGAACGATGGCACTCCCGTCAAGCCGCCGGTTTATCCCGACTGGTCCCATATCCTGCCAATCCGCGCCGCCTTGCTCGATCGGTCGCTGACAAACCTCAGCGAACCGCTTGCCCAGGAAGTCATCGCCCGCCGCCGTGACTCGCTCATGCAGGCCCGGTTGCGTCGCGACCTGGCCTGGAGCGCGGCCCGCCACATCGAGAGTGCCCGAGCGCCCGGTCTGGCTCACTGGACTCCATACAACATCTCAATGCTTCCCGCATTCGCTCGACCCGCCTGGTGGAGCGCCTCGGAAGGCCATTTCCATCATGTCGCCGGAGGGGATCGCCTTCTGTTCAACTATCCGCTTGTGGGCTCGTTTGAAATCTCCGTCGATGCCTACTTTGGAAACCTGGTCCAGAGCGATCTCGGCTACGGCAGGTTGGTCCTCGTCGCGTCCAACGCCATCTCCCAGCGCTACTGGCAAGAGAACAATCGGGTGATCACCGTTCCCACCAGCCGCCTTCAGTCGGTCGACGATTCCGGGAACAAACCGGTCCTCTTCCAGTCGCTTGCCCTGGAAGGCTACAACCGCCTGACAATTCAGGTCTCGCCCGAGAAGATTCGCTACCTCGTCAATCAGCAGCTTTTCCACGAAGATGACGCGCCGAGCCCCGCCACCCCCTGGCTCTTCCTGAGCGGTCAGACAGGCTCAACGGGCGACTTCCGCAACCTGATTCTCAACGGCACGCCGGAAATCCCTCGCGAGGTCCGGCTCATCGCGGGCGAGGCTCTCGACGGCTGGATCACCGGCGTCTACAACGAGACGCGACCGAAGCGACCCCTGTTCGACCAACCCGACGTTCCCGGCCAGACCACGAGCCTGAGCGACGACTTCGAAGAGCGCGACTGGTCGGTTCGCGACGGTGTCCTTCTGGGCCGTCGTGTCGACGATTCCCCTGTGCTCGAGCCGAATCAAAGCCGCATCGCCTACCACCGGCCGCTTCTCGACGGTGAATCGGTCTCGTACCAGTTCTTTGTGAGGTCGGGCGAGGTCGAGGCGCATCCCACCCTGGGGAGCCTCGCCTTCCTGATCGAACCCGGGGGCGTTCGGCTCCACTGGCTGACCGAGGCCGGAGCGTTTGACCCGACCGGCCTGCCGCCCGACAACGTCGCCGATGAACCCGCGTCGCGCCGAGGTCCCAACCCGCTGCCGCTCCGACAGGGCGACTGGAACACCATGATCGTTCGCCTCGATCACGGGACGGTCCAGCTCTCGCTTAACGATCAGAAGATCTTTGAACGTCCCATGGAGCCCGGCGACGACCAACTTTTCGGGTTCTATCACGACAAGGCGCATACCGCCTTGCAAGTGCGTGACGTGGTGTTGAAGGGGGACTGGCCCCAGTCAATCGACGCCGGCACTCTGCTCGCCAGGCCCAAGACCGTCAACCCCGACGCCGACCTCGAGGCCAGGATCGCGCGAGCGGCCATCATCGGCGGACGCTTCTTTGCCTTTGACGCGATCCCGGTCGTCGAGCGAACCCGCGCCCGACCGGCACCAGAGCGGTTCGAACGCCTCGCCGCCTGGGTGCTTCCCGGCGACGATCACGCGGACATCCGCCTCTTCGGCGACTTCACGCCCCTCGACCCGCCACCCCCCGCGATTCCCGAGGGCGAACACCCACGCGCCCCTCGCTCGCACGTCGGCGGCCGGCTCGTCTCCCCCGCCGTCGAGCTCGTGGCGGCCGCGAAGGAATCCGGGCAGCTCGACGCCTTGGCCGATCGCGTCGAAACGCTCCGCACGGTCACGCACCTCGACCGACGAGGCCGCCTCGCGCTGCTCGCCTTGATCCGCGATGCCCAGGAACGGCACGACCAGGCCTCCGAGGCCCTCAAGGAACTCAAGGACTTGGTCCTCGAGATCCGCCCAGGCGCTCCGCCCACGGAACGATGGCCCGAGCTGGTCGCCGCTCAGTCCCTCGTCGAAACGCCCGAGCTCCGCCAGGCTGCCCTCGACCTGCTCGAAGAGATGATCACGAAACAGATTCCGAAAAAATCCGTGAATCCGGACTGGGACCTGCGCGTCTATCATGCCCGGGCCCTCGGCCAGATCGCGGCCCTGCCCGAATCCACGCGCGCCTCCATGGACGGATTACCGTGGTCGCCCGTCATCCATCCGACCGCCGCAAACCGGGGCCACGGGCTTCCCACCCCCTTCTGGATCTTCCACGACGGCGCGTTCACCCACTACCCCGGCCACGCCGAGGATTCGCTGGTCCTGAACATCCCCTTGCAGGGCGATTTCGAAGTCTCCTGCGAGCTGACGTCCTTCGGCTGGCGCGAGGCCCGGCTCGCGTACGGAGGCATTCGCGTCGGCCTGCATCCCGATCTGAAACACATCGAGATTTCCCAGAACGACCAGCCTCAGCCGTTGATCCTCCTCGATGCTCCATTCACGCGAGAGTCGATCGGCGACTGGTATCCGTATCGCCTCGTCGTTCACGATGGCGGCATGGTCTGCTACATCCAGGATCGCAAGGTCTACGAGACCGCGCTTCCGGCGAGTCCCGACCCCTGGCTCTCGATCAACCTCCGCGGCGTCAACACCGGAGGGGCGCGCAACCTCCAGATCAAGGGAAATCCCGTCATTCCCGCGCGTCTCGACCTCACCGCCGCCAGCGATCTGGCCGGCTGGCGCGCTGACGACCTCTTTTCGAACGCCTACGGCTCGTCGGCTCGCTGGCAAAAACACGGCGAGGAAATCGTCGGCTCCAGGATCGACCTGACCGCCTCGACCGCCCTTGTCCCTAACCTGACGCGACAAAGCGCGATCTTCTACCATCGGCCGATCGTCGACGATGGCCGGATTCGCTACGAATTTTACTACGAGCCGGGCAAGGCCCTCGTCCACCCGGCCCTCGATCGCCTCGTTGTCCTGCTCGATCCCAACGGCGTGAAGATCCACTGGCTGACCGACGATCCTTACAACCGCTCCGGCCTCTCGCCCGACAACGCGCACGACGAACCCGAGCATCGCCAGGGGCCAAAACCTCCGCCTCTCAAGCCCCACGCCTGGAACCAGGCCGAGCTTTCGATCGAAGGCGACACGGTCTCGGTCTACCTCAACGGCGAGCTCGTGTTCCAACGCCCCGTCGAACCCACGAACCAGCGGTTCTTCGGGCTCTACCACGACGCGCAACGCACCGAGGCCCGCGCCCGCAACATCACCTACGAAGGCCAGTGGCCCCGTACGCTCCCCGATTCTCTCCATCCTCAATCGAACGTCAACCCATAATATCATCTGTCCGATGCAGGGAGCGCGGCGGAATCCGCCAACCCTCGCCCGCCGCGCTCCGTGCACTCGCGATTCTCTCCTCCGCCCGCCTCGGCATCAAAGCCCCAGGCGGCGATACACGACCAGAATCGTCTTCGAACCCGGCTCGGTCGACAGCGCCTTGGGCCGTTCCCCCTCGTCCTGTGACACGCAGACTTTCAGCGTATCGCCATCGAGCTCGTAAATCGCGAGGCTCGTCTTTCCCTCGAGCGCACCCTCGCTGAAGGTCGCGTCAAGCGTCTTGGGTTTTGCCTTCGGGTCCAGCTTGAGCGTTCCCTTCGCGAAAACCTCGTCCTTCCTCGAATCGGTAAAGTCTTCTCCCTTGATCACCAGCACGCGCCCCTCGATGTCCTCGGGATTCGCCGGATTGCCGCTGAACTCCATCGAAACAATCGCCCAGGTTCCCTGGAGCCGATCGAGGTCCGACGCCTTGGGCTCATCGGCTCGCGACACAACCGCGAATCCCACCAGCGTCAACAGAATCAGGCCAATACGCGACATGATCATTTCTCCCGGACGTGGAACAAGGCGCCCCGGCGACCGCGACGACGGCACCCGAGGCGATCTCGACACTTTACCGCGAATGCCAGGGGTCCGACAGATCCAGCGCCGATCTTCTTCGGTCCTTCCCACCCAGGCGTTGCAACCGGTGGGCGGATCGTTTGAAATGTCGCCCATGAACCAGCCACCCCTGCGTCCGGCCCTGACCGCCGAATTTCTCGGAACCGCGCTGTTGATCCTGCTGGGAGACGGCGTGGTCGCCTCCGTCATCCTGCTCGACAAGCAGGCCGACTGGATCGTGATCACCACCGGTTGGGCCTTCGCGGTCACCCTGGGCGTCTACCTCAGCGGACGGCTCAGCGGCGGCCACCTCAACCCG
Organism: uncultured Isosphaeraceae bacterium; assembly: GCA_964599655.1. GTDB lineage: Bacteria > Planctomycetota > Planctomycetia > Isosphaerales > Isosphaeraceae > CAZRGV01. The sequence continues at coordinate 37,196 of CAZRGV010000045.1, read as the reverse complement.
GCCGTCACCCTCGCCCTGGCGGTCCGAGGCGAGTTCTCCTGGTCCCGGCTCGGCCCGTACTGGCTCGCCCAGATCGCCGGCGCGTTCGTGGCCGCGCTCGTGTTGTACTACAACTACGCGGAGGCGTTTTCCGCCTTCGAGCAGACCAACCAGATCACGGTCCGGGGCGCCATGGTCGACGGCAAACTCGCCGGACCCGCGGCCGGAGGCGCGGGGGTCTTCGCCACCTATCCGGCCTTCGATAACCTTGCCCGGAATCTCTTCAGCGAATTCCTCGGAACGGCCGTTTTGCTTCTGGGCGTTCGCGCCCTGACCGATCGCCGAAACGCCTCGCCGAAGGGCTTTCTCGAGCCGGTCCTCATCGGCGTGGTCGTCTGGGCGATCGGCCTGTCGCTCGGTGGTCTGACCGGCTACGCGATCAACCCGGCCCGAGACCTCGGCCCTCGCCTCGCCTCGGCTCTGCTCGGTTGGGGTAGTTCCGTCTTTCGGTCGCACGGCTGGTATTTCTGGGTCCCGATTGTGGCCCCGCTCGCGGGCGGCGTCTGCGGCGCCTTGCTTTACGACTTCGCCATCAGCGAGCACCTTCCCTCGCCCGACGAACCCAGCCCCCCCGGCGAGATCGCCCCCTGACTCCCCGCGGCCCGTCCGAGAGGATCACCCCCAAAACCCCTCAGTCGTTCGATTCCCGTTCGGGGGCCTTCGCCCCGCGAGGCGGAATCGGGCCGGCCACGAGATGCGTGGTCACAGACGCGCCCGGCGGGGTCGGCGCCACGCAGCAGGCGGAACACGAACGGAACGTGCCTTGCCACTCGGATCGGACCCACGCCAGTAATTCGTCGATCGTGCGGCCGCCCGCGCGAAAGGCCGAGGTGGTCGCGGTTGCTCCGACCTCGCCGGTCGCGAGCAACCCGCAACGGGCCCTGTGCAGCCAGAACTCGGCATGCTCCAACGGCGGCGACGCGCGGGTGATCACCCATTGGTCCGGATGCGCCGCCCGCCAGTCGAGGAACGTCGCCTCATCTTCAAACACGATCGGCATGGTCGGGCTCCTCACGCCTTCGAGTCTCGGCAACGCTGTGGGACGGACCTCTTCATCGTATCGGAACCCCCTGTGCCCGACGATACCTCCCCGTTTGGCCGTGCCGGCGATCTTTGGGCAAGTTGGATTTGAATATAGTATTGTAACAATATATTATTTTATATGCATGTTTAACAATTCTTGAAATCCTCGCGTGCCGTGCAAGGGCTTGAGATCGGGGTCGGTTCGGGCGTGATCGATGGGGAATCCCGCATCCAGGGCGCGACGGAGCAGGTCGATCGCCTTCAGCGCGATCCGGTCATCCCGCGTGGTACGGGAGAGAATCGCCATGGCGCACGAGGCGTTGTAAAGGTTGATCGGAATGGGCGTTCGAACGAGAATTTCCACGTCGGCGACAGCGTCGGGGTCTCCCAGCCGGGCCCGGGTCAAGGCTCGCAGGACCCGAGCATCGGTCAGGCCGGGTAACGCGTCGAGGGCCTGGTCGAGATGGGCCAGGGCCTCTCGAGGGGCACCGTGACGCTTGACGTGGGCCAGTCCAAGGTGAGCTCTCGGGTGTCGAGGGTCGATCGAAAGGGCGCGCCGGAACTCGTTCTCGGCCCGGATTGGGTCGTGCCGGATCAGAAAGAATCCGTGGGCCACCAGGATCATCGGGTCGTCGGGTCGCTTGCGGAGCACGGCCTCGAACTCGGCCTCCGCCAGCGACCGGCGTCCGAGCCGGCTCTGAGCCTCGGCCCAGGCCGCCAGGATCCCTTCCTCAAGTCGCCCAAGGCTCATCGCGCGGTCAAGGTCGGCTGCGGCCTCCTCGGCCTGCCCGAGTTCCAGGCTGCAAAGGGCCCGATTGACCAGTGCTTCGAGGAAGTTCGGGTTGGCCCGAAGGGCCTGGTCATACGCCGCTCGGGCCTCGACCAACCGGTTGCTGGCGGCCAGAGCGATGCCACGGTTCATGTGAGGCCAGGCGAACGTGGGCGCGAGAACCGTGCAGACCGTGAAGTCGTGCGCCGCGATGTCGTAACGACCCTGGTCATAGTGGCACAATCCGAGCGCGAACCAGGCCCAGAACCGTTTCGGATCAAGGGCGATCGCCCGGCTCAGGTAATTCTCCGCCTGGTCGATCTGTCCCTGCCCAGCCATCGTGGTTCCCAGCAGGTAGAAATCGCGGGCCGTGGCTGGCTGGATTCGTTCGGCGCGCGCCCGGTCGAGCGCGGCCTCGTGAGAAAGTCCCAGCGCCTTGTAATAGCGGGCTCGCTCCTGGAACAGAGCGGCCGACGGGTGCGGGTCGATCGCTTCGGCGCGATCGAGCCAGGTAATGCCCGACTGCAAGGCCCAACGCCGCCAGGGTTCCGAGCGTCGCCTCGCCAGCTCGACCTGGGCTCTCGCATGCAGGAGCATCAGCTCCGAAAGCTCCTCGACGAGGGTCTGGCGCTGATCGGCGGGGAGCCGACGGACCATCGGGTTCTTGGCCCATTCCCCGGGCTGATCGAGCTGGTACGAGGCCAGCGCTCGACTGGCCAGACCCACTCCTCGTTCCAGGTGGCTCACCGGACCGCTGCTGGTATTCAGCAAGAGCTGGCATTCCCGGAAGACGTCGTTGAATCGCTCTCGCTTCAGGATCGCCGAAGCCCCTTCCAGCCGGACCGCGATCGCCCCCGCCACCGAAACGATCCCCAGAAGTAGGACGCCCGCCACCAGTCCGACGGTGCTCGAGCCCCGGGCTTCCGGATGGCGCCGAAACCACTTGGCGGCACGCTCGATGAGGCTCGGCTCGGGGCAATGAGCCATCGGCAGATCGTCGAGAAATCGCCGAAGGTCCTCGGCCAGGTCGTGGGCCCGCTGGTATCGGCGAGCGGGATCGGGATCAATGCACTTCTTCAACAATGCATCGAGGCTGAGCGGCACCATCGGGTTCGATTCGCGCACCGAGGGAACCGCTCGCCAGCGTTCCTCGGTCATTCGCCGCAGGACTTCCACGAGCGGAAGTCCCGCCGCGGGATCGGGATACGGATGATGCCCGGCCAGCATCTCGAAGAGGATCAGACCGAGCGAATACAGGTCGGATCGCTCGTCCACGGCCTCGGGCCGCGTCGAGCCCTCCGGATTGAACGCGTCGAGGTGCTCGGGGGCCATGTAGGGCAAGGTGCCACCGACCATGGCTTTCGGCGCGTCCTCGGGCTGGGGCCCGACGATCTCGGCGGACAAGTTGAAGTCCAGGATCATCGGGGTGCCGTCGTCCGCGATCAGGATGTTCGACGGCTTCAGGTCACGATGCAAAAGTCCACGGGCATGGGCATGTTCGAGGGCCTCGGCCAACCGCGCCGCGATCCAGACGGCGGCTTGCACGAAACTGTGAGACCGCAGATACCTCCGCGCTGGCTGCAGCGAGTCGACCTCGTCCTCCAGCGTGCCAGGCGGCTCCGCGATGAACTCGCGCCACCACGGCAGCCGGGCGAGGTAGCGGCCCAGCAACGACCGGACCGCCGTGGGCGATCGATCCCGCGCCCCCCCGGTTTCAGGGTGCGAATCCGAGTCCAAGGGCCCGGACAGCTCGGCTCCCGTCGAGCGAGGCAACACGGCCGTGCTAACCTTCGACCCCACCGGCGCCGGCAAGGCCGAGAGCCGGCCACTGACCCGATCGAGAGCCGCGATCAGGCTTCGACCGGTCGCCTGCGTCGGGGCCCTCGCCCCGGCCGTCTCGAGCACCTGGGCCAGGTTCGCCCCTCCCAAATAGGGCATGCAAAGCAAGCGAAGCCCCGTACTGCGATCGTCATGAACCGAATGAATCGGCACGATGTGGGCATGCTGCAGCCTGGCCAGGGCCCGAGGCTCATCGCCAAGCGCCCGTGATACCTTCAGCGCGACCAGCCGGTCGGCCAGCTCGACCTGTTCGGCCAGGTAGACCCTCGCGAAGGCCCCTCGGCCCAGCTCCGAAATGATTCGGAACCCCGCCAGCATTTCTCCAGGTCGGGGAAACCGGATCGGATCGCGGGACGTGCGAGACGCCTCCCGCGTCGGGTTCGGTGGCGAGATCGAGTGTCGAGACCGTTCGAGATCGTCCTCGTTCGTGAACAGATGCAACGAGAAATCGCTGAACCGCCGGGTTTCGGAGCGTGTGGCGTCGTTGACCTCGGCATCTTGGGGCGGCCAGTCGAGCAGATCCGGCCCGATCGCCTCGTCCGTGGCGCGCGAGGCCGACGCCGACCCCGCCATGGGATCCCATCCGCCGATCAGCTCGCTCGCCGAAGACTCCCTGTCGCTCCGAGACCTGTCGGTCATCGCCGCTCCTTCCTCACCGAAACCAACCGACTGGATTCGAGCAAAGCACCCATGCGTGTTCTAGGTCACGGAGCCACGTGCTGTCGAATCGTCCGATGGCTTGGAGGAGAAAAACCCACAATCCAGCCTCGACACGCGAGGGATGTTCTAAGCTGCGCTTGAGGGATTGCGTCAGGAGTCGACCGAAGAACGCGCCCGTCCGTCGCATTCCGGGAAGCGAGCGAGAGCCGATGCCACCGCATGGTGGCGAACCTCTGCAACTTCCGGCGATGGACCTCCGCCGCTCGGAGTCGACCCACCCAACAGGCGGTTCCACGCGCCTTGGAGTTCGAGTGAGGGAACAACCCTCGCGAGGTGAACGCGGATGCTGACTGAATCAAACGTCAAGCGACTCGGCGTGGTCGAGCGAAATTCACGGTCGGGGTTGAGCGTCATGCACGGGGAAGACCTCGACGACCTTACCGACGAGCTACACTTCGAATTCTCGGCTCCGATCGCTCTCTTCGACCCGGTCGAGCAACAAATTCGGCAGGTTCGAGGAGCGCCGTCGGAAGCCTTCGTCCCGGCGCTAGAGCTTCGGCTGGACACGGTCAAGGTCTCGATCGTGCGGCCTGAAAACGAGAACGAACCCCTCTGGCTGGTCCTGCCGGTTCCCTCGACCCCCGTCGGTCCAAACCTGCTGGCCATCGTCGGCTTCCGCGCGACGGACGCCTCGCCCAGGTCCAACGTGGCCTGGGGCCCGTACTGTCCCGAACGGGCGCTGCGGGCCTGGGGGCAGGCGGTTGCCAACCGGCTCAAGTCCAACGCCAGCAGCCGCGCGTCCTCCGATTCGGCGTACGGTGCGCGCCATCAACCTACCATCGCCGATCGACTGATCCGCGGCCTCCGCGTTTCGGACCAGCCCGAACGGTTCCAGCGCACGGCGGTCAGCACCATCCAGGAGGCGCTCGACGTCGCGGCGGTGGCCTGGGTTCCCGGCAACAACCGAGATCCAGTCGTCGTGGCCGGCGAGGTCGAGACCTTGACTCCAGAGAACTACCGGTCCCTGGTTCACCTCGCGGCCGGCGAGGCCGTCTGGGTCTCGAATCGTCCGACCGGACCGAACGGTGCCGTCCGTCGGCTCGCCATCGCCGCGGCCGACAGCGAGGCCGTGCCCCCGCTCGGTGGGCTCGTCGCCGGCAATCCCAACGACGACCGCCCCTTCGACACCGAGGTCGAGATCCTGCACACGATCGCCTCGCTGATCGTCAACCAACGCGCCAACGCCCGACTCTACGGCGACCTCAAGGAACTCCTCTTCGGCGTCATCCGAGCCCTCACGTCCGCCATCGACGCCAAGGACCCGTATACGTCGGGACACTCCGAACGCGTGGCCCGCATCGCCGTCCGGCTCGGCGAGGAACTCGGCCTCTCCATCAACCAGCGAGGCGACCTCTACCTCATGGGCCTGCTCCACGACGTCGGCAAGATCGGCATCGGCGACGAAGTCCTGAAAAAACCCGGCAAACTCACCGACGAGGAATACCGCCAAATCCAGGCCCACGTTCGAATCGGATTCCACATCCTCTCCGACCTCAAGAAGCTCCATCACCTGCTTCCCGGCGTGGCTCACCATCACGAGTGCATGGATGGTTCAGGATACCCATCCGGCCTGTCGGGGGAAGCCATCCCGCTTCCGGCCCGGATCCTCGCCGTCGCCGATGCCTTCGACGCGATGTCCAGCAGCCGCCCCTACCGTCGCCGCCTGTCCCCCGACCAGATCGACGAAATCTTCCGCAAGGGAGCCGGAACTCAGTGGGACACTCGCGTGGTGGACGCCCTGTTCGCCTGCCGCGCCGACCTCGAACAAATCCGCCAGAAAGGTCTCGGCGAAAGCCTCCGAAAAGCCGTCGGCGACGCCCTCGGACGATCCTGAGAATCTGGTCAAATCATAATGAAAATGTATTTTAATTTTATAATTAATATTTAGTATTCAGATCAATAAAAATGCTCTTGAGTCGCGCCGGTCAAGGTTCCCCACTCCGGAAGATTGCGGAGCCGCATGGGGAGTTGTTCCAGGAGGTGGGCGACGGCGTCATCGTGGAGCCGTCGCTCGATATCGGCGTTGCGCCGGGTGCTGGTTCCGATGTAGCCGGCCTCGAACGCCGACATGCGGGGCGACGGAACCCGGGTCCGGCCGGTGACCCGGTTCTGCCAGAGCGACACGCCGCCGCGATCCAGGGAGAAGCGGGCCTCGATGCGAGTGGTCTGGTGGGCCGACTGAAGATAGGCCCCGCCGGGGGTTTCGAGGATCTCGATGGCCAGTCGGTAGGGGGCGTGCGCCTCCCAGACGGATCGCAGTTGGGAGACGTTCGGACGAGGCAGGTAGCCCCGGAGGCGAAGCGTTTCGGCCAGGATTGGCAACAAGGACGAGGTGTAGGCGTCGGC
>CAZRGV010000045.1:29852-30450 GCA_964599655.1 uncultured Isosphaeraceae bacterium | reverse complement strand
GTCTTTGGACCCTGGAGGAACTGGCCCTCGACGGGCAGCACGATCACGCCGCGCTCGGCAACCAGCCGCGAGACACGTTCTCTCGCCTCGTCACGGAGGCGAAGCGCGGTCGGGCCGGCCACCTGATCGGAGGCCTCGAACGCCTGTTCGGACAGCTCCAGCGCGCGAGGGAAATCCGGCGTGGGCCCGGCGAGGACCGACCGGGCCATCTCCAGATCGGCTTCCGCCCGCCGCAAGAGGTCCGCTCGCCGCTGGATCTCGAGGCGCGAGTCCAGCGTTTTCACGCGCTCGCTCAACGATCCCAGGCCTACCTGCTGACTGACGACCCACGCTATGCCCACAAGTGCGCCCTGCTCCTGTGGCAACTGGCCCAGTACTACCCGGACTACGCCTACGAGAAGCAGTCGGCCTCGGACGCCGCCAACAGCGACTCCATCGCCCGGATGCGTTCCGACCGAATCCTTGCTCGAACCAGAAGATACGTCCCGACGACCAGAATCACGGCCGCGCTCAAGGCGATGGCGACCCAGGCCCATTCCGTCCGATGGTCGCGACGACGACGCCGGCTCGGCCTGGCCCTCGGCAAAAACGGAACCTC
>CAZRGV010000045.1:13282-29818 GCA_964599655.1 uncultured Isosphaeraceae bacterium | reverse complement strand
TACACTCTTTCCCTACACTCCGGACAGGCGAACGCCTCAACCATCCAGCCTCCCAACCCAGGATTCGTTCCAAGGATTCCACGTCAACCCAGAGATCTCATCTTACGACAATCGAGCCCGAGATCCGCGAAAATCCTTCCCGAGCCGTTCCGTTCGAGCCTCTGGAACGTGTTTCGCGATCTCGCGGAATCACCTCCTCGAGCCCCCAGGCCGACAGATTCCAATTCGCAACAACAAGGTTCGTTGAGACTCAAAGAGCTCAAGGCATCTCGCAACCGCAGAACGATCCAAAAGGAAAATAACCTCCCTGTCAACGCTTCGACGATTTGACAAACGATGACCGCTGTTTCTGATACGAAGCGTCGGATTCGAGCCGAGACCCCGTTTTTTTGGTGGCTTTGGTGTTGAACCTTGCCACATTTTTTGGTAATGCCTCTCCTTGGTTGGAATTCCTCATGACGAGATGCCGATTCCATCCACCCCCCCATCCGGCATCTTCCTCGACCTGTTGGAAGACACCCAGAGTACGTAGGGATGCGAACATGAACACTCGGCTCGCAGATCGGATCCGCTCCTGCCGGTACGCCAAAGGACTCGGCCCCGAGGAACTCGCGGAGATCGCGGAGATCTCGCGCACGGCCCTCTATCAGATTGAGGCTGGCAAAACGGAAACCCCGCGGGCGGCGACTCTTCTTCGAATCGCGAGGGCTCTGGATGTGTCCGTGGAAGAGCTTCTCGGTCGGTCCGGTCTGGAGACCCCGATTTCGACCGACGTCGGTCCTCGCTCCGTGGCCTCCGCGGGAAGCCGTGACTGGGACCTGAGGCAAAAGCTCCAGGACCTGCTCGCCTCTCCCCTGGGTGACGGGGTCGCCCGGATCGTCGAAGAGGCGCACGCGATGTTGCTCCGGAATCGCACTCCGCGGATGTCTCGCTAGCACGCGGCGAGAAATCCTCTGGCTTGCCACCGAGTCTTGATGGATCGCCTCGATCCTTCGTGGATCAGGCCCCGCGCCTCGGCGACTCGACGAACAACAATTCGATCCAGTCCGACCAGACCACGATCGGACCCTATCCGACGAGGTTGGGTTGGGGCGGCCTCGACCTGCGCCATCGTCGTGGCCTGCAAAGCGAGACGATGAGCCCGACCGCGAACGAGGTGAGTCGTTCCCGACTCGCGGGACAACCCTACCAGACACGCGTCTCCGCCCGAGTCCAAATTCGATTCGGCGACCAGGACCGCCAACATCCTGGGATTGTGAGAATTTCGGAAAAACACCGCGAGCAGGACCGAACGGATCAGGTCCGCGAGACCGCCGTGTCGCAGCGACCAAACCGGCTATTGCGTCGCCGGAACCGAAAGCGCCTTATCCACGCTTCGGCGAGCAACCGCCATTAAGGTTTCCACCTCCAGTTCGTGGAGATCCTCTTCGACGCGGAAAACGTTCCACAAGCGGGTCAAAAGCTCGTCTCGGATTCTGGTGTCTTCCCACCCCTGGGAGCGCTGCCGCTCGACCCAGATTGTCGCGCCACGTTGCGTCGCTTCAATCAGATCCGACGGTGTACCCTGACAATCGTCGAACTTTCGGGGGCGAGCTCTCATGGATGCCTCTCTTTCCGCTAGCGTTATCAGATCGGAAGGAGTCGCGATGGCGGGTTTCCAATCCTAGTACGCGAGGATCGGAAACTGTTCCGAAAGACGCCAAACACGAAGCGATGGTCGATCGGCGACCCCAAGTTTCGAGCGAATCTCGCGCTGACCGGCTCGAGCCATTCGCGGATTCTCTCTGTTCGACGGCGCTCGACGAGATCACAGCATGGGTTACGATCGCAACACGCACGTCGCCGCCGCGATTATCGCTAATACTCCGTCGAAAGGCCGTCGTGACCCTGCGGATCGCGTTTTCGCGTCAATCCGTTAACGCCGCTGGGATAGGTCCGGCTACTCCGAAGGGGCCTCTTCGCCTCCATCATCTGGATGAGGAATGTCACGTTGAGATCGCGAATGAGATTATCAAGCACCGGCCAGAACATCAAGCCGTGATTGTCGTCAATTTCCGCGGCCCGAGGTGGCCGTTTTTCACAAACCGTTTTCCTTCAAGTAACTCCGTCAAGTCGGGAGCCCGCTTCGATTCCCTCTTCACAGCAGAACTTCGAAACGTCTAAGAGTGTGGATCGAACCACCACGGGCGTTCCAACCCGCCCGGCGAGGCCGTTGCCGCACACCCCCCAGATGCGGCGCATCCAGTTTTACAAACTTTTGAGGCTCATCGATCTCCTGAAGTGTCGCCATCGGGACTTTTCCCCGACGAAATCGATACTTCATCGATCGCAGTCAACTCTTTATGTTTCTGAGGCTGCCTCACCCGATCAAGAATCACCAAAAACCAACCAGCGGAGTTTAACAATCCTGGAACGGTCCACCGATGGACCGCGAGGTTTTGTCGGCGGATCGGTGGGGGCGGCCGGTGGGATCAACCCATCGACCTGTCCTACCAATCCGGCGAGCTCGCGGACAGACTCGGAACCCCGGAACCGAATCACGCCGTTGTCCGGTCCTTCGGTCGTTCTCGACGGGCCGCGAGGCGACGAAAATCCTGGAAACGCCGTCGGCTCGTCGGTCAGAACGCCTCGCCCGTACACTGATTGATGAGCCAGGTATCGACGTCGGAGAGCATCGGGGACGTGAGGCGGTGGGCACACGGATAGGACTGGAAGGACACCTGGAGGCCGCCCGCGCGGAGCGTGGAGACATCGCGCCGAGCCCGGCCGACCGGTGCCCGGCCGTTCCATTCGCCATGCACCACCAGGATCCGGAGCTCTCGGCAGGCTTTCAGGTGGGCCAGAGGGGTAAAGCCGGTGGGAATCCAGCCGTTGATCGCCACAACCCCGGCGAATCGATCGGGATAGGTCAGGCCGACTCGGTAGGCCACCGCGGCCCCTTCGCCAACGCCGACGAGGAAGATCCGCTCGGAGTGAACATGGAGCGATCGCCTCAGTTCCCGGATGGCCGAGAAGAGCCCGTCTTCGAGCTGGTCGACCGGGTCGACCGGCCCTCCCTCCAGGGTCCGGCGCACCACGTCGACGGGACAAGGGGGCGAGGCAAACGGGTCCAGCCGACGGTCGGGGCGGACGAACGCCTGGCCCCAGCTATATCCGGCGAACGCCCCGCGCCGAGTCAGGGTCTCGGGCCCTCGCAGACTCAGGCCGACGTAATTCCGCCAGCTCATGGCCGGCATCGAGGCCACCATCTGGTGCTCGTCGCCACCCCGGCCGTGGAGCAAGACGAGCAACGGATACGGATAGTTGGGTTCATAACGCTGAGGAATGAACCGGGCCTCGGCCAGCCCCGCCGGATTGCTCGTCGCCTCGGCCGATGAGGTGATCCGACGGTCGCCATTCATTCCAGAAGACTCCTGGGTGTACGCTCGAAGAAGATGCGATCCCGATCTGCCGGGTCCGTCACAGGGGCTGTCGACCGATCTTCGGTATCGACGACACGTTGCTCCGCTGCTCCTGCCAAAGCATAGCCATGAAATACCCGGTCTTCAATAAATTGCCTAGTTCCCTGGGGTTTTTTCTCAAGTTTTTGTGAATCGCGGCCGATCGACTGGGAGCTTTACCCCGGAAAACTCCGGTTAGGTCGATCTGGCGGGCCCGAAAACCGGGCCCGCCCAACGGTTTGCAATTCCCTCGACGTCTCACCCGGTTTGCTGTCCTTGACGGTTCAACAGCGAGTGACGAGCGGGGAAGACGCGGAGTTTCGAGGCGGCCGATCGCTGCGCCAGAAGTTGCAAGCGGCGCTGCTGGAGTTGCTGAGCGCTCGGCCGAAGGTGGACTTGCGAAGCTTGCCGGGTTGGCCGGGGGTGCGCCGTCAACCACTCCTGACGGAGTTGCCGGATCTGCGCGATCCGGTTTGGTCCATACGGAATCTGGGGTTGAGCTGGGGTGGGATGCGGCGTGTTGGAGCCTGTTCCGGGCTTGGTACCGGTTCCGGTGGTGGTTCCAGTTCCCGCGCCGGTCCCTGTTGTGGTCCCGGTTCCGGTTCCCGTTGCGGTCCCAGGGCTGTTGGTGGTACCGCCCGCGGGGGTCGTGGGGCCGGGTGTCGCCACGGGGGGAGTGCTCGGAGCGGGAGTCGTCACCACGGGAGTCGTGCTGCCGTCGGTGCCGACGACGTTCAAGGTGATTGGAACCGAGGACAGGGTGTTATTGGCGGCGTTGGAGTCATCGACCGAGTGCTCGGGATCGACCTGAACGATGATCCGCCCCGTGGTCGCGCTGGTGGAGAGCCCGGCGGGAATCCGGCCGGGGAGCCGAACGGTTTCGGTGATGTCCTGGGAGTAACTCGACGGAAGGCCCGGAACCTCGACCGTCCCAAGCGAGAGCATCGGGTCGGATGAATTGTCGCTTTGCGAGAGCAGGAAATGGACCTTGAACGGTCCCGCGTTGGCCGCGCCGGCGTTTTCGAGCGTGGTCTTGATCTGGAACGTCTGTCCCCAGGCGACGGCGGACGGGCTCTGGATCTGGTCGACCTTGAGGTCCGGTCGGGGCTGTTGCGCCGTTGGCCGGTTCGTGGGCGGTAAGATCTGGATCATGGTCCATTCACCCAGACCCACGCCGTTGACGGGCTGGGGCGTCGAAGGCGAGGTCGTGACCACGGGGTTGGCGACGTGGTCGGAGTCGACGACCATCTTGACGTTGAACCAGTTCGTGCTGGCGAGGCTCGCGGGAGGGGCCGAGGTCAGCTTGAGGTCCTGGTTGATCGTCACCGACTGGTGCGCGAGAACCTGGGGAATGGCCAGGGTTCCGATCGTGACGCCGTTCGGACCGAGAGGATCTTGGCCGTAAGGGGCGACAACGATGCGCGCCGTGGTCGGCGGGGCGTTGCCGTCGCCGTTGTTGAGAATCGTCGCGGTGGCGTGGAGCGTGTCGCCCCAGTTGGCGGTTCCGGGGCGGAGCCGGATGCCGGCGGCCACGAGCTGTGAGGGCCGTTGCGGAGTGATCGTCACCATCGAGGCGTCGACCCCTTGCAACCCCTGGACATCGTTGGCGTAGTTCGACTCGGCCACCGACTGATCGGGGTTGATCTGAAGGGTCAGGTAATACGAGGGAGCCGAGCCAAGCCCCGAGAGCGGCTGGGCCGGCGTCCACAGCACCTGGTCGAATTGATACGTCTGACCGGGTTGCAGCCCGGCCGGAATGGTGATGGTGCCGATCTTGACCGCGCCGGAGACGGGTGTGGTTTCGGGCGAGGCGTAAACGTCGACCTGGACGGGGCTGGTCGTCGCGCCGCTGCCCTCGTTCATGATCGAGCCGACGGCGTGGAACGACTGATCCCAGTCGAGGTTATGAAGCGAGTCGAACTTGACCGCGACCAGATCGGGCAGCGCCGCGTTGGTCGTGTCGGACCCGCCACCGGTCAGGAGCTGCCGGCCTTCCAGCGGCTCGAACCGGAGAATGATCGGTCCTCGGCCCCAGGCGCGTCGGCGCCCGGCGGCTCGGCGGTTCAGGGACGGCATGGGTCTTCTCCTCCTGAGAAGTCAACGCGCCGGGATGGGCCGAGGCCCCCCGCCCCAGATCGTACCGGCGCGCAACAACCCGTCCGTGGGGTCTAGCGGGACGATACTTCGTGTCGCCGGATCGGTCAAGGCCGACTTCGACGGTCGGCCTTGATCGATCCGACCAGGCGTTGTGGGATCACCGGCTCGCGTCAGAGGGCCGGGCCGAGCAGGTCCTTGACCGCCTCTCGCTCTTGCTCGAGCTCTCGGGCCGAGGCGTCGAGCCGGGCACGTGCATCGTCGTCGATCGGCAGGTTGGGCACGATCGACCAGGTCCGGCCGTCCTCGGTCCTCAGCGGGAAACTATAGATCAGGCCCGCGGGAATACCGTAGCTGCCATCGGACACGACGCCCGCGCTGAACCAGTCGCCCGCGGGGGTCGGGAACGCGGCGGAGGCGATGCTCCCGATCGCCGCGTTGGCGGCCGAGGCGGCCGACGAGGCGCCTCTCGCCTTGATGACGGCCGAGCCTCGCTTGGCGACCGTCGGGACGAACGTCTCGACGAACCAGGCGGGGTCGTTGATCACCTCGGTCGCCGGTTTGCCGCGGATCCAGGCGTTCTTGTAGTCGGGATACTGGGTATCGCTGTGGTTGCCCCAGATGGTCATCCGGGTCACCTCGGCCACCGACACACCCGCCTTCAGGGCAAGCTGGGCCTTGGCCCGGTTCTGGTCGAGCCGGGTCATGGCGAACCAGCGATCGGCCGGGATGTTCGGAGCATGGCTCTTGGCGATCAGGCAGTTGGTGTTGCAGGGATTCGCCACGGTCAAGATGCGAACGCCCGGGCTAGCCGAGTCGTTGATGGCGCGCCCCTGCGCGGTGAAGATCGGCCCGTTGGCCCGGATCAGGTCGGCTCGGCTCATCCCCTCCTTGCGCGGCAGGCCGCCGACGAGGATCACCCAGTCGGCGTCCCGAAACGCCTCGTTCGGGTTGTCGGTCGCGACGACGCTGCTCAACAGCGGGAAGGCGCAGTCTTCGAGTTCCATCAGGGTGCCCCTCAACGAGGGAAGCGCCTGGGGAATCTCAAGCAGGTTGAGGGACACGGGCTGGTCGGGTCCGAACAGGCCGCCGGAGGCGATCCGGAACATCAGGGCATAGCCGATCTGTCCACCGGCACCGGTCACGGCCACGCGAATCGGTTGCGTCATTTCGATTGTCCTTCCATCCTACGTTCTTGGTTATGGACCCGTTCTCGTCCGTCCGTTCAGGGAGTTGGTTCATCGCACGGGCGTGGCCCTGAGCCTGGCAAGCATCAGGGCCATTTCCCTCGGCAGGTGCCGCGCGCCGGCCAGAAGGACCACGCCGGAAAACACAATGGCCGGCACCACCACGAGCAAGCCGGCAACCAGATTCTCAGGCTCCTGGCCCTTCGGCTGAGTCGGCACCGCGCCAAGGAAGGCCAGCGCCTGGCCGTACACCGTGGCCATCGTGTCGGCCTGACCAAACGTGCGGGCCACCCAGCCGATCAGGGAGGGAGACCAGAAATCACCCAGAACGTGCACCGTCACCAGCGCGATCGCATACGCGCTGGCCCGAAGATTGGGCGGCACCACGTTGGCGATGATCGTGTTGCATGGGGCCGTGTTGACAAACATCAACGTTTCGGCGAAAAATATCGCAATATAAATCATGTTATGATGATTTGACAGCAAACCGGCCAGCACGAACGGGACCGACGCAAGCATGGCCAGCCCCGGCACCAGAAACAGAGCACGGGGCTTCGACTTCGCCAGCCGGTCGCAGATCCAACCGCCGGCCAGCATGCCCAGAGAGGCCGCCGCAACGGTGATTCCACCGAGTTTCAGGGTCGCCTCGCCCAGCGGAATCCCCCGCGTATCGCTCAGGTAGTAGGGAATCCAGTACACCATTCCGCCGATGGCGAAGGTGTAAAACGTCATGCCGAGCACGGAGTAGGTGTACGACGAGTTGAGCATCAGGGCGAAGTAGTCCAGGCGGGTCGCTCCGGCTCGCTCGTGGGCGAGGAGCTTCTCGGTGTCGACCCCCTCCGCCGCGCCTCGCAAGGGCTCTGGCAAAACGAGCGCCAGCAGGGCCACCGCGAGGCCCGGCACGCCAACGACGAAGAAGGCCGTCCGCCAGCCATAACGCTCGGCGATCGCACCGCCCAGGACGATGCCGAGCGCGCTTCCCAGCGGCATGGCCAGGTAGAAGAGCGAGAGCACGCGCGTCCGGACCGGGCGCGGGAACAGATCGAGCAAGATCGTCGGAGCGAGAACGCCATATGTGGCCTCGCCGATGCCCAGCAAGCTGCGAGCGATCGCCAACTGGCCGTCGCTCCGGGCCAGCCCGCTGCCGACCGTCGCCAGGCTCCAGACGCCGACCCCGAGACCCAGCAGCCAGGTGCGTCGCCCGCGGTCGCCGGCCCAGCCCATCACCAGGCTGAACGCGGCGTAACTGGCCAGAAAGATCGTGCCCCGCCAGCCGGCGCGATCCAGGGGGATATCAAGTCCGCCTTGCTCGACCGGTTTGGCCAGCGGCGTCATCACGGCCGCCAGCATGTTCCGTTCGGTGTAGTCGAGCAGGTGCATGGCGAACAGGACGGCCAACGACGCCAGGGCCCATCGCGACGAAACGGCTGTGGACTTCGCGGTTTCGGATGCGTCGATGGTCGGATGCAAGGCGAAGGTCCTGGCCGATCGGGGGCGCGTCGCTTGGGAGTGACAGGAGAGCACAAGGGCCGGTCGATGCTACGTCATGAGGAACGACTCGTCCAGGGCCGGCTACGAGGAGGCGTCCGGTTCGACCGGTCCGTCGTCAATCCGAACCAGAAGCCGGAACGCCTGCAAAAACCGCTCGAAGCTGGCGCGGCTGATCGATTCCGGCGCTCGGACGCGGATCGTCTTCCCTCGGTCCTGATCCCAGAGTTTCAGGTCGAGCCGCACCTCGGCCGGCTTGCCCTGGGTGGATTTGGAACGGGCCGTGGAAACCACGGGCAACGGCCGATCCTGCTCGCGCCGCGAACCTGAGTCGGCCAGCGAGGCCGAGCCCGAAGGCGCTTCCGTACGAAAGACGCCGTCCTCCCCGAGCACACCGGCGTCGCGAGCGGATTGCAGGAACGCGTCGGCGGCCGCCTGCTTGGCCGAGGCGGTGATCTGGTAGTGGTGGTACAGCAGGTTGGCCAGGATGGCCGGCTCGGGCACGCGCTTGCCTTCGAGCCGCTCCGCCAGGTCGGCATAGAGCGGCGGTTCCAGGAACAACTGGCGTTTGAGTCGAGCCGGATCGTCCGGGTTGACCGGGTGAATCAAGGCGCGAGCCGAGCCGGTCAGGCCGTACCCCTCGTCCGAGAGGGTGAGCAACCCAAACTGTCGAGCCGAGCTCAGCCGCGCCGAGAACGTGTTGGTCTTGACGTTTTTGTACCCGAGAGCCAGGGCGATCTCGCTGGCCGGAAGGCCGTCGAGGCCCCGCTCGTCGAGGAACCGGACCAGTTCGATCGCGTCGGCCAGGGGAACGCCGGGATAGCGGGCGCTTCGCTCCCGGCGACGGCTGGGACTCGACTCGTCTTGAGACATCGTGAACGATCGGCTTCCAACGCGTTGAGGATCGTGGTTGAGTGGCGTGTCCTGATGGTTCAACGTTCGCCAGCGGCCTTGGACTCCGAACCGGGGGCGGCCTCCTTGAGCGTTTCCAGGTACGAGATCAGGTCGGCGAAGTCCTCCTTCGAGAGCCCTTCGGCCAGGCCGTTGGGCATCAACGACACGTCGCTGGTCCGTCGCTCGTCGATGTCGTCCTTGGCGATCGTCACCGACTTGTCGTCGGCATCCTGGAGGACCAGGCCCGAGTCGTCGTCGCTCTTGACGATGCCGGTCAGGACGCGGCCGTCGACCGTCGCCACCACGACGGGCTCGTAGCCTGAGAAGATCTTGGCCGAGGGATATAGCACCGACTCGATCAGCTCTTCGCGGCGGTACTTCGCCCCGACCCCCGAGAGGTCCGGACCGACCGAGCCCCCCTGCCCCGCGACCTTGTGGCACTTGACGCAGGCCAGTCCCTTCAGGTCCGCGAACAGGGAGCGACCTCGCTCGGGCCTCCCCTTGGCGTCCATCGCGAACGCCTTGAACGCCTCGGGATCAAAGCCGCCCGTCGCGGGGGCCTTGAGGAACGCGTACTCGGCCGCGGCCCCGACGGCCACGGCATACTGCCATCCGCCGCCGTGATTGCCGCACTTAATCACGATATGGTTCGTTCCGGCCTGAAGATCGACGTCGAACCGGTCTTGCTCGTGCGAGAAGCCCCGGTCACGGTCAAACTCGAAGACTTGCTTGCCGTTGACCCAGACGGTGATCGTGTCGTCGGAACCGACGGCCATCTGGGCCTTGCGCGCCGTCGGGCTGTCGATCTCCGTGTACCCGAAGGCCGAGCGGTTGTCGCCGTGGATGATCCGATCGAGGTTGATCTGACCACGCCGATCGGCGGGCCGGGCCGGCCTCCAGGTAACGGACTTACCATCCTTACCGGTCTGAGGGGCCTTGAGATCCACCGAGCCGTCCGGGCCGAACGTCGGTTTGGCGTCGAAGTCGAACGGGCCGATCACCTTCCACTGGGTCAACGGCTGCATGGCGGTGTAGATCTTACGAAGCTCGGGGATCACCGACGAGGGCAGCTCCCGGCGCTCGGCGAGTTTGTCGAGCACCGAGGCCGCCGGCTCCCGGATCTCGGACAGCGCCTTCGACGAGGCCTGGCGGATCTCCTGGTTCTTGTCGTTCAGTCCTCGAAGATAAACCTGCAAGGCCCGGATGTCGGCCACGTCGGCCAGGGCCAGGGTCGCCTCGAAGCGGGTGTCGTCCGACTCGGCGGCGCGGATCAAGGCGGGAACCGCCTCGCGATCCTCCAGGTCGGCCAAGGCGGAAATCACCGCCTTGCGAACGGAGAGATCGGCGTCGTCGAGCCGGGCTCGAAGCGGTTCGAGAACCTCCTGTGTTTGCCCGATCCGACCGAGCGCCTCAGCGCTCGCCGCGCGAACCGGAGCCGAGGCGCTCTTCAGGGTTTCGAGCAACCGGGGCACGGCGGCCTTCGCGCGGAACCGGCCCAGGGCGATGATCACCCTCGGCTGCCGATCGACCGGCAGGTCGTCTCGTCCGAGCAAGTCGACGAGGGCCTTGGTGGCCTCGTCGGTTCCGATCGCCTCGACGCCCGAAAGGGCCGCCTCGCGGACCGAGTCCGGGGCGTTGACATCCTTCAGCGCGTTGACCAGCAAGGGCAAGGCCGGCTTGTGCTTCATCTGACCGAGCGCCACGGCGATCGCCGCCCGGACCTCGGGGTGGTCCTCCGCCTGGAATCGATCGACAAGTTTCGGCAACGCCTCCTTGTCGTCGGTTTCCCGAACGTCAGCGATGGCCGCCAGACGAACCTCGGGAGCCGGGTCGGTCAGGCCGCGCCGGATCGCGTCCAACACGAGCGGCGTCCCTTGCCACTCGTCGACCTTGGCCGGCGGCTTGCCGTGGGTCGGACGGGTGCCCCACCACGAACCATCCCAGGGCTTGGCCTTGCGATGGACCTCGGCCACGAATTGAAGGGCCTTGGCCCGCTCGTTAGCGGGATGATCCGGGCTCAGGGCGTACGCGATCAACGCCTCGACCGCCCCGATGTTGTACTGCTGCTCCATCGCGGCCAGGACTCCCAGCCGGATCGCCTGGTCGTCGGAGTGAAGCCCCTCGGCCGCCGCCTTCCAGTCGCCGATGCGTCGCAGCGCGACCCGGGCGATGAACGCCAGATAGAGGTCCGAATCGGCGAGAACCGGCAGCAGGACCGGCACGGCCATCGGGTTCCCGATCCGACCGAGTGCGATGATCGCCTGAAGACGAACCGTCGGATCGGGATCGGCCTTGGCCCGTTCCATCAAGCGCTCAACCGCCAGATCGAGTGGCGCCCGACGCTCGCCGAGGGCCCGAGCCGCCTGGGTGCGGACATCGGCGATGGGCGACCCGAGGCAGTCGATCAGGGGCAGGGTCGCGTCGGGTGAACCGCCGGCGATGGCGTCGAGAATCCAGACGAGATGCCGCTGCGCGAGCGGCGGCGATGGCTTGCTGTCGGGCCTGGAGGGCAAAAGGCGCTGGAGAACCTGATCGAGGATCTCCCGGCCTTTCTTGATGAGCACGGCTTGTGCCCGCATTCGCTCGTTGTACGAGGGGTGGCTCAGGGCCTCAAACTGCTTTTCGATCGGGTCGGAATCGGTGCCCCGCGCGCTCGGAACGATCGGGGCGAGCCCGTTCTCGGCGTCCCCCTTGTAGGTCACGGCGAAGACCCGGCCGACCTTTTCCTCCTTGTTGCCCCAGCCCCCCATGTTCCAATCGGCGACGTAAAGGGTTTTGCCGTCAAAGGAAAGGGCCAGGTCGATCGGGTGGAAGTTGTCGCCGGGCCTGGGAACCATGAAGTCGATCAACTCGGCGACTTCGAACGACGCCCCCTTGGGCCGGAAGCGGATCGCCTGGACCTTCCCCTTGCCCCACTCGGCCCAGTAGCCGAGGCCACGGTACGACTCGGGCCAGGCGTCTTCCCGGTAAAACAGGGCGCCGCACGGCGAGCCGCCACCGTACTCGGCCATCCGGGGGAGCATCCGGTCGGTGCGGTCGTGATAGTCGTAGGGATAGCCGTAATAGCCGCCGTCAACGTGGTGCGTGACGCGCGTCCACCAGCCGTCGCCGTCGTCCGTGTTGTCGTAGGTGAACAGGTTGTCGCGATCGTCGAGGTTGGGCTCAAGGTGATTCCTGGTGCCGGAGGAATACACCTCGAGCTCAGTGCCGTCGGGCCGGCAACGAAGCGTGCCCCCGCCCTTGAGCTGAACCGTCACGCCGTCTTCCGGCCGGGTGGCGCCAGGAACCCCCTTGTCTCCCACGGCGATGTAGAGCCAGCCGTCGATGCCGAACTGAAGGCCCGACACGATATGATCGTTCAAGGCGCCCGGTTTGGGGCCGGGTCCGAGATCCTTGAAGAGGTCCTTCCGCTCGTCCGATTTCCCGTCGCCGTTGGTGTCTCGAAAGATGCTCAGGTAAGGCATGTGCATGACGTAGAGAGCCCCATCATGCCAGGCCATGCCGAAGACCGCCCGAAGACCCTCGGCGAAGACCAACGGGTCCTGCCCCTCGCGGAACAAGAGGATGCGGCCGTTGTCGGACTCGTACGGACCGACCTGGTCCATCGGGTCCTCGGCGATGAATAGGTCCCCACCGGGCGCCGTCGCCACCTGACAGGGAAACTCGACGGCCGGCACGCTCGCGACCAGGCGGCATTCGAACCCATCGGGAAGCTTGGGGAGGTCGGCCCGGACCGACGAGGCGGCCAACACCGTGAGCACGAGCATCGCGGGCAAGGCCCGCCGGAAGAGGTCGGACGGCATGCGAGGGTTCCTCGTCGTCGTGGAGGAATCGTTTGAATGACCCGAGAACCAGCGAGGGCGGGTGGGGGGAGACCCTGGACGGGACGCATGCCCGTCGGCACGGCCTGATCTCGACGATTGTAATGACACCGGGCCGCCCGTGGCAACGCCGTAACCCGCCAAGTCGTGGGTCGCGACATCGCCATCGTAACCCACGACTCACGGTTGGCTTGCCACGAAGCCCGATCCCGACGAACCGGTCCTCTCGATGGCGAAGACGCCCCGAGGTGGGTCCGGGTCGAACGCTGGATCACACCCGCCGATCGACTCGACTCAGGCCGAGTTGGCCCGGCTCGACGGCGCGGCGCTCACGCTGGTTGGTGCGGTCGAGGCGGCCTGGCGGCTGCCGTCGCCCACCTCGATCACCGGCTTCATCTCGGCGCCCAGCAAACGACGGATCGCCACCTCGTAGCCGAGTTCCATGGCCGTTTCCAGAATCCGTCTCGCCTGACGAGGCCCAAGTTCCTCGGCCAGGTCGAGAATCTCCTGCTCCTGGACCGACCCCGGCTCGGTTTCCCTCGACGGATCTTCGTTCAGGGAATCATCGGCGAGGTAGTCGAGCGAGATCCCCAGGGTTCTCGCCAGACGATGAGCGTACTCGAGGCTCGGGTTCGACTTTCCCCCGAGAATGCGGGAGACCTCGGAGTCGCTCACGGAGGACAACCGGGCGAGCTTCTGTTGGTTTAAACCCTTGAGAAGCATCTGTTTGTAGAGTTTTTCGGCGTATCTCATATTGGCAGTATACGCCGAGCGTCCCCGTTGGTGAACAGAGAATTCCCGAAAACGCAAAAAAAATCCCAGCCGAGACACGGCCCGTAAGCCGGCCTCTCGACGGAAGAGGGCCCTGCTGGTCGGGATGACGCCGGGACCGATTTCGGCGGGACGGGCTTAGCGCCGGCTTCCCGATGCGTAGCGTCCAATCAGGAGGCTGGCGTTGTGGCCGCCAAAGCCGAAGCTGTTGGACATGACCCGGTCGACGCGAACCTCTCGGGCCTGGTGCGGAATGTAGTCGAGGTCGCACTCGGGATCGGGATGGTCGAGGTTGATCGTCGGCGGGAGAACGCCGTTGTGAATCGCCAGGGCCGACGCCACGAGTTCGACGCCTCCGGAGGCCCCCAGCAAGTGGCCGAGCTGACTCTTGCTGCTGGAAATCATGAGCTTCCGGGCGTGGGGCCCGAAGACCGACTTCATCGCCTTGGTCTCGGCGAGGTCTCCCAGCCCGGTGCTGGTGCCGTGGGCGTTGATGTAACCGACGGCGTCGAGCGGGCAACGGGCGTCGTCCAGGCAATTGAGCATGGCGCGGGCCGCGCCTCGACCCTCCTCATCCGGCGCCGTGATGTGCGAGCCGTCGGCCGACATGCCGTATCCGAGCACTTCGGCGTAGATCCGAGCGCCCCGAGACCGGGCGATCTCCTCCGCCTCGAGGATCAGGATGCCGGCTCCCTCGGCCAGAACGAAGCCGTCGCGATCCTTATCGAAGGGGCGGCTGGCACGCGGCGGGTCGTCGTTGCGGGTCGAGAGGGCTCGCATCGAGGCGAAGCCGCCCAGACCCATCGGGGTGATGGCCGCTTCGCTGCCGCCTGTGATCATCACGTCGGCGTGGTTCTGCTGGATCAGCCGCAAGGCGTCGCCGATGGCGTTGGCCGCGCTGGCGCAGGCGGTGGCGACCGCCGAGGTCGGCCCTTTCAGGCCGTAGCGGATCGAGACCTGCCCGCTGCCCGCGTTCACCATCAGTTTGGGAATGGTGAACGGGCTGATCTTCGAGGGTCCCTTCTCCATCAGGGCCCGGTGCTGGGTTTCGAACTCGTTGAGACCGCCGATGCCCGAACCGATCAGCACGCCGCAGCGGTGCGCCGGGAGCGACGCGAAGTCGATCCCAGAATCCTCGACCGCCGAGCCGCTGGCCGCCAGCGCGAACTGGGCGAAACGATCGAGACGGCGGGCCTCCTTGGCGCCGAAGAGGGCTTCGCCATCAAAGCCGTGAACCTGGCCGCCGAAGTGGACCTTGAAGTCGGTGGTATCGAACAACGTCAAGGGCGCAACCCCGCTCTTGCCCTCGCAGAGGTTCGACCAGTACTGGTCCAGCGTTTGACCCAGGGCCGTGACCACCCCCATGCCCGTGATGACGACGCGCCGTGTCATGATCGCATGCGATCCTTCTTCGAATAGGTAACGAACCTGACGAACCGACGCTCGATGTTAGTCGGTCCAAACCCTCCCCGCGATGCCCAATCGGGTCCGACGCCCGACTCGTCCTTGAGGATCGGAGGCGGGTCGATGTCGGAAACTCCTCGGACCAATCGACCTGACGAGGCGCGATGCGTGGCGTCCACGGCCTCAAAATCACGACAAAGTGGGCGTGACCGGTTGCGGGTCACGCCCATCAACGGGCCGGCGATCCGGGCTTCGGTTCGCGTCAAGGGAACGACCCGCGGCCAGAGGGTCGCGGCACCTCAACAAGATCGGCGACGGGGCGGGAACGGAACGGCGCGGCGTCCAACGGCCGGCCGCGTCGTCCGGTCCGGCTCATTGCGACCGGGAGTGTTCCTGGATGTAGTCGATCGCCTGACCGACGGTCTGGATCTTCTCGGCCTCCTCGTCGGGAATCGTGATGTCGAACTCCTCCTCGAACTCCATGACGAGTTCGACGGTGTCGAGCGAGTCGGCGCCCAGGTCGTTGACAAAGGATGTGTCGCGAGTGATCTGGTCTTTGGCCACACCCATCTGCTCGCTGACGATCTCGATCACGCGTTCTTCCACTGACACGGGAAGACCTCCTGCTAGTATCCGGTCGGGTCGGCCCGCGTCCGGGCTCGGCGCGGTAGCGACGGGTTTTGGCTGAAGTATCGGTTGATCGGCCCCTGCGGATCAGCCGAAAAACGGCGGGGTTTTCTCAGAGCGTCTCAACTTAGCAACCACGAAGGGAAAAGTCCATAAGCAGCGGCCAAGTCAGCAAGTGCGAGCGACCCACGGAGCGCGGGCTCCCAACGGCCCTCAGTGTCTCAGGCCGTCATGCCGCCATCGACGGCGATAACCTGGCCCGTCAGATAGCTCGCCCCCGGGCCGGCCAGGTAGCAAACCAGGTCGGCAATGTCTTCCGGCTGACCCAGCCGCCGAACCGGAATCCGCTCCTTGACCTCGGCCTTGATCTTCTCGGGCAGCACGTCGGTCATGTCGGTCGTGATGAAGCCCGGCGCCACGGCGTTCACCGTGATGTTCCTCGACGCCAGTTCGCGGGCGATGGTTCGGGTCAAGCCGATGACGCCGGCCTTACTGGCCGAGTAGTTCGCCTGGCCGGGGTTGCCCATCAGCCCCGAAACGCTGCTGATGTTAATGATCCGGCCATAACGCTGCCGCATCATCAGCGTTCCGACGGCGCGACAGAACAGGAACGTGCCCTTGAGGTTGGTGTCGATCACCTCCTGCCAGGCGTCGTCCTCCATCCGGAGCATCAGGCCGTCCCGAGTCACGCCCGCGTTATTGACCAGGACATGAACCTTCTGGAACTTCGCCTCGATCTCCTCGACAATTCGCGACACATCCTCGGTGCTGGAGACGCTGCCCGCGAACCCTTCGGCCGTGCCGCCCGCG
>CAZRGV010000045.1:0-13236 GCA_964599655.1 uncultured Isosphaeraceae bacterium | reverse complement strand
CAGGCTCCGAGCCACGCCAGCGACCGTCGCGCCGCATTCAGCCAATCGCAAGGCAATGGCGCGGCCGATGCCCCTCGAGGCGCCGGTCACCAGCGCGACTTGACCATTCAGATCGACCCGGCATCCGGGTTTGGGTGTCTCGGCTTCGGCCATGTCTGGGGTATCCTGGGCATGGGGGGTCCTCCGGCCGCGTCGCCGGTCTGACGAATGCGGGCATTATCATCGCCTCGCTTGGCGAGGATCAACCCCAATTCCACGCCCCGCGCACGGTTCCTCGACAGGCTCAAACCGTCCCGATGCGTTCCAGCAAGGGGCGGCTCGGATTCGGCTCCGCCAGCAACTGACCCAGAGTCGTCGCGCCGAAGAGCGACTCGACCATGGCCATCCCCTCGTCCAATCGCTTGTGCAGTGAGCACATCCGCTCCCGATGCGATTCGAGACCCAGGGGACACCGCTTGATGCGCTTGATCGGATCGACGGCGTTGATCACCTCGAGCACCGTCAGTTCGTCCAGCGAACGCGTCAGAACGTACCCACCTCGAAGCCCTCGCTGGGCCTTCACCAACTCCGCGCGCCCCAACGACTGGAGCACCTTCGACAAGTAACCCGCCGGCACCTTCGTGCGGCTCGCAACCTCTTGCGTCGTCAGCGGCAGACCTGGGTCCGTGCCCAGACAGACCACCGCGCGCAACGCATACTCGGCCGTCTGCGAAATCACGTGCGAACTCCAAAAACGGATATCCGGACCTTGACATCCAGTTTATCTCGCCGGATACTCTGGGGCAAGAGAGGGACGACGGTCTGGCGGCTCGACGACCTCGCGAGGGGGTGGCATCGGCCGCCGGATGGGGTCCGTCTCACACGTTTGGAAGAACTTTGGACGGCTCCGCTCGCTCAGGGTGGGCGAGCGGGCCCCGGCTACGGAAGCCCTGGGGTGCGGCGGATCCGCTCGCGCGTCGGGGCTTCCTCGTTTTCTGGGGTGCTCGCCAGCGGGTGCGAGCCGTTGGGGGCACGGGTCCCGTGGTTTCTGTTGGGGAGGTCGGCGAATGCGTTATGTCAGACTCTGGATCGGGCTCGGCGTGGTGATCGTCTCGTCCTTCGCGGTGCTCGGCTACTTCGGGAGCGAAATCTATCGGCAGGCCCCGCCGATTCCCAAACGCGTGGTCACCACCGACGGAACCGTCCTGTTCACGGGCGAGGCGATCCAGAACGGCCAGAACGTCTGGCAATCGATGGGAGGCCAGGAGGTCGGAACGGTCTGGGGGCATGGCGCGTACGTCGCGCCCGACTGGTCGGCCGACTTCCTGCATCGCGAGGCCGCCTGGATGGTCAACCACTGGGCCGAGGCCGAGCACCAGCGGCCCTTCGACCAGCTCGACGACGAAACCCAGGCCGCGTTGAAGGCACGACTCAAGGACCAGTTGCGCCGGAATACCTATGATCCGAACACGGGCGACCTCGTGGTTTCTCCCCTCCGAGCCCGCGCGATCGAGGCGGTCGGCGCCCATTACGCCGCCCTGTTCGGCAACGACTCGTCGGAAGAGCTGGTACGGCTCCGCGATGCCTATGCGATCCCGACCAATTCCCTTCCGGACCCCGAACGACGGCATCAATTGAACGCCTTCTTCTTCTGGGCCTCCTGGGCCTGCTCCACGGACCGGCCGGGGTCCTCGATCACGTATACCAATAACTGGCCGTCGGAGAGCCTGATCGACAACCGGCCGAGTGGCGAGGTGATCGTCTGGTCGGTCGTCAGCTTCGTGCTCTTGCTCGCGGGCATCGGGGCCCTGGCCTGGTACTTCGCCGTTCGCCGCAACGACGACGAAGGCCACCTGACCCCCGAGGCCGATCCGCTCCTGGCACTCAAGCCGACTCCTTCGATGCGCGCGACCTTGAAGTACTTCTGGGTGGTGACGGCCCTGGTGGTCGCGCAGGTCGGGCTGGGAGCGGTCACCGCGCATTACGGGGTGGAGGGCTCTGGTTTCTATGGGATTCCGCTCGCGAAGTGGCTGCCTTACTCCGTCACGCGAACCTGGCACACTCAGCTCGGCATCTTCTGGATCGCCACGGCCTGGCTGGCGACCGGACTGTTCATGGCGCCGGCGGTCTCGGGCCACGAGCCGAAGTTCCAGCGGCTGGGCGTGAACTTCCTGTTCGTCTGCACCCTGATCATCGTCGTCGGCTCGATGGCCGGGCAATGGTTCGCGGTCCAGCAGCGGTTGGGGCTCGAAACCAACTTCTGGTTCGGACACCAAGGTTATGAATATGTGGATTTAGGCCGGTTCTGGCAGCTCTTCCTGACGGTGGGATTGTTCCTCTGGCTGGCGCTGATGACCCGCGCGATGTGGCCAGCGATCCGCGAGTCGAGCCAGAGCCGGCATCTGCTCGGGCTGTTCCTGCTCGCCTCGACGGCCATTCCGGTCTTTTATGTTCCGGGGTTGATGTGGCACCGTCACACGAACCTGGCGATCGCCGAGTACTGGCGATGGTGGGTGGTGCACCTCTGGGTCGAAGGGTTCTTCGAGGTCTTCGCCACGGTGGTGATCGCCTTCCTGTTCACCCGCATGGGCCTGCTTCGCGTCTCAACGGCCAGCGCGGCGGTCCTGTTTTCGACCACGATCTTCCTGTCCGGCGGGATTATCGGCACGTTCCATCACCTGTACTTCACCGGCACGCCGACCGTGGTGATGGCCCTGGGAGCCACCTTCAGCGCGCTGGAGGTGGTGCCCCTGGTCCTGATCGGCTTCGAGGCCTACGAGAACCTGACTCTGAGCCGGACGGCCCCCTGGGTGGGTGCCTACAAGTGGCCGATCTATTTCTTCGTGGCCGTCGCGTTCTGGAATCTCGTCGGAGCGGGGCTATTTGGATTTCTGATCAACCCGCCGATCGCTTTATACTATATGCAGGGTCTGAACACGACTCCGGTTCATGGCCACACGGCGCTCTTTGGCGTCTACGGCATGCTGGGCATCGGACTGATGCTCTTCTGCCTGAAGGGATTGACAGTTCACAAGTCGTGGAGGACCGGCTCCTTGGCCTTCGCCTTCTGGGCGATTAACGTGGGATTGGCCCTCATGGTCTTGTTAAGCCTCCTGCCCGTGGGATTGCTTCAAACCTGGGCCAGCGTCGAGCGCGGCACCTGGTACGCACGTTCCGCCGAGTTCATGCAAACGCCGACGATGAACACCCTGCGATGGCTTCGCGTCGTGGGCGACACGATCTTCGCGATCGGCATCCTCGCCCTGGGCTGGTTCGTGCTCGGCCTGAAGACCGGCTGGTCGATCGCCACGGAACCCGACGAAGTCGCTCGCCAGTTCCCCCTGCCGGCCGAGCCGGGGGAGGTTCTCGTTCGTTGACCCAGGATCGTCCGAGCCCGGTTTTCGGACCCGAGCGACTTCGGCTTGAGGACCGGGCTCAGCCAGGCCTCCCCTTCTTGACCTCGAGGAGTTTGTCCATGGCTGGCGTCGCTGAAAACGTGATCGTGACGGACAAGATGTGTGCGTGCTCCGCCATTCACACACACGAGGTTCATCATCGCGAGTTTCCGGAAGTCCACGTCGAAGGGCTCACCCCAGGTGACGCCGCCGAACACCTGCTCGATCGCCTGACCAGCGTTCTCGACAGCGTTCCGAACCACCAGCATCGCGAGGCGGTACAGCGAGCGATCGACGACGTTCACGCATTTGTCGAAAAGAATCCGCCCACGGGAGTGCTCGAGGTCGTCCCCGAAACGCCCCGTACAATCGAAGAATGCTTCGCCTTCGATATCCGTCCGTTGGGACCGGCGATCCACGAGGCCCGCTCGGCCCCCCTGATCAAGACGGAAGGGTTGGAGGTCATCCGCCTGATCGTCCGCAAGGGAAAGGAGCTTCCCAGTCACAAGGCCAGGGGCGAGGCCACGATCCAGTGCCTCGAAGGCAAGGCCGAATTCTCGAAGGGAGGGACCACGCACACCCTCTTGCCGGGGCAGTTGATCCACCTCAAACAGGGTGAGGCGCACTCGCTGCTCGCACTCGAAGATACGTCGCTCCTGGTCACGATCCTGCACCCCTGAGATCCGGTCGGAAACGGCGCATGGGGAGTTTGGGCCCGTGGCTCGACGGGGCGCCGCCCGGTCCGCGGCGCGATCAACGCGCCGGGATGCTCGTGCAAGGGACCTTGCGGTCGATCCGCTTCAAAAGGCCGGTCAACACCCGTCCGGGTCCGATCTCGTAGAACGTGTCGAAGCCGTCGGAGATCATTCGTCGCATCGAGTCTTCCCACCGCACGCCACCGATGACCTGCGCGACCAGCGTTCGCCGCAGGTCGTCGGGCTCGTGGTGGATCTCGGCATCGACATTCGAGTAAACCGGAATCCTTGACGGCTGGAAGGCCACCTGGTCGAGCACCTCGGCAAGCTGCCGGGCGGCCGGTTCCATCAAGGGGGTGTGGAAGGCGCCGGCGACGGCCAGCGGAATGACCTTCATCGCGCCGAGTTCCAGGGCCACCGGTTCGATCTGAGTGATCGCCGATCGATCGCCGGAAACCACGATGTTGCCCGGCCCGAGCAGGTTGGCCTTCCAGAGCCGGCCGTGAGGCGCGACCCTCTCGCAGAGCTGGTCGACCTTCGCCTCGTCGAGTCCCAGAACGCTGGTCATGCCGCTCGGCGAGGCCAGGGCCGCGGCCTGCATCGCCTCACCCCGTCGTCGGACCAGCCGCAGACCGGTTTCGAAGTCGAGGGCGCCGGCGAAGACGAGGGCCGTGTATTCGCCCAGGCTCAGGCCCGCGGCCCCGGCGCACTGGGCGATCAGGTCGGGCTGCTCGGCCTTCAGGCCCTCGAGCGCCGCGAGGCTGGCGACGAAAATCGCGGGCTGACTGACATCCGTGGCTTCGAGCCGATCGGCCGGACCTTCGAAGCAGAGCGATCGAAGGTCAAAGCCGAGGATCTCGTTGGCCCGGTCGAACAGGGCACGGGCCGCCGGAAGGTCTCGGTCCAGCTCGCGGCCCATGCCCACGAACTGGGCGCCCTGGCCGGGGAAGAGGAAAGCAATCTTGGGCACGGGCAACCCTCTCGCACAAGCAACGAGGTTCGTGAATCGGACCAGGCGTCTCGGGCGCTCGATCCAGGCGGAAGACGCGCTCTGTGAACGCGGTCAGGCCGATCCCGTCTCCGCGGCGTTGGGCACTTCGGGGGCGTCCGACAGCGCGCTGACAATCTGCGCGTTGATCTGGTCCTCGGCCATGATGCCGGCAACGCGAAGCGCGTTCTTGATGGCTCGGGCGTCGCTCGAACCGTGGCAAATGATGCACGCCCCCTTGATTCCCAGCAAGGGCGCGCCGCCGAATTCGGCGTACTCGAACCGCGCCTTCAGGTTCTTCAGTTCGGTGCCTACCACCTGACCGTCCTCGGCCGAGAGCCGGGGCAGCAGCTTGGCCAACTCCTGCTTCAGTTCGGAGAAGAGGAACTCGACGGCCCCTTCCCCCGCCTTGAGCAGGACGTTCCCGGTGAAGCCTTCGCAGACGATGACCCGGGCGTTGCCTTCGTAGATGTCGCGTCCCTCGACATTGCCGACGAACCTCGGGGCGAACGGGCTGGCCTTGAACATCGCGCGGGCCGAGCGGGTCAGTTCGTTCCCCTTGTCTTCCTCGGCTCCGACGTTCAGCAGCCCGATCGTCGGCGACGTCAGGCCCAGCACGTGCTCGGCGTAAATCGCTCCCATCACGCCGTACTGGTAAAGGTCTTCCGGCTTCGGGTGCATGTTGGCACCGACGTCGATCACGACCGCCGGCCCTTTATGGGTCGGGTAGATCGCCGCGATGCCGGGACGTCGCACACCGGGCAGAAACATCTTGGCGTTGAAGAGCCCCGCCCCCACCATCGCGCCGGTGTTTCCGGCCGAGACCACCGCCTTAACCTCGCCGGTCGCCATCAGGCCCCAGCATTTGGAAATCGAGTTATCCCGCTTCTTCCGGAGCCCCTCGACGGGTTTCTCGTCCATGCCGATGACCTGGCTGGCGTGAACCAGGGGTAGCCGGTCGCGAGGCGCGTCGGGGAACCGGGCGAGTTCCGCCTCGACGCGAGCCTCGTCTCCCACCAGGACGACGACCAGTTCCTGCTGGGCATGCACCGCCTGGACGGCTCCCTCGACAATCGGGCCGGGAGCGTAGTCGCCTCCCATCGCGTCCAGGGCTATCCGCATCGGTCTCTCTCTCCGAGGAATGGCTTGACAAAGGTAGGAAGGAGGACAGGATGCGCGGAGGTTGAGCCACCCTCAACTCCCGGGCATCCCGAATGGGTTCACGAGCTAGGGGATGTTGGGCGGCACCAGGCCCGGACTTCTCTTCCCCGCTCCGGCCAAAGCCCGCCACGGGGCGTATCGTAGAAAATGGCTCACGCACCTGTCAAGCATTCGCCACCGCGAATCCCTGGAGTCCGCGATCTCAAGGTTGCACACGGCGCGAGAGTTGCATGTCAACCGGTTGTTGATCCGAATGATTTTCCACAAGAGTCGGGAAGGAAGACCACGAACCATGTCCCCCGCGACCCAGACGAACCACAGGCGTTTCCCGACGCACGTCGATCTCGCCGAGAACGCCCGCAGTCAGCTCGTCGCCTTGCTCAACCAGTTCCTGGCCGACACGTCGGATCTCCGGTCGCAGGTCAAGCAGGCGCACTGGAATGTCAAGGGACCGAACTTCTACTCGCTCCATCTGCTGTTCGACGAGATCGCCGAGGAATTGTCCGGATTCGTGGATGATCTTGCCGAGCGTGCCACGGCGCTGGGGGGCTACGCCCTGGGAACCGTCCGGATGGCGGCCGAATCGTCCACGATTCCGGAATACCCCACCAGAGCCGTCGAGGGCGTGGAACATCTCGGGGCCCTGATCGAGCGGCTCGGACCGTTCGCCAACCGCGTCCGCAAGGCGATCGACGAGTCGGCGGCGCTCGGCGACCCGACCACCGCCGACCTGTTTACCGAAATCTCACGAACGGCCGACAAGCGGCTCTGGTTCCTCGAGGCGCATCTGCAGGACCGCGGCTGAGCCGTTTGAACCCGGAACGCTCGCGAGGTCGAGGCGGGAATTCGGCGCGCCCGGCTCGTGACGCGAACGTCAACGGGCCGGCCGTGCCGCGATCCGGCCACGCCTGGTCGTCTTCAGCCCCTCCGGCCTCGAAGCCGAAGCCGACTCTGGATGAGTTGGTTGTGACGCTGCGCCGCGATGATCTCGGGCGGCGGAACGTATTGCCGGATGGCCGAGACCACCTGGCCGTTGCTGGAGAACTCCGCCACGAAGTTCTGGCCGGGTTGCGTGTAAAGCCCAGGGAACGGCACGTAGTACCGCTCGTCGAGGACGTTTCCAGCCCGATCGGTCAGGCCAGGCGCCGAGATCTCGATCACGTAGTCGCCCGCCGCGAACCGGCGAAGCCCGCCGAACGTGAGCGTCGCCGTCTGCGTCGTGTTGGGAGTCGACGGACGGATCGAGAGGTCCGAAACCCGCAAGGTCTGGCTCGATCGTCCACCGATCAGCGACAGCGAATAATTCCCCGCGTTGGCCAGCGCCGAAGGAAGCAGGCCGCTGCCGTCGTCCGTCAGGGTCACGTTGACCTGACCAGTCCTCGCGTCGACGGCGACCTTCGAAACCCTTGGTCCGTGGGTGTCAACGACCAGCGGGCGCTGCCCTCCCAGCAGCAACGTCGGCGTGCTACTGACCTGACCCAGCGAGTCGACCGCCGAGCCCACGATCGTGTACGACCCGTCGCCGAGCGACGAGACCGTGACCGACCAGCGGCCGCCGCTGTTCGCGATGGCGCTGCCGATCGAGACCCATTGCGCTCCCGGAGTGCCCGGCACAACGTACAGGTTGACCGTCGCTCCGGGTTCCGACTGTCCCTCGAACGTCGGCGTCGAATCGCGGGTCACGCCACTGTTGGGAAGGGCCGTCGACTGGCTCGAGGGGCTCAGGTCGCCCGTCAGCGTGAACAGCCGGGGCGTGATCTTCGCCACCATCCCGGTCATCACCACGCTGCCAAAACGGCTGAGGACCGCCACGCCGCCCGCGAACTGTCCGGCCCGGTCATAGTGGTGCGAGCCGACGACGTCGAACCCACCAGAGCCGTTCGCCACGATCGTACCGGGCGATCGCGTGCCGTCGCCCCAGACGATGATCGCCGAGAATTCCCCGAGGTTCGGGGTCGGGTCCAGGTCGTTGAAGGACGCGACGTGGAGGTTGGTCAGGTCCGTCTTCGCCTGTCCAGTGACCGGCACGCCCTGCGCCGTGAGCGGGGCATCCAGCACCTGGATCGAGCCGTTGGCCGAGGACTGCACCAGGCTCGCGCTGGTGACCACGACGCCGACCACGTAGCTGCCAGGGGTCTGGTACACCTTGGTGCCCGCGCTCTGAATCGCAAATTCGCCGCTGGGCGTCTTGGTGATCGTCAGCGCGTTGCCCGACGACGTGGTTCCGTCGCCCCAGTCGACGGTCGCCGTGAAGTCGCTGGCCAGGGCGATCGGGTTGGTGCTCTTGAAGGTGGCGATGGCCCCGGAGAACGGGTTCCCCTCGTAGGGCGTGGCGGTGGTCACCACCTTCGCCGAGAGGATGCCGGCCGACACGGAGAAGACCGCGCTGGCGGTCGTGGTCGCGCCGCCGACCGTCTCAGCCACCGTCACGCTGTAAAGGTACGTGCCGGCGACCCGATACGCATGCGTCGCCTGAACCAGATAACCGCCGTCCGTGTTGATCACGATCTTGACCAGGCCCGGATCGGTGATCGAGCTGCTGGTCGTTCCGTCGCCCCAGTCGACCGTCGCGGCGTAGCGCGTGACGGGATTGTCCCTCGGATCGGCGTCCGTGAACGCGACCAGGAACTTCTGGGTCGTCTGACCTTCCACGCTGTTGTAATTGAAGGCCGTGGCGGACAGAGGCGCATCCTGCACCGTGGCTGTGGTCTGCGCCACGGTCGTGTTGCTACCCGAGTTGTTGCCGATGGTCACCGTGATGTTGTACGTGCCCACGTCGTACCCGTGGGAGCCGGAGACCAGCCAGCCGCCGTTGATCGCGTCCACCGAAATCGTTCCCGGGCTGGTCGTCCCGTCGCCCCATTGGATCGTCGCGAAGTAGTTGCTTGCGGACTGGATTCTCGGGTCGGCGTCGTTGAAGTGTGCCACCGCGAAGCTGGCGGTGATCCCTTCCTGAGGCGAGATCGGAAGGCCGCTGGACGTCAGCACCGAATCCTGCACGTCGGCCGTCGTGGTGGCCTTCGCCGTGCCGCCCCCCGGACTGTTGATGGTCACCACCACGGCCGACGTGCCACCGCCGAACACGTGCGTGGCCGTGACGACGAAGTGATTGGGGCCCGCCAACGGGTCGGCGACGATGGTTCCGGTCGTGATCGTGTTGTCGTCGCCCCAGTGGATCGTCGCCGAGTAGTCGGACGCCACGTGGAGGTCGGGATCCGGGTCGTAGAACGTGGCCACCGTGCCGTTGAAGGAGTCGCCTTCGTGGAGGTTCGAGATCGTCGTCCCCTGGGCCTGCAACGCGATGTCCGTCACCTGGATCGTGAGCAGGCCCGTCACGACATCGCCGCTCGAAAGGTCGCTGACCGTCACCGACAACGGATACGCCCCACCTTCCTGGTAGGTGTTCGAACCGCTGACGTTGAACGTGCCGTCGGGGTTGGCCGAGATCGTGCCGGCCGAAGTGTTGCCATTCCCCCATTGGATCGTCGCCGTGAAGTTCGACGCGGGAAGATTCGGCTTGAACGGCTTGAACCGGGCGACCGCTCCCGTGAATAGCGCGTTCTCCGTCGGCGTGATCGGCAACGGCGTCACGGTCAACTGCTCGACGGTCACCGCCGCGGTGGCCAGATCGAAGTTGGGCCGGTCGGGATTCCCAACCAGGGCCGTGCTGTTGTCGGGCCAGATCGGGAAGAACACGCCCGCGTGGAACGCCAGGCCGATGTAATCCCCGTAGTTGAAGCCGCCGTTGCCGTTGCCCCCCGGCGTGGCCGAGTTCGACGGCCCGCCGCCGATCTGCACGTTGGGCAGCACCGTCTGCCCGCCGTCGAGGCTCACCGTGCCATAAAGGATCGCGTCGGTGTTCACCTTGCCGTCGGTGTCGCCGGGGCCGCTGCCGTTGTCCTGCCGAGCGTCGAACCAGACGATCGCCACCGCGCCGGTGGTCTGGTCGAGCGCGATCTTGGGCAGGAACTGGCTGTTGGTCGTGTTGTCGTCGTTGACCTTCAGCGCCGGGCTCCAGGTTTGTCCCTTGTCGTCCGAGTATCGCAACATGATATCCATGTTGTTCGACTCGTCGGGGGTCTCGTCCGTGTAGACAAGGTACAGCCGGCCCCTGTGCGGCCCATTGCTCCGATCCCAGGCCAAGCCCGCTTCCGAATCGACCGACCTCGAGCTCTGCGCGGGAATGTAGTCGAACCCGCCCACGTTCATGCTGGTGATGTTCACCTGGGCCGAGAAGCCCTGGGGACCCAGTCCGTCGGGATCGACATTGCCGAGGACCGACGAGGCGCCCTGGCCTCCCGTGTTATTCTGATAGGTCACGTAGACCTCGCCATTCGGGCCGATGGCGATGTCGCCGAAGTTGCCGCCACTGCTGTTCGGCGCGGTTTGGGCGCTGGTGAAGCTGCCCACCTGTCCCAGGGCCGTGACCCTGGCCCCTCGTGCCACGATGCTGCCGTTGAAGTTGTACGTCACCCAGACACTCTGCGTGCCCGGTTGATCGCCCGGCCCGGTCACGATCGTCGGCTGGTCGGCGCTGCCGAAGTCGGCGAGCTGGGTGAACGTCAGGCCGCCGTCGGTGCTCATGAGCACAATCGTGTGAATCGATGAGCTCAGGTAGGTCATGAACAGGTTGCCGAACTGGTCGAACGCCGCGCTCGCGTCGCAGCAGGCCACGGGAGTTCCGTCGCTGCCCGACGACATGACCCGCGTGGCCCAGGTGGCTCCGCCATCGAAGCTGACCGAGGCCACCTGACCGGTGCTCGCCCCAATCGCCGCCGCGAACAAATTGTTCGGGTTCTTCGGATTGATCGCGATCGTCGTTTCTTCTTCACTGCCGAGCATCTTCGACATGTCGACCAGCGCGCCGACCTTCAGGCTCGCCAGCAGCGTCCGGTCTTCGAGGACGTCGACGGCGAGGCGACGGCGGCGCCGCCTCGACGTCTCCCGGACCAGGGCCTCCCAGGGCCGAAATCGTTCGTTGCGCCGCAAGAACCCATTCCTAGGAAACAGCATCGGAAGAATCCCCGGTGTCATGGCTCTGAGTGTGTTGGGCCGAGACGGAACGAAGGAAAGGAAAGAATGGCGCCGAACGAGAGACCCGGCCAGCGATCGAAGACCCGAAACCTCTGCCAAAACAAGATCCGCCTGGCCCCTCGAAAACCTTGACGACCCGCGACCGCGTCCACGGATGCCTCGGACGACATCGGACCCCGTGGCAGGTTCCAACGTCGTTGCGGGCGACCCGAAGTCGTGAATGACCGAACCGCTCCCTGGGAACTCCTCCTCAACGGCGGAAACGCGCCAATCCAGGCTCGCCTCCCAACCCAGAGCGGGTTGACGCCCTCGACAAGCGCGGCAACGTTCGAAGTCCGATCAGACCAGAAACCGAACGGATATTTCGGTCCTGTCCGTGAAGGGATTTGGGTCTAAGATAACAAACCGCTGCGATCAGTCAACCAATCACTCGAAAAACGGATCAAAAATCAACATAGTTGCGCGGGAGCGCCCGAATCCCGCAGCCTCAGGCACCCGAAATCGGCTTGGACGGAACCGATCGAAACCCACCTGGATGGCAAGTCGGGCAAAGTCTGCCGAATCGACCAACCAACGTGAGTCTCCGACAACCATACCACATCAAGATCGATCACACCTGCTTCAAATTCCTCATTTCTCAAAACGATCGCAACCGTGCGCGGTTCGGTCCGGGTTTTCGACCCCGTCCCGCTCGGGCGGAGACCATCTCCGACATTTCTCGGAGCCTCCCCACGGGTCGACTGCCGAAATGGCAGGCCCCCGCGACGACTGCGTCGGGTTCGGCAGGGCCAACCCGTCGCACGCCTTGAGCGAATCGACGCAAGCAATTGGAAGACAAGACATTAATTCGAGTCGTTGACGAAGGCACGAGGCTTGCATGGGGTGGAGGACGAGCCTCGGGCATCCGCGGTCGCGGCGGGTGTCCGCGATAACGTCTCAGTCAGGGGCCTCCCGCCGATTCGAGGGAGGCCGATCAGGGAGATCGCGTCGATGAAGATTCAGCCTTTGGGCGATCGGGTCGTGGTCGAGCGTGAGGAGGCCAGGCAGACGACCGCCGGCGGCATCGTGCTGCCCGACACGGCCAAGGACAAGCCCCAGAAGGGCAAGGTGATCGCCGTCGGGGACGGCCGCGTCACCAAGGACGGCAAGCGCCGAGAGTTGCAGGTCAAGGTCGGCGACCAGGTCCTGTTCACCTCGTACGCTCCCGAAGAGATCAAGGTCGACGGTGAGACCTACTTGCTGATGCGTGAGGACGACATTCTCGCCATCGTCGAGGGTTAAACCGGACGCTCCGCGTTCTTTTGAAATCGCACCGAACCGCCGCAAGCCCGCGCCAGACAACCAACGCCGTCGTTCCGGCTTCCGAATCGGGCCAGGCGCATCGGAACGGTTCCGCGGGGCCGGCCATCATCCACCGACCATCCCATCAACCGAACTTTCGACATCCTGATCCACGGAGAACCCAACGGCCATGGCCGCCAAGATGATCGCGTTCGACCAGGACGCCCGCCAGGCGATGCAGCGCGGAGTCACCAAGCTGGCCCGCGCCGTGAAGGTGACACTCGGCCCCCGAGGCCGAAACGTCATCATCCAGAAGTCGTTCGGCTCCCCCACCGTGACCAAGGACGGTGTCACGGTCGCCAAGGAAATCGAGCTCGAAGACAAGTACGAGGACATGGGGGCCAAGATGGTCAAGGAGGTCGCCAGCAAGACCTCCGACGTCGCCGGTGACGGCACCACCACCGCCACCGTCATGGCCGAGGCCATCTACAACGAGGGCCTTCGCGCCGTCGTGGCCGGCGTCAATCCCATGCTCATGAAGCGCGGCATGGACAAGGCCGTCGAGGACATCGTCGCCAAGCTCAAGTCGATGAGCACCAAGGTCTCCACCACCAAGGAGACCGAGCAGGTCGCCACCGTCGCCTCGAACTTTGACGCCGAGGTCGGCAAGATGATCGCCGAGGCCACCGAGAAGGTCGGCAAG
>CAZRGV010000044.1:38388-42935 GCA_964599655.1 uncultured Isosphaeraceae bacterium | reverse complement strand
GCAACATATCCAGACGCGATTCGACCTTCGCCGATCGCGGGACGTGGAAGGTACGAAAAAACATAGTCAATGACCATGCGTGGATTTGACATCGATGCGGAACCCACCCATTCGATTCCGAGCCGCCGAGCCATTCTTCACGGAGAATTCAATAGGCGCGGGCCTCGTCTTGCGGATAATAGGGTTCCTTCCCGAACCGTCCATGGCCATGGGTGAACCGTTGAGGATGCACGTCGAAGGTCGCCGCTGAGCGTCCCTGGACCGGGTTTCCTCGACGTTCGCCCAGCAACGGAAGGGATCCGAGTCCGAGGCCCACGACCCGAGAGAGACCCACCATGAGACGCTTCCTCCCCCGCCAAATCTTGCCCGTTGTCTTGCTGGCGGTCTTCGCCTCCCCTGCGATGGCCGCCGACCTGGTCGCGCTTTCGCCGCAGACCTGGGACCGCTACGTTCCGCGTGGCAAGGAAGTCGACGCGATCTATGGCGACTTCGCGATCGCCAACGACCAGATCATCGCGGTCGTCGCCCACCCCAAGCGAGGCCGCCACGCCAACATGACCGTGCGAGACGTCGGTGGCTGCCTGATCGACCTGACCCGGCGCGACCACCAGAGCGACCAGCTTTCGGCCTTTTACCCCGGGGCCCAGCTTCGAGACCTGCGGTTCGGCGGGATTGACGTCGAGGCCCCAACGGTCTACGAAACCGCCGAGCTGGAGGGTGTGTTCGTCAAGGCCCGGCGCGTCACCTTGCGGCTGGTCGCCTCGCCCAAGGAGAGGGAACCCGATGTCGAGGTCGCCTACACCCTCGAGGACGGCTCCCCGTTCGTCGTGGTGACCACCACCTTCGCCAACCGAGGCGATGCCCCGGCCGATGCCGTCCTGACCGACTCCATCCGCGCCGATCGCTCGTTCGAGACCAGCCCCGAAGGGGCCTCGAATCTCTTCTGGGCCTACGACAAGGCCTTCGGCCAGGCCTACGGCGTGGTCGCCGAGGGGCACGAGGTCGTCGGCGGTCGAGGCCGCGCGCTGCAAATCCGCTATCGCGACAAGGACGGAAAGGTCGCCATCCGCCTCGCCCCCGGCGAGTCGTACCGGCTCGTCCGTCGCGTCATCCCTGGCGCGAACCTCTTCGACCTCCGGCGGGTCGCGAACGATCTGGCCGGAACCGCCGAGAACGCCGTGGCCCTCTCGGTCAAGGACACAACGGGCCGGCCGGTGGCCCACGCCGATGTCGTCCTGGCGATCGACGGCAAACCGCACGCCTGGGGAACCACCGACGCCAAGGGGCAGATCCAACTGACCGTGGGAGACAAACCCGGCACGTTGACCATCTCGGCCCTCGGTCATGGCTCGAAGACCGTGCCCGTCCAGGGCGGCTCCGCGTCGTCGTTGACCATCGAGATGCCCCAGTCCGGCGTGGTCATCGCGAAGATCGACGACGATCAGGGCGGGCCGATTCCCTGCAAGGTCCAGTTCCTCGGGCGAGACGGAACCCCAACGCCCGACTTCGGTCCCGACAGCGGCGAGCACGCCGTCAAGAACCTGTTCTACAGCCAGAATGGCCGGTTCCGACGCAAGCTGGAGCCCGGATCGTACGATGTGATCATCAGCTACGGACCCGAATATGACGCGGTGTTCACAAAGATTGATGTCGAACGCGGCAAAACGGCGCATCTCAATGCGAAGCTCGTCCGCTCGGTGAAGACCGACGGCTGGATCAGCGCCGATTTCCACAGCCACTCCTCCCCCTCGGGCGACAACACGTCGAGCCAACTGGGCCGCGTGCTGAACCTGCTCTGCGAGCACGTCGAGTTCGCCCCTTGCACCGAGCACAACCGCCTGTCGACCTACGCCCCGCACCTCAAGCGATTGGGGGTCGAAAATCGCATGGGCACCTGCGTCGGCATCGAGTTGACCGGCAAGCCCCTGCCTTTGAATCACCAGAACGCCTTCCCGCTCGTGCTTCGCCCGCACACGCAGGACGGCGGCGGACCGACGCCCGACGACGACCCCGCGATTCAGATCGAGCGGCTGGCCCTCTGGGACGGCAACAGTGAAAAACTCGTTCAGGTGAACCATCCCGACATGGGCTGGATGTTCCGCGACAAGAACGGCGACGGCGAGCCCGACAAGGGCTTCGAAGGCATGTTCGGCCACATGGACGTCATCGAGGTCCATCCCCCCGACACGATCTTCGAGCCCGCGACCATTAAATCAGGAACGAGTGTTCAGAATAACACGATTGTCAATTGGCTTCAGCTCCTAAACCAGGGACGCCGCATCACGGGCGTGGTCAACACCGACGCCCACTACAACTTCCACGGCTCGGGATTCCTCCGGAACTACCTCAAGAGCCCGACCGACGACCCAGCCGAGATCCGCACCCTCGACATCGTTCACGCCGCCGAGGGCGGCCACCTCGTCATGTCGAACGGACCGTTCCTCGAGGTTTCGCTCCGGGCCTCCAGCGGGTCCGAGACCGAGGCGATTCCCGGCGACAACCTCGCCGTCTCCGGCGGCGACGCGACCCTGAAGGTCCGCGTGCAGTGCCCCAACTGGTTCGACGTCGATCGGGTCCAGGTCTTCCTCAACGGCCGACCCGCCGAGTCGCTCAACTTCACCCGACGCGCAACACCCGACCGGTTCACGAACAACACCGTGAAGTTCGACCAGGAAATCCCCCTGCATCTCGACGGCGACACCCACGTGATCGTGGCGGTCATCGGCGAGGGCTCGAAACTCGGCGCGGTCATGGGCCCCGATCACGAAAAGGATCGCCCGGTCGCCGTGTCGAACCCGATCTTCGTTGACGTCGACGGCGGCGGCTTCAAGCCGAATGGCGACACCCTCGGCGGACTGCCCGTCAAGGGAGGCCGTTGATCGTCCGTCTCACTGTCCACCCAAGCGGCCGGGGCCGTGCCGTCACGAGCCCCGGCCCAATGAATCGAAGATCTGAAAAAGCCGGTGAAAAATAGAATAAAACGTTTCTTAATACCGATTTGCCGAAAAATGCAAAAATAAGGTTATAACTCAAATTGATAGAAATTCTATTCAATGGCATAGTTGCTGAAAAAAGAAAAAATCCCCGACGCGGTTGTGCAAGGGCCAGCGGCCGAAAGTCCGACATTACGGCCGTTGAACGTCGGGGCAAGCGTGCCCTGGTTTTCCGGGGCGCGATCCCGGCCGTGGCCGTACCGGCCGTGGACGACTTTCCAGGCGCGATGGACCCGGAACGTCCTGGGTTGCAGCCGGACACTCTCGGCGCTGGTGATGGCCGGGAGCTCGACGGGGTCCATCGCGATCCGAGGCTCGTCATCCTCAAGGCGAGCCGCCCCAACGCATGGCGCCGCCCCTCCGACGCGTTCGCCGAAGTTCTGACCCGCGATCGCCCGATTACCCGGCCGGCCGGCGCCATCGGCGAACCACCGGGCGTTGTCCGACGGTTGTGGTGGCTGGAACATGAACATCATCGTGCGCGATTTCTGGAGCGGGAAGCGATCCGTGACACCGGAGCGACGCGCGACGGCTCGGCATCAACCTCGAGGCGCGCCGCGGGCGGTCAACTCTGGACGTGTGGCCCTCTCACGCGGCGTGTCCTAAGCGAGTCGACCGGGTTGAGCCGAGTTTTCCGGGTGCCAAGGGTCGTCCCCGACCAGGGTTCTGGCCTGGGTCGACATGGAACACGGGTCGAGGGCGACCCGTGGCACCCGAGCCCCCTGAGGAAACGCGGTAGGACTCGGTCCAGGTGCGTAGAGAGGGTCGTCCCGACACGACTCGACCGCAACCGCCGCCTTGCTCCGAGGACGCCCCTTCTCCAATCGCACGGGCCGAACGTCCGATCAACGATCGATCGAACGTGCGAATTCAGGGACGACGCTCTCGTCGAAGCGAGGGAGATTCGAGGGAACCGCCACGTGGCAACGGGCGGGCGGTCTTGCTATGTTGACGCACTTCGGAGGTTGGATCACAACGAAACCTGGCTGGGAGTTGCGGGCATGGACCGAGAACGAGCTCGGGCGAGGCTGTCCGGTTGTTACATTGCGATTCCGACCCTCTTTCGCGACGACGACCTCGAGCTGAACCTGAACGGGATGCGGCGGCACGTTCAGTTCCTGCTTGATGGGGGCGTGCGAGAGGGCAACGGCGTGCTGCTGGCCTGTGGCGCGGCGGGGGACTTCTCGACCCTGACCGTCGAGGAGCGGCTCCGAGTGGCCGAGACGGTCCTCGAAGCCACGGGCGGAAAAGTCGGCGTGATTCTCGGAGCGCAGTCGACCAACCTGCGAGAAGCGATCGCCCTGGCCAAGGGGGCCGAACGCCTCGGCGCCGATGCCATCCAGGTCTCGCCACCGTTCTATCATCCTCCCACGGATGAGGATGTTTACGAGTACATGAAGGCGATCGCCGAGTCGGCCGACGTCGGACTGGTGCTCTACACCACGTACTGGATGGGCTACAAGGTGCCGCTCGACCTGATCGGCCGGCTCGCCGAGCTGCCCAACCTGGCGGGCCTGAAGTGGGGCGCCCCGTCGTCCTACGAGTACGAAAAGG
>CAZRGV010000044.1:36001-38378 GCA_964599655.1 uncultured Isosphaeraceae bacterium | reverse complement strand
AGCCTGCCTCCGGTTCCCCGGCCGAAGGTGCCGACGACGCAGGCGTTCCGCCGGCTCTTCGCCGACCGGCTCTGCGTGATCGACAACCAGTTGCAGTTCGTCCTGACGCACATGCGAGGCGGCCGGGGCATCAACACTCACCCGAGCAACTACTGGCCCGAGTGGGGCGTGCGGCTCTGGAACCTGCTGGAGGAACGGAAGTACGTCGAGGCGCAGGAGGAAATCACGCGGGGCATTCCGCCCTACTACGACCTCGTCACCGAGGTCGCCCAGTTCACCGGCGGCGAGGGGCACCTGGACAAGCTCGGCCTGGAGTTGATCGGGCTGGATTCCAGCCGCTGCCGCCCGCCAACGCGAGACATTCGTCCGATCTTCCGGGAAAAGGCCCGGCGGATGCTCGAAAAAACCGGAGTGCCTCACTTGAAGAAGTAAGGGAACTCAGAGACTTCGAAAACACGATGGAGGCGAGCGCGGTCCGATCCGAGGGCCGTCCAGGGACCGCGCCCCCCCTCCCGCACGAAAACCCATGGACTTGGACTCATGAATCCTAACCCCCCTGCCCCGCTCGCCACGACGGGCCTGCAAGTGGCCGACTACCTCGTCGTGACCGCGTACATGGTTCTCCTGCTGGGGGTCGGTGTGTACCTGGGCCGGAAGCAGGAGACGACGGAGGATTACTTCGTCGGCGGGCGAAACATGCCCTGGTGGGCCGTCGGCGTGAGCATGCTGGCCACGCTCATGTCGACCTTGACCTACCTGGGCTTCCCCGGCGAGCTGATCCAGCACGGCATGGGGCAGGCCATCGGACTGATCTGCCTGCCGTTCGCGTTCGTGGTGGTCGGCTATGTTTGGGTACCATTCTTCATGCGACTCGGTTTGACGAGTGCGTATGAGTACCTGGAACGGCGGTTCGGGACGAAAACCCGGTTCCTCGGCGCGTGGCTCTTTCTGTACATGCGGCTGGTCTGGATGGGGGCGATCGTCTTCACGGCCTCGAGAGCGCTGGCGCTGATGACAGCGGCCACGGGGCCGAAGGCCTTGGCGGTTCTGACCGGACAGGCTGTCCAGCTCGATGACCGAGGCTGGTTCTACATGGTTCTGGTCGGGACGTGCGTCGTGAGCACGCTCTACACGGCCCTGGGGGGCATCCGCGCCGTGATCTGGACCGACGTGATCCAGTTCCTCGTGCTGGCCTCGGGGGCCGTGTTGACGATCCTGATCATCGCGGCGAGGACCGGGACCGGTCCCGCCGAATGGTGGCGCGAAACGACGCGGGTGGCTCACAAGCTGCCGCCTCTGGCGAGCTGGGACCTGAGCCTTCGGGTAACCGTCCTCTGGACGGTCCTGGCCGGATTCTTCTGGAACGTTTGCACACATGCCTCAGATCAGGTGGCGCTTCAGCGTTACTTCTCGACGCGAGACGCCGCGGCCGCCCGGCGAACGGCCGCCTTGAGTTACGTCCTGAACATTGGTGTCGAGATCGTCCTGGTCCTGGTCGGAATGGCCCTCCTGACGTACTACCTGCGGCATCCCGACCAGTTACCGTCCGGGGTCGACGACCCTCGGTCGCCGGCCTTCGCTGACCAGATCTTTCCGCACTTCATCGTGCACGGCCTGCCGGTGGGCGTGAGCGGCCTGGTGATCGCCGCCGTCTTCGCGGTGGCCCAGTCGAGCGTCGACTCCGGAATCAACTCGGTCGCGACGGTCCTGCTCGTCGACCTGCTTCGCAAGCGGAAGCGGCACGATTCGACGGCCCGCGCCGAGCTGCATCAGGCCCGCTGGCTCACCCTGGCGATTGGTCTGGCTGTCACGATCATGGGGCTTCTAATCAATTTTCTTCCAGATCGATATAACATCATCGATTTGACACTCAAGAGTTTCAATTTGGTGCTCGGCCCGATGGGCGCGATCTTCATGGCGGGTATCCTGCTGCCTCAGGTCGGCGAGGCGGCCGTGCTGATCGCGGGGTTGATCGGGGTCGTGACCGGCGCGCTCTTCGCCTTCGGCGACCTTGTTCCGGGTTGGGCCGGACCGTCGCCTTATCTGGTCGTCCCGCTCTCCTGGTTGTCGACCTTCGTACTCGCCTCGTTGCTCGGCGGCCTGTTGCCCGGACCCAGGCCGGAACAGACCGAGGGCCTGACCTGGCGGAGTGTCATGACGCGCCGGCGGCTCGAGGAGGCACGCTGAAGATCCATGTCGGGGCTTTCGCGGGGATAGAAATTATGAAAACAGATTATAAGATCAATATAACACTTGGGATTCTCGTCCTTTCGAGCCTTGGGCTTGACGATTCTCCAGCGAGGGCCGATCGCCGGTCCGACGCGTTGCGCCAGCGCTGCCTTGCGGTCCTGCGAGCCGGTCTGAAGTCGGACGATTT
>CAZRGV010000044.1:28257-35991 GCA_964599655.1 uncultured Isosphaeraceae bacterium | reverse complement strand
CGAGGCCGAATTCGTGGCCTCGCTGGACAGCCAGCGCGAGCCGGACAAGGCGCCGAGGTTCGTGAGGCGCTTCAGGGCCGGCTCGATTCCGAGCGCGATGCCCAGAAGCGTTGTGGCCTGGCCCGCGAGCTGGCCCGAGCCGGTGAGCGAGACAAGGTGGCCGTGTTGCTCGAAACCCTCGCCGATCCCGACCCTTACGGCCACACGCATGCGGCGGAAAGCCTGTACAAGATCGGCGAAGTCGGGGACGGTCGGTTGCTCCGACGGGCGATGGACCGGCCGTCGATGGCCAAGTTGCAACTGATGGCGGCCGCCGCTCTCGCTCGACGCGGGGACTCGGAGGCCTTCCCCTTGATCCGGCGGCATCTGGCCGGGGACGATTCCGAGGGACGGATGATCGCCGCCTGGATCCTCGCGCGTCTCGGCGACAAGAGCGACATTCCCCAGCTTCGACGGAACCTCGGGCGTGAGTCGGAACCGCTCGCTCGAGCCTACGCCGAGCACGCCCTGGCCTGCCTCGGCGATGCCGAGGGCCGATCGAAGCTCGCCCGGAACCTGGACGATCCCGACCCGGCCATTCGCGCTTATGCGGCCGAGTTCGCCGCCGAGTACCGCGACCCCCGCCTGGTCGGCACGCTCACCCGACGACTCGATGATTCCGCCATCGATGTCCGCATTCGAGCCGCCCAGGCCCTGCTCGCGTTCCTGACGGCCGATCCGGCTGGAGTGAAAGAATCGCCATAATGATATCTAAAAATTTCGGAATACAATGAAAATAAATTATGAAGCACAATAATTGGTTAAGCTTTGGGAATCTAATTGTCTCGCGGGTTCTTGAGGTAGTAGAAGTAACCGTCCT
Source organism: uncultured Isosphaeraceae bacterium (assembly GCA_964599655.1). Lineage (GTDB taxonomy): Bacteria > Planctomycetota > Planctomycetia > Isosphaerales > Isosphaeraceae > CAZRGV01. The sequence goes on along the minus strand of CAZRGV010000044.1, from coordinate 35,132 downwards.
CGGCGCCGACGAGCAGGTCGGGGATTCCGTTCTTGTCCCAGTCGACGACGGTGGGGCTAGTGGTGTGGCCGGCGAGGGTCGTGGTGTCGAGCGGGCCGTCGTCGTGAAACGTGAATCGGCCCGGAGGTCCATCGACCCGTCGGAGAAGGTTGATATTGCGGCTGTTGACGAGCAGGTCGAGCTTACCGTCGCCGTCCCAGTCGACGAGGCAAAGCTTGCGGCGACCGCTGGCTCCGGCCTTGTCGGCGTTGAGCCGCAAGAGTCCGCCCTCGTGGTTCAAGGGTTTGTGGGCGCTGTTGAAGGCCGAGCAGTCCTGGGATTCGAAGATACGTTGACCTGGATGCAATTGGAGCGTTTCGCCGCGACGGGCCCGCTCGAAGAGGGCGAGGTAACCTTCATGGTCGAGCGAGACGAGGTCGGGCAGACCGTCGCCGGTCAGGTCGGTGACCAGGGGGGTGGTTCGCCACTGGGTGACGAGTTGCGAGTCGTTGGGCGTCCACCAGTTCCAGGCGGGTTTGGGGGACTGGCCGTTCCATTCGACGTGGATCGGACGGGCCTCGTCGAGCGCGGGCTGGGTCTTCGAGCCGATGTTGCGATACCAGACGAGGGCGCCCCAGATCGAGTTGGCGACGATGTCGAGGCGGCCATCAAGATCCCAGTCGGCCACGGCGAGGGTGGTGTAGCCCCACTTGGCTTCGCAAGGTCCCTGGATCGAACCGTTGGGACCGGCCATGATCCGGAGGGTTTTGCCGCCGGCTTCGAGGCGCCGTGGAGCCGCCCAGCGGGGCGGATTGCCGCCGTCGAGGTTCTCGATGAACCCGACGTAGCCGGCCGAGTTGCCGCAGATCAGGTCGTCGTCGCCGTCGCCGTCCCAGTCGACGCTGACGGGCGTAGCGAGCGCTCCGAACTTGACCAGGTCGGCTTCCTGCTGGAAGTAGACCGGTGGCAGGAACCTTGGCAAGCCGTTCTCGACGAGGCCCGTGTGCTCGACAAGGGCCACGCGCCCATCCTCATCGCCGACGATCAGGTCGACGTCGCCATCATGGTCCCAGTCGATGGCGGCAGGGACGATCATTTGGAGATCCATGGCGATGGACTTGCCCTGATGCGTCAGGCGACGGCCCTTGTCGAAGCGCGGCTTGGTCCGCGATCCGACGTTCTGGAAGTAGGTGAACTGGTCGAGGAACTCGCCGCAAAGGAGGTCGAGATCGCCGTCGCCGTCGAAGTCGGCGAGGTTGGGCGAGGGCATTCCGAAGACGTCGATGGGCTGGCCGTCGGCCTCGAGCGTCCTGGGCGGGTCGTATTTCGGGGCGTCGGTGGTGCCTCGGTTGCGGAGGAGATAGACGAAGCCGTGGAGCGGTCCCCGGGTCCAGTGCCCCTGGGCGTCGAAGGCGTCGTCCCAACCGTAGTCGCTCCAGTCCTCCACGCCGACGATCAGGTCGAGAGCGCCGTCGCCGTCGAAGTCGGCGTATTTCCACTGGTTGGCCCGGATGCGACCAGATGTTTTATGAACATTCGTGGATTCATATATGGAAACCGATTTTCCGAAGTGGTTCGAGCGGAAGTTCACAAGTTCATGGCCGGGGATCAAGAGGCGGACCTGTCCATCCACGTAAGAGACCTGGATGTTTCCATGCGCAGGACCGAGACGTCGGGCGGGTTTGAAGACGGGATGCTTGGGGTTGCCGCCGGGATTTTCGAAGACGTACGTTCCGTTGTGGGGGACGTCGGGGCAACTGACGACGAGATCCAGGTCACCGTCGAGGTCGAAGTCCATGGGCAAGGGCCAGGCCCAGAGGCCGACTCCCAGGTCGACAACCAGTCCTGGATGGTTGTATCGGAGGGGTTCCAGGCCGGCCATCGCGGTGGGCGCGGCCAGGCAAAGCAGAAAAGAGACTGTCCACCGGATGCAAAGGGGCATGCTCGATGACCTTCCAGGTCGTGATCGTGATGGGGTTCAGGTCGAACGGCGCCGGAGGAGTCTGATTCAACACGCAAGGGTTTGGGGCCTGAGGCTCGAAGCCCCCGTTGGAACGGCGGTTGCGTTGTGTATCGCGAAAACTCTCCGTGGTGGTCTCAACGCGATTCAAGTATTGTGGAGCGGGGAACTTTACGGATCAATAGATTACGGCGTTGGCTTGTGATTATCTTTTCCCCTGAAATGCCGTTCCGGAGCCGAAACCGGTTCCCAAGGGTTGCCGCGATCCGCTCAATCGCGCTCGATACTACCAGTCGCTGCTGGACTCTGGCAAGTTTGAGAGCGGGATGGCGCTGGCCGGAGTCCTCGGTGCCGGCCGGGCGCGGGTGCCGCGGCGGCCGCATGCCGGCGAACGCGATCGAATCCTCCCTCCGGGATCAGCGGTATGACGGAGCGGTGCTCGTCCGTGGTCGCGTTTCAGGCTTGCTCGGCGGGCGTTGCGTGGTGCTTGCGACCGTTTGTGTTTCACGAGGACTCGACGGAAGAGACAGGCGATATGAGTGGAATTGAGAATCATGACGACTTGGGGAAGTCTCGGGGACAACCCGCTCCAACCGCTGCCGACGATGGAGAAACGGGGCTCTCTGAGGCGGAGGCTCGGTTACGCCTGTCCCAGTATGGTTACAACGAGATCGCGGAAGAGCCATCCGGACTCCTTCGAGGCATTTTGAAACGTTTCTGGGGCCCAATCCCGTGGATGCTGGAAGTGGCGCTGGTGCTCGAAGTGCTCTTCGGCAAGACCGTGGAACCGGCGCTCATCGCCGGATTGCTGCTGTTCAGCGCGGTGGTTGGTGGGACACAGGAGCTCCGCGCCAATGCCGCTCTGGACCTGCTCCGCAGCCGGCTTCGAGTCAACGCGCGGGTGCTCCGTGATGGAAGCTGGCGGCAACTTCCCGCGCGCGAGCTCGTCCCGGGCGATCGGGTGCGTGTCCAGGTGGGCGATCTTGTGCCTGCCGATTGCACCATTGTTGATGGCACGGTGGAGGTGGATCAAGCCGCGCTGACGGGTGAATCGGCGGCCGTCGCGCGGTCGAGGAATGAGACGCTGTATTCGGGATCGACGGTTCATCGTGGTGAAGCCACAGCCACGGTGACGGCCACCGGATCGCACACGTACTTCGGTCGGACGGCCGAGCTGGTGCGGACAGCGCGCTCGGTGGGGCACCTCGAACAGGTGCTCTTCACCGTTGTGCGCTATCTGGTGATGATCGATGCGGTCCTCGCGGCGGTGCTGATCGCGGGCACCCTCTGGCGCGGGGAGGCGTTGATGCCGCTCGTGCCGTTCTTACTCGTGCTCGTGACGGCGACCGTGCCGGTGACGATGCCGGCGGCCTTCACGGTCTCCAACGCGGTGGAGGCCCGTTCGCTCGCCAAGGAAGGTGTGCTCGTTACCGGGCTGACGTCGATTCAGGAGGCGGCGACGATGGACATTCTGTGCGTGGACAAGACCGGCACGCTGACTCGGAACCAGCAAACCGTCACGGCCGTTGTCCCGCTCTCGGGAGGGTCTGAGGAAGAGGTGTTGGCCTATGCGGTCGCGGCTTGCGACGAAGCGACGCAAAATCCTCTCGAGCGTGCCCTCTTTCAGGCCGCGCAACAGCGATCGGTGCGACCGATCCCGCGAGAGCGGTTCGTTCCCTTCGATCCCGCGAACAAACGCTCCGAGGCGATCGTGAACCAGAACGGGGACGTGTTGCGCGTGGTCCTGGGGTCTCCGCCGGTCGTGGCGCCGCTTGCCGAGGCTCGGCCCGAGGTCCTGTCTCGCGCCGACGAGCTGGCCGCGTCCGGGGCGCGCGTTCTCGCGGTGGCGGCCGGTCCCGAGGGGCGGCTGACACTTCGTGGACTCGTGGCCCTCGCCGATACACCACGCGACGATGCCGCCACGTTCGTGAAGGCGCTGCAATCGCTCGGCATCCGGGTCATCATGGTGACGGGCGACACTCTCGCCACCGCGCGGGCGGTGAGCGGTGAAGTCGGACTTGGCAACCGATTTGGCGACGTGAAGGAGTCTTTGAACGAGAACAATCCGATCCAGTACGACGGATTCGCGAATTGTTATCCGGAGGATAAGTTTCGACTTGTCCAGGCCCTCCAGCGATTCGGCCGCGTCGGCATGACCGGCGATGGCGTCAACGACGCGCCGGCACTCAAACAGGCGGAGGTGGGAATTGCCGTCAACACCGCGACGGATGTTGCCAAGGCGGCGGCCAAGGTGGTCCTGACCCAGCCTGGCCTTCACGACATCGTCGAGGTGGTTGCTGGCGGACGCCGCGTCTATCGGCGAATGCTAACCTGGACGATCACCAAGATCGCGCGGACCGTGGAACTGGCTGCCCTCCTGACGTTCGGCTACCTCGCGACCGGGATTTTCGTCACGCCCCTGTTTCTGATGGTGCTGATTATCGTCATGAACGACCTCGTGACGATCACCGTCGCCACGGACCGGGCGTGGGTATCGCCGGTTCCCGAACGCTGGAACGTCGGTGAGATCGCGAAGGTCGCGGGCGTTCTTGCCACCGGATGGTTGGTGTTGGCATTCGCCATTCTTTGGGCCGCTCTGAACCTGTGGAAGATGCCTATTGCCCAGGTTCAAACGCTGATGTTCGTCTACCTCATTGACTCCGCCCAGGCGACGATCTACCTGACTCGCGTGCGTGATCGGGTCTGGTCGCTGGCGCCGAGCAGGTATGTCGCCGCGACAACGATCGGCAACGTTATCGTCGCCTCCGTCCTCGGCTACTGGGGTGTGTTGATGGCTGCCGTTCCTGCCCTTGTTCTGGCCGGCACGTTCGGTGTGGTCCTCGTGGCGGCGCTGCTGCTCAACGAGGTGAAGATTTGGATTTTTCAAAGCACGGGGATTCTGGGGCGGGTTGGGTCAGGCCCCTCCCAGGCATCGCCCGTAAGCGACGGGAGCGACTGACGGCGACACATGCCGGGCGCTCCCACCATCGAACCGGCCCAGGGCCTCCCCCCTTCCAGCGACCTGAGCGGGAAGACGTGAGCATCAGATCACATCGACGCGCGAAGGTCTTAAGCGCGGTTCCCCGAACCTCGCAGTACGGCCGCCAGTCCCTCGATGACTTGTCCGGGGAGTGGGGCTCTCCGAAGCAGATCAATCGTCAGCTCCACGTTGTACGGGATGTGTTTCAATCGCATGTCTCCATCCGCGAAGACCGCGTAGCAGGCGACTCCGCCGCCATCCCGAGCCAGCCCCACGCTGCCGGGGTTCACGACAGTGGTCTTTCCGAACGTGTGCATTCCCTGAATATGCGTGTGGCCCAAGAGCACGAAATCGGCGTCCAGCCCCTGGACGCGATCGCCCCACTGATCCATCGGCAGGTACTCGAAGAGGTCGCCTTGCGGGGTGGCGTGAGCCATGCGGAAGTGCTTTGCTCCGTATTCGAAGCAGTCCATCAGGGGCATCCCGCGCAGGAACTCGCGGTCGGCCTCACCAATGAGCGTGCGGTGCCAGGCCCGGGTGGCCAGGGAATACTCACGGAAGGAGCCCATGCATCGGCAGTCGAGATCGAACGCAAGGGCGTTATCGTGGTTTCCGCGAACCAAGTGGGCGGCGTGGTCGCGCAGCCAACCGATGCACTCAATGGGGCACGGCCCATAGTCCACCACGTCGCCACAGAAGGCCGCGGCGTCGAAATCGGGCTCGGCGCGCAATACGGCCTCCAGGGCGGGCCAGTTGCCGTGAATGTCGGACAGGATGAGTAACTTCAAGACTTGCTCCAACGTGAAAACACCGCCTTGCCGGGGTACACCGCACTCGGGCCGAGTTGGCGTTCGATGCGCAGCAGTTGGTTGTACTTGGCCACGCGATCGGTGCGGCATAGTGAGCCGGTCTTGATCTGTCCGGCATTCGTCGCCACGGCGAGGTCCGCGATGGTCGTATCCTCGGTTTCCCCGGAGCGGTGGCTGATGACCGTCGAATAGCCCGCCTTGCGGGCCATCTCCATGACCTCCAGCGTCTCGGTCAGCGTCCCGATTTGGTTCAGCTTGATCAGGATCGCGTTGGCGATGCCCTGAGCGATTCCGTCCGCGAAGATGCGGGGATTGGTGACGAAGTTGTCGTCGCCGATCAGTTGGACCTGGTCGCCCAGGGTTTGCGTGAGGAGCTTCCATCCCTCCAGATCGTTCTCAGCCACCCCATCCTCGAGGGCGACGATGGGGTACTGCCGCACCCACTCCTCATACAACCGCACCATGTCCTCCGCACGCCTGCGGGATTTGTCGGATTTGGAGAAGACATACTGGCCCTGCTCGTAGAACTCGCTGGCGGCCGGGTCGAGGGCCAGAGCGATCTGGTCTCCGGCCTTGAATCCGGCGCGGTCGATGGCGGTGAGAATGACCTCGACGGCCTCGGTGTTTGACTTCAAACTCGGCGCGAACCCACCCTCGTCCCCGACGGCCGTGTTGTCGCCTTTCCGTGACAGCACCTCCTTCAACGCGTGGAAGGTTTCGGCGCCGAAGCGCAGGGCCTCGCGGAAGGTCGGGGCACCGAGGGGCACAATCATGAACTCCTGGAAGTCCACGTTATTGTCGGCATGTTTTCCACCGTTGAGAACGTTCATCATCGGGACAGGAAGCGTCACGGCGGCGTCGCCTCCCAGGTATTGGTACAGGGGTCGCCCGGCCGAAGCGGCCGCGGCCTTGGCCACGGCCAGCGACACACCCAGGATCGCGTTTGCCCCCAGTCGCGCCTTGTTGGGCGTGCCGTCACGCTCGATCATGAGGCGGTCGAGTTCCCGTCGTTGAAGGGCGTCATGGCCCCGCAGGAGTGGTGCCAGCTCTTGTTCGACGTTCCGCACGGCCGTGAGCACGCCCTTGCCGCCGTAACGCCTCTCGTCCTTGTCGCGTAGCTCCAACGCCTCCCGCGTGCCGGTCGAGG
>CAZRGV010000044.1:10084-28247 GCA_964599655.1 uncultured Isosphaeraceae bacterium | reverse complement strand
ACGCAACTCAATCGCTTCTTTTTCGCCCGTTGAGGCACCGGAGGGCACAGCCGCACGGCCCAGGCTGCCGTCGTCCAGGAGGACCTCCACTTCGACGGTGGGGTTGCCGCGTGAATCGAGGATCTCTTGGGCCGTGATCTCTCGGATGTGAGCCATCGGATCGATTCCTTTGGAAGGGTAACCCTGGCACGTTGAGCGACGGGTCAGCGACGCTCCAGTCCATTCCTCGCATCGTTCGTGCTTGCAAACGCGGTTCCAACAGCCGTCGGCATCGCATGGTCTGGTGACCACCGGTGCCGAGACGTGGCTCAGGTGATTCTCAACTGTACACCCACAAACGTGAGAAAAGCCCCGCCCAGGACAAGGGTCAGGGACCAGCCGACGATGTTGCCGTGGACGGATCGGGCGAGGCAGACGCCGAGCGCGCCCAGCGCGACAAGGGCCGCGGCGATCGCGACCCACGCACGCCGGGGGAAAAGTGCTCCCACCGATAAGGGATACACGGCACCCAGGAAACTACACGTCCCGCTGATGCTTCCTCCGAGGAGAGCCTCTTGCAGTATGGCGCGGCCCAACCGGGTGGTGGCCAACTGACCGCGCGTGGTCATGTTCAACTGGCGCTCGGCTTCGATGAGTTGGTTGCGCAACTCGGCATAGTGGGCGACGACAAAGATAAACAACCCCGACACTCCACCGGCCGTCGCCACGCGCAATGCCAGGTCGAAGTTCATCGGCGCAGCGACATCGAAGAGCCTTCCCGCGCCGAGCGTGAGCGCGGTCAAGATGCCGTCGCACAGTCCAGCCACCAGATTGAACCGAAACAGGGGATCGCGGAGCCGACGTTTGCCTATCATCGCCTTCTCTTCACTTCCTCGATGAGCCGGTTCCCGCCGGCCAGTTGGTCAATGCTGTGGACGACAGCCCCGGTGGATTCGATCGCTTTGCGAACCACCTCATAATCCATCCGCTCCCCTTCAATCGTGATGTTCATACCAACCGTCTCGATGTCGATCTCGCTGACGGTCACGTTGAAAGCCTCGACACCCTGGCAACCGCTGATCGCTTCCGCGATTTCCAGCAGCGACGGGCGCGCCATCGCTTTATCAACATCAAGTACAAATCTTCGGATGTTCATAAAAACCCTATATTATCACGTGAGGTGCCGACAGGGTGCCACGAGGATTTTCCGATAAGGTTGCCGGGACACCTCGATACTTCTTGAGGAACGAGTCCGCGGGAAAGGCCTTGCTCACGGCTTGGTCCGGCCCTCCTCTGGCGTCGGCCATCGGGGGGGTGGGTGAATCAGGGTCGACGTAGGGGTATGAAAAAGGCCCCACCAGGAACGTGGTCTCCTGGTGGGGCCTGCATGTTTTAATGTTCCTAGTCGAGGAGCCTTATGTTAGGGGTCATCAGCGACGGCTCGCGCGAGCCGCGGCGGTTGACGGCGAACCCCATCGCCAATGGAAAATCTAGCCAGAACACCGGTCGGCGTCAACGTGCTGGCTTGCGGTGCTCGCGGAGTTTCTTGACGTCCTGGACGGCCAGGGATTAGGCGTTGGCAGGAACGTGTTGCTCGCGGTCAGAGGCGGTTCGTTGGCGTGGCTGGTTGCTGCCATTCGCCTCTCGAGTGGAAACGGCCATGGCCGCAGAGCGACTGCCCGATCCGTGTCTCACGGTGCTGGGTGAACCCTCTTGCGAACCGCGGGGCCTTGGCTCGAGTATCCTCGCTCGCGCGAGGGCCGTCGGAGACATGGCGCGGAGAGTCCGCGTCGGTTACTGCCTGGAGGCCAGACCCGGTTCGCTCGGCTTTGGAATGGTTGCTGGCATTCGCTTCGTGGGCTTGTCGGGGATGCTTGCCTTGGTGCGCCCGATCAATCAGAGGGCGAGGCGAAAGGGAATCGCCGCAGAGGTGCCGGTTCGACTCGGGTTCCGCATCGCGATCGTCACGCGAACCACAAGGAACGACACAAAGATCTGTTAGAGAATAATTTGCGGCATGACTCGATGAATCGCGTTGGGTCCAGACCCGGTGAAGCTCCCGAGGCTGTCTCAACTCGATTCCTGTTTCGTTGAGCGGGGAACCTCATCCCTCAGGAGGTTACGGCGATTCCCGGCGATCGTCCTTCGCTCCTGATACATCCATTTCTGATGAAAAACCGGAACAAACGCCAGCCCCGAGGGAAGGCCCGGACGGGAGGAAGCTGGCCCGTCATTACCAGACGTTGCTCGACTCCGGCGGACGTTTGAGAGCCGGGCGTCGCTCGGCGCGAACTCGGTGTCCGCTGGGCGAGGGACACGCAGGTGCTGCGGCGGCTCAAGTCGCCGAAGCTTCGACTCCGACGCCTTCGCGAGCGGTGCGAAACGTTTGGAGAACCTCCGTCCCCGTGGGCCTGATCGCTATACGATTGCCGCGGCTTCGGATAAAAAATAGGGGTTCGAACGAGGGCGCGGAATGCAAAATCACCACGCGAGAGACGGCGGTTCGAGATGGATCAAAAGGTTCAGGTTCAAGACGCTCGAAGGCCTGCCAGCTGGGAAGAAACCGTCGGAGGGGCGTCCATCTGGCGTGTGATTCGTCATGCTCGCCTGAACCGTAATGAGATCGCCGGCTCGCTTGGCGACCTGGGCACGTTCCTTCCGCTGCTCGTCGGCATGGCCGCCCAGAACGGATTGGACTTCGCGGCGGCGCTCTTCTTTGCCGGCCTGTTCAACATCGTTACCGGGCTGACGTTTTCGATCCCGATGGCCGTGCAGCCGATGAAGGCGATTGCAGCGGTGGCCCTGACGGAAGGGCTGACCGTTCCGCAAATCCTCGCAGCCGGGGCGACGGTCAGCCTGGTCATCCTGGTGCTGGGAGTCACCGGGCTGATCGACTGGCTGAATCGGGTCGTGCCGAAGAGCGTGGTTCGTGGCCTGCAACTGGCGCTCGGCCTGTCGTTGCTGATGAAGGGCATGCAGATGGTGGTCGGGACGAACCAGTGGTTCGCCCCCGACAGCTACTTGACCGGAATCCTTGCGGCGCTGGTCGTGTTGCTGCTTTTCTTTTCCCGTAGGGTTCCCGCCGCCTTGGTCTTGTTCGGAATCGGGTTGATCCTCGCGGTCTGGACGCATCCCGGCATCGTCGGCTCCGTTGGGTTTGGTTTCACGCTGCCGTCCTGGACGCCGCCAGCGTGGGAGGATTTCGTCACCGCCTTTCCCAAAGCCGCTCTGCCGCAGATCCCGCTAACAACGCTGAACTCCGTCATCGCCGTGTGTGCCCTGTCCGCCGACCTCTTTCCTGACCGCCGGGCGGAACCCCGCAAGGTCGCTGTGTCCGTTGGCTTGATGAACCTGGTGGCCTGCTGGTTCGGCGGGATGCCGATGTGTCATGGAGCGGGCGGATTGGCTGGACAGTACCGTTTCGGTGCCAGAACCAATGGTTCGATCCTGTTTCTCGGCGTCGTCAAGATGGTTCTGGCCGTGTTGCTCGGCGCGTCGTTGATGGCCCTATGCCGGGCCTTTCCCGCCAGCGTGCTCGGCGTGCTGCTGTCCTTTGCGGGCATGGAACTGGCGCTGGTCTGCCGGGACCAGACCAGCCGGACGGACGCCTTCGCGATGCTGCTGACGGCCGCCGCCTGCATGGCCCTGGACAACATCGCGCTCGGCTTCCTTCTGGGACTGGCGATGGCGTGGTGCCTGCGATTCGGCGTCTTCCGAGTTGAGGAACGAGAGGAGGGGACGTGAAGGGCACGGCCCCACCTCGCGGCAGGCCCTGGGTGACCCGCGCCGTCCTCGCCATCGTCCTGGCCACGTTCTTCTCGGACGTAAGCCATGAAATGTGTACGGCGGTCCTCCCGCTCTACCTGGCGACCATCGGTCTCGGCCCCGCCGCGCTCGGCCTCATCGAGGGAGTGGCGGATTTCCTGGTCAGTCTCTCGAAGCTGGCCGGCGGCTATGTCGGCCATCACGTTCGGCACAAGCGGCCGTGGGCCTCGCTCGGCTATCTTGTCACGACCCTGGGAACCTGGGGTATCGCCTTCGTTGGCAGTTTGGCGGCGGTGTTGACGCTGCGAAGCGCGGCCTGGATTGGCCGTGGATTCCGCTCACCGCTTCGAGACTACTTGCTAGCCGATGCCGTCGAGCCGACGCACTTCGGTCGGGCCTACGGCCTGGAGCGGGCGGGCGACATGCTCGGGGCTGTGGTCGGGCCGCTGCTCGCTGTGCTCTTGCTCCGGGCCGGATTCGAATTTCGGACCATCATTCTGTGGACGATCATCCCCGGTTTGCTTGCCGCGGGGGTGTTCTTCTTCTTCACCCGGGAACGCGATTCCGCTTTGCACGGTCTACCGGCGACCGAAGATTCCGCACCCGCCAGCAGACCGCGATTTCCCAAAGCGTTCTGGCTGTTCCTTGTCGGGGTCATTCTCTTTGGGTTGGGCGACTTCTCCCGAACGTTTTTGGTGTGGCTTGCCGCGCGGGCGGTTGGGGAGGATGGCGGCATGGCGGCGGGCAGCCTGTCGCTGGCCGCTCTGCTCTACATGGTCCATAACCTGGTCAGCGCCCTGGTGGCCTACCCCGTCGGCCAACTGGGGGATCGGCGCTCAAAACGCTCCGTGTTAGTGGTCGGCTACGGGTTGGGCGTTGGCACCAACCTGTCGCTCGCGATCAACGGCGGTTCGTTGGCGTGGCTGGTGACCGCGATCATCCTCTCGGGCGTGTACATCGCTGTGGAAGAAACCCTGGAAAAGGCGGTGGCTGCGGAGCTATTGACCAGGGAACTTCGGAGCCTCGGCTTCGGCATTCTCGCCAGCGCCAACGCGATTGGAGATATGGTGTCAAGCGTCTACGTGGGCTACTGCCTGGAGGCCGGACTGGGTACGGTCGGTTTTGGAATCGCCGCGGGCATCGGCTTCGCGGGAGTGCTGTGGATGCTTGCCTTAGTGCGACCAACCAACAGGGCGAAGTAAAAAGCAAGCCCCACACGCACCCGTTCGACTCGGGTTCGGATTCGCGACCGTCAGGCGAACCATGAGGAACGACACAAGACTCTGTCGAGGGACGATTTGTCGTGGAACTCGATGGATCGCGTTGGGTCCAGACCCGGTAAAGCTCCCCGACTAGGACTCGAACCTAGAACCTAGCGGTTAACAGCCGCTCGCTCTACCGATTGAGCTATCGGGGAATCGACACGACGAGGTTACCGGACAAGCACCCAAGACTCAAGCCCAGTTCCCGCACGAAGTCGACAAGAAGAACTGGGCGCTTCAGGCAGGCCCGAAGTGGGTGTTGGGTGCTGATCGTTCGGCGATGCGGCTCCGACCCCGCCGTTAGCGGGACGAGCTTGCCTCCTTGGGAGGCGCCTTGGACTCATGTTGCTCGATCGCCTTCTCCAACAGTCCGACGATCAACGCGTTGAGAGACGCCTTGTCTTCCTTCGCCCAACTGGCCAGTTGCTCATGCAGAGCTGGCGGCATGCGAATCTGGAAGTGAACGACGGTTTCGGGCATGGATGCACCTCAAACGAGCACGAGGTCTTGGGAGCAATCCCTGGGTCCTGCGCGGAGAGAAATGGACTTCAATGGGTCTTCTGCACTCCGGGTGTGGGCATGCACTCCATTCTAACCTGAAAAGTGGGGGGAGGCTCCAGCTTTTTCTTTACAGATTCTTGGGGACGAGGAAATCGGCTTGTTCGAGGCGGTCCAACGGCTTAAAACCGGAGGGTCGCCCGAACGGGTCACGGTCGGTTTGCCGATTCACGGATCGAGGCGCGGTACAATTCACGGGTGTCCGTGCAATGCCTTGAGATCATGCCCTGAAACCTCGGGCGGGCCCGATGATCCATGACGCGGATGCTCTAGGTCCGAGCCACGATCCACTCGCGGATGACGAGGTGGTCCGGCACTTCGTTGAGCACTGGGGCGTGATGGCTCGCTCCTGGGGCATCAACGCGACCATGGGTGAACTCTTCGCCCTGCTGTACATCACCGGCACGGACTGGACCGCCGACGGACTTCGTGAGCATCTCCAGATCTCACGTGGCAATGTCAGCATGAACCTCCGCGAGCTGATCGCCTGGGGGGTTGTCCACAAGGTTCACCGTCGCGGGGAGCGTCGCGAGTTTTACCGGGCCGAAACCGATGTCTGGACCCTCTTTCGGCGCATCCTCACGGAACGCAAGCGACGAGAGCTCGATCCCACGCTGATCGTACTCGACCAGACCGCGAAGCGCGTTGAGATGAATCCCGCGTTGCACCCACTCCGGGAGCGGATCGTCTCCCTCCAGCGGTTTTTTGGCCTCATCAATTCCCTGGCCTCCCGTCTCCTCCTGCTCGACCCTGACGAGTTGGACGACCTCCTTTTGCTGTTCGACCACGATCACCTGCCCAAGGATTGATTGACGGGTTCGCCTTCGGACCCGACGCCATCGCGTCTTGGCCAGCGACGCGAATTGCGGCTCGGGACGCGGGAGGCGTTCGGCGATTTTCATGTTCCAGATTTTTTTCGAAAAAACTTCGCGGCCACCCCTTTTCAATCCGGATTGAAAGGTCTAAAACTCCCTCAGTGAGCCGTGGTGATGCTCACCAGAACAGGAGCGAACGACCTCGGCGGGCCGCCCGCGCAATCTGGGCGGAAGGCGTGGGCAACTCACCTCGGGGGTGGGAGCCTGTCGAGGCCGTAACGTCGCCGGGGGCCCGTTTGGCCGACTACGGTCCGACGAGGCCCCCGGTTGTTTCGAAAGCCGAGGAGAGGATCTCGATCACTGGGCGAGCCAACCGCCATCGACGGCCAGGGTGGTCCCGGTGATATAGCTGCCCGCGTCGGAGGCCAGGAGTAGAAGCGGTCCGTTGAGCTCTTCGGGTCGGCCCCACCGCCCCATCGGCACCCGATCGGTGAACCATCGGCGGGCTTCGGGATCGGGGTGCATTGTGGCGGTCATCGGGGTTTCGAATGGACCGGGGAGGATCGCGTTGACGGTGACTCCCGAGGTAGCGAGGTCGAGCGCCATGGCGCGGGTCAAGCCGATCAGACCCGACTTGGTCGCGCTGTAGGCGTTGCGGCCCGAGCGGCTGGCCTCGCCGAAGACGGAGCTGATGTTGATGATCCGCCCCCAATGGCGCTGGACCATCGGCTGGACCAGGGCGCGGGCCAGGGCCATCGGGCCGGTCAGGTTGACGGCCAGGACGCGGTCCCAGTCGGCGTCGGCCACGCGGTCGATCGTGGAGACGATGTTGATGCCGGCGTTATTGACGAGAATATCGATTTTTCCGAATGCGTTCTGGGCTTCGAGGGCAAGTCGAGCGACCTCGTCGCGGTTTCCCATGTCGGCGACGACGTAAGCGCCGCGGCGGCCGGTTCCTTGGAGCACGGCGGCCAGCGTGGATTCGAGTTCGTCGGCGCGTCGGGCGCTGAGGACCACGTCGGCGCCGGCCTCGGCGAGGCCTCGGGCCATCGCGGCGCCGAGGCCCTTGCTTCCTCCGGTGACGAGGGCGACGCGGCCGGTCAGGTCGAACAGTCGAGCGGACATCGGGCATTCTCCGTCCTGGGATGGGGTTTGTGCGGGTCTGGCGATTCGATACCGTAGCAGAACCGGAGCGAAGGGTGGATGAGCGAGGTGGCATCGTCTAAACTGAAGAACGATGAGTGGCCGATTCGATCGCGTCGATCGCGTTCGGGATCGCGATCCACCGGGCCGTTGGTTTGACGGCGGGCGTCGGGTCGGTTAGCCTTTTCGAGATAGTCCCCCCGCAATCGCAAGTCCCGGTCCCTCGGGCCCCAGGCCCGAACCGAGCCCAGGACTCCACAGCATCACACACCCTCCTGGAGCGCGTCGTTCATGAGTACTGCGTCGGTGGACCAGTATCATCCTGGCCTCGAAGGGGTGATCGCCAGCGAGACGGCGATCAGCAGTGTCGAGGGGAAGCAAGGGGCCGGCGGGCTGGAATACCGCGGGTACAACATCGAGGATCTGGCGGAAAAGGTCTCTTATGAGGAGACCGCGTTTCTCCTCTTGCATGGGGATCTACCAACCCAGGCCCAGCTTCGGGAGTTCGAGTCCCGGCTTCGAGCGGCCCGCGCGATCCCCGAACCGCTGGTGGCCCTGTTCCGCCAGATTCCGGCCTCGATTCATCCGATGGACGTGCTTCGCACGTCTGTGAGCGTGCTGGCGCATTACGACCCCGAAGTCGACGCGGCGCCGACCGATCACGCGGCAAACGTCCGCAAGGCCGAGCGACTGCTCGCCCAGATGGCCACGGCCGTGGCCTATCGTGAGCGCATCGTCCGGGGGCAGGATCTGGTTGCCCCTCGTGATGATCTGGATCACTCGGCCAACTTCCTGCACATGATCAACGGCAAGGTCCCTTCCGAGGTCATGCGCCGGGCCTTTGACCTCTCGCTGGTGCTCTACACCGAGCACGAACTCAACGCGTCGACCTTCGCGGCCCGAGTGACGGTTTCCACCCTCTCGGATGCTCACTCGGGAATCGTCTCGGCGATCGGCACCCTGAAGGGGCCGCTTCACGGTGGTGCCAACGAGGAAGCGTGGAAGGTGCTCGAGCGGGTCGGGTCTCCCGACCACGCCGAAGCCTGGATTCGCGACGCCCTGGAACGCAAGGAGCGGATCATGGGCTTTGGTCACCGGGTCTACAAGACCGGGGACCCTCGCGCTCGGATTCTCAAGACGCACTGTGCCGAGCTGGCCAAGGAGATCGGCGACGACCGCTGGGAACGCATTGCCGAGCCGATCGAGAAGGCCGTGACCGAGCAAAAGAAGCTGCCGCCCAACGTCGACTGGCCGAGCGCTCGGCTCTACCACTACATGGGCCTGGACATCCGGATCTACACTCCGATCTTCGCGATGGCCCGGGTCGCGGGATGGTCGGCCCATATCATCGAGCAGCTCGACAACAACCGGCTGATGCGACCGAGAGCGCGTTACGTCGGCCCACCGAGCCGCGACGTCGCGCCGATCTCGCAGCGAGGATGATCCGAGCCCACTGGCACGGTCGGCGTCTTGAGAAAAGGAAACGCTGAATCCCTCCAGGGTCGCGCGGGCGGCCCTGGGGCGTTTTGGCGAACCTTCCCTTCAGGGCTTGATTTGCCATCAGGTCTTTCGTTCTACGCGAAACGTAGTGCGCGCCGTTTCAATCGCGAGGATGGACGCGGACGGGCTGGTCGCCAGACGAATCAAGCCGCTCAAAGGGGCCTTGGTTCTCGTTCGATTCGACGCGGGTCACGGTTGTGGATTGCGAACCATGAACGACATCGAGCCCGGCGACGACCATCGAAACATGGTCGACGCCGGGCTCGTGAAGCGCGGAATCGGAACGATCTCGAAGCCAGACGTCAGGGGAAGCCGGCGCCAGGCCCCGCCGCGGCGGGTTCCGCGCCGGCGGCGTCCGGCTCGGTGGGCGCGGGAGGAGTCGGCGTGACGACCTTACCCTTGGGATTGAGCAGGCGATCGATGGCCTTTCGATTGATCGCCTCGGCTTGGCCTCCTACGGGCTGGCCGTATCGGTATCCGATGTAGGCCAGCAGCCGCTCGATCGAGATGGGGCGGACTCCCGCCAGACGGGCTTCCTTCAAGGCGTCGCTCTTCTGCTTCTCGAACGCGGCGATTTCCTCACCTGTGGCTCCCGTGTTCTCCTCGACTCCGGAACGAATCGGGAGCCGGTCATCGAGCACGTACCAGTCGGTTCGGGGGGTCAGCTCGCCCGACTGCTTGCCGATGCCGGGCGGAGGAAGGTCGAAGACGACCTGGCCGCCCGCGGACTCGATCAGCCGCTTCAGATCGCCTCGGTCGTCACGACCATCGCGATCCACGTCGATCTTGCCGATGAGGGCGAAGGTCTGAGCCCCTTGCTTGAACGCGGGGGAGTAAACCTGATCGCCGGCCCGGATCGGCTCGATCGTCTTGAAGGTCTTGATGATGCGGGCGATGCTGCCGTTATCGTCGACCTTGATCAGCTCGATCGTGGCCTTGGGCGTGTCGGTTGGCAGACCCGGCGCATTCTTGTCGAAGACCGAGAGAATGAGCTGGGGCCGGGCGCCTTGGCGGCGATTCAGGGTCGTGAACACCTCTTCGCGCGTGTAATCCACGTAGGTGACGTAGCCGTTGGCCTGGTCGAGAACGGTTTCCTTCTTCTCGAGCCGCTCGCGAACCTCGCGGTAGTCGGCCATCAGCAGGTTATACCGGCGTTGCCAGTCTTCCTGGGCCTGGGCGAGCTGGGTTTTGAGCGTCGTGATCTCGGTGGCTTGCTGGCTGTTCCGCGTTTGCAGTTCGTCGAGCCGGCTGATGAGGCTTCGGCGTTCTTCCTCGTGTTTCTGTTGGACGGCGAGCAGGTCGTTCTCGGCCTTTTCCTTGGCGCCGACCTCGACATTGACCTTTTCCTGGGCGACCTGGTTCGAGGCCTCGAGTTCGTGCCGGGTGGCCTGGTAATCGATGCCGATGGCGGTCAGGAGCTGAGTCTGGTTGGACATCAGCTCGACCAGTCGGTTGAGGGTCGACTGGAGCGTTTTGTTGGGCTCGGAGGCGAGCGAGGTGATGATGGTTTGGCCGTTCTGGGCCAACTCGTCGACCTTGGGGCTGGCATTGGCGCCGGCCGATGACTTGTAGGCGTCGATCAGCTTCTGGATTTCCCCGGTCATCTCGGCCGAGCTCTTGCTGAGGCCGTCGATGTCCTTCTTGACCTGATCCTTGACGACGGAATCCTCGGTCTTGGCGTAGCCGGCCACTTCCTTGAGGTCGTTGAACTGATTTTGCAGGGTATTCTGGGCTTGCTTGGCGTTGCTGGCCTCTTTCTGGGCTTCGTCGAACTTGGCCTGGTAATAGGAGGAATTCGAGAAGCCGAAATAGGTCGCAACAGCCAAGACCACCGAGAGCGTCACGAAGGACGCGACGGCGATCTTGAGCCCTTGATTGTCACTGGCCGCTGGTGGCATGGATGAGGCTCCTGACGGCGACGCGCGCCCCCGAGAGCCGGAGACGCCGAACCGATTTGCTGATAGTATGGCACATAAAGAGAGGCGAGTGTCGGGCAGATCGCCCGAGTTCCCGCGCGACGCAATCGCGGTGCGGAGGATTGTCGCAACAAGGGTCGACCTTGAGGATTGTAAGGCCGTCGCGGAGTGGCGGTCAAATCAAATCCTCTCGATCATGGATGCGTTCCGTGACTCGGGACCGAGGTCCCTCACCGGGACACAGCCGGCCCGTCTTCCTTAGACCAATAAAGGATGCCATGAGTTCCCGGCCCACGCTTTATATCCTGGATGCCTATTCCCTGATTTTTCAGGTTTTCCACGCCATTCCCATCATGACGGGGCCGGCGGGACAGCCCACCAACGCGGTGTTCGGCATCTTCCGCGACATCCTCAATCTCATTAAAACCCGCAAACCTGACTACCTGGCCGCGGCCTTCGACGGGGCCGGTCCGGTCTTCCGCTCCGAGCTGTTCACCGAGTACAAGGCCCAGCGCAAGGAGATGCCCGAGGATCTCGTGCCCCAGATTCCGGTCATCAAGCGGCTCGTGGAGGCGTTCGGCATTCCCGTTCTTATGGTCGAGGGCTTCGAGGCCGACGACGTCATCGCCACGCTGGCACGCGAGGGTGTCAAGCACGGGCTGGACGTGTTCCTCTGCACGGCCGACAAGGACGCGCGGCAACTGCTTGACGAGCACACGTTCATTTACAACCTTCGGAAGCTTCAGGTCCTCGACGTCGAGGGGCTCAAGGCCGATTGGGGTGTGCGGCCCGATCAGGTCGTCGACCTTCTGGCCTTGACCGGCGACGCGGTCGACAACGTACCGGGTGTACCAGGCATCGGGCTCAAGACGGGGGCGAAGCTGCTTGAGGAGTTCGGCGACCTGGAGACCTTGCTGGCCAACGCCGATAAGGTGGCCGGCGCCAAGAAGAGGGAAGTTCTCAAGACGCATGCCGATGTCGCGAGGAGGGGCCGCGCGCTGATCGCGCTTCGAGAGGACGTGCCCCTGACGATCGACTGGGACCACTTTCGTTACGATGGCTACGATGCCAAGGCGCTGAAGGCGATCTGCATCGAATGCGGGTTTCACCGTTTCCTCGATGAAATCGTGGACTCCGACGCGTCTCCGGAGTCGGCCTGGGAAACCGATCGCTACGAGATCGTCGACACGCCGTCGAAGCGGGACCGTTTCCTGGAGGCGCTCAAGAAACAGCGCAAGTTCAGTTTCGACACCGAGACGACCGGGGTCGATCCGTTGCTGGCCTCGCTGGTCGGGTTCTCCTTTTCGTGGGAGAAGGGGCATGCCTGGTATCTGCCGGTTCGTGGGCCGATGGGGAGCCAGGTGCTTGATCCGGCCTCGACGATCGAGGCCCTTCGACCGATCCTGACCGATCCGGAGGTGGAGATCGTCGGTCAGAACCTGAAGTATGACATGCTCGTGCTGCAACGGGTCGGTGTGGAGATCGCGGGACCCGTGACCGACACCATGGTTCTGAGCTACCTGCTCGAGAGCGGTGAGCGGAACCATAATCTCGACGAGCTCTCACGGCGGTTTCTCGACCACACGATGATTCCGATCGAGTCGCTGATCGGCAAAGGGAAGAATCAGACGACCATGGACCTGGTCGATGTCGCCCAGGTGGCGCGATACGCCGGCGAGGACGCCGATGCGGCCTGGCGGCTCGAGGAAATCCTGGCGCCGAGGGTCCGCGAGGAGGGGCTCTGGCCGCTCTACGCCGACCTGGAGCGGCCGTTGATCCGCGTGCTGGCCGGGATGGAAGCGGTCGGCGTGAAGGTTGACGTCGATCGACTCTCGGCGCTCTCCACCGAGTTCGCGACCCGGCTGGAGCGGATCAAGGCCGAAATCTTCAGGCACGCCGGACACGAGTTCAACATCGGCTCGGGCCCTCAACTGCGGCAGGTGCTGTTCGAGGAGCTGAAACTCCCCTCGACCAAGAAAACCCCCAAGGGAGAGCCGAGCACCGACGCCGAGGTGCTGGAGGAACTGGCGAGCCGCCACCCCCTGCCCCGATTGATCGTCGAATTCCGCCAGCTCGACAAGCTCAAGGGGACCTACCTGGACGCCCTGCCGGCGCTGGTCCACCCCGACGGTCGCATTCATGCCTCGTTCAACCAGGTGGTCGCCGCCACGGGCCGGCTCAGTTCGAGCGATCCGAACTTGCAGAACATTCCGGTTCGGACGGAGGACGGCCGGCAGATCCGCCAGGCGTTCGTCGCGGGGTTCCCGGGTTGGTCGCTCCTGACGGCCGACTACTCGCAGATCGAGCTGCGGATACTCGCCCACTTCTCGAAAGATCCCGCGCTAGTCCAGGCGTTCGAAGACGATCGGGACATCCACACCGTGGTTGCGTCGGAGATCTTCCGAGTGCCGGAAAACGAGGTCACGTCGGATCAGCGTCGGATGGCGAAGACGGTCAACTTCGGCGTGATCTACGGGCTGAGTCCTTACGGTCTGGCCACCCGCCTGGGAATCAAGCAGGACGAGGCCGCGATCTTCATCGACGCCTACTTCCGCGAATACGAAGGAGTGGATCGGTTCATCACCCGGACCCTCGAATCGGCGCGGGACAAAGGGCGGGTCGAGACGATCCTGGGCCGCCGTCGCGCGATCAGCGGGATCAAGAACACGACCGGCCGCGTTCGCAACCTCGCCGAACGCACGGCGGTGAACACGGTGATCCAGGGCTCGGCGGCCGATCTGATCAAGCGAGCCATGATCGACGTCGATCGCCGGCTCCGGGAAGAAAAGCGACAGGCGCGCATGCTCTTGCAGATCCACGACGAGCTGGTTTTCGAAGCGCCAAAGGAAGAAATCCTTGCGCTGGCGACGCTCGTCCGGCAGTGCATGACCGGAGCGCTCGCCCTGGACGTGCCGTTGAAGGTCGACCTGGCGGTCGGGCCGAACTGGCTCGACGTCGAGCCGATCGAATGATCGGCCCTTCGGACGGTTCCGCGTCCGAAAGAAATCGAACCTTGCGGCTGACGTGCCAGGGTGATAGCGTGAAGGTGTCGGAATCGGTCGGCGGTGAAGGTCGACTCAGTGTGTCGTCGCTCTGATCGTACCGACGAAAAGTCTTCGTCGAAGCCCACTCCCAGCGACGCCAGGGAGGACCGTGTCATGTTCCCGCTTGCTCTCGGGTTGTCCGGATTACTGGGATTCTTGACAACGACGATCGGCCTGATCGCCGACGACCAGAACAACGCGGAGCCGGAGGTGGCCGCCGCCGAGAAGCCCGAGCCGGCGCAGGCTCTGGCTGAGTACAACGTCAAGCGGATCAAGACGCCGAAGACCGCCGACGCCCAGTGGAAGCTGGCCCTCTGGTGCGAACAGCACGGGCTGGACGCCGAGGCCAAGGCGCACTTCGCCACGGTGGTCTCGCTCGACCCCCGTCGGGAGGTGGCCTGGAAGCGTCTCGGCTACAAGAAATACAACGGCCAATGGATGGATGACGAGCAGATCAAGGAGGCGAGGGAGACCCAGAAGGCCATCCGCGACTGGAGCAGCAGCCTGCGGAACGTGCACCGGCAGATCCACGGCGGGCCACGCCAGGCGGAGGCCGAGGCGTATCTGGCGAAGATCGAGGACCCGAAGGCCGTCCCGGCGATCTATCGCGAGTTCTGCGGGCCGACCCCGACCGACCAGCGGATCGCCGTCCAGGTCCTCGGCCAGATCCAGGGCGCGGTCTCGTCCAAGACCCTCGCGAGCCTCTCGGTCTACGGCGTCTCGGCCGAGGTCCGCCGGCTGGCCACGGAGACACTCCGAGGCCGTGCGCCCGAGGAATATGTCGAGTTTCTTTTGACCTTGTTGGCAACTCCTCTGAAATACGAGGTTCGACCTGTGGGCGGGCCAGGCTCTCCGGGCGTTCTGTTCGTCGAGGGAGAGCGTTTCAACATCCGGCGATTCTACGCACCGCCGCCTCCGCCGAATGTCGGGTTCCGGCCCGGCGACCTGATCGGTTACGACAGCTTCGGTTCGCCGGTCATCTTGAGAACGTTCGCGTCGCTGCAGGGTCTGCCGTACCTCGACCTGAGCGGGAAGACGCCGATGCGGGTCACGGACACGGTCAAGTTTCAAGAGGCGATCTCCCCTCGCCAGTTGATGGCGGAGGCCAACAGAGCCGCGGTTGGGGCTCAGATGCAACTGAGCAACGACATCGCTCAGGTGGAAGCGATCAACCAGGTTCGCAAGTCCTTCAACGGCCTGGTGACGCGGGTTCTGTCGGATGCGACGGGCCAGGATCTCGGCGAGGAAGGCGTCGCCTGGAGGGACTGGCTGGCCGAGAAAACGGGCTATGCCAAGAACACCACCAGGCCCAGGGCGAAGCCGACGTTCAACCAGCTCGTCCCGCTGGCCTATCAGCCGTATTTTGGGCCCGAATTCAGCCAGGTACAATTCCTCCGCCAGGCTGTCCCCGACATGTGACCGGAGCTCACCTCCTCCAACAAGTGAGGAGCGCTTCCCGTCGGGAAGCTTCGCTGAGACCGGATGAAGAAACGGCATCGTGCGTCGCGGTTTGACTCGCGTGACGATACCCGAAGCCATGGTTCGTGGGATGGAGACTGCCTCCTCGAAATAGGGCGAGGAGGCGGCCTTCGCGCGTCGACGGAGACTTTGCGCGACACAACAGCGTCGAAATGCGGAAACGTTGCGCTTCGAGGGAAACTCGTTGCAACAACCTCGGACATAGAGTATAAGAGAACCTAACGTCCGTCAGTCCTCCGCTCTCGGTCTTTCCAACGCCCCCCTCATTGGTAGGATCGTTTCCCCTGGCTCAAGCCGATTCTGGGGTCCTTCCGGCTGATGAGCCCGGCGTCTCGACATTCCAACCACGAGAACCCTCTCCACCCTTTTGCTCCCTTGTGATTCCGAACGGTCGTCACGGTAACACGATCGGTTCCTGGACCGAGGAAAGGGAACGGACACACCGCCATCGAGCCGGCACTCCGATGGCAAGCGGACGAATGCCCGAGCAGATCCGCGTTCCGAACGGAACCTTCCCACGTGTGAAGCCGAGGTCTCGCAGTCACCGTCAATCCCGATGAAAACCCGTTCCAGACCCTCTCCAAGCGACATGACGCGTCCTGCCCGCCACCGCCGCAATGAACCTGCCAGACGCCCGGCTCCGCGCCGGGTCGTGGGCCCCTGGAAGCACGGGCGAATTCCGGTCATTGGCCTGGTGGGAGGCATCGGCGCGGGGAAAAGCACCGTGGCCGCTGCCCTGGCCGGACGAGGCGCGGCCGTTCTCGACGCCGACGTGGTCGGCCACGCCTTGCTCGATCAGACGCCCTCGCGAGAACAGGTCGTGGCGCGGTTCGGAGACGAGGTGCTCGACGCGAGCGATCCGTCGCGGATCGATCGTCGAAGGCTCGGACGGATCGTCTTCGCGGAACGCGAGTCGCTCCGGGCCCTCGAATCGATTCTCCATCCTCGAATGCGAGATACCTTCGAGCGGGCGATCGCCCGATTCGAGCGGAAGAGGCAGCATGAGGCCGTCGTGCTCGACGCCGCGATCCTCTTCGAGGCCGGCTGGGACGATCTCTGCGACATCGTCGCGTTCGTCGAGGCGCCGCGCGAGCTTCGCCAGAAGCGCGTCGCGGTCTCGCGCGGCTGGGACGCGGCAACGATTGACGCTCGGGAACGGTCTCAGCTCCCGCTGGATCTGAAGAGGTCGCGGGCGGACGTCGTGATTCGCAACGACGGTGATTCCGGCTCACTCGAAGCCGATCTGGAGCGGCTCTGGCGTCAGATCAAGCTCAGGGCCCGGAGCCGCCCCTCCCGGACCCGCGCCGGGTCGGATGCCAGTGCGGAAAATTCGTCCACATGAGTGATCGAAGAGTTTCTTGACTTTTTGCCTTCCTGTCCTGGTCCGCGTGTGAAATCCATTTCACGTCGAGTCGCCTTCGACCCCTCGTTGTCACTGGCGATCGTGTCATTCGACCCGCGGCGACTCGACGCCCCAAAGAGTTTCCGGTGCCCGTCCTGAGAGGAGATTGGATCGATATGCCGCATGAAACTCGCCCCCGCCGGGAGCCAACCAACACGTCTCGCTCCCGCAAGTCCGCCTCGTCGGAATCCGTCACGCCTCAGAACAACGATGACGCCGTGATCGACGCTCACGATGCTTCCAGCGCGCCGTCCGTGGATCGCGACCGGTCCGACCGTGATCAATATCGTGATCGTGATCGTGAGCCGTCGAGGTCGAACGACCGGGAACCGGGGCCACTCGCCGCGCGTAGCCGCGGCGATCGCGAACCGGGCATGACGCTTCGGGATCGCCTCGCCCGCGATCGTGCCGAGCGCGAGTCGTCGTACGCGAACCGCGATGCAGAGACCAACGGCTCTCGCGATCGAGCGTCCCGCGATCGGGATCGCGAACGCGAGCGGGAGGCGATCCGGCCCATCCCCCAGGATCTGGACGTGGATCTCGATCTCGAAGTGCTCCCACCCCTGAACCGGAACGAGAACGTTGGGAACAGCGGCTCGCCGATGTTCATGGAGGACGAGGACGAAGACGTTTTTGGCGACGCCGAGATTCACGATCGTTACGAAGACATCAAGCGCGGTGAGATCCATCTCACCGAGCTTCAAAAGATGACGATGCCTCAGTTGATCAGCACCGCCAAACGCGAGGGGGTCTCTGAGTACACGGGGCTCAAAAAGCAGGACCTGATCTTCAAGATCCTCAAGGAGCGGGTCAAGCAGAACGGCCTGATGTTCGGCGAGGGCACCCTGGAGGTTCTGCCGGACGGCTTCGGCTTCCTCCGCAGTCCGGACTACAATTACCTCCCCTGCCCAGACGATATCTACGTTTCGCCGAGCCAAATTCGCCGCTTCGGCCTGAAGACGGGAGCCATCGTCGCTGGGCAGATCCGGCCTCCCAAGGAGAACGAGCGCTACTTCGCCCTGCTCCGCGTCGAGGCGATCAACTACGAGGATCCCGACCGACTCAGCGAGAAGGTCGGCTTCGACGACCTGACGCCGCTGCATCCGCAGGGGCGCATCAAGCTGGAGACGACCGCCGACGAGATCAACATGCGCGTCGTCGATCTCGTGACGCCGATCGGTAAGGGCCAGCGCGGTCTCATCGTCGCCCCTCCCCGAACCGGCAAGACGGTCCTGCTCCAGAAGATCGCGAACAGCATCCTCGCGAACCACTCCGACGCGTATGTGATGGTTCTCCTGAT
>CAZRGV010000044.1:0-10007 GCA_964599655.1 uncultured Isosphaeraceae bacterium | reverse complement strand
GGCCTCGCGGCACATTCAGGTTGCCGAGATGGTCATCGCGAAGGCCAAGCGGATGGTTGAATTCGGCAAGGACGTCGTGATCCTGCTCGATTCGATCACCAGGCTGGCCCGGGCCTACAACACCGAGGCGCCGCACTCGGGCAAGATCCTGACCGGCGGTATCGACGCGTCGGCCCTTCAGAAGCCCAAGCGATTCTTCGGCGCCGCCCGGAAGATCGAGGAGGCCGGCAGCCTGACGATTCTGGCAACCGCCCTGATCGACACCGGAAGCCGGATGGACGACGTCATCTTCGAGGAGTTCAAGGGGACCGGCAACATGGAGTTGCACCTTGACCGCCGCCTAGTCGACCGCCGAGTCTGGCCGGCCATCGACGTCAACCGCTCCGGCACCCGCCGCGAAGAGTACCTCATGGACCCCGAGGAACTGCGTCGCGTCTGGATTCTCCGCCGCGTCCTCAACGACATGAACCCGGTCGAGGCCATGGAACTGCTCACGGGCCGGATGAAGAAGACCAAGTCGAATGGGGAGTTCCTGATGAGCATGAACCTGTCCTGAGACCGGAAAGAATGCTGATCGAGGGCCCTGGACAATCGAGGAGGTTCGCGGCGCATCGCCTCAGGACGTGAGCCCGCGACCTCTTCCTGGGGCGTCTCGTCTACCAGGATCGGGTCATGGAGAAATCCACGACAACGTCCTTTCTTGCGGATCTCGCGGGCGAGCCTTTCGATGCCTACCTTCGATGGTGATTTTTCCACGCCTTCGGGCCGGTTCGCGATTGTGGCGGCCCGGTTCAATGGTCTCGTGACCGAGGCGTTGCTCTCCGGTTGTCGCGACGCATTCCTTCGCCACGGCGTCGCCGAGGAGCGACTCGACACCTTCTGGGTTCCCGGTTCGTTCGAGATCCCTGTCGTCGCCAGGCAACTGGCCGAGACGGAGCGTTATGCGGCCGTCGTGTGCCTCGGTTGCGTGATCCGGGGCGAGACCGGTCACTACGACCACGTGGCCGGCCAGGCGGCCGCTGGGGTCATGCAAGCGTCGGTCTCGACGGGGGTGCCGGTGATCTTTGGCATCCTCACGACCGAGACCGTCGAACAGGCGTTGAATCGCGCCGGTTTGAAGAGCGGCAACAAGGGGGCGGAGGCCGCCCTGGCCGCCATCGAGATGGTCAACCTGATGGGCAAGATCCGCAGCGCAGGTTCGGGAAGCTTCGGTTTTCAAGGTCCCACCTCCGGTTGAATCGCCTCCCATGAACACTCCCCTGCTTCCCCAGGCGTTCTGGTTCCGGTTGGCGTTGCCGTGTCGCCGGATCGACGACCTGCCGCGTCGGCGGTCCAAGGGGCCCCTGCTCGACCTGCCTGAGTCGTGCCGATTGCCCGAGACGACGCGGCTCGAAGGGCAACCGGCCCTGGCGGATGTTCGCGTCGCCTGGAATCCGAAAGGGCTGGCGGTCGCGGTCGAGGTGATCGGGAAGACCGGGCCGATCGTTCATGATCGCCTGCTTCCCGAGGCATCCGATGGGCTTCAGCTCTGGATCGACACGCGAGACACCCGAGATATTCATCGAGCGTCTCGATTCTGTCATCATTACTCGGCGACCCTGAATCCGTCTCGCTTGGGTCTGACGGTGGATTTCCGGTTGCGGCCGATTCATCGGGCCCAGGCCGATCCTCCCGGTGTTCAAGCCGAGAAGGTTCTGACCGCCGCCCAGAAGACGCGGCACGGTTGGCGGTTGGAGGTCTTCCTGGTGGCCGATGCGTTGCATGGCTTCGACCCGGAGACCAATCGTCGCCTTGGCTTTGCGTATCAGGTGACCGACCCTGGCCGAGGCGACCAGTTCCTCGGCGTTGGCCGCGACTTTCCGATCGGCGAGGACCCGAGCCTCTGGTCCACGCTCGAACTTCGAGACGATCCGGCGTAGCCTTGGTTCCGAGCGCCGGTTGCGGTAAGTTCGAAGAGGGTCGGCGAGGCTTCGGAACTCGACGAGGAAACGGATTTTCCTCGGCTTGCGAGCGGAGAATCTCGGTCGTTCTCACCTTCAATCAGTCCGTGTTTCCAGGACGTGCTTCGCGTTTTCCACTCTCCCAAGAAGATTCCGTTAAGACGGATCGAGATCATGAGCCAGCCACCGATCGGCCGTGTTCGAGGATTGAACGAACCCCCCGCCGGCCTTCCCAAAGATGACAAACCCTTGCCCGAATCGGCTCCCACCGCGACGGATCGCGGAGAACCGGCCAAGACGTCACCCGTCGCAACGCCACCGTCGGCCGGGTCGGAACCGAGGCCCGGCGGGAACCTGACGCGTCCATCGGCGGGCCCGAAGGCCGTCCCGAGCTTCGAACGGACGTCCACGCGTCGTCCGGGCACCGCGGACGAGGATCAGGCGCCTCGGACGCCTCGCGATGTGGATGACGAGATCGATCGCGCCATGGCGTCGGCCATGGGGCGAAGCGCTGCGAGAGGCGAATCCGAGGTCAGCTTCAAACGCCAGCGCGACGCGTCGATCGAGGCCGAGCTCGAAGCCATGATGGAGGGCTTCGACGCCTCGATGTTCGACGTGTCCACTCCGGGTCGCACCCGGGCCGCCGATCGGGCTCACGTGCCCAAACCGGGCGTGGGGCAGGAAGAACGTCCGGGCGTACAGAACGCGAAGGTCGTGGGCATTCGAGGGAAAGACGTTTTTCTCGACCTCGGAGCCAAGAGCGAGGGAGTTGTTCCTCTCGAACAGTTCGGCGAACATCCCCCGAGCAAAGGGGAGATCATCGAGGTGGTCTTCGACCGTTACCTGGCGGAGGAAGGGTTGCAGCTCTTCTCTCGCAAGGGGGCGGCCGTCGAGGCCAACTGGAACAATCTGCGGAAAGACCTGATCGTTGAAGGCCGGGTGACCAAGGCGATCAAAGGGGGAATCGAGGTCGACGTCAACGGTATTCGGGGCTTCATGCCGATTAGCCAGATCGACCTGAACCGGGTCGATGACGTGACGCCGTATCTCAACCAGCGCCTTCGGGCGATCGTGACGGAGGCCAACCCTCGCGAGCGAAATCTCGTCGTCTCCCGTCGAGCGCTGCTGGAAAAGGAGCGCGAGGAACAGCGGGAGAAGACCTGGGCCGAACTCGAGGAAGGCCAGGTCCGCACCGGTGTCGTTCGCTCGATCAAGCCATTCGGCGCGTTCGTGGATCTGGGCGGCGTCGATGGCCTCATCCCCGTCCAGGAGATGAGCTGGGGGCGCGTGGCCGACCCGTCGGAGATCGTCAAGATCGGCCAGGAGGTCGAGGTCAAGGTCTTGCGCATCGATCGTCAGACCAACAAGCTGACGCTTGGTCTCAGGCAACTTGTGGCCAGCCCCTGGGACGATATCGAAGACCGTTACGCGAGGGGTTCGACCGTTCGAGGCAAGGTGACCCGGCTGATGGACTTCGGCGCGTTCGTGGAGCTCGAGCCCGGGGTCGAGGGTCTGATTCACATCACCGAACTGGGCCCCAAGAAGGTCTGGCGCGTCAAGGACGTGGTCCAACCCGGCCAGGAGGTCGACGTCCGGATCCTCAAGATCGAGCCCGAGAGCCAGCGCATCTCGCTTTCGCTCCGCCCGCTCGCGTCCACACCCGTCAAACCCGAGGAACCTGAAGAGGAGGAGGAACCGGCTCCTCCCGCGCCCAAGCCCGAACGCAAGGTGCCGCTCAAAGGCGGGCTCGGCGATCGAGACCCGAATCCACTGAAGCCATAAAGATGTGTTTCCAAAATTCGAAAATGCCCAGCGCGTTCCGAGCGGCGTGCCGGGCATTTTTGTTGAACTGAATTCTCTGGGTGCAAAAGTCTGAAAACGCAGGCGTTTCGCGATCAGGGCAGGAGCCCCGCTGTCTCGTCGAAGCCGTACATCAGGTTGAAGTTTTGCACGGCGACTCCGGCCGCCCCTTTGATCAGGTTGTCGAGACAGGCGATGATCAGGATGCGGCCCTTCACGACCCGGATCGTGATATCGCAGAAGTTCGAATGCGCCGAGTCCTTCGTCGCGGGCACGTGACCGACGACGCGAACGAAGGGGCATAGTTTGTAGAACGAGCGATAAAGATCGAGCAGGTCATGCTCGACGGCGCGTTCCTTCGGCGTGGCGTAGATGGTGGCGAGGATTCCACGGTCCATCGGGACCAGATGAGGCGTGAAGATGACATCGACCGTCTCGCCGGTCGACTTGCCGACATCGGAGAGCACCTGCTCGATTTCCGGGGTGTGGCGGTGTCGTCCGACGCCGTAGGCCGTGAAGCTTTCATTGCACTCGGGGAAGTGGAACGACAGCTTCGGCGTGCGACCGCCGCCGGAGACGCCGCTCTTGGCGTCGATGATGATACCCGTGCGCTCAATCTTGTTCTCGGCGACCAGCGGCGCGAGCGCCAGAATACTCGTCGAGGTATAACAGCCCGGATTGGCGATCAGGTCCGTCGCGGGAATAACCTCGCGGTAAAGTTCCGGAAGGCCGTAGACGGCGGCGGCGAGGCCATCGGGGTCGGTGTGTTCGTGGGCGTACCAGTCGCGATAGACGAGCGGGTCCTTGAGTCGATAGTCGGCGCTCAGGTCGATGACCTTCACCCCTCGTCGTCGGAGTTCGGGGACGACGGCCAGGCTCGCCGCGTGTGGCAGGGCCAGGAAGGCGATGCGGGCGGATTCCGCGACGCGGTCGGGGTCAAACGGTTCGCAGGCCAGATGGATTCGGCCGTTCAGGCTCGGGTGGAGGGCGTCGAGGCGAGGCCGATCGTCCTGACGCGACGTCGCCAGGGTGATCCGAGCCTCGGGATGTCGCAAGAGGATGCGGATCAACTCAAGCGCGGTGTAACCCGACGCTCCCACGATCGCCACGTCCGTCACGTCGATGCTCCTTTCGTCGGCTCGCCTGGGTGGCGTTTCGGCCGGATGAGGATCAAGAGCCAGATCGTCCAGGCCGGCCCCGAGATCAATAGGCCGGTTCGGGCGATGCGCCCATCATACTCGAGTCGCAAGATCCAGGGGCCTGGGCCCGGCAATCGCACGGCCTGCCAGGCGCCGCCTTGAGGGTTGGTAAAGATCGGCTGGACCGTGGCGGCGACTTCCCCGAACGGACCGATCCAGCGTCCACGCCACTCGGGATCGTACAAATTCCCGATGATCACGAGGGGCAGAGGGCTGGATCGAACGTCGATCTCGTCGAGGTCGAACTGCTCGGGAAACGGGCTGCGCCCGACCAGGGATCGGGCTCGATTCAGAATGTCGAGGACACTCCGCGTGTCGTCCGGGTTCACCTGGCCGATCTGGGCCAGGTCGGTCGGATTGGTGACGAGCCAGGCTCGGGATGGTGGCGTTGCGGGACGAAGCAGCGTGAATCTCGTTGCCGCCTGGCCGTATTTCCGAACCGATGCGGACCCAAATAGCCATCCAGCGAGGGCAGGATCGTCGATCGTCTCAGGCGCTTTCCAGATGTCAGCGCTCGGATGCGTGGCCTCAAAGGGGCCAAGGACTCGAATCTCCGCGCCGGTGGCTCGCATGGCCTGGGCAATCGTGGTTTCCGGAAGCCCCTCGCCGATGGGTGATTGGGCAAGCTGGCGCAAGGCCGTCAAGGCGGGCAGGTCGAGCGTTCGATAGGCCAGGACGGGTGCAGCACCCGCGACCATCGGCAGGTTGCCGAGACCGTCGATGGTGCGTGTGCCTCTTGACTGGTTGGCCAGGCGGCCCAGAACCGAACTCTGCTCGGTCAACGGTCGAATCGGCCCCGTCTCGAGGTCGCGGTGATGGCCGAGCCAGAGCAGGTCTATCACCGTCAGCGCGAAGAATCCGACGCGAAAGATCGAAGGTCGGGTTCCGAACGCCGAAAGCAGCAGCAACCCGAGCAGGACCAGGCCCGTCTCTCCCAGCTCGGATGCGTAGATGGCAAATCGTTCCCGATCGAGCCGGGCGGTTGCCGGCTCGCGCCCTCGACGCATCAGGGCGGTGATCACGATCGGGTTGCTCGGCGGCCGCCTCGCCTCTCTCATGACTTCCCGGAAGTCGGGGTCGCCCGACCAGGGCATCGCCCGTCGAGCGGCCTCGAAACCATCGACAACCGAGGGCCAGCCGCGGCCGTCGGTACTCGCGAACGCCAGCTCGATGCTCAGGAGGACAATCAAGACGAGCACGACCACAAGGAGGCAATACCGAATCAGCATCCGACCCGGTCGGACCCAGTAGCGAAGCCGGTCGAACCCGAGACCGGCCAGCAGCGAAAGCGCCAGCATCGAGGCCAGTCCCCACCGCGCCGGAGCCCGAAAAAAGGAAAAACCGGGCAACCGGCTCCAGAAGGAAAAGCCCGGAAAGTAAGGTCCGAGACTGAGGATCAGAGTGCCGATGAGGACGACCGTCAAGGCGCGCACGACCGGATCGCGTCGAACGCCTTGGGTGATGGTTCCCAGAGCGAGGAACAAGGGAACCAGACCCACGTAGGCCAGGTGTTCCTCGGGGGATGAGTGAAACGGGTCCCACGCCAACGGGCGCCAGAGAGGGGAGAAATGGAAGAGTCCCGGAGCGACATAGGAGACGAGGTGCAACGGTGTGGCCGCGAAGTCCGAGAGATAGTCGAAGGTTCGGTGCGACTCCGCCATCCGGGCAAGCTGGAAGGTCGGCCAGAGCTGCAAGGCGGCCAAAGGAGCGACCATCAGGAGTGCACTCAGAATCCCGAATGCGGCCCATCTTGCCTGACGTCCCCCTTCGGGACGTTCCACCAGGGACCATCCAAGCAGGATGAGGAGTCCCACCTCCGTGCAGAACGCGAGCTGGAAATGGCCTGGCAGGGTCTGGATCGCGAGCACCCCCGCAAGCGCCAGCGAAATGCGTGGCCCTCCCCGGCCACGAACGAGGAGCCATCCGAGCCCCCAGGCCCACGGCATCCAGCTTCCCGTGGTATAGCCCCACTGATGAGGTAGGTGGATCACGAAAAAGCCGGACATCGACCAGGCCATCCCGGATAAAGCGGCACCGCAGGGAGACGCTCCAAAACGGCGCGCGGCCCAGAACGTCCCGGCGGCTCCCCAGAGCGTGTGAATCACCAGGCTCGCCGTGTAGGCCAGCTCGGTTGGAAACAGGCCATAGAGGAGCAAGTGCGGCGGGTAATAGACCCCCATCTGGCTCTCGGCCAGGCCGGGAAAGCCGAAGCCCCAAAGGTCGTTCCAGAGCGGGAGCCGCCGTGCGTGGAGCGCCCGGTCGAGAACGGCCATCAGGCCCATCGAGAATTGGGTGACGTCCCCGCCGACCGGCATCCGGCCACCGAGGCCGATCGGCCAGAGCCAGGCGGACATTCCCAGAAGCAACAGCAGGAGCCAGAGCCAGCTTCGAGCCTCGAACCGTCCGGGATCACGCGAGGTCGGGTCGTTCACCGGCAATTCCTGGTCGCTGGCATCGTTCAATTCCACGGGACGTCCGCACCTTTGGCGTTCGACTTCAGGAAAAAGTTACAAACAGGACGCGTTCTTGTCATGTCGCTGGTGGTTGGTGGAGTCGATTCCCTGGGATTTTCAATCCGCAAACTTCTGACATTTCATACGTTCGGTGTTTTTGGCGGATTTGATCCATGAGGTTTGGGTGCGACGGCATGCCGGATGCTTGAGAATGGGCTCAAGTCGGCGGACAGTTCTGCCGGAGGACGGGTTGAGAGCAATCGCTCACTCACGGAGGAGAGAGCCATGTTGGTCTTGAGCAGGAAGCTTGGGCAGCGGTTCCAGGTCGGCCCGGACGTTCGGATCACCATCGTCAAGATCGACCGAAACTCGGTCCGGATCGGCATCGAAGCTCCCGGCGACGTGACCATTCAGCGCGAAGAGATCGTCACCATCGAGGATCGGGTCGAACATCCGGTTCGGCCGCACGCCGCGTGAGCCGTCGGCCCGTTCACGCTTTTGAGATGCGACGCAGCGAGAGATCCACCTCGTGGAATGGGAAGGCCCAGATCAGTGGGACGCCCCACTTCTGAACCAGGATGAATTTCGGCCCGACCCTCGCGATCAGGTCGCGTTCGAGCGGGCCGAACCGGCCGGGGCGATTCTGAACCACGTACCAGGCCCAGCGTCCCGGTTCGTAAGACTCAATCCCGGCCTTGAGTTTCCCCTCCTGGCGGAGATAGGGCCAGAGGGTGATTGAGTCCGGGAAGGCGATCTTGTCCTCCGGTCCACAGCGGGCGTTGAGCCTTCGCAGCGCATCCTCGGTCAAGGCGTCCCAGTAGTACGTGGGCTCCATGCCCATGGCGGTCGCTCCCGGCAGGCCTCCAACAATCGGGCTGTAGTACGAGAGCGGAACCGGCATCGTCGACGAGATCCCCAGTCCCCCCTCCACCAGCGCGATCCACGCGGCAAGTCTTCCCCGCGCTTGCCAGCGTTCCAAAATCCAGATCGCGCCCAGCCCCGACGCGAGTGCCAGGCCTCCGAAAGCGGGGAGGAACAACCGGATTCCGTCATGCCCTGGCATGTGCGGAAGCCCCCGGATGATCAGCAGGGTCCACCAGTTCAAGACGACAAGGCTTCCGAACCCACGAATCCGGCCGTCGATCAGGCTTCGAAACGCGCCGATGATCGCAATCGCGAGGATTCCGACGGGCGTTGCGAACAGCGTCCAGACCAAGGTGTTGTACCAGGGAAGCGAATCCTTCGGCGTAAGAATGACCTTGCCGAGGAACATGGTCGGAATGCGCGTTGTCTGACCCCGGCTCAGAT
This sequence comes from uncultured Isosphaeraceae bacterium, assembly GCA_964599655.1. Lineage (GTDB taxonomy): Bacteria > Planctomycetota > Planctomycetia > Isosphaerales > Isosphaeraceae > CAZRGV01. The sequence continues at coordinate 1,307 of CAZRGV010000044.1, read as the reverse complement.
TTGACCTCAGGAAAATCTCAAGCCCACGAATCGGATCGTGCCACCAGGGCGGAATGCTCCCGACGAGAAAGAGCACACCCACCAATCCGCCAACCCCGATCATCCACAATCCGAATCGGTCACGATGAATCAGGGTCCAGAGGATAAACGGCAGTGGTAAGAACCAACCGGTCAGCTTGGTGGCCGCCGCCCCCCCCACGCAGAGACCGAAGACGATGGCCCAGCCCATTCGCTTGAGGTTCGATCGCGACGCGAGGTTCGACGGTGATCGTTCGACACCGCAGGCAAAGGCGAGGATCGCGCCGACCCACAAACAAGTCAGCAGCGCGTCGTAGTGAGCATAATGACCATGCGCAAAAAGCCTCGGCTGAAGAACCCACGCGCCAGCCGCCATGACGGCCGGCCCGATTCCCCATCTCCTCGAAAAGAACGAGGCGATGGCCCCGGCGGTCAGACTGAAGGCCAGCATCGTGCCGAGCCTGGCACGTGCCAGCACACGGCATCCCGGAGCCAGAAGATCACCGACTAACCCCACGAGGGCGTAAAACGGGGGATGCCCGTGCGGTTCCTGACGAGCGAACGGCCAGAACCATGCGAGGATCTTCGGTTGAAACAGTTTAGATCGCGCGTCGATCTCCTCGCGGCTTGGAGCCGGCATTCCGTCGGACGGAATCAGTTCCCGCTCAGGCGGTCTCCAGGTGGCCGCAAACCGTGGTGGGTCCCACAACGCCTGGAACCAAGTTCGGAGCCGCGCTTCTCGACCCAGCGTGAAAGGTTCATCCCAAACGACGGTCAGAGGGTCCGACGTCGCGACCATGAGCACCAACACCAGAACCGTGACACCCGTTCCCAGGGCTTGAGGATGCTCGATTCCTGAGGTGTGGGCTCGGCGCAAGGGCTGGCCCCCCGTTCGTCTGTGCGACCCGTTACATTCGAGTTCTCGAAGATCAAATGGAGCCGGTTCGATGCCGGTGGTGGGAGTCGAACCCACACGGAGGTTCCCCTCCGGAGGATTTTAAGTCCTCTGCGTCTGCCATTCCGCCACACCGGCCCTTGGACCCGATTCTATCGACCGGTCCTTCGCGATGGTATCGTGATCATCGTCGATTCCGCGAATGTGTGAAAACCAGTCGTCAAGATGATCGACTTGTCTTTCTGCCGACCGAGCGGTCACGGGCCCTCGTCCGGTTGTCACTCGCTTCGTCCTCTCGAATGCATGGTGTGACGGTGGACCGTGCGTGGGATCCGCTTCGATCACTTGGTCCGAATCGCCTGGAGAGCGCTTTTGTTGGTTGTCCGGCTTGTTT
>CAZRGV010000043.1:40777-42962 GCA_964599655.1 uncultured Isosphaeraceae bacterium | reverse complement strand
CCGAGCCCACCGGCGCCACGTAAATCGCGCGACGCGAGTTGACCGAGCCGACCGGAGTCGCCGGGCTGCCGTTCAGACCAAGCAGCCGCTCGCTGAACAACGCGGTATTGGAGGTTCCGTCGACGATGCCTTCGGTTCCGAACGGTCCGAGGTTCGACGCGTCGCCGGAGTAGCCGCCGGTCCAGGCGTTGGGAACAATCGTGCCGGTCCAGCGCTGGATGCTGCCCGGCCCGCCGTAGTTCCCCACGTAGTTGGTCGCGCCTCGCGGATCGGCCGGGCGTCGCTTGATCCCGTCTGACGGGCAGAGCAGGAAGCCCATCTGGAGGAACTCGACCGTCGTGTTGCCGCGCTGGAAGGTGTACCCCTGCGCGTTGCCGAACATGCCGATGCTGAAGTTGAACGCATTGAAAACCGTCTGCTGCTCCATCTGCGGCAGAATCGCGATGGGCCAGCCGTAGCTCCAGCCCCAGCTCGGACCCGACGCCGTCGGGTACAGGTCCTGAAGCGGGAAGACCTGGTTCTGGTCGACGTAGTTGTGAGATGCCAGCGCCAGTTGCTTCAGATTGTTGGTGCACTGGGCGCGGCGGGCCGCCTCTCGGGCGGCCTGAACGGCGGGAAGAAGCAGGGCGATCAGAACACCGATGATCGCGATGACCACCAAGAGTTCAATCAACGTGAAGCCGCGATGCCTCTCTTTCATGGCAGACTGCCTCCGATCGGAATGAGCGAGACGAGCGAACGAGGTGAGAGGATGCATTGAGGGACAATTATCCCTCCAATCGCACCGGTTAGAGATAACCCCGGTCCGAAATCGATGCCAGAAAAAAATTCAAAAAAAGTCGGGACCAATCGGGACCATCTGACGCTATATACTTTCTTCACCCACAAATGAGAAACTGACGGATCGGCTCGCGCGCGCTCACGGCCACGGTGCTCAGGCCGTTGCCGCGCCGCGTTGGAGACGGCGCGCGGACCGAGATCCCGCCTTGTAACAGATTGTCAAACAAGGAGTTCCGACCGATCCCCCATCACGAGCCCGAACCGCGTGGGGACGCTCGACCCGGAATTCGAGCCGGCTCTGTCGCTTCAGGGACGTGACCGCAACGACGCACGGAGCGCCACCAGGCGACGCCGCGTCGGCAGGTCGTCGGGATTCTGAAAAATCGCCTCGTCGTAGGCCCGGACTGCCTCGTCGGGCCGGCCTTGCAGCTCGAGCACCTGCGCGGCCAGCTTTCGCTCGGTCCCCGTTTGCCACCGATCGAGCTCGGCCAGGAACTCGGGCGAGGCTCCTTCGAGGTACGGGTTGATCCGCTCCCTCGACGCCACCAGCGCCTCGAGGTTGTCGCGCCACGACCCGAACCGATCCAGCGTCTTCGGAGCCAGAAACTCCAGATACGGATGATCGTCCGTGTTCAACCGGCCCTTGGCCGTGAACCGGGAAACCGCCCGGTCCCCCATCAAGAACGCGTCGACGAACTCCAAGACTGACCGGATCCCCACCTCCGCGAGGTCCTCGGCGAGAACCGGCCTGGCCAGCTCCGTCTCGAGCCTCGGCACGTCGATCGTCAACGGCTCCATCGACGCCAGAATCACCGTGTTCTCGTTCGGCACCGCGTTCGGATACCAGACCTGAACGTGCGGAAACACCGCGCGCATGCTCTTGAGCACCGAGCGCACATCGTCGACCGACAGTCCGTACAGCGGCAGCCAGGTCGAGACGATCCCCCCCGGCTTCAACCGCCGGGCGCACAAGGCGAAGTAATCCACCGTGTAAAGCGCCGCGTTGCCCCGGAACCGGGGATGAATCGAGTCCGACAGGATCAGGTCGAACGTCCTCGACGTCGCCGCGACGAAGCTCCTCGCGTCGGCGATGTGGGTGTGCACTCTCGCATCATCGAGCACGTTGTGATGGATGTCCGCGAAATATTTCGACGACATCGCGATCACGTCCGGGCTGATCTCGCAAACGTCGATCCGCTCGATCTCCTCGTGCAGGCTGACCGAGTAACACGTTCCGCCCGAGCCGAACCCGATTTGCAGCACCGTCCTGGGCTGCTTGTGCAGGAACACCGGCAGGTGCCCTTGCAGCTTCTGCGTCGTCCGCAGAACCGGGTTCGTCCCCGCGACGTTCGTCCCGTTGATGTTGATCACCCGGTCCTCGGGCGTCCTCTGATGCACCGTGACG
>CAZRGV010000043.1:22993-40767 GCA_964599655.1 uncultured Isosphaeraceae bacterium | reverse complement strand
TACACTCTTTCCCTACACGGCCCTTCCTTGATCGCCACCATCCGCCCGGGCTCCTTCGACGCGTACAACGCACGCATCCCGAAAATCTCGTTCAGGACAAGCAGGCCCAACCCGACCAGGGCCAGCACGAGGATCGACGCCAGCCGACCCGGCCAGCCGACCCGGCCGCCTCCCAACAGCATCACCACCGCCCCGAGCCCCCCCTGCGAAACCGCCAGCCCGATCACCGCCGCTTGCGTCCCAAGCCACGGAACCAGCCACGCCGCCGCCGCGATCGCCCCGACGATCGCCCCCAGCGTGTTCAACCCATAAAGCCGCCCCGCGCTCGACGCCGCCGGTCGCCCTCGACCCACGTACAACCGCGCCGCCAGCGGAAAGCTCGCCCCCAGAAACGCCGCCGGTGGCGCCAGGACCGCCAGACTGACCGTCAGAAAAAACGGCACCCGGAAACCCCAGAAGCTCGCGTCCGACACCAGCCCCATCCGGTCAATCCACCCTCGTGAGCCGATCAAAAGCGGCAATGACCCCAGCGCGAACAGCCCGGCCACGATCTGCGACAGCCCCAGCCGCGTCCAGGTCTTCCCCACAATCCGGTCACGGTCCCACCGATCCGCGAGCCCGCTCCCGAACGCATGCCCGAACAGAAACGCTGTTAACATCAACGTAAATGCATACGTTGTAGAATCGACGATCGCGATCAGAATCCCGCGGGTCCAGAGCACCTCGTACGCCAGCCCGCAGAACCCCGAGACCATCGCCACCAGCAAGGCCCCCTGGCCCCTGCGGGGTTCCGAGGCGACTGGTGCCGACCGAATGCCGACGCCGACCATCTCCAGCGAGGGAAGCCGTCTCGCCAACCACAGCGCCAGCCCTCCAATCGCCAGGTCGATCAACGCCGCCAGCGCGTTCGATTCATCCACCCCCAGGCTCAGAATCAGCACGAACCCGGTGACGAAGCAACCGACCACCGCCCCCGCCGTGTTGACCGCGTAAAGAATCCCCGCCACACGCCCCGGCTGACCTCGCAACGAGGCCACCACCCGGGTCAAAACCGGCAAGGTTCCGCCCATCAGGATCGTCGGCGCCGCCAGCGCCAGCACGGCCACGGTCGCCCGCAGCCCGATCCCGCCCCCCTCGTCGTACCCGAGCGCCCTCGCCGCCCGCACGAACCCTTCGCCAATCCGGTCAAACAGCCAGGGAACCGTCAGCGTGTAGAGCCCAACGCCAATCTCCAGCCAGCCGTACCACCGCAACGGCCGAGCCGCACGGCCCACCCATCGCCCCCAGAGCACGCTGCCCAGCCCGAGCCCCCCCATGAACGCCACGAGCACCGCCATGACGCTCCACGTCGTCGCCCCCAGCAACGCCACCAGCTTCCTCGACCAGACCACTTCGAGCATCAAGCCCGTCGCGCCCGAGCACCAGAACAGCAGCAAAACCGCCGCCACCACGCCCGAACCCAACGCGTCGGCCGGGGCCCGCGCCTCCGCCGCCGAGACCCTTCGCGCCGTCGCCCAACCCGCGGGATCAACACCCATGAGCACCACCCGGCCCACCTCGGACCGACTCCACCAAGACAGGAACGTTCCGGCAATTCGAGGCTAAACCGCCCTCCCCCTCCCCCGCAAGCCGCGTCACCGCAAGCTTCCAATTCCAAACCGCATCGAAACACCCCTCCTGGCAGGCCCGGCACAGAAAATCTCCACAATTTGGAGAATCTGGCGAAATTTTTTCGAATTCGAAGACTCGGTCTTCCGATAGTAAGAGATGACTGGCGATGGTTGTTCTCGCGCCGGCAACGACGCCGCGCGACCTTCGCCCTCGCGATGACGCCCCCGGCTTGAGGAACCCGATCATGGCTCCCGCCACCCGACCCTACACCCTCTCCGACGCCGCGCTCAACGCCCGACGCAACAACGCAAAGCGAAGCACCGGACCACGTTCCGAGAACGGGAAAGTCCGCTCTCGTGCCAATGCCGTCAAGCATGGTCTCGCCGGAAACGGAACCGTCCTGATCGAGGCCGACCGCGAGGCCCTTCAGCGCCGACTGGAGGAGTGGGAGCACGACCTTCGTCCTCGAGGCCCCGTCGAGCGAGGGCTTGTCGGCCTCGCCGCGCTGGCGTCGGTCCGGCTTGATCGCGGACTGGAAGAATCCGAGACCGCCCTCGCCCTGCGGCGTCGCGACGCAACCACGAACTGGGATAAACGCCGCGATCGCCGGGTGGCCCGGCTCGATCGCCGGATGAAAACCAACCCCGAGTGGGCCCAGCCGCGGCTCGAATCCTTCTGCGAAGGGATCGACTGGCTCCTCCAGCGCTGGGATCGGATCCTGGAACGCCTCGACGACGGCCGCGACCTCGACCCCGAGCTGGTCGCCTCGATCCCTGCCCTGCTGGGACGTTCCAGCGACATCACGTTCCGCGAGAACGACCACGTCGCGCGGCTTTACGCCGACGCGATCGCCACCCTGGCCGACGAGGACCTCGACCTCGACGCCCTCGACCGCTTCTTCGAGACCGACACCCGGTCGCGCCCCTCGATCGCCCGCCTGGATGCGTTCCGCAACCGGCTCCCCGACCCCGACGCCGCCCGCGAACGACTCCTCGAGGCCGTCAACGCCGAGATCGCCCGCCTCGAAGACCGCTTCCAGACCCTCTGGACCGAGGTCGACGGCCCCGACCGCGCCGCCGCCCCCGCCCTGGTCCTGATCGACAAGACTCCCGAGGGCCGGCTCCGCGAGCGCTACGAGGCGCGCCACACCTCCACCCTCTTCCGCGCCCTGAACCTGCTGGCCAAGGGCCGCGGCGCCCGCCCCTGGATCGGCCGCGACCTGCCCAGCCGCTCGGCAAGCCCCCCGTCGATTCCCGAACCGACGTCACAAGAAACCAACGACGTCCGCCAACCGATCCCGACTCCGCCCCTCCCGCCAATCGAACCGAAAACGGCCACCGCGCCCAACGAACCGAAAACGGCCCCGGCACCCGAGCCACCGAAATCGGCCACCGCGCCAAACGAACCGAAAACGGCCCCCGCGCCACGTCCCACGGCCCCGCCGCAAGCCGTCCGGTCCGCCTCGCCCGCGAATCCGCCGCGACCGACACCCGGCACGGCGAAATCCGTGCTGGCCAAGCTGAAGCCGCTTCCCAAATCCTTTGTCAGCGAAGGGTTTGCGACATCCCTTCAACCGTCGGCCGCCCTCGTCCCCTTGACCATGGCCCCCGCCCTCGACCCCGGAGGCACGCCCCGATAAGACGCGACCCGATCCGAGGTACGGCCCCGAAGCGCCAGCACATGACCCAAGCCCCCGTTTTGGCAGCCGTTTACGACGACGCCTCGCGCTCCTTGCCGGCTCGAATCGCGTCGACTCCATCGCCGACGGCCGCCTCACGCCCGGCGCCGGTCTCGTTCGCGATCTCGGAGAACGGCCGAGGCCGGCCATCGCGCACCACCGGCGGGTCGAGCCACCGCGTCTTCGGGATCACCCGGGGCACGAACCCTTCAAGCCGATCGGGTCGGAATTGAAAGATATGTTCGAGTTTCTCTTCGATCAACGGACTGCGCGCGGATCGAAGCAGCGCGAGCACATGAGCATCATCCGAGAACAGGTCTTCCTTGCGGAGCGCCCCCAGCCGGAATCCCTCGCGAAGCGCGTCGGCGAACTCGTTGTAGATATATGCCTCCGTCGTGCTGGCCCACCAGTCCCGGTTCATCTCGGCGAACTGCTCGACCACCTCGCGGGCCACGTCCAGGTCATCCAGGGCGATCGTCTCCTCGACCACGACGGTGTGATCGAGCGTCCGGGCGATGCTCTCGGGCGTGGTCACGCCGCAGGCTCGGCCGTCCCGGAGGAAGTAGTCGAGCCGATCGGCGCAAAGCCAGGGCAAGGGCCGTTCCAGCAGCGGATAGATTGAGTCGTCGAAGAAGTCTTCGGGCGCGAAGCCCAGCCTCGCGATCGCCTCGACCATGTCCGGCCGGGTCAGAAACAGCGGTTTGAGGCCTTCGTGATGGTCCTGCTCGTCGGAGTCGAACAGGAAGTCGACGGCGTGGGAGAAGGCCGTGTGCGAGATGTCGTGCAGGAGGCCCGCCAGTTGCTCGCGGCGGTCGGCTCCCAGCCGCCCCAGCAGCAGGTAGACGCCCAGGCTGTGCTCGAACCGCGTCACCGTCTTGAACGGAAACGCGAAGGCCGACGGGCCGGCCTGGCGAATCCCTCGAAGGCGCTGAAACGTCGGGCACGCGATCAGTCGCAGGATCTCCGGGTCGTCGATCGCGACCTCGCCGTAAACCCGGTCCTGCCAGTGCATCGCCCGCGACTCCGAGCCCGATCGCAGGGCCGCCGACGTCGGGACCCTTGCCCCTTTGATGATCGACGGTACAGGCCGTTTTTTCAAGGGGAACGGCTCTGTTCCCCTGGCGAGACGGCTCGATTAAGATGGGGCCAAGCCCCAGGGTCACGCCGTTTTTCGGTCGCTCGGCCGTCGCGAGGCCGACGCCGGGCGACCGCCGACGGCCCCGTCCTAATCATCCTTTCCGCGCGTCGCGACAGGGGGAGGTTCCGTGGATCGCAGTGGGTTTCATCGTGGTGTCGTTCTCTTCGCGGCGCTGCTGGCCGTCGCGTCCATCGCCGGCTGTGGCGGCGGCGGTTCGGGCGGCGGACCGAAGATCCTCTTCGTCACCAATAGCAATGCCGACTGGTGGAACGCCGTCGAGAAAGGCATGCTGGACGCCGGCAAGCAGCTCAACATCACCGTCGAGATGCGGCGCAACGAGGGCTCGACGCAAGGCCAGGTCGAGCGGCTTCGCGAGGCCCTGTCCCTGCCGGGTGTCGAGGGCGTGGCCGTCTCGGTCATCGAGGCCGACGCCCCCGGCGTCATCGACGCCATGCGAGAGCTCCAGAAGGCCGGCAAGATCGTCATCACCATCGACTCGGACGTTGCCCCCAACAAGCAGGACGTCCGTCGCGGCTACATCGGCACCAACAACGTCAAGGCCGGCGAGGCCGCCGGTCGAGCCGCCCTGGCGCTGCGACCCGAAGGCGGCAAGGTCATCACCTTCGTCGGAACCTCCGCCGCCGCCAACGCCAAGGAACGCAAGCAGGGCTTCTTCCTCGGCGCCGGCAAGGGTTTCGAGGACATCGAGACCTTCGAGGACCAGGGAGATCACTCCCGAGCCGGAACCAACGTCCAGAACGCCATCACTAAGTATCCCGATCTGAACCTGTTGCTCGGCCTCTGGTCGTACAACGCCCCGGCCATCGCCGAGGAGGTCAGCCGCTCGCCCGAGGTCCGACAGCGCACCACCGTCGTCACCTTCGACCTCGACGAGGCCGCCGTCCGTCACATCGAGAAAAGGAACATTGACGCGACCGTCTGTCAAAACCCCTACGAAATGGGCTTCCAGGGCGTGAAGCTCCTCAAGGCCCTGCTCGAGAAGGACGAAAAGACGGTCAAGGAGGTCCTGCCCGACGGCTCGACCCGCGACACCGGCGTGCGCGTCATCGTCCCCGACGCCGACTCCCCCGTCCTCAAGGCCAACAAGGACCAGGGGGACGACGTGATCACCATCGACGAAATGAAATCGTGGCTGGCCAGCAAGGGACTCCGATCGTCATGAGTGAGCCGCGTCGAGGCCAGGCACCCGGCAAGTCAGCGTGGGTCAAGGTGGTTCGAGCCCCCGAGTTCGGCCTGCTCGTCGCCAACATTGTCGCCTTGGCATTGATCTATGTTCTGGAGCCGTCGCACGGCTTCTTCTCGTCGTACAGCCTATCGAACCTGCTGCACGACACGGCCCTGTACGGCGTGCTCTCGCTCGGCGCGACGGTGGTCATCATCTCGGGCGGAATCGACCTCTCGGTCGGTTCCGTCGTCGCCCTGGCCGCCGTCGTCGGCTCGAAGCTGATGAAGGAATGGCTCCCCGGCGCCGAGCCGACCGGCGAAACGATCGGCCTGGGCGTCGTCTTCGCCGCCGTCACGCTCACGCTCTTGATGGGCCTGGCCATCGGACTGCTGCACACCTTGCTCATCAACCGGCTGCGGCTTCCCGCCTTCATCGCCACCCTGGCCACGATGGCCGGGCTCCGAAGCGCGGCACACATCATCAGCCGCGACCCGATCACCGTCCCCTTCTCCAACTTCCGGATTCTCGGGGCCGACAACATGGTCACGGTGCCGATCTTCGTCGCCCTGACGCTCGCCCTCATCATCCTGATGGGCTCCACCGTGCTCGGCCGGCACCTTTATGCCCTCGGCGGCAACGAGTCGGCGGCCCGCCTCAGCGGTCTCCCGACCCGACGCCTCAAGGCCTTCGCCTACGGACTGGCCGGGATGCTCTCGGCCCTGGGCGGCCTGCTCTTCGCCGGAAACACCGGCAAGGCCACCTGGAACATGGGGGAAGCCTACGAGTTGAAGGCCATCACTGCCGCGGTCGTCGGCGGTTGCAGCCTCTCGGGGGGCGTCGGCTCGATCCGAGGGACCGTCCTCGGCGTCATCCTGATCCAGCTCGTCATCAAGGGAACCGGCATCGTGGTTCGATTCCTCGACAGCACGCAGATCGAGGGCCTGGTGCTCGGCACCGTGGTCGTCGTGGCCGTCGCCTTCAACCAGCGGTTCCGCGTTCGCCGCACCTGACGGGGATCGGGCTCATGCGAACGCCCCCATTCCGCGCGATGCCCCCTTCCCACCAGCTGCTCCTCGTCCTGTTCGCTCTGGCCGTCTTCGCCTGCGACGCCCGCGAATCCAGCCCAGGGGCGAGAAAGCCCCTCGTGACCGCCAGGACCAACCCCGAACCGATCGACCCGGCCCGCGCGATCCAGGCCCAGACGCCGACGGTCAAGGCCCCTCCCCTGGCCTTCCGAGCCCAGGAACTCCCCTTCCGCTACGACCGGGGCGAGTCCGGCTCCGCCTGGCCGGTCGAGGTCACCGGCGGTGGCGTCGGACTGCTCGACTTCGACCACGACGGCGACCTTGACCTCTTCTTCGCGCAAGGGGTCCCCCTGCCGGTCGGCTCTCGAACCGACCCGCCGGCCGATGTGCTGCTCCGCAACGACGGCGACGGCCGCTTCAACGACGTCTCGACCGAGGCGGGCCTTTCCTCCAAAGGATACGGTCAGGGAGTGACCGTGGCCGACTTCGATGGCGACGGTGATCCCGACGTCTACGTGACCCGCTACGGGACCAACACCCTCTGGCGCAACGACGGCGGACGGTTCACGGACGCGACCGCCGAAGCCGGTGTCGGCTGTCCCCTCTGGAGCCTCGGCGCCGCCTTCCTCGACTACGACGCCGACGGCGACCTCGACCTCTTCGTCGCCAACTACTTCGCCTTCAACCCGGCCGACGCCCCCTTCGAACGCAACGCCGACGGACGACCCGAGTACGGTCCTCCCGGCCAGTTCGACGGCCTGCCCGATGTCCTCTATCGCAACGACGGCCAAGGCCGGTTCACCGACGTCACCGACCAGGCGGGCGTGGCCGGAACCGGTCGGGGCATGGGCGTCCTCGCCACCGACCTCGACGGCGACGGACGCCCCGACCTGCTCGTCGCCAACGACGCCGAGGCGAACGCCGTCTGGCGCAACCGGGGCGACGGAACCTTCGAAGAGGTCGCCAACGATTGGGGCCTGGCCCTCAACGGCGAAGGGCAGCCCGAAGCCAACATGGGCATCGCCCTCGGCGACACCGACGGCGACGCGATCCACGACGTCATCATCACCCACTTCGTCGGTGAACACGACACGCTCTGGCGGGGCCTCGCCTTGCCCGGCGGCGGAATCCACTTCCAGGACCAGACCTTCCAGTCCGGGCTCGGCACCGACAGCAAGCCCTTGACCGGCTGGGGGCTCGCCCTGGCCGACTTCGACCTCGATGGCCGCCTCGACCTGATGGTCACCAACGGCCACATCCGACAGGAACGCGGCCAGCCTTACGCGATCGACAACCCCCCCTTGCTCTGGCACAACCAGGGAAACGGCCGGTTCGCCAACGTGACCTCGACCGCCGGTCCCTACTTCCAGCAGCTTCACAGCGGACGAGGCTTGGCCTGCGGCGACCTCGACGGCGACGGCGACCTCGACCTCGTGATCGTCCACCACCGGGCCCCCAGCGTCGTCCTCTGGAACGAGTCGCCACGACGTGGGCATTCCCTCGGGCTCGACCTTCGAGGCCAGGGACGCAATCCCGACGCCATCGGCGCCCGGGTCACGGTCACCGTCGGACGCCAGACCCTGATCCGATCGATCGACAGCGGTGGAAGCTATCTCTCCTCGCACGACCCTCGCATCCATCTCGGCCTCGGTCCCGCCAATCGCGTCGACCGGGTCGAGGTCCGCTGGCCTTCGGGACAAATCGAGGCCCGATCCGACTTGCCGGCCGATCGCGTGGTACACTGGATCGAGGGCGCACCCGAGACCACCGGAACCGCATCATCACGCTGATCTCCGGTTCGAACGGGCCTCGTCCTTCCGATCGCCAGGCGCGCGACGGGCCGGATTGCCAAGGCGGCATGACTCGGCTACTTTTGTGCCAGACGATTCCTCGCCTTTCGAGGGCCGGAGCCGAATCCCGCACAACCCATGCCCGAGGCTCAGTCCGGCAAACGCCGGGACGAATCCAGGCGGCGAGCCATCCGCCGCATCTTGACCGGCCTGGTCGTTCTTCTGGCGGTCCTGGTCTTCGGAGTGATCGGCTATGTCACCCTCGGGTGGAGCTTCGGTGACGCGCTTTACATGGTCGCGATCACCGTCTCGACCGTCGGCTTCACCGAGGTTCACCCAATCGACACCGCCGGCCTCCGCCTTCACACGGTGCTGGTGATCCTGTTCGGTTACGTGGCGGTCGGCTACCTGCTCACGGGCATTCTGAGTTTCATTACCGAAGAAGAACTGCAACGCTTCCTGGGACATCAGCGCGTGCGACGGCAAATCGAAGGGCTCAAGAACCACACGATCATCGCCGGTATGGGCCGGATGGGCAGCCTGATCTGCCACGAGCTGGCGGCCGTCGAGGAGCCGTTCGTTCTGATCGACCATGCCCCCGAAAAAGTCGCCGACATCGAGAGCCGAGGCTGGCTCTACATCTTCGGCGACGCGACCGAGGAGCAGGTGCTCCAAGAGGCCGGACTGACCCGGGCCAAGGCGATCGTCACGGCCATTCCGTCGGATGCCGTCAATGTCTTCATCACCTTGACGGCCCGCCAGATGGCCCCAACCGTCCAGATCGTCGCCCGAGCCGAGCAGCCGAGCACCCAGAAAAAGCTGCGGCAGGCCGGCGCCGATCACGTCGTTCTGCCCACGGCCATCGGCGCGCAGCGGATCTTCTCGATCCTGACCAACCCGAGTGCCGTCGAGTTCGTCGAGCTGGTGACCCACCGCTCCAGCCTGGCCATCGAGTTGTCCGAGGTCGCCGTCAAGGCCCATTCGCGGGCCTGACGCTCCGAGAACTCGACATCGGCCGGCGCACCGGCGTGATCGTCATCGCCGTCAAGCGGGCCGACGGCCGCGTCGAGTTCCCCCCCTCGGGCAACGAACCCCTCGGCATCGGCGACAGCATCGTCCTGCTCGGCCGACGCGCCAACCTCGAGCAATTCCGAGAGCAGTACCAATCCTGATAGGAATTCTAATTCTAGGAAACGCAGGAATTCGATAAAAAGATGGTAAGTGAACTTGAAATTTGTTTAACTTAATATGCGTGCGGTTTACCGAGCTGTCCGAATCATCCGACTCTCCAACGCAAAGACGGCAAGGTCCCGCGCCGGCCGGACCTTGCCGTCTTTCGGTTTCCGATGGGATCGAGAGGCCGAGCCCCGCTCAGCGCTTGCTGAACTGGAAGCTCTTGCGGGCCTTCTTGTGGCCGTACTTCTTCCGCTCGACCATCCGCGGGTCGCGCGTGAGGTAGCCGCCGTGGCGGAGGGCCTCTTCCAGGTCGGAGCGGTATTCCTTCAAGGCGCGGGCCAGACCAAGCATGACCGCGCCGGCCTGGCTGCTCTTGCCGCTACCCTTGACATTGACGAACACGTCGATGCGTCCGGCCATCTCGGTGGCCGTCAGGGGAGCGCGGACGTCGCTCCGATGCGGAACCTCAAGGAAGTAGTTGTCGACTTCCTGATCGTTGACCAGGTACTTGCCGGTCCCTTCTCGAATCCGAACGCGGGCCACGGCGGTCTTGCGCCGTCCGGTGCCCCAGATGTAGGTTTTTTCGGCCGTGGCCATGGCGATCTCGTGGTCCTGTCCTGTGTCAGTCCTGGGTCAAGGCCCCGCTCACCAGGGTTCGGGGCGATTCGAGTCGATTCGAGGGAGTCGGAACGTCTTGCGGGTTGGGCCGGAGGCCGGTCGGGCCCACCGAAGCTCCACGACCGGCGGAAACGGCGGCTCGGATCAGACCTGGGTCGGCGGGGGCTCCGCGCCCGATTCAGGGGGCGGAAGCTGTTCCTCGACCGGCGGCGGCGGAAGCTGTTCCTCGACCTCGGGGGCCGGCAGTTGCGGCTCGGCCCGCGGGGCCTCGGCCACGGCGGCCTCACCCTCGGCCTTCACCCGCTTCTTGCGGCGGCGCGGCGGGTTGACGACCTGTTCGGGCGCCAGCAGCAAACCGGCCGACGCGGGGCGTCCGACGCGAGGCTCCAGCGGAATCGGCTGCTGGGCCTGGTGGGGATGTTGCGGGCCAGCGAAGAGCTTCAGCTTGCCCATCATGTGCCGGCCGAGCTTGTTCTTGGGCATCATCCGGCGAATGGCCAGCTCGAGGATCTGCTCCGGCCGGCGCTCGAACAGCTTCCAGGCCGCTTCTTCCTTCTGACCGCCGGGATACCCGCTGTACCGCTGGTAGACTTTCTGCTGCCACTTGTTGCCGGTGAAAACGACCTTATCCACGTTCGTCACAATGACATAGTCGCCGGTATCGACGTGGGGCGTGTAGGTCGGTCGATGCTTGCCCATCAAGATCGGCGCGATCTGGGCGGCCAGCCGGCCCACGACCTGGTCGGTCGCGTCAATCACGTACCACTGGGGAGCCAGTTGCCCCGTTTTCGCCTGATAACAGTTCATCGCCGTAAAGCACCTGAAAGTCTTCGAGCCCGCAAGGACCCGGCCGTCGAGCGCGGTCAGACCGTGGTCGCCATCCCTCGCTGGCGAAACACCTATCGTACTGAACGGTGTGCGGGCGTCAAGGTGAGTTCGCCGGTTCGACCGATAATTGATCCGAATGGGCGTCCGCTTGCCTTGAACCGTGAAAACTGCTGTGAGAATCTTGTTGCACCCTTTTCGAGGACGGGTTATAATCAGGAATGGTTCGGAACTTCGGCAATTAATATAATCTTTCTTTTTATTTTTAGAAGCATCGTCGATGATGATCAAGCGGTACAGCCAGTTCGCCCTTATCCCTGGTTTAGGGATCGCCGCGGCGATTTCGCCCATCCGGCACTTTTTGTATGAAGCTTACCAAGCGGTTTATCCTGTAGACGAAAATGGAGACTGCGATTTAAACAGTATTATATATCCGGTGGATGTTGAATTTGATGTGCCGCCGCTTTGATCCAGGCATTTTCTTGAAAAGAAAACCAGGTTAGGTAGGCAGGAAAGATTGCCATGAGATTTGCGACGCTCACCAGGACCTTGGGGCTAACGATAGTCGGTCTCTGCTCTTTCCTCGTTTCGTCGTTTATCGTACAGGCTACACGGGCTTGCCCGCAAGCAACGCCTCCTATCCGCGATGTTGCGGTCAAAGTCCCTGGGGCCCCCATCGTCACGACAGGGGACAGCCGTCCTGGAGACGCCAAACAACATTCGCGCAGTCATCCCCCACTCGCCAGACACGCTTTGCGATTGGTATCGATCCAGGTGAAGGGAGACAAGGTGCGTATCGCTGCGGCGGCTAGGATGTATGAATCGCGACCCAACAGGAAATTTGTATGGTCTGCCCGCGTGGTCGATCCATCCAACGAGAAAGTCCTATTTGAGCGGCGATATGACCATCAAATGTTCGTCCTGGACGCTGGCGTTGAATTTGAGCCAACCTTCGCTGATACTTTTCGCGTCCCTTTGCCTCCCAGATCTTATCGCGTAGAAGCGATGATTTACAAAGTTCAACCAAATGGGGGTTTTTCGGACGGTCCTCAGGTGAGTCGCTTAATGACCCTGGGCCGCTAAAGAGAAAGTAACGCTTCAGAGAGCCGAAGTCATACCAGGGACGCTCCGAATCGCTTGGAAGCCCCCTGACTTCGGTGGGCCGATCTATCTCCCTTTCGATAAGAGTGATGCCTTCTTGGTCGAGATCATCTGCGCAGCGAGGGCACGCATTCTGATCCTGGAGAAGCCCCGGGCAGCGTTCAATACGATCGGTTCTAAGACTCGGCATAACAGCCGCTATCTCGCCTGGCAGTCAAACGATTGGACAAGCAGCAGCGTCAACGGATTTGGTCCCGCTGGCGGATATCATCAAGATTCCTATCTATCTATTAACCCTTAGCCGGACCGCCGAATCGTTCCGCATCCTGAACATGGCACGGAGGCCACGATGGGCTACGACAAGCAGCAGGCAACCCACGAATTCACCCGCTGGAGCGAGAGCTACGACCGCTGCATCCTCCAGTGGCTCCTGTTCGGCCCGTCGCACCGGGCCATCCTTGGACGGATCAAGGCCCGCTTCGGCGATCGCCCGCTGAAGGTGCTCGACGTCGGCTGCGGCACGGGGCTGTTCGCCGCTCGCATCCGGGAATCGCTACCTGGAGCGAAGGTGTGGGGAGTCGATCTCGTCGCCGGCATGCTGACCAAGGGGGCCGAGCGCTGGAAGCGACTGGCCGGGAACGTGACCCCCGTGCAGGGCGATAGCGAGCGGCTACCCTTTTCCAACGGCTCGTTCGACGTGGTGACCTGCGCCAACAGCTTCCACCACTATCCCCATCAGGACCGGGCGATCGCCGAGATGCGCCGGGTGCTCCGACCGGGGGGCAGCCTCATCCCCGTCGCCGGCGACCGAGACGCCCTCCACGGCTGGTTCATCTACGATGTCTGCGTCGCGAGCGTCGAGGGGGCGGTCCACCACGCCTCCCGCGCGCGGGTTCGCTCCTTGATGGAGCAGGCCGGATTCGCCGAGGTCGATCAGAAGGTGCACCGGGGCGTCGCGCCGTTCCTGCTCACCGAGGCGGTCTCCGGTCCCGGCGCGATCCCATCGCCGCACTTCGATCTGTCGGAGGTGACCCAACACCAGCCCTCGGGGGCGCGTTGAGGGTTCAGCCATTTGGTCGAGCGAACCGGGCGACGAGGCTCCTGGCGGTGCGGAGGCCGTCGACGGCCGCGCTGATGATGCCTCCGGCGTAGCCGGCGCCTTCGCCGCACGGATAGAGCCCGGCCAACGCCGGGCTCTCACGAGTCCGGTCGTCGCGAGGGATCCGAACCGGCGAGCTGCCCCGAGACTCCGGCGCGGTCAATGTGGCGTGCTTGAGGAACAGCCCGCCGAACCGGCGATCCATCAGCGGCAGCCCTCGGCTGAGGGTCTCCATCACGAGCGGCGGCAGGAACAGGCCGAGGTCGGTCGGCACGACGCCCCTCGAGTAGGTCGCGTAGCTCGAAGGGACCTTGCCTCGGCTGGCCCGCCCTTGAAGGAAGTCTCGGGCCCACTGGATCGGAGCCTGATAGCGCCGACCTCCGACGAGGTAGGCCAGTCGCTCGGCCCTTTGCTGGTAGTGGACCCCCGCCAGCGGATGCCGGCTGCCGAACTCGTCCGGCTGAATCGTCACGACAAGGCCGCTGTTGGCGAACGGCGAGTCGTGACGGCTCTCGCTCATCCCGTTGGTGCAGAAGTAGCCGGGCTCGCTGACGCTGGGCATCACGTAACCGCCGGCACACATGCAGAAAGTGAACAGGTCTCGCGTTCCCGCATGGACGACGAGGTTGTAGTCGGCCGCGCCCAGGGCCGGATGATCGGAGAAGCCGCCGTAGCGGGCGACGTTGACCTGGCCTTGCGGCTGCTCGATCCGAACACCGAGCTGAAACGGCTTGGCGAGCAGCGGAACCCCCCGTCGGAGCAACATGCCATAGGTATCTCGGGCGCTATGGCCGACGGCCAGCACGGCGATCTCGGCGGCAATCCGCCCCGAACTCGTCTGCAAGGCTCGAAGCCGCCCATCGGCGATCTCGAGGTCTTCGAGCCGGCACCCGAACCGGACCTCGCCTCCGAGTGATTCGAGCTTGCGTCTCAGGGTGCGGACCACGAGCGGCAGCCGATTCGAGCCCAGATGGGGACGCTGCTCGTAGAGGATCGACGGCTTGCCGTGGCATTCGGCCAGCACTTCGAGAACCTTCTGGACATCGGGTCCGCCGCTTCGGCTGGTCAGCTTGCCGTCGCTGAACGTCCCCGCGCCTCCTTCGCCGAAGAGGTAGTTGCTCTCCGGATCGAGCGGTCCACCGCCGTCGAACCGGCGAACGTCCGCCACGCGTTCCTTGACCGCCTTGCCACGCTCCAGGACGATCGGCGCGTAGCCGGCCAGCGCCAGGAAATAGCCCGCGAACAGCCCGGCAGGGCCCGCGCCGACGATCACCGGACGATGCTCCAACGGCTCGACGCCCGCCTCGGGCCATTCGAACCGGTCGGCGACGAACGGCTCGACGCCCGGTCCCAGCTTGCGACGCGCCAGAGACGGCTCGACGGTCGGCAGCTCGACCTCGGCCGTGTAGACGAAATGGATCTCATCGTGCCGTCGGGCGTCGAGGCTCTTGCGGAGGATCCGCCAGCGGGCGATGGCGTCGCGTCCCACGTCGAGACGCTCGGCCAGCTTCTCGGGCAGGCAATCCTCCGGCTCGTCGAGGCCCAGTACGATGTTGGAAACCTTCAGAGGCATGGCGGTACGGTGCGATCCACACCCGGAATGGGTGGCGTTCGAGGTGGCAGGAACAAGCGGTCAAGCGTCGCGCCGGATCCGACTGATCGACTATCCACGATCCCAGGGCTCGGCGTCAACCGCGACCGTTGCGGGAACCCCGCGTTCGAGCCCAGACAGGAGGGCCGGCCGGGGTCTGGAAGACGGGTGGAATCGGCGGGGCGGCGCGAGTACCTTCGTGGATGTCGGAAACCGAGTCCGCGCTCCACGGGTTGGGCAAGATCACGGACAACACCTCGGAGAGGCATCACCATGTCGACCCGCGTCAAGTGGCTGGGCCACGCCTGTCTCCTGATCGAGAGCGATGGCCTGCACATCCTGATTGATCCGTACCTGAACCACAACCCCGCGGCGGCCGCGAAGCCCGGCGAGGTTCCCGCCGACTTCATCCTCGTGTCGCATGGCCACGGCGACCACATCGGCGACACGATCGAGATCGCCCGGCGGACCGGGGCGACCGTCGTCGCCAACTTCGAGATCGCCACCTGGCTCCAGAACCAGGGGCTCGAGAAGGTCCACGGCCAGCAGCATGGCGGCTCGCACGCGTACCCGTTCGGGCGGCTGAAGCTGACGCTGGCCTTCCACGGATCGGCCCTGCCCGATGGGTCGTACGGCGGCAACCCCTGCGGCCTGCACCTGTTTCTCAACGACGGCACGAAGATCTACGACGCCGCCGATACCGCGCTGTTCGGAGACATGAAGCTCATTGGCGAGGATGGAGTCGACCTGGCGATTCTGCCGATCGGCGATAACTACACGATGGGCCCCGACGACTCGATCCGGGCCATCAAGCTCCTCCAGCCCAAGAAGGTCCTGCCGATCCACTACAACACCTGGGAGATCATCGCCCAGAACGCCAACGCCTGGGCCGATCGCGTCCGCAAGGAGACCCAGGCCGAACCCATCGTTCTCCAGCCAGGGGAAACGCTGGAGCTGTGACCGCCGGATCTCGTATCAACCGAGGCTCAAACCTTGACCTTCCCGCCGGCAGCGGGGTGGAGGCCGGCCGCGACCTTGCGAATCATGGCTTCGAGCCGGTCAAAATCGACGGGCTTCGTCAGATGCGCCACGAAACCGGCCTCTCGCTCCTTGCGGAGGTCGGCGTCGGTGCCAAAGCCGGTCAGCGCGATGCCGGGAACGTCTCGGCGCGTTCGGACGGTTCGCATCAGGTCGAGTCCGGTGCCGTCGGGAAGGCCGACGTCGCTGATCAGCAGGTCGTAATCCTCGATCGAGACCTTCAACGCCCCTTCGAGGCTGTTGGCGGTGGTCACGACGTAGTCCGCCTGCCGCAGCAGCTTGGCCATGATCCTTGAGGTCATGGGATCATCTTCGACGAGCAAGAGCCGGGGCTTCCACGAGGGGAGATCGGCCCGATCGGCCGGCAAGGCCGGAGGGGACGCGGCGTCGGAGGGGGACGCCGTTCGCAACGAGAACGTGAGCGCGCCCCTCGGCCACGGCCCTCGCTGAAGGCGTTCAGGGTCGAGTCGTGGGCTTCGACGATCGAACGGCTGATCGCCAGCCCAAGCCCAAGCCCTCCGAACCTTCGAGTGATGACATCTTCACCCTGTTCGAAGGCGTTGAAGATCCTCGGCAAGACATCGGGCTCGATCCCGATCCCGGTGTCGCGGACCTCGATGAGAAGACGGCCGTCGTCCCCGGGACCGGTGCGGACCGTGACCCTGCCTCCTTCGGGCGTGAACTTCACCGCGTTCTTGATCAGGTTCAACAGGACCTGCTGGAGCCGTGCCGAATCGGCCCAGACATGTTGGGCTTCTCCCGGGCACTCGATCGCCACCTCGATCCGTTTTCCAACGGCCTCGACGCGGCAGTTCTCGACCGTTCGACGGATCAGGGCGCGAATGTCGACGACTTCGAATCGGTAGGACATCTTGCCCCGAATGATTCGCATCACGTCGAGCAGGTCGTCGATCAGCCTCGCTTCGAGTTCCACGTTCTGGCGGATCTCCTCGAGGCTCTCTCGATGCTCGGGGGGAGTTCGCGGATCGTCCCGCAGCGCGGTGGCCGAGAGGAGCACAGGCGTCAATGGCGTTCGAAGCTCGTGGCTGAGCATGGCGAGGAACTGGTCCTTGGCCAGGCTGGCGGCCTCGGCCTGTTCCTTGGCGGTCTGAATGGCCTGTTCGAACTGCTTGCGTTGGGTGATGTCGGTGCAGGCCCCGGTCATCGAGAGCGGCCGGCCGTTGAGGTCGCGGACCATCTTGCCGCGATCGATCAACCAGTGGATGCTGCCATCGGGCCAGACAACCCGGAACTCGAGGTCGAAGTCGGCCCCTTCGCGGCGACAACGGTCGAACGCGGCGAAAACGGCCTCACGGTCGTCGGGATGAACGCGGTCGACGAGCAGTTGCAGGCGATCGGTCGTGGAACCCGAGGAATTCCCCACAAGGCGGTCCAGGTTCTCGTCCCACTCCAGAATGTTCGTCTGAACATCCCATCGGAAGGTCCCGGTCGACGAGGCGTTCAGGGCGGCCCGGAGCCGTTCGCGGCTCTCCCGGAGCGCGTTCTGCGCTTGTTTCAGGTCTTCGATGTCGGTCGTGGTGCCGTACCAGCGAACGATCCGGCCCGAGTCGTCACGAACCGGCAGCGCCCGGCCGAGGTGCCAGCGATACTGGCCCGTCTTGCCCTCGCGAATCCGATACTCGATCTGGTAGGGCCGGCCGGTCCGCACCGACTCGTACCAGGTGTCGAGGCAGATCGCGAGATCGTCCGGATGCAAGACGGGCATCCAGCTTTCGTCTCCGCCCTCCCCCTGGGGCTGGAGTGTGTACTCATGGAATCGCCGATTGTAATAGTCGAGATAGCCGTCGGGACGGGCCGTCCAGACAATCTGCGGCATGGAATCGGCCAGTTGACGGAAGCGCTCCTCGCTATCGCGCAGCTCGATTTCCGCGCGCTTT
>CAZRGV010000043.1:0-22982 GCA_964599655.1 uncultured Isosphaeraceae bacterium | reverse complement strand
AACGTCGAGCACGAAAAAGGGCCCGCAGGACGAGTCGTTCTCGAACAGCGCCCCGCCGATCAGGACTGGAATGCGGCTACCGTCCGGCCGAAGGTACTCCTTTTCGTAGGGGGTGCAGGCCCCCCTTTCATCCATTTCCTTCAGGGCGATCCGATCAAGATATCGATATTCCTCCGGCGTCAGATCGCTCCAGGAGGTGCGATCATGCTCCAGATCCTCCCGGGAATACCCGGTGATCCGGAGCAGCTCGTCGTTCGCCTCGGTGATCCGGCCGTCGCGACTCCAGAAGCCGACGCCGATCATGTTGCGATCGATCACGCTTCGCAGTCGAGATTGACTCTCGCGCAGCGCGCGCTCGCGCTGGACGTGCTGGGAGACGTCGACGATGATCAAAAGAATGCCAACCGCTTGACCCTCCGGGCGTTCCACGCGCCGGATGCTCCAATCGACATGGTACGGCAACCCGGGTCGGTGCCGGTTCTCGACGCTCCAATCCTCGGCGTTGAACGGCTCTCCGGTTTCGAGAGTCTTGCGAACGAGCCCCTCGATCTCGTCGACGATCGCGGCGCGAAACAGGTGCTCGATGCATTTTCGCAACGGGACCCCCACCAGCGATTCGGGCGCGCGGGAGATGAGCCCGGAGGCATACGCATTGATCTGGGCGATCCGCAACTGATCGTCGAGCAGTGCAATTCCGATCGGAGCCTGTTCAAATAACCCTTTCAGGGTGGCCGATTGCTCCTGGGCGATCTCGGCCAATCGTTGCTGGTCGGTGATCAGGCGATCCCGCTCCTGTTCGGCCCGTCGGCGATCGGCGATTTCCCGTTGCAGGAGGGCCTTCTCGTCCTCGGCGAGCAACGCCTTCGTCTCAGCCATTCGGCGAGCCCGGTGCATCGACTCGGAAAACGCGATGATAATGCCGCCGTTGAGCAGATAAAGGGCCAGACTGACCACGGAGCCGAACTCCGCGATCGCCAGCGAACCCCGTGGCGCGACAAAGAATTGGGAGGAGGCTAGGGCTCCCAGGATCAACGCGAGCAGCCCCGGGCCCAGTCCACCGAACCAGGAGGCGGCGGCCACCGCCACGAAGTAGGTAATGTACGGAACGCTCTGTTGCAAAACTGGATCCAGCGCCGAACGACCGAGAGTCGCTGCCAGAATGATCAGCAGGGAGGCCGCGTAACGAAGCAAGAGCGGACGTTGTCGATCCAGCATGGTCTGTCCCGTGCGGACTCGGCTCGTGGAGCGGCTCGACCCGAGGCCGCGCTGATCATCTCCAAAAGGGAAAGGCTCGCCAGCCCCGATACCAAGATTCTAGCGAACGGACGTGATCGGGAGAATTGTGGTTGAGATGCGATTCAGCGTAACGCGCGGTATGATGCCCGTTCCACCGGAATCCTTCGGACGCTCGGGTCGCGACGGACGGTCAACGGTGCATCCGCCCTCATCGTTTCTCAACTCGCAACGCGGAGCCGCCTGCCCATGCGTTTTCACTGGCGATATGTCTGGATCGTTCCCTTGATCCTCGCGGCCGTTCCCGACCGAGGGCGGGCCGACGAGCCCCAACAGGATCGTAAGTGGTTGCTCGAACGCGTCGATGACGCGGCGGTCGTTCAGGTCTACGCCGACGGATTCCAGGAATTGCCGCTGAAACAGAAGCTCCTGATCTGGCACCTTTACCAGGCCGCGCTGGCCGGTCGAGACATCTACTACGACCAGCGCTACGTTCACAGCCTGGAGATGCGAAAGGTGCTCGAGGCCATTCTTCGACGGGCCAAGGCCGTCGAGGCCCAGGCCCCGGAAACGCTCAACGAGATCCGGCGCTACGCCAAGCTGTTCTGGATCAACTCCGGGCCTTACAACAACTTGACCGCCCGGAAGTTTGTTCTCACATGCTCACCGAAAGCATTCGCCGACGCAGCCCACGCCGCCGAAAACGCGGGGGCGAAGTTCCCCTTGAAGGAGGGAGAATCGCTCGACCAGTTGCTGGAACGGCTCCGCCCGATGTTCTTCGATCCCGACAAAGACCCGATCGTCACCAACAAGACGCCCGGCCCCGGTAAGGACATTCTGGCTTCCAGCGCCAACAACCTGTACGTCGGCGTTCGCATGGACGACCTGAAGGGGTTTACGGAGCGTTATCCCTTGAACTCTCGACTTGTGAAACGCAAAGGCAAGCTGGTCGAGCAGGTCTACCGCGTCGACGGCAAGTATGGCCATCGCATCGCACGAATCGTTCGCCACCTGGAAGACGCCTCGAAGGTCGCTCCCGAACCCACGGCCGAGGCGCTCCGGGCCCTGATCAAGTTTTACCAGACCGGTGAAACGGCCGACCGCGAGGCGTATGACATTGCCTGGGTTCGCGACAAGAACGCTCCCGTCGACACGATCAACGGGTTTATTGAAGTTTATATGGACGCACGAGGGGTCAAGGGGTCGTGGGAATCGGCCGTCTTCTTCGTCAACAAGAAGAAGACGGAAGCCATCCAGAAGCTGGCCTCGGAGGCGCAATGGTTTGAAGACCACATGCCGTGGGACAAGAAGTACCGCAAGCCGAACGTTCAGGGGATCACGGCGAACGCGATCGACGTGGTGATCGAGACGGGGGATTGCGGGCCCGTCACGCCGATCGGCATCAACCTGCCGAACGACCAGGCCATCCGGGAGCGCTACGGGAGCAAGTCGGTCTCACTCTCGAACATCATTGAAGCCTACGACAAGTCGACGCCCACGTCGTTCCGCAAGGAGTTCTCCTGGACGCCCGAGGAAGCCGAGCGCGCGGAGAAATGGAGCAGCCTGTCGAGCGAGCTGCTGGTGAACATGCACGAGGTGATCGGCCACGCATCCGGGCGGCTTTCCGAGTCGCTCAAGGGTCAGCCCCAGGACTCGATCAAGGAGCACTACTCGGCGCTCGAGGAAGGCCGGGCCGACCTGGTGGCGCTCTACTTCATGGCCGATCCGAAGCTCGCCGAACTTGGCCTGATCAAGGCGGAGGATCAGCCGGAGATGGCCCGCGCGGCCTATGAGGCGTACGCTCGCAACGGCCTGGTTCAGCTCCGTCGCGTTCGAGAGGGTGCCCAGCTCGAGGAAGATCACATGCGGAACCGCCAGATGGTGGTTCGTTGGCTGCTCGCGAACTCGAAGGCGGTTGAGGAACGCCATCGCGACGGCAAAACCTACTACGTGGTGGTCGATCCCGTCGCGTTCCGCGAAGGGGTCGGGCGACTTCTCGCGGAGGTTCAGCGGATCAAGTCGGAAGGGGATTACGACGCGGCCAAGGCGCTTTTTGAAACGTACGGCATTCACTTCGATCCGAAGCTCCGCGACGAGGTGCTTTCGAGGGTCGAGACGCTCAACCTGCCCTCGTACACGGGCTTCGTCATGCCCAGGCTCGAGCCGGTCCGCGATCCTGACGGAACGATTACGGATGTAAAGATCTCCTATCCTCAGGATCTGACGACGCAGATGCTCGAATACTCGAGCCCCGCGGCCCGCCGCTGATCGTTTCACGAGGCCCATCCAAAACCGGGCCGGAGCCTTGGCAAGGGGCTTCGGCCCGGCGTTCCACCTCGTTCGAGAGGAGTCAAGCCCGATGGGAATCACGTACGAGGAGGCGGAGGCCAAGCTCCACGAGTGGACCAAGACGACCTCGCTGCTCAACCACGCGAGGGCCGTCGAGGCCGTCATGCGGCGGGCGGCCCATCGTTACGGACGAGGCGACGAAGACGAACCGCGATGGGCCATGACCGGGTTGCTGCACGACGCCGATTACGAGCGATGGCCCGTCGAGCATCCGAAACGGATTGTCGAGTGGCTCCGGGAGCGCGAGGAGCCGGAGATCGCGCAGGCGGTCGCCGCGCATTTCACGCCGTGGGGCGTCGCGTGCGAGTCGGCGCTCGATCGGGCGTTGCTGGCCTGCGACGAGCTGACCGGTTTCGTCATGGCCTGCTCGCTGGTCCGGCCCGACGGCATCGCCTCGCTCAAGCCGTCGAGCGTGAAAAAGAAGCTCAAGGACCGGGCCTTCGCGGCCAAGGTCGATCGCGAGGAGGTTCGCGCTGGGGTGGAACGCCTGGGGGTCGATCTCGATTCGCATATTCAGCTTGTGATCGAGGCCCTGATTCCCCTCGCCGAGCGGCTGGGACTCGGCGGTCCCTCGGGCACCGGCGCGGCTTGGTGACGAGGGCCGATCGCATCGTCAACGAGGAGCATCCTCATGTCGCGACTCACCGACTTCTATCGAGGCCACGGGACCGACGACCGAGGCCGCTCGCTGGCGACGTTGTGGGGCTTCTCGGACGATCAATTCGAGTCGATTCACGACTTCATTCAATGGATGTTTCCGCTCCGAGAGCCCAGCCGCTTCAACCCCGGCGCGCCGACGCTGACCGACGCGGACATTGCCGCGTTTCGCTCGGAGCCGGTCCTTCGGGAGAACCTCCTGAAGTCCTTCCGGGTTTTCCTGGCGTTTCTCGGCCTGGCGTACGAGGATGGGCGGGTCGTTCGGGCCGACGATTTCCAGGAAAAGCCATCGGTCTGGCGGTATCCGAACCACAACTGGCTTCGGATCACGCGTGTTCTGATCAGCATGCGACTGCTCGGCCTGGAAGACGCGAGCCGCGCGTTCTTCGAGTGCCTGGAGGAACTCCAACGGCAAGGCGATGCCCGGATCACGCCCGAGACCTTCGCCTACTGGAAAGATGCCGCTCGACCCAACGAGTCGTAGTCCCGCGAAACGATCGCCTCGATTCAACGTCGAGGGTTGAACGGTTGCGAGGGGTCGGGACGGAGCGTCTCCATCCTCTCGTTGATATAACGCTCCATGGCGGCTTCGGCCTCGACGCGATCGTTAGGGACATTCGGCTGGTCGATCTGGCGGCTCTCGAGGTTCAGGTACGGCCCCGTGCGGGTCTCGGTCTGGTACCAGGCGAGCAGGGCCTCCTTGAGTGCCTGGATCTCGGCTTGCCGGCTGGGGTCATCGATCAGGTTCCGTAACTCGAGGGGGTCGTTCTCGAGATCAAAGAACATGGACTGACCGGGTCGGCTCGAGTAGAGGAGCTTGCGGGTCTTGGTGCGGACCATCGTCTGGGCGCCATCCTCGGCGAAGACGAGGGCTCGTTCGGGTCGACGGCCGGAGAGGATCGGTTCCAGGGGGCGGCCTCGCATGTCGGGGGCGAGCGGCCGAGCGGTTTCTTGCAGGATGGTCGCGGTGACGTCGATCGAGCTGACGAGGGCGTCGCGGACCGACTTCGCGTGGCGGTTCGCGGGGAACTTGACGATCAAGGGCACCTTGATCAAGGGGTCGTACATGTGGTTGCCCTTGAGGATCATGTGGTGGAAGCCGAGGAACTCGCCGTGGTCGGCGGTGTAGACGATCAGGGTGTTGTCGTAGAGCCCCTTGCGCTTCAATGCGTCGATCATTCGGCCGACCTGGGCGTCGAGCTGCGAGATCGTGGCGTAGTAGTGGGCCATCACCCGCCGCAAGGCCGGTTTGGTGAGGGTGGTGTTGTCGAAGTAGCCCCGGCTCTGCTGGCGATCGACGTCCGGCTCGTCGTCGGTCCAGCCGGGCAGGATGGTGAGCGATTGGGGGTCGTACATGGAATCCCACGGGCGAGGCGGATCAAACGGGTGATGGGGCTTGATGAAGCTGACCATCAACAATCCTGGGGTGTTGGGATCCCAGCCCTCGAGGATTTCCAGCGCGCGGTTGCCGATCCAGGTGGTGGAGTGGTGTTCTTCGGGAAGGTTGGACGGACCCGCGCCGAAGGTCTGCCAGTAGGAGTCGGGGGCATGGCGGCGAAACGGCGGCTCCTGGTCGATCAGGTCGACCGAGTCGATCAAACCGTGTTTCCGGAGATCGCGGTGATAGTCGTCGACCAGCCGTCCCCGGCCGTTTTGCTCGGCGAGAAACATGCGGCGAAAGCCGACGTCGAGATACGCCGGCATGAAATGCATCTTGCCGACGGTGGCGGTGTCGTAGCCAGCGTCGCGGAGCGAGGCCGGAAACGTCGCGATGCTGGGTGGAAGGGTCGCGCGGTTGGAGCGGCCTCCGTGCTGCTGAACGGAGAGGCCGCTGATGAGCGAGTAGCGCGAGGGCGTGCAGACCGGCCAGGTGCAGAAGCTATTGCGGAAGAGCACGCCGTCGGCGGCGAGGCGATCGAGGTTCGGCGTCTTGATATCGGGATGGCCCATCGCGCCCAGGCAATCGAACCGATGCTGGTCGGCGAGAATGACCAGCACGTTGGGGGGATGACCCTCGCGCGGAGACGATGCGCGATCGACCGTTTGCGCGATCAAGGACAGGGCCAGAAGGGTTGGGACGAGCGAGGTCATGATCGAAGTCTCCCGCGAGGTCGATTGCGGAGCACGCGATGGTTGCGGCGGCTCAGGGAAAGCGTAGCGTTCGGCGCTGGACTCCGCAAAACGTTTCGGTTATCCCGATTCTAGGCGGGCGAAGCGGGTTCCCGCCGTTTTCCGACGGATGCTTCGTCTTGTTCGACTTGGCTCATGTCCTGAACGCGGAGGTCAAATCCATGGACCGCCAACCTTCGAAGGCGTCACTCTCCCGTCGTGATTTCCTCCAGGGAACGGGGGCCGTGCTCGGCGGGCTGGCGGCGACATCCTCCCTGGGCTTCGCGCGAGAGCAGGCGGTTGGCCGGATCAACGTGCCCAAGGTCGTCCTGGGACGGACCGGCGTCGAGGTTTCGAGGCTCGGCATCGGCTGTGCTCACTTCCAGCGCGAGAGCGTCTCGGTCGAAGACGTGCGGAAGACGCTCCATCGCGCCCTGGAGCTGGGCGTCAACTACCTCGACGTGGCCCCGAACTACGGCAACGCGCAGCGAGGCTACGCCGAAGAAAAGATGGGGCCGAGCCTTCCCGAGATCCGGGAGAAGGTCTTCCTCGTGACCAAGACGGAAGAGCCGACCTACGAGGGAACCTGGACGCTGCTTCGACAGAGCATGAAGCGGCTGCAAACCGACCACCTCGACCTCGTCCATCTGCACAACATCGGCGATGAGCCGCGATGGCCCGACCTGAAAATGACGTTCGGGCCGAGGGGAGCGCTCGGGGCCCTGAAGGAGGCGAAGCGGCAGGGCGTTGTCCGGTTCATCGGCGCGAGCGGCCACCTGCATCCGACCCGCTTCCACGCCGCGATCGACACCGGCGACATCGACGTCCTGATGAACGCGGTCAACTTCGTGGTCCAGCACACCTACGACTTCGAGCACAAGGTCTGGGCCCGCGCCCACCGCGAGAACCTGGGACTGGTCGCGATGAAAGTTCTCGGTGGCGCCGGCAACGGGGAGAAGGGATTCCGCCTGCCCGAGGACCATTACGAGCAGGCGATTCGCTACGCGCTCTCGATCCCTGGGGTCTGCGTCGCCGTGATTGGCCTCGAGAACGTTGCCGAGCTGGAAAAAGCGGCCGAGACGGTCGCGAAGGCGACACCCCTTTCGGAGGACGAGGCCCGCGCCCTGGCCATGGAGGGGCTCCGACTTTCCGCCGAATCGAGCTGGAAGGTCGCCTACGGGCAACCTCTGACGTGATGGGCGGCTCGTTGGCCGTCGTGATGCCCTCCGGCTAGGAGGCCCGGCGATCCAGGGTCCCGGGCCTCGGCTCACAGAAAGGTGACGAACTTCTCGATCGGTTTCTTGTGAATCAGGGGCACCTTCGCCCTCTCGGCCGGGTAGCCGACCACGAGAATGAGGAATGGCCGTTCGTTGCGCGGTCGGTTGAGGATCGTGTTCAGGAATTTCATCGGGCTTGGCGTATGCGTCAAGGTGGCCAGACCCGCGTGATGCAGGGCGGTGATGAGGATGCCGGTCGCGATGCCGACCGACTCGTTGACGTAGTAATGCTTGACCCGCTTTCGATCCTCGTCGATGCCGTAGGACAGGCCGAAGATGACGATCAGGTAAGGGGCCGTTTCGAGGAAGGGCTTCTGAGCGTCGGTTCCGAGCGGAGCGATCGCTTCGAGCCAGTCGGCCGGGGCTCGCTCGTTGTAGAAGTCTCGCTCCTCAATCTCGGCGGCCTCTCGGATCCGCCGCTTGATCTCCGGGTTGGTGACGACCACGAAGTGCCAGGGCTGCTGGTTGGCCCCGCTGGGCGCGGTCCCCGCGGCTCGGAGGCAGTCCTCGATGAGGCTGCGAGGGACGGGACGGTCGGAAAAGTCGCGGACGGTCCGCCTTCGCCGCATCTCGTCGAGGAATTCGGAGGAACGGCGGGCCATCTCGGCCGGTGGATACTCGCGGAAGTCGAGGGGAATCAATCGCGGCTCGCCCATCTCTGGAAGACTCCCGGAATCGCGGAAACGTCGCTCAACCGCTCGATCGTACGGGACCTCCCGAACCGTTGCGAGGCATCAGGTTCGCGAACGAGCCCCGCGGCGGTCCCTGTCGGAGTCGAGGCCCGGGTCCACCGACGGCGTCTTGAGGCCGGGCGGGCCAACCTCCTACAATCGAGGTCCACCCCGAATGTCCCTCTTCGGATGTCCCACCATGCCACGACGCATTGCTCTCGCCTTGTTGCTGTTCCCCCTGGCGGCCCTGGCCGGCGACAACGACCTGGCCAAGGAACTTCCCCGGTTGAAGCCGACCGAGCCCGACAAGGCGCTCGCGACGTTTCAGCTTCACAAGGGGTTTCACCTCTTGCAGGCCGCCGTGGAGCCGGTCGTGACCGACCCCGTCTCGGTCTGCTTCGACGCCGACGGCCGGCTCTACGTCGTCGAGATGCGAGGGTATCCCTATCCCGAGGACGTCCCCAGCGGCAACGTGCGACGTCTCGAGGATCGTGACGGCGACGGCGTGTTCGAAACCTCGACGATCTTCGTCGATGGCCTGTCGTGGCCGACGGGCGTCGTGCCTTACGACGGCGGCGTGTTCATCGCCGTGGCCCCGGACATCCTCTACGCCAAGGATACCAACGGCGACGGCAAGGCGGACGTCAAGAAGGTGATGTTCCGCGGCTTCGGAACCCAGAACGTGCAAGCCCTGGTCAACGGCCTGCTCTGGGGCACCGACGGCTGGATTTATGGCGCCTCGGGCGGCAACGGCGGCGACATCCAGAACATGACCCACCCCGACCGCAAACCGGTGTCGGTTCGAGGCCGCGACTTCCGCTTCAAGCCCGATGGCTCGGCCTTCGAGGCAATCTCCGGCGGCGGGCAGTTCGGCCATACCTTCGACAACTGGGGGCACCGGTTCGTTTGCAATAACAGCAACCATATTCGGCAGATCGTTCTGCCCTCGCGATACCTCGAACGGAACCGGGCGCTGGCGGCTCCGTCGCCGGTCGTGGATATCCCCGTGGAAGGCGGCGCGGGGCCGGTTTACCGGATCAGCCCGGCCGAGCCCTGGCGGATCGTCCGCACCCGACAGCGCGCCGCCGACCCCGACTTCGTCAAGCGAGCCCCCAAGACCGAGCTGGTCGCGACCGGCTTCTTCACGTCGGCCACCGGCGTGACGATCTACCGTGGAACGGCCTTTCCCGAGGAATACCGGGGCAACGCCTTCATCGGCGACGTCGGCGGAAACCTCGTCCACCGCAAGCTCGTCGAGAAGGACGGCCCGATCTTCAAGGCCGTCCGCGCCGACGAGAAGGTGGAGTTCCTGGCGTCGACCGACAACTGGTTCCGCCCGGTCAACTTCGCCAACACGCCGGACGGCACGCTCCTGATCCTCGACATGTATCGCGAGACGATCGAGCATCCGTTCTCGATCCCCGAGCCGATCAAGATGCACCTCGACCTGACCAGCGGCCACGACCGAGGCCGGCTCTATCATCTCGTTCCCGACGGCTTCCAGAGACGATCGAAGCCGGCGCTGAGCAACGCCAGCACCGCCGAGCTTGTCTCGTTGCTGGCCGATCGCGACGCCTGGTGGCGAGAAACGGCGCAACGGCTCCTGATCGAACGGAACGATCCGGCGGCCACCGCCCTGCTCCGCGAGCTCGCTCGAAGCCGGCCGAACGCTCTGGGCCGCGTTCATGCCCTCTGGACGCTCGACGCTCTCGGAACGTTGACCTTCGAGGACGTCGCTCCGGCGTTGACGGACTCCGACGCGAACGTGCGAGAACAGGCCGCGAGGCTCGTCGAGCCGTTCGCCCGGACGAACCAGGAACAGGCGAAACCCCTCCTGGCCCTGGCCGGCGATCCCGACGCGATGGTCCGGTTCCAGGCCGCGTTCTCGATCGGCGAGGTGCCCGGTCCGAAGGCGGTGGAAGCGCTGGCATCCCTCGCGAGTCGAGACGCCGGGAGCCGTTGGATCCGTGTCGCGGTCCTCAGCTCGATCGCGGGCCGGCTGACGGAGTTCGTCGAGGCCCTCGCGAAAACCGGGCATCTGGACCAGCCCGAGGGCCGAACCTGGCTCGCGGACCTTGCCGAGCTCGCGGGCGCCGGGAACAAGCCGGAAGAGATCGCGCCGCTGCTCGCGAGGTTCGCTGGCCCGGGGGCCGATCCCGCCACGACGAGGGTCGTCGTGCTGGGTCTGGGCCGAGGCCTGCAACGCTCGGGGGGCTCGCTCCGGGCCCTCGTGAAGGGACCGGCCTCGGCCACGCTGGCCCCTCTCTTCGAGACGGCGGCGGCCACGGCGGCCGACGAGTCGCGGACGCCGGCGTCGCGGATCGAGGCCATCCGCCTCCTGGGTCTGGGACCGGTCGAACCGGCGTTGGAGGTCTTGCCCGAGCTGCTCAATCCTCGACAGCCCGTCGACGTCCAGCTCGCCGCGCTCCAGACGCTGGCCACGGTGGACGATTCTCGCGTCGGTCCGGCGATCACGGCCCGCTGGAAGGTGATGGGACCGTCCGTGCGTCGCGAAGCGGCCGAGGCCCTGCTGGCCCGGACCGATCGGGCGGCGGCGCTGCTCGACGCGCTGGCGAGCAAGGCGGTCCCGCTCGCGGACCTCGAGCCGGCTCGACGTCA
Organism: uncultured Isosphaeraceae bacterium; assembly: GCA_964599655.1. Taxonomy (GTDB): domain Bacteria; phylum Planctomycetota; class Planctomycetia; order Isosphaerales; family Isosphaeraceae; genus CAZRGV01. The sequence goes on along the minus strand of CAZRGV010000043.1, from coordinate 12,067 downwards.
GCAATTGATCCAGAATCCGAACAAGTCTATTCGTGAGCGCGCCAGCAAACTTCTCGGAGATCAAGCCCGGTCGGATCGCGCGCCGGTGATCGCGGCCTACCGAAGGGTGCTGGACCTGGGTGGACAGCCCGATCGCGGGCGCGAGGTCTTCCGCAAGGTTTGCGCGACCTGCCACAAGGCCGAGGATCATGGAACCGACGTGGGACCGAACCTGGCGACGACCACCAACCGGACGCCCGAGGACCTGATGGTGCATATCCTCGACCCGAATCGCGAGGTCGCCCCCACTTATTTGAATTACACGATCGCCACGACGGACGGGCGGGTTCTGACGGGCATCATCGCCGACGAGTCGGCGACGGCCGTCACCTTGAAGCGGGCCGAAGGGGCCAGTGATATCGTCCCACGAGACCGGATCGACGAGATGGCGTCCACGGGGCTCTCTCTCATGCCCGAGGGCCTGGAGAAGGACATTTCTCCGGAAGCCATGGCCGACCTGCTGGCCTATTTGCGAAGCCTTCGCGGCGACGCGCCGGCGGCCAGCCCGAAGTGAGCCAACCTTCGCCGGTCGGACCGAGCCTCTTGTCCGACCGGCGAGGATTTCGCAACGAGGATCCTGTTTCTGGAAACGATCTCTCGTACACGGACCGTTATTTGCTATGATACAAGAGTGGATCTTTTCGGTCCCTGAGTTCGTGCGAGTGTCAACGGGACCGGTCCACTCGGTGTTCCGTTCCGCAACGCGAACGTCTTACGAGGGGTCGACGTAACCCGCGATGGATCGGGGTCTGACGGGCGATCCCGGAAACGAACCATCATGTCCAGTTTCTCTGGATCGAAGGGGTTCGAGTCGGATTTGACCCCGATGGGTGATGGCCGCGGACCCATTGCGTCCTCGCGTCCGGCCGAAGTCTCGCGCGCCACGGCTCGGACTCGGGTGTTGGTGGCGGATGACCACCCGTTGAATGTCGAGCTTTTGACCGTGCATCTCGAGCGGATCGGCTACGAGGTCATTCCCGCCCACAGCGGCCAGGAAGCGCTCGAGATCATTGACACCGATCGTCCCGACGTGGTTCTGCTCGACATCATGATGCCCCGGGTTTCGGGGCTGGACGTCCTGCGGCGGCTCCGGACTCGGCTAGCGACGGTGGATCTGCCGGTCATCCTGGTCTCGGGCCTGGGAGAGACCGAGGATATCGTCGAGGGCCTCAAGCTCGGGGCCAACGACTACGTCACCAAGCCGATCAACCTGCCGATCCTTCAGGCGAGGCTGGCTACCCAGACCTCGTTGAAGCGCGCCCGCGACACCTTGAAGCAGACCGCGAAGCTGCTGGCCGCCGAGCTGGATCGGAACGCCGAGGACCTGAAGGTCGCCGGTTACGTTCAGCGCTCGATCTTGCCGCAAGGGCCGACGCATGCCCACGGGCTCTCGACCGCCTGGTGTTACGAGCCGGCCACGGAGGTCGGCGGCGATCTCTTCGACGTCGTCCCCTTGCCCGACGGACGAACGTTTCTTTTCCTCGCCGACGCCATGGGACACGGCGTGCAAGCCGCACTCGTGGTTTCGACCGTCAAGGCGGCCTTGCTGGCCCAGTTGGCGAAGGCCGACGATCTACCCTCCTTGATGACCTGGCTCGACATGGCCATTGGCGAGCTGTTCGAAGACCGGTTCGTCACCGCGGCGGCGGCGATCGTCGACCCTCGATCGCAACGAATGCGTTTCGTGCTGGCGGGTCATCCACCGATCCTGGTGCTCGACGAGGGGAAGATTCAGTCGCTTCGTACGTCGGGGCTTCCGCTCGGCACACGCGCGGGCTTCGGATTCGAGGAGGGAGAGATCGAGCTCGGACGGCACGCGCGCATCCTGCTCTTTTCGGATGGGCTCACCGAGGCAAGAGATTCCGGCGGGGTTCAGTTCGGCATCGAAAACCTGCATCGCGCCTTTCTGGACGCCGACCAACACGACCCGACCGCGATCATCTTGGCAATCCGTGGCCGGCTCGACGCGTTCCTGGGTCAGGAGTCTCTTCAGGACGACATGACGATCCTCGTGGCACGGTTGACCTGAACCCCCTGGCGAAACGCCCTCGCATCGGCTCTATTGCTATCGCCGGAGAAGGCTGCGCCTCAATGGGTCGAACCGGCTCTCTCGGAAGACATCGGAGGTGGCGTGTGCGGATTCGAGAATGGCGGAACGCGGTTTTGTGGCTGGTCTTCGGCGGACTGTTCCTGCTCCGCGCCGTCGTCGCGTCGGACGAGGAACCCCGCCCCAAGGTCGCGGCGGATTTGCCCTTGCTGTTCCAGGCCGACTTTGAAAACGGCGACCTCGGCGGTTGGGACTTCACCGACAAGAACGCCTGGCAAATCCGGAGCATCGACGGCAACCACGTTCTCGACCAGCACCAGGCCAGCAAGTACGAGCCCAAGGTGCGATCACCGTTCAATATCGCTCTCATGCCCAAGGTCGAGACCGGCGATTTCGTGCTCGACCTGAAGGTTCGCTCGACGACCCGCGACTACGGACATCGCGACCTCTGCGTCTTCTTCGGGCACCAGGACCCGAGCCACTTCTACTACGTCCACCTGGGAAAAGCCGCCGACGAGCACGCGAACAGCATCTTCCTCGTCAATGATCAGCCCCGGGTGTCGATCGCCGAGGACCGCACCAAGGGTACGCCCTGGACCGATGGATGGCATCACGTTCGGATCGTCCGCAAGGTTGACGACGGCCTGATCCAGGTCTTCTTTGACGACATGAACAAGCCCGCCATGACGGCTCACGACAAGACCTTCACGCACGGCCGGATGGGCGTCGGCTCCTTCGATGATACGGGCCTCTTCGACGAGATCCGGGTCTGGGGCCGGCCGCATGGATCCACAACGTCGAAGTAACTGGCGTGCCGGATTGCGGGCCGAACGCTATCGGGTCAAGACCGGCGTTCGAAGCGTCGTACCGGCCTTGAGCGGTTCGTCGAGCCGTTCGACCTGGTCGCGGTTGGCAAGCCAGAGTTCTCTCGACGCGTCGGCCGATCCGTAAACCCGCACGGCCACATCCTCGAGAGACTCGCCTTCGAGCACCGTGGCAAACGGAGAATTCGGGACGCCGCGAGGCTCTGACCGCGATGCCGAGGCACGGGCGAGCGGCGCCTCGGATCGAGCGGAGGGTTCACGAGCCGTGGTGGTCACGGGCGGAATCCGGCTCGGAGACGGGTCTCGCTCCTCGGGCCAGGGCACCCCGGAGGTCGCGACGGGCGCGGAGGTCGCCACCACGTCCGCCGGGCTTTCCCCGGCGACATACACCTCAGCCTCATCCCTGGGAACTTCGCTCGGCCGTGGAGCACGAGGCGGGTCCGGGCGGTAGAGGATGACCGCGGCGAAGCCCACGAGCAGGAAGCTCAGAAGAAAGGTCAAACCCGGGCGCTCGTTCATGTTGGCCAAGCCTCGATGTCGGGTCCGTCAGGTGTCGCTCAGTGTGCCGTATCTCTGTTCATCGGATCTCGATGAGCGGCGCCTTGAGGTTTTTTCCAGAATCAGGGCGAATTGTGAATTCCTGGAACGACTCCGCCCCACGGAGCGTCCCTGCCAGGAACTCCCCGCTTGATTACGGCCGTTGGGCGGTTTACAACCAACCCGCCGAGGATTTCCACCCCCTGAGACGCCAGTCATGACGGATCGTTGTCTTGGTCGCGCCGTCGCGGTTCTGTGGCTTGGGCTGATTCTGGCGGCGATTCCTGGCTCGAGCCGGGCGGATGAGCCGCTGTCGCCGGCGCGGATCGAGGCGCGGAAGCACTTTCGAGCCAACCGCTTCGGGATGTTCATCCACTGGGGAATCTACAGCGAGCTCGGCGATGGCGAGTGGGTGATGAACAACCACAAGATGACGGTCGCCGACTATGAGCCGCTCGCCAACCGATTCCACCCCACGAAGTTCGACGCCAGAGCCTGGGTCGACCTCGCCCAGGCCGCGGGCATGAAATACATCACCGTCACCTCGAAGCACCACGACGGTTTCTGCCTGTTCGACTCGAAACAGACCGACTGGGACATCGTCGATCGGACCCCCTTCCACCGAGACGTGATGAAGGAACTGGCCGACGAATGCCACAAGCGAGGGCTCGACCTGTTCTTCTACTATTCCCATCTCGATTGGCACCACCCCGACTATTTCCCTCGGGGCCGCACCGGGCAAAACACGGGCCGGCCCGAGTCGGGCGACTGGAACCGCTATCTCGACTTCGTCGATGCGCAGCTTACCGAGCTCTTGACGAATTACGGCCCGATCGCCGGCATCTGGTTCGATGGCTGGTGGGACAAGAAGCAAGCCGACTGGCGGCTCTCCCGGACCTACGACCTGATTCACCGGCTCCAGCCGTCGGCCCTGATCGGCAACAACCACCACCGGGCCCCCTTTCCCGGCGAAGATATTCAGATGTTCGAGAAGGACCTGCCGGGCCAGAACCAGTCGGGTTTGAACGAAGGAAACGTCGTCAGCCGCTTGCCGCTGGAAAGCTGCGACACAATCAACCGCGCCTGGGGCTACAACCAGTATGACCGCGACTTCAAGACCCCGAAGCAGTTGATTCACCTCCTCGTTCATGCCGCCGGTTCGGACGCCAATTTCTTGCTCAACGTGGGCCCAAGGCCCGACGGCACGATCCAGCCCGAGTTCGTCGAGCGGCTCAAGGCCGTTGGCGACTGGATGAAGGAACACGGAGAATCGGTCTACAACACGCGAGGTGGCCCAATCTCCCCCAAGGACTGGGGCGTGACGACGATCAACGAGGCGCAAGGCAAAGTCTTCGTCCACATCCTCGACCGCAACGCGGCCGGTGATTCGCTCCTCCTGACCGGCCTGAAACCGCCCGCCTCGGTCAGGATCTGGAAGGGACCACCCGTTCCGTTCTCCACCGAGGGAAATCAGGTCATCCTTGACGTGAAACACCTGCCGGACGATCCAATCGACACGATTCTCGTGCTGGAGACGACAAGCCATGGAAGTTGAACCGTCGAGCCGACGGCGCTGGATGATTGTCCTCGGCGCGGCGGTTCTGGCCTCGCCACTCTTCTTGAATGCCCCGGGCGGACGGGCGGAGGAACCCGGACAAACGTCGTTTCTGGTGGTCGAGACGGCCGGCCTTCGACGCTTCGGCTATCCCGTTCACGCGGAGTTTCCCAACCTGGCGGACCGCCAGAACTTCCGGCTCACGCGCGATGGCAAGGAGGTCCCCGCCCAGTTTCGTCGCCTCGATCAAGGGGCGGATGGGCCGCCGGCTCTTTCCCTCGACTTCAATGCCAGTCCCGGCCCCTTCGAGTCGCAAACCTACACGATCCTTCACGGCAAGGACGTGCAACCAGGCCGAGAGCCGACTCGCGGACTCGCGATCGAGCACGAGGACGGAGTGTATCGGGTCTCCAACGGCCCGAATCTCCGGTTCGACGTTCCCGACAATCTGCTCGGCTTCCTTCGCGCCGTCGGAAACTCCCGTCGTGAATTCCTCCGGCACGGTTCGGAGGGCCTCTGGATCCGTTACAAGGACGACATTCACTACCGAGCCGGAGCGAACGGGCCCGACGGCGTGCCCACCAGGGCGACGATCACCCGTCAAGGTCCGCTGGCGATTGGACTTCAGTTCGAGAGTGTCGAGGCGCTTCGAGGCGAACGGAGCGTCCGATCCCGTGTCGAGATGACGTTTGTCTCGTCCAAGAGCTGGGTCGAGACAGTCTGGACGGTGGACGATCCCGAAGGGTACGTGGCCGCGTTGTCGGCGGACCTCAACCTGCTCGTCGAAGGCGAGCCGACGCTCGTCGACTTCGGCGCGAACTCGACGGTTTACGGCACGTTGCCAAAGGGCGATCGGATGCGGCTCGATTGGGGCCTCGATCGTCCCGACGCCCAGAATCCTCATCCGTTCTGGATCGTTCGAAAAGGACCGAAAGATCGGCTCGAACCGTATGCCCAATCGGCGGCGTCCTCGCGCCTTGCCGCGGAGGGCTGGGCTCATGTGATGGACCGAGATCGGTGCACGGCCATCGCGGTTGCACCGCCGGTCGGGGATCGGGCGAGCATCGAGGTCGACGCCGATGGTCGCACGCGACTCGGCCGCGAGTTTACGAAGCCGGATGGCTCCATCCCTCGAGGTCCCAAGCGGTTGCACTTTTGGCTTCACGTGGTTCCCATGCCTGTGCAGGTCGGGGCGGCGACGAGTCCGCAAGCCATGCTGGCGCCGTTGGAGATTCGACCGGCTGGCGGCCCTTAAGCTCGGCGCGAACGGCACGATTTTGACGATCGGGGTGATTTCCGGTCACGAATGAACCGGTTGTCGCCGATTGCGTAGAATTGGGGTAGGTTGACCACCGGAGATCTCCCGGAAGGGATGATGTTGCCCCGCGGTCAGATTTTAGGGTCGATCTTGAGCGCCGAAATCACTCGGGCTATGATGCAGGGTGTGATCGGGCGCGGCCTGGACCCGTTCTTCCTTCCATCTCTTCGTACGGAAGACTATCTCATGCCTCGATTCGCGTTGCGACGTCCGAGTCCGAGGGGGTTCCTGGCGCTGGCCGGGATCACAGCCGTTTCCGCGGTGATCATTGGGGCCCAGGCCCCTTCGATCAAGCCGACGCCGATCGACGAGGCCACGGCGCAAATTGTCGTCACGTTGCTCGAACGCGGACACCTCTCCAAGCCGACGGTCAACGACGAGATCGCCAAGAAGTGGGCGCGCAACTATCTTGAGATGCTCGACCCGCTCAAGTACTACTTCACCAAGGCCGACGTCGACGAGTTCCTGGCGCACGACACCGAGATCGACGACCAGGTTCAAGAGGGGGATCTCTCCTTCGCCAAGAAGGTTTTCGATCGGTTCCTCCAGCGATCCGACGAACGTCTGGCCGACGCCGAGGAGATTCTCAAGCAATCGTTCGACTTCACCAAGGACGAGTCGATCGTCGACGATCCGAAGCGGATCGATTGGCCCAAAGACAGCAAGGAGGCCCGGGATCGGCTTCGCAAGCTGATCAAGCTCGAACTGCTTCAGAAGCGGGTCGACAAGGAAGACGAGAAGAAGTCGATCCATCAGCTCGAGGTCCGTTACCGCGACCGGAATCGCTACTATCGCCAGTTCGACATGACCGACCTGCTCGAGATTTACCTCTCGGCGCTGACCACGTCGATCGATCCGCATTCGAGCTACATGGGTCCGAAGACCCTGGAAGACATGATCGGCCAGGGCCTTCACCTTTCGCTGGAAGGCATCGGTGCCTCGCTGATGGTCGAGGACGGCTATCCGGTCGTCAAGGAAGTCGTCCCCGGTGGGGCCGCCGATAAGGACGGCCGTATCCAGATCGACGACAAGATTGTCGGCATCGAGAAGGAAGACGGAACTCGCGAAGACTTCGTTGAGAAGAAGCTCAGCGATGTCGTCCGCAAGATTCGAGGCCCCAAGGGAACCAAGGTCCGACTGATCATCGTGCCGGCCGGCTCGAAGGAAGAGAAGATCTACGAGCTGACCCGCGAGAAGATCGAACTGGTGGCCGACCACGCCAAGGCCCAGGTCATCGAGACCAAGGCCGACGCCGGCGAGAAGCCGGTTAAGATCGGTGTGATCCGCCTGCCGGCGTTCTATGGCGACACGCTGGCCGTCTTGAACGGCGATCCCGACGCGGTCAGCGCCACCAAGGATTGCCAGAAGTTCCTCGAAGACTTCAAGAAGCAAAACGTCGACATCGTCGTGGTCGACCTTCGAGGCAACGGTGGCGGCCTGCTTCAAGAGGCAATCACTCTATCCGGCCTTTTCATCGACGAGGGACCGGTCGTCCAGGTCCGAGAGGCCCAGGGCCGCAAGCACCTTGACGACGACGAGAAAGGGACCGCGTGGGATGGCCCGATGGCCGTCATCATCGATCACGCCAGCGCCAGCGCGTCGGAAATTTTCGCCGGCGTCATCAAGGACTACGGCCGTGGCCTGATCATTGGCGACTCGAGCACGTTCGGAAAGGGAACGGTCCAGAGCATCATCCCGCTGAACGAGCAGCTTGGCCGGGGGAGCAAGATCCCCAACCTGGGTGCCCTGAAGCTGACGATCCAGCAGTTCTACCGGCCCAATGGCGAAAGCACCCAGATCCGAGGCGTGAAGCCCGATATCCACATTCCCTCCACGCGCGACTACGCCGACTACGGTGAAGGCAAGAGTGACTCGGCGCTTGGATTCGACAAGGTGCCCGCCCTGGCTCACGACCTGTACAACCGGGTTCCGTCCGACCTCGTGGCCCGCCTCAACGAGCGATCGGAGGCCCGCCGCAAGGCCGATCCGAAGTTCGAGGAAGACGCCGAGTTCATCAAGAAGCTCATCGCCCGCAAGGCCAGGCATGAAATCTCCCTGAACGAGGAGAAATTCCGCGCCGAGTCGCGAGCGGACGAGGAGCACAACGACGAGGTGAAGGCCAAGACCAAGAAGCCTGGCCGACACACCGAAACCAAGGCCTGGGACGCCGACGACTATTACAATAAAGAGGTCGCGCACATCCTGGCCGATTACGTCACCCTCGGTAAGCGGATTCTGGTCGCCGCGCCGACTCGCGTGGCCAACTCCGGCGAAGATCTCCCCGCACAGGTTCCCTGATCGGAATCGCCTTTCGATCGGTCCGGTCCAAGTTCCAAGCAAGACGACGGCCCTCTCTTCCTGTCGAGGAGAGGGCCGTTTCTCGTTCAGTCCGGGAATCGACGTCCCTCAGACGCTGCTGCGGAAGTACATGACATCGCCGTCCTTGACGACGTAGTCCTTGCCTTCCAGGCGCTGAAGCCCCCTCGCCTTGACCTCTCGCATACTGCCGGCGGCCTTGAGGTCGTCGAAGGCGGTGACCTCGGCGCGGATAAACCCACGCGCGAGGTCGGTATGGATTTTCCCGGCCGCTTCGACGGCGGTTCCGCCCCGTTCGAGGTTCCAGCCGCGCACCTCCGGCTCGCCCGCGGTGAAGAAGGTGAGGATTCCGACGGCGTCGTAGGCCGCCCGGATGATGCGGTCGCGGCCGAGGTCGGTCACGCCCATCTCGCTCATGAACGCGGCGCGCTCTTCCGGCTCGAGTTGCGAGAGTTCCAGTTCGAGTTTCGCGTCGATGGCCAGTGCATTCGGCGCAATGGCCCGAAGCGACTCGGGCACGTCGTTCCCCTGGATCGTGTTGACGATCGGAACCTGAGGCTTGTCCGTCAGCAGGCCGAACGAACGCATCGGCTTCTTTTCCTCGTCGGTCAGACCGAGCGAGGCAATGGGCTGATTGTTCTCGAGAGCCGCCTGGACGCGCCGGAGCACCTCGAGCTCTTTCAGCATCGCTTCGCGCTCGGGGCGAGGCTTCTTGACGTCAGCCTCGAGCCGCTCGACCCGGTTGGTCACGACGCCGAGGTCGGCGAAGAGGATCTCCTCGCGAAAGGCGACCAGGTCCGCTGTCGGGTCGCCACCGGCAAACGCCCCGAGCACGATCAAGAGGGCGTCTCCCTGGCGGATCAGAGCAAGGCGTTGGGGATTGTCGCCGTGGGTGCCGGGCATCAAGCCGGGTGTATCGAGCAGCTCGACCGTCGCCGGAGTCACCTTCTTGGGCTTGAACATCTCGGCAAGGAAATCCAACCTCGGATCGTGCAGAGTCGCGATTCCGACCTGACCGGAATGGACCTTGCCCGGATCGGGAACCGCGCCGGTCAAGAGCTGGAACAACGTGCTTTTTCCGCCTCCAGAGAATCCGACCAATCCGGCTCGCATCGACGCATCATCCTCGATCAGTGTCAGGCAAGACAAGAAACGTTCGAGAAGCCACGACTATACGGCGCCGCGGTCCGATCGCACAACGGGACTCGGTCCGAGGCCCAGGACCGTCACGACGGTCGCAAGCCGGACTCCAGGGCGTCGAGACGCGACTCGAGCCGTTGTAGCTCGTCGGCTCCGAGGGCTTGCTGACCGAACCGAACCCGGTAAAACGCGTCGACCACCTCGGCCGGCACTTCGGCCAGACCCTCCGCCTCGGGCGTCCGGGTTGTCAGGAAGCCGGAGGCGCGTCTCGCGAACTCACGAGGGGTCTCGGCCGGCGGACGCTCCAGGCCGGACGCGGCGAGGAGCCTCGTCAGGCGATGGTAGAACGCGACGGACGAGGTCAGGCTTCGCTCGTCTCTCCCGGCTCCTCGAAGTTTCGCCAGCAGTCGGCGCAACTGCCATTGCAGCAAGCGAATCAGTCCCGCCGCCAGCAACAGGGCGAAGAAGGAAACGAGGAATCCTCGAACGCTGAAGAATTCATTGACGTTCTCGAAGTGGAAGAGCACGCCCGCCGCCGTCCGGAGTGCCTGGAACATCATGGCGAATCCTTCGCCAGCGTCCCGGATCAGGATCTTGATCGGCAGGTAGATCAGCCGGTATTGCCGTTCCTGGTCGAAACCAACGATGTAGAAGATCCAGATATACCGAATCGCATCGGTCAGATTACGGAACTGGGGCGAGATGCCTCCGACCTGGGCCACCACCTCGTCGCGCTGCTGGGCGGGGGTGGGATCGAGGACGATCCAGACCGGCTCTCCATCCGGGCCTCGATCCACGAGCGCCTCGACCCAGCTATGAGCATGCTTTTGCCTGACGGTCAACAGGCTGAACAGGTTGTTCCAGTCTCCCCCCTTGAATCCATTGACGAGCCGAGCGGGGATGCCGTTGGCACGGAGCAGCAGCGCGAGGCTGCTGGCGAAGTATTCACAGTGGCCCTGTTTGCGATTCTCGAGGAAGTCGAGGACGGGGTCGATGTTCGGGTCGACCCGATCCATCCGGAGCGTGTAAGAAAACTGGCCCGAGTCTCGAAGGTACGCTTCGAGGTTCCGGGCTCGCGTCTCGGCCGAGTCATTCAGGCTGTCTCGGAGCACGTTCTTGACGATCGCCTCGAGCCTCGGTCTTGCCTGTTCGGGAAGACTGAGCAACGACCGCCTCCGGCCGGGGCTTGGGTAGGCTTCGAGAGGCTGGATCGGGTCGTCGGAGGTCGAGGAGATCACAGTGTAGTCGAAGGATCCCGATCTCGGCGAAACAGGCTGCTCGTAGCTGTTGTCCGGTCGAAGCTCGCGACGGTACAGTCCGCCATCAATGATGTTGATCGACAGTTCGCTGGGAACTTTGCTCCTCGCGCCATAAAACGGCCGAAGGGCGAACAGCACGTCGCTGTCGGTGGAAACGATCTTGATCTCCTGTCGAATCACATCGGACTTTGGAATCGGAGGAAAGAGCGAGTTCGTCAAGAGCACGGGGTAGCTATCCTGGCGAAACCAGCGGCCGTCTTCATACCGCGCCAGGGCCACCCCGCGCCAGAGAGGTTCCTCCACGAGCTGGATCTTGCGGTTCTCACCGTCGAACAACTCGATCGTCATGACCACGCTGTCGTTTTCGAGGATCTCGCCCATGGCGCCGAGTCGAACCTCGTCGCTGAATCCGGTGAGATGGGTGGCTCCGGATAGCCCTCCCCTGCTGGCGCCCGGGACATTCCAGCGCGGCATGATGAAAAAAATGAGAGTTCCCAGGATCAGGGTGGTCATGGCCACCCGGACCGCCGCGAGCACGAAGGCGAGGTTGAACAGACCCCGGTAGGGGTCGGACGGATTAGGGGCCGGAGTGATCGTCACCCCCTCGGCCAGTTCGGTCGGCTGTGCCTCGCGATGAAGATGGAACAGGCCAAGCGTCCAGAGTGACGTGAGGGCCCAGACGATGATCAGAACGCCGACTTCCTGGCTCTGGCTGATGAAGCCGCCGATGACAACCTGGACGAGTCCGAGCAGGAAGAGGAACCAGTCGTCCTCGATCGTTTTGGGCAAGAACATCTTGATCAATTGCAAGTAGACCAGCCAGTGACCCAGAGCCAGCGGCAGCGCCGAGGGCTCGGCCCAGTACTCCATGAGGGCGAGCACGAACGAGCCCATCGCGAGGAAATTCGCGAGATCGCGACCGAGGCCGAGTTTCGGGTTTCGATCCACGGTCATGAACGCCACGAGTCCCGAGACGGCCACCGCGATCGGAAAGAGCATCGTGAAGCGGTTATAATCCTGGGCGTTGATGCT
>CAZRGV010000042.1:10255-43770 GCA_964599655.1 uncultured Isosphaeraceae bacterium | reverse complement strand
GGCGTGCCGCGTCCACGTCCGAGAGGTATCGAACCTCGCCAAGGAGGCTCGCCTTGATGATTGTCTTGGCGCAAAACTCAAGAGTTTCAAACCGCTCGAACGCCTCTTGCAGTGAAGCGCCGCCGGTCACCACGCCGTGGTTCTCGAGGACGACGCAATCGAACCCATCGGCAAATGCCTTGGCAATGTTTCGCCCCAGGGCCTCGCTGCCGGGAAGGGCGTAGGGGGCGAACCCGACCGTTCCGCAAACCCGGCGCGCCGTGGGGAGCAATCGCGTGTCAGGAACACGTCGGCAAATGCTGAAGGCGACGAGAGCCACCGGGTGCGCGTGGACGATCGCGCGCAGATCGGGTCTTGCCCCGTAAATGGCCCGATGAAACGGGAATTCCGAAGACGGTCGGTGGCGTCCTTCGACCTCCCCGTTGGGCGTGACACGGACGATGTCAGCCCGTGTCAGGCTTCCCTTGTCCACCCGTGCCGGGGTGATCCAGATGTCTTGAGTTTCATCGAGGATCGAGATATTTCCACCCGAGGTTGTCGTCATGCGGTAGCGGTAGACCCGTTCCATGGTCTTCAGAATTTCGTCGCGAGGGTGAAGCATGTCGTGATGATGTAGCATAAATGCACCTGATAAGGCTTGTATCGATGGAGTTTCAGGAGTTCGGGTGTCGCTCTCGGAGCGGCTCGCGTGCCACGTCGCCGTTCATAGATCGGACTCCGAGCTCCAGGCGGTATCAAGTGGCCGTCGAGAACCGAGACCAGTCATCCACTCGCGACGGAAACGAGGCAAAGTCGCTCAAACGATCGATCGAGCCTCCGCGTTTCGGCTTGGACCGGTGGAGGGTGGTCGGAGGCGGCTCAAGCCGCTACGATAACGTTCGACAACACAGGCTGGAAAGGGGATTCCATGGAAGCACGACCGTTCGGAAAGACCGACATGCGGGTCCGCGGACTCGGTTTTGGAGGGGCTGAGATCGGGTTTCTCGAGACACCCGTGGACGTCGTCACTCGGATGCTCAACGAGGCGCTCGATGCTGGGCTGAATGTGATCGATACCGCCGAGTGCTATCTTCGGAGCGAAGAGCTGATCGGAGAGGCTGTTTCCAATCGACGCAAAGACTATTATCTGTTCACAAAATGTGGACACCCGGAAGGGCCGGGCAAGGACGACTGGCGTCCCGACTCCCTCCTCAACAGCATCGAACGCAGCCTTCGCCGGCTTCGTACCGATCGGCTCGACCTCGTCCAGCTCCATAGCTGTTCCGAGGACGAGTTGCGCAAGGGAGATGTGATCGTGGCCCTTCAACGCGCTCGTGAAAAGGGGCACACGCGTTACATCGGTTACAGTGGCGATGGTTCCGCGGCTCGATTCGCCATCGAATCGGGCGTCTTCGACGCCCTCCAGACTTCCGTCAGCATCGCCGATCAGGAGGCGATCGACCTGACGCTCCCACTGGCCGTTGAGCGGCAGCTCGGCGTGATCGTCAAGCGGCCAATCGCCAACGCCGCGTGGCGGTACAGGACCCGGCCGGAGAATCCCTATCATCAGCCTTACTGGGAGCGTCTGCAAGCGCTGAAATATGAGTTTCTTCAAGATGACGCACATCAGGCCGCATCCATCGCCTTGCGTTTCACGATGAGTGTACCTGGTGTTCACGTGGCCATTGTGGGCACCACCCAGCCCGGCCGATGGAAGGAGAACGCGGCGATCCTCGACATGGGGCCGCTCCCGGTCGAGCAATTCGAGGCCATTCGTCAACGATGGCGCGAAGTGGCCGACGCCACATGGGTCGGGCAGACCTGACCCTTGCCATGCTTGCGATCATTCGACGACCATTTCGCCGTTCATGACCATCCAGTGGCCGGGGAATGTGCATAGGTAAGGATAACGTCCTGGCGCGCTCGGTGCTCGGAAATGAATGGTGAATTGCTCCTGGGGATGAACGATGTCGGTATAAGCCAGAACGTCGGCGGTTTTGGGAATGTAGTGGCGAATGGCCGCGTCCGGTTCGGCGACGATCTTGTTGACCAGGTCACCGACGCGCGCGAGGGTTCCTGGTTGAATCAGCAGCCAGTTGTGCGGCACGACGTCGGGGTTGTGGAACGTCAAGGCAATCGCCTCACCGCGTCGAACCGTGAACGACCTTGGGGAATAACTGAGGTTCTTCCCCGCCTCGATCGAAACGGCTCGCGCGCCTGGCAGCCGGGCCCGCCAGGGATTCGGTTCGGGCTTGGTCGTGAGGGCGATCAGGTCGGCCAGGATGGGATGGGCCGCAATGGTCTTGGGCTCCGGCCGATAGCCTGGAAACCCCGTGAAGGGTTCCGCCAGTTTGTGGACGGTCGCGAAGATGTCGATGGGTTGTCCCTCATCGAGTCGAACGTGGAGATGAAGCTGGTTGACCGGTTGCAGGTCGGGGATCTCCAGGAAGAGGGAGCGGCCATCGTCCAGCACATGAGCAGCGCGGATCGCGAGGCGGTCGTGGCCCGGTTGTCCGGGATGTCGTGGAGAAAGCTCACTCGATCCATATCCGTTGCTATAACGGTAATTCCACGCCTGTGCAAAATGCGACGCCGCCTGAGCGGCGACGTTCGGTAAGACCGGCCTGGAAAACGTCAGGCGAATGCCATTTTCGTGGGCGTGAAATTCCGTGGGGAGCCTGACCGGGTCCCCCGTGTACCGCACGCGCTGGAAGCAACCGTCGGCCACTGTGTAGGAGCCCCACCCTGCCATGCCCGACACATAGAGCTGGCCGTCCTTCGGATGGAACCGGCCACGATGCGCGCCCGACAAGAACTCGCCGGGTAGCGGAACTGCCGCGCCTTGTGCTTGTCCCTGGACATGTTCACTTAACAGAAGAAACGCGCAGCCCATTCCGAAGGAGAGATGAATCATCTGCCCTTGGAGCGGACCGAACCGGTCGCTCGAGACATACACCTGACCGCCACTCGAATTGTCCAGCCCTCGGGGAAGGTAGACGAGCGGAAGGTCGGGCGGCTGACCGTTCTTCGGGCCGCCGTAGCCGTAATGCCCGCCCGGCCGAACCTCGCAGACCATGGACGCGGGCACCCAGTCCCCTTCCGAGTTCGGTACGGTGATCGATCCGTCCGGGGTCAATCCGAGCCCATCCGGGTTGCGAAACCCTGTCGCCAAGGTTTCCACGCGCTTACCGTCGGCTGAGATTCGCAGGAGTCCCTGTTTGCCGGAGACCGTGTAATAACGACCTGCTTGATCGCGTTCGAGTCCGCAAATGAAGTCATGACCTGCTGGGGAAGTCTCATAAGCGTTGCTGAAGCATTCATAAAAATCAGCCTCGCCATCGCCATTGAGATCGCGCAGCCGGGTGATCTGGTCGCGGCCAAGCACATGGATGTTGCCGTCCGCAACCACCAATCCGAGCGCCTGATGCAGTCCCGAGGCAAACCGCCGCCATCGGACGTGTTCGAGCGTGTCATCCAGTCCCTCGACATGCCAGACATCCCCTTGCATCGTGCAGATCATGGCCGAGCCATCCGGCAAGAAGTCGTGTCCGCCGAAGAACATCAGCGCGTTCCACGGATTCTGGAAGGGGGGCTCGATCGTGTCGACGGCGTACGGGCGCGTCTGGCCTAACGCGCCTCGCGTCTCGATCACCTCCGGCCATCGCGAGGGGCCACCTTGAGTCCAATCTTTTAATGGATGTTCGGAAAATGGTGCGACGATTCTCTGAAATTTGCCATTTTCGACCCAAGGTGCGTCCAGCATTTCCACATCACCCAGTCGGTAGGCAAAGAGCACGCGCTTGCCGTGACGGTAAAAACCATGATAGGTGAAGGGAGCCTTGGGTTTGGTCCCCTCGGGCCGGGGCAGGGGAGTTCCGTCCATGATTAGGCCGTCAAGGAATCCATGGCGGGTCGAGGAAAACCGGACGAAGCCTCCTTCCCAGAGCGCCTCGTAGCTGAGCGTCTCGGGGTTGAAGCAGGCAGACATTTCGCCTTGGTCACCAAGCCGGACGCAAACGCCCTTGGGCACGGTGACGGCCTGGCCCCGAAACACGCCGCTGAGCACGGTTCCGAGATCGGTCTTGTTCCAGCGATCGTCCGCCCAGGTCGCTTCATTCTGGTTGCCCCAGTGACCCTGCGTCCCGCCGTCGAGGCCAGGGAACTGAGGCAAGAGCGGGACGTCCGAGCGAGACAGGAAATGTTCGGCCTCTTTCGCGTAAAAGTCGTAGATCCGATCACGGTTTACCGGATGCCGCCAGCTTGGCCACTCCTCGGGTCGCAGCGGAGCGCGCTCGTAGGTAAACTCAGCGGGCATGTGAACATGATGAAGCAGTTCCTTCACTCCGGAGCCTTCCGGTTTTCCAAGCTCCAGAAGGAACCGGATGAGGTCTCGTCGCTCGTCGGGGGTCATGGCGTCGGCCAGGCCGTCCGGCATGATCGATCTCCGCCTTCTCGATTCGGAGGATCTCGCCGCTGGCGGGGTCGCGAATCACGATCGCGGTCGAGTCTTCACGCTGGCGGTAGCCCTGGCGCAACTTGCCGTCCTCGGTGGCCACGGTGATCACGCTGTAGCCGTCCTTGACCGTCTCTCGGGGCCAGAGGACCGCCGCGACGATCTCGTCGGGCTTAAGCGAAACACCCACCGTGGAAAGCTCCGGGCCAACCTCGCCGCCTTGATGCCCAACACGATGGCACGTGAGACACGCGTATTTTTGCGAGGCGAACACCTCAGCGCCCCGCCGAAAATCGCCGTGCGCCTGCGCGTCTTGAATCAATGACGAGACCCGAGCCGCCTTTTCCCTGCGAGCCTTCGCGTCCGAATCGGTGGCCGGAGTCGCCTCGGCGCGCTTTGGGGCAGTCTCGGGACGGGGAGGAACGGGTGTCCGAGGCGTCGGACGAGGGCCCGCGGATCGCCCGTCAAGCTGCGGCAGCAGCCAGTCCAGACCGTCCAAGTTGTCCTTCAGTCGCTCCTCGGCGTCGTCCTGCGTGTGGCCGAGAATGCCGATGGGGCCTTGATAGCCGCTGTCCCGAATCGTCTTGAGTAACGAAAGATCCATCTCTCCCTGGCCGAGCGGCAGAATCTTGCGACCAACCCGATCGCCGCCGCGATCCATGCCGTTGATGTTCAGCGCCAGCAGGTAGGGCTTCATCGTCTCGAGCAGGGCGGGAAAGCGATCGAGATGATCATGCCCATGGTGCAAATTATAAACGAGGCCAAGATTGCGCACGCCATCGGATTTTAGCCGTTCAATGATCGCGATTTGATTCTCCGGCTCTCCAAACCAACCCCCGTGGTTGTATAGAGCCAGCGTGCAACCGATCTTTCCGGCTTCCTCCGCCAAGGGGCGAAGCTTGGCCGCGGCCGTTTCCACGCGACGCCGCTGCTCGTCTCCCTGAACGCGGTCGGCGCCCAGGTCTAGGAGGACCCAGAGCTGCGTCCGGATGCCGTGTCGTTTGAGAACATCCAGAATGATGCGAGATTCCTGGTTCAATTCACCGGGAGCCACCCAGAAGGCGTCGAGTGAGATGCCATGCCGTTTGAGAGCCTCGATCTCGGCGTCGAACGTGGGAATGTGCTCGGCGCGCCAGTCGTAGGCGAATCGCTTGAAGCCGAGTCGTTGCAACATCGCCGCGCGTTCCTCGGGGCCTCGGCGCTTGGAGTCGAACGGCACGATGCACCAGGCCACGAGGTTGTCGCGTCGATAGATCGAGTTCGGTTCCTCCACCTTCGCCGCGTCGTGGTTGTCCGGAATTGACTGAGCGAGCCAGCTCACCAGGATCCGAGTCACCCGATCGGCCGCGTCCTGTTGCACGAAGTGCCCCGCCTCGGGAATCGTCACGAGGGTGAGCTCGGAATCCAGCCATTTCCATGTGTCGTTCAGGGCCCCTGGCAGAAGCGCGTTATCCTTCAGTCCGTGAATCATCAAAACCGGGCAAGTCACGCGAGGGAATGTTCGCGTCTCATCGTCTTGATAGGGAGGTCTCGGATAGTTGGCCTTGTAATAGTTGAGCATCGCCTCGATCGATGACTTTTGAAACGCGTCGAGGTATTTCTTCCTCGCATCCTCGTCCTTCACCCAGAAGGCCAGCCGTTCGGGGTTTAGAGCGCGGGCGGCGTCGGGCTTCAAGAAGTCCCTCGCATACTGGCTGGCCTGCTGTTGTTCCGGATTTCTCGCGAGTTCGCGTAGAAGCCCACGGGGGTGGGGCAGGTTCAGGATGACGAGGCGCTCGACCCGTTCGGGGTGGCGCATGGCGAGCGTCCAGGCGACGAAGCCGCCCCAGTCATGGCCCACGATGGTGGCGCGCTCGCGACCGAAGTGCGCGATCACCGCGAGCACGTCGCCGACCAGCTTGTCCACGGAATAATTGTCCACGCCTTCCGGGTGATCACTCTCGTTGTAGCCGCGCTGGTCGATGGCGACCACCTGGTAGTGCTTCGCCAGTTCGGGCATCTGGGCCCGCCAGGTGTACCAGAAATCGGGAAACCCATGAATCAGGACAAGTAACGGGCCATCACCAGCGGTCATGTAATGAATTTTGACGCCACTGGAATCGACGAAACCACTCCGTCCCAGATCCTGCGCCATGGCAGGCGCCGTCAGGTAAAGGAACATCGCGATGACGTGCCAACGAAGTTTCATAAGACCCGAGGCTCCTCGAAGGCCGGTTTGGCCGGAGACCGGCGGCGTTGTTGAATCGTGGAGGTCTGGCAATTCTCAAGGCGTCCAGGCGGCTCAGCGTCGCGCTGGGCGGTTCATGACTTGAGCAAGACAGAAGTCGTCTTGGCACGCGGTAGGACGGGCCGTTCGGTTGCGACGGACGAACGCGATGCCTCCTCATGGACTAACCGGAGGGCGACGTCTCTCCGGTAATGTCATCAGCGTACATGTTGATGCGCTCGATGACGTCATTCACATCGGTTTCGGACAATCCCAGTTCCCGAAGCGTGTCCACCATATGCTGGGCGAATCGGGAGAAGTGATGAAGCGTGATCCCACGCCCGGAATGAGCCTGAGCCAGGCTCAGTCCCGTGTAGACCTGGGGGCCGTCCAGGGCCTTCCCGAGAAATTCGCGCTGCATGCGGCGGAGCGTGTCCATCGATGTCGACGCGAAAAACGGCGCGAGTTCTGGATCGGCCAGGACCCGCTCGTAAAACCGGTCGATGAGCCTGGAAACCGCCGCCTCGCCACCGATGCGGTCGTAAAGCGTGTTGCCCGTTTCGCTCATGTGCGACCCCGTTGGGACCCCGCCGAGAACGGGATCGTGGAGGAAAAATGTCCATGGGTCAGGATAACGGGAGTCGCTTCGGGCCGCAACGATCCGCAACGACGGCTGCCGGCCATGGTCCAACCCCGTTGGCCGCGTCTCGACGAAACGCCGCCACGCCGCTCGATCCGTCGACCACTTCGAGTGGTCTGCGGGTCCGAACAAGGGACGCCATTCTTGTCGTGCGTTCCCGTTGTTCGATAGAATCGATCCGTCGCGTTCTTCCGCCGGGAGATTCCTCGCCTGTGATCCGCTTTCTCACCGACCAGCGACGATCGGGCCGAACCATGACGAGGCGCCTCTGGCTTCGGATCGGCACCCTGGCCGGCCTGAGCCGGCTGGCGGTTCTCCCCAGGGCCGCGTCCGAGTCCTTGGGCTCGAACCCGGCTTTCCCGGGATTCGGACGAGCCCGATCGGTGATCCTCATCTACACCAATGGGGGTCAAAGTCAGCTCGAAACGTGGGATCCCAAACCCGACGCTCCGCTCGAAATTCGAGGCGAGTTCGGTGCCATCCCCAGCGCCGTTCCGGGCACGTTTCTCGGGGAGCACCTGCCACGTCTGGCGCGGCTCGCCGACCGCTACACGATCGTCCGGAGCGTCTCGCACGACGACCTCGACCACGGTTCCGCCACCTACTTGACGCTCACCGGGCGTTACCACCCCCGAAAATCGTCCAACCCGTTGCCCAGCCCCAACGATTTCCCATGCCAGGGCGCGGTCCTGAAACGCCTTCGGCCGAGCCGTCGCGTGCCTTATACGGCCGTTCATGTGAATGGACCAGCGCTTGTTCCGGAATTGCCCGGGCCCGGTCAGGACGGCGGCTTTCTCGGCCGAGAGTATGAGCCGTTCGTGGTCGGCGACGTGACCCAGGGCGCTTCCTCGCTTCCCAGCCTGGCTCCGCCGCCGGACCTCCCGTTCGCCTCGACGCCCGCCGCTCGCTGCTCGATACAATCGACGCCTACCGGCGCCAGCATCTCGACGACCCCGACATGCGAGCGATGCAAGGGCTCTACAGCCAGGCGTATGAGTTGCTCGCCTCCCCTCGCGGCCGAGCGGCGTTCGACCTCGAGGCCGAGCCCCCTTCGCTCCGCGATCGCTACGGACGGCACCGCTCCGGCCAGGCCTGCCTGCTCGCGAGGCGCCTGGCCGAGGCCGAGGTGCCCCTCATCACCGTCTTCTGGAACCATTCGGCACGGGGGCAGGACAAACATGCCGAGGATGTCGATACATATGGATGGGACACGCATAACGACATCTTCGCCGTCTACCGCGACTTGCTCCTGCCGCGATTCGACCAGAGTTTTGCGACTCTCCTGGAGGATCTCGACGACCGGGGCTTGCTCGATCAAACCCTCGTGATTTGCCTGGGAGAGTTCGGCCGCGCGCCTCGGGTCGCCCTCGAGCCCCGATTTGCCGGCGCCTCGCCAGGACGGAAGCACTGGGCCAACGTTTACTCGATCGTGATGGCCGGCGCCGGAGTCTCACGAGGCGCGGTCCTGGGAGCCTCCGACAAGTTCGCCGCGTACCCCAGGACCGAGCGCTACGGCCCCTGGGATCTCGCCGCGACGGCCTTCGCCGCCCTCGGAGTCGACCCCTCCACCGTCTACACCGACGCCCTCGACCGACCGTTTCCCGCGACGATCGGACGCCCGATCTCCGCGCTCTATCGCGGCTAGTTCAGCGGCCGACGACGCCGAGTGCTCTCCGATCACTCGCGGAGGCCAGTACGTCCAGCTCGTTCGACGGCTCGCCGTTCTCACCGCCATGATCGAGTCACTCGCCGCGCCGAATCCGAGTTGACGAGAGAACCGCATTCCGGCGTGTCGCGAATCGGGGGAGGTTCTTCCTCGACGTCGAGGGAACGCGTATCGTACACCCAGGCAGCCCGTCCGTCGAATCTTCCGGCGCGAGGGACCGCCCTCCATCCAACATCCGCCAGCATCCATCACGGGGCACCGACCGTGCGATCGTTCACTCAACGCCGCAGATTCCTCGTTGCGAGCCTTTTGGCCGCGATCTCCACTCTCTTACAATTCGCCATCGAGGCGAACGATGCGGATCGCCCGGATATCCTCATCGCCGACTTCGAGAGCGAGAACTACGGCGACTGGACCACAACCGGAGACGCCTTCGGGCCAGGACCCGCTCGAGGAACCCTGCCCGGCCAGATGCCGGTCGGCGGATTTCTCGGCGAACGACTCGTGAACTCCTTCCACGGCGGCGATGCGTCGACGGGAACGCTGACGTCAACACAATTTACGATCGAACGATCACAAATCAATTTTCTCATTGGTGGAGGCGCGCATCCAGGTCAGACCTGCATGAACCTCATCGTCGATGGGCAGGTCGTGCGAACCGCGACTGGTCCCAACGACCGTCCCGGCGGAAGCGAACAGCTCGATTGGCAGTCGTGGGACGTGACTCCCTGGATCGGCCAGAAGGCCAGCCTGCAAATCGTCGATCAGCATACCGGCGGCTGGGGCCATATCAACGTCGACCAGATCGTTCAGAGCGATCGCAAGCAAGGGCGCGAAACCGTCCGGAAAGACCTTCACGTCAGAGCGCGATATCTGCATTTGCCCGTCCGTACCGGCGCGCCGAAGCGACGGATGACGATCAAGCACGACGGGAAGACCGTTCACGAGTTCGACATCGAGCTGGCCCTGGATAAGCCCGATTTCTGGTCGTTTCTTGATGTGGGCCCGTTCCGGGGTCAGTCCCTCCAGGTCGAAACCGTTCTTCCGGCCGGCCAAACATTGCGGGAGGCCCTCCGGTTCGACGACGAGGTTCCCAACGCTTGGGAAATCGCTCACAAATTCAAACGGCCTCAATTTCATTTCACGTCGAGACGCGGCTGGCTGAACGATCCCAACGGCCTGGTCTGGCTCGATGGCGAGTTTCATCTCTTCTATCAGCACAACCCCTACGGCTGGAACTGGGGTAACATGCACTGGGGGCATGCGGTCAGCCCTGACCTCCTGCACTGGAACGAACTGCCGATCGCCCTTTATCCTCGCGCGTACGACGACTGGTGCTTCTCGGGCAGCGCCGTCATCGATCACAAGAACACATCCGGATTTCAGACAGGAGCGCTCCCGGTCATGGTGGCCGCCTTCACCAGCACCGGCCGCGGCGAGTGCATCGTTTACAGCAACGATCGAGGCCGGTCGTGGACCGAGTTCGAAGGAAATCCGGTCGTCCGCCACAAGGGGCGAGACCCTCGGCTGCTCTGGCATGAAGGATCGAACCGCTGGATCATGGCCGTCTACGACGAGGAAGACGGGCAGGCCATCGCGTTCCATTCGTCACCGGATCTGAAATCATGGACCTATGAGAGCCGAATCAAAGGCTTCTACGAATGTCCCGACCTGTTCGCTCTGCCGGTGGATGGCAAGCCCGACGAATCGCGATGGGTTCTCTACGCGGCCGACGGCCAGTACATGATCGGCGCGTTCGATGGACATGTCTTCACGCCCGAGTCAAACAGGAAGCAGCCGCTCTGGCATGGGGATTTCTACGCCGCGCAGACCTTCAGCAACCCCCCCGAGGGTCGTCGCATCCAGATCGGCTGGGGTCGCGATATCACGTTTCCCGATATGCCCTTCAACCAGCAAATGACCATTCCCTGCGAGCTTACCCTGAGATCGACCAGGAACGGCGTTCGCCTGTTCGCCGAACCCGTCCGCGAAACGGCCTCAATCCGGGCCAGAACGCATCGCTGGCAAGCGATCGAGCTCGAACCGGGAAAGAAACCGCTCGAACCCGTCACCGGCGAACTCCTGGATCTCGAAGGGGAGTTCGAGATCGGTCAGGCCCACTCAGTCACCTGGAACGTCCGAGGCGTGCCGGTGGTCTACAACGTCGAGAAACAGACGATCGAATGCCGCAAGCACTCGGCCCCCCTTGCTCCCAACGATGGACGAGTCGCGTTGCGAATTCTGGTCGATCGCGGTTCCGTCGAGATCTTTGGCAATAAGGGCGAGGTCGCCCTTTCCGTCGGAGCCCGTCCGGCGGTGACCGATCGTTCGCTCCGCTTCTCCGCGGAAGGCGGAACCGCGCGGATTCTCTGGTTGAACGTTCATGTGCTGGATGTCAATGACCAATGATCTTGTTTCGAGGCGCGACATCCCTCGACCAACACTCTCCGGAGCTCGCTCGATGACGGACAGGAACCCACTTTCGGTGCGCGCTATCAAGATGGCTCGATGGTTGGCGATGGTGTTTCCGATCCTCTCCGTAACGGCCAGCGCGGAGGATCTGCCCGAGGAGATCGGCTCGCAACGAATTCTCTTCGTCGACGATCACCGGATCGCCTCGCGGTCGAACGTGAGCCTCCGACTCCACGCGCCCGAGTCCCCGGAGGTTGTCTTCAAGTTCGACGCGCCCTGGGAAGGCCCGCAAAGCGGTTATGTCACGGTGCTGCGCGATGGAGATCGCTTCCGCCTTTATTATCGAGGCGGCGGCGACCTCGGCCGCGAAGTGACCTGCGTCGCGGAAAGCGACGACGGCCGGCGCTGGACGCGACCGGCGCTCGGCCTCTTCGCGTTTCGTGGCTCGAAGGAAAACAATATCGTCTGGACCGGCGAGCGAAAAGCCTACGATGAGTCGCACAACTTTTCACCCTTTATCGATCAGAATCCCGCAGCGCGTCCCTCCCAGCGCTACAAGGCCGTGACGCTCGACAAGGTCGGCTCAGGCGACGATCGCCACAACGCGCTCGCCGCCTTCGAGTCTCCCGATGGCATCCACTGGAAGAAGATGCGCGAGGAGCCGATCCTGGACGAAGGGGCGTTCGACTCGCACAACACCGCGTTCTGGGATACCGTCGCGGGTCATTATGTGTGCTACCTTCGCGTGGGACGCGAGGGAAAGCGAAGCATCAGCCGTTCCACTTCTCGCGACTTTCTCCACTGGACGCGCCCGGAACCCCTCGACTTCGGCGACACGCCGCTCGAACATTTCTACACCAACGGAATCGTGCCTTATGTGCATGAACCCCGCCTCTATCTCGGGTTCCCCATGCGGTTCGTGCCGCCGTCGGATCGTGGTTTCGTGGGCTTGGAGAAGCGGAAGACCGATGGACTGTCCGACGCCGTGTTCATGTCGAGTCACGACGGATTGCGCTGGGACCGCACCTTCATGGAGGCGTTCCTTCGCCCCGGCCTTGACCCACAAAACTGGGGCGGAGCGCACGGCAATAGCACGCCCGCGTGGGGGCTCCTGGCGACGAGTCCCTCGGAGCTATCGATCTACTGGAGTGAGCATTACGGCAACTATCCGGAAGGCGACTCGGTGCCCCAGCTTCGGCGCGGGACGTTGCGCACCGACGGCTTCGTCTCGATCCATGCGCCCTATTCGGGCGGCGAATGGAGCAGCAAGCCTTTGGTCTTTCATGGGAACACGTTAACGATCAATGTCTCGACGTCCGCGGTCGGGAGTGTTCAGGTTGAGATCCAGGATGCCGAGGGACACCCGATCCCCGGCTACACCCTCGATGACTGTCCGGAAATCTGGGGCGACGAGATCGCCCGCGTGGTGAGCTGGCGCAAGGGCCAGAGCCTCGCGCCCCTCGCCGGCCGCCGGGTTCGTTTGCGGTTCGTGATGCGAGACGCCGACCTGTTCGCCCTGCGATTCGTCGAGCAATCTCCGGCGGCACCGGCGCGTTAGGCGATCAGATCTTCAGGAAAATCCGTTTCCGATACATCCAGAACAGGATGAGCCAGAAGATCGCGAGCACCGCCGCGCCATGCAAGAACGGCTCGTACGCCTTGCCGAGAGCCTCAAACGCGTGTTTCCCCAGGTGGATCGTCAGATTCTCGGAGACGAATTCCTCGAACAGCCAGCTCATGCAATACGCCGCGATCGAGTTCATGCCAATCACCACCAGCGGAAACGCCCAGAACGACACGCCCAGGACGTCGATCACCACGTAGAATGCCGCCAAGAACAGGAAGCACCAGCCCCCGCTGAACAGCACCCAGCTCGGCGTCCAGATCCGTTTCACCACCGGGCAAACGCCCGACATGCCCAGCCCCCAGCCGCTCAGCAGACCGACGGCCCCCGCGACCAGCAGCCAGCCAACCTGGCGCCATTTTCCGCGGTCGCTCCGTAGCGTCTCCCCCGCGATCAGCCCGAGAATCATCGTTCCGAGCGTCGGAATGAAGCTCAGGGTTGAATATCCGCCGCCGTTATGAGTGAACGGTTTTTCACGAGGGAAGAGGTTGAGGAACCACGTGTCGAAGGCCCAGGCCAGGTTGCTGTTCTTGTTCCAGTGCGCGGAGAATCCTTGCAGGAGGTGCGGCCAGTCGGACGGGACCCCCACCTTTGTGTAGTCGAAGTCGCTACCGGGCAACGGATACAGCGCGAACGCCCCCCAGTATCCGACCAAGATGATCCCGAGCGCGATCCACTGGTCGCGAACCGGGCGAAATCCCAACAGAAACAGAAACACATAGCCAAGACCAATCTGAGACAACGTATCTTCAAACGTGTAGTACGTTTGCTCGTGCCTCATGGAGCGAAGGAACACCCCGAGCGCGATGAGCACCAACGCGCGCCAAATCGCGTGCAAGGTCATTCGACCGGTCGTTTGCCCCTTCGCGCGCCGGCTCGCGATCGAGAACGGCAAGGCCACGCCCACCAGGAACGAGAACGACGGCTGGATCAGGTCGTGCAGCGAGCAGCCGATCCATTCCACATGCGTCTGATGATGGCACAGGAACTCCCAGACCTTGCTCTCCGAGACTCGTCTGGCCACGGCGCAAAGGTGGAGCACCTCCGCCATCATCAGGAACATCACCAGACCGCGATACGCGTCGATCGAGGTCAGCCGTTGCGGGAGCATGCCGGGTTCGCTGGTCTTCATGGTCGCCACGCCTGTTTTTCCGTCGGAATCGTTGCCGCCCGACATCATAACCGCTTCAAGCCCCGACCGCACGAACCCGGAATGTCCGGCATAATCGACCCCACCGGCGCGCTCCAGGAAAAAAAACCGCGAAATGCCGAAGATTACCCCGATAGTTCGCGCCTGAACTTTCGATCTTACTATTGACTGTTGCGCAAACGGCGTCGTTTGCCAAAACGTGAGCCCAGACAACGGAATCGCCCGAAACCGTCCTCGTGCCTCCGTCGTCGGGTGGACCATGCCCACCCGACGAGGGGCCAGCCATCCGGGCGATTCGTTCGGTCTCGCGCGCTTCGTCGATCCACCGGGAAACCCGCAACGATTGAGTTTTGTCCGATGAAAAAAGATCCTCAAAACGCACCGAAGAATGGCTCGAAGCCATCCGCAACCTCCGACTCAAAACGTTCTCACGATGGCAAAGTCAATCAATTATTGGCGCCTCTATCCTCGAACAATCTTTTCGATCAAGATGACGAGGGGCTTCAGGCCCGCATCCAGGAGCTGACCGAGGAACTTGCTCCTCTTGGGGCCGACGAGCGGCTCCTGTTCGATCGACTGGTCATTGTGCTCCGGCGGCTGCACCGTTTGAATCAGAACGCGCCGGACTTTCCCGACGCCCAGTGGATCCGGCTCGAGGCGATGACCAGTCGCGAGTTCTGGAAGGCCCATGCCGAGCTGCACAAGTTGAAGGCTCGCCATCGCAAGGAGGCGGCGGAACGCTCCAAGAACCGGACGTTGCCGGAGGTGCCGGACGAGGCGTTCGAGGACTGGCGTGAGCGGATCGTCATTGATCCCCAGGTATCCCGAGTCTGGCCCGTCGTCAAGGGAACCGATCTCGAGGCCGAATACATTTGCTCCATGATCGAGGACGACTGGACCTACGACGATATCCGAGAGAAGTACCCGCAGCTTCGCGAGTCCGATATTCGCGCCTGTCTGGAGTGCGAGAGCGAGGGGAAGGGCGGAAGGTGGGAGGGGGGGCTCGAACCGATCACGCCCCAGTTCCCGGACGGCTACAGGCGCCCGCCGGAACTCGACTACCCGTTCAAGCCCAAGCCCTCTCCTCGATTCCGCGGCTCGGGCTGAGGCGGCTCCCGGCTCGCCTCGATGTTGCCGGAACGCAACAAACCAGGGGGCTCGCCCCACGATCGTCGCGGACGAGCCCGGATCGGTCGACGGACGCGATGGTGTCGGTTGTGTGATCAAACCGGCTTGGGCTTTGGGCGCTTCCGAAGCACGAATCCGGAGACCACACACCCCGCGATCAGCAGGGCGATCGATGACGGCTCGGGGATCGCGTTGATTTGCACGAGTCCATCGTTCGGGTCACCCACGACGTTCGAAGGAGGCGGACTCAGGTTGCTCCCGTTGCTCTGGCCGTCGATCCTCGTCCGGGCGATCTGTCCCGTGCTCAACAAAGGGGCGTCGAGAACTAGGTTGATGTAGCTCGACTGGCCGGGCGTGGCGTTCGATTTCGCCGTCAGGTCGAACAGCAGAACCTGGTTCACGCCGGTGGGAATCGCGACGGGAGACTGCACGAACGCGTTGGCCACAATGTCGCCCGTGGCGGCGAGCGTTGTGTTGCGGGTGAACGCGAACGAATTGCTGCTCAGGAACGAACCGGCCCGGATCGAGTTGCCGTCGACGGTGAAAAGGTTTGTGTCAAATTGGATGTGGATGTCAATCGAGCTCATCTCGGTCAGCGTGTTATCGCCGCTGGGTCGCGTCAGGTTCAAGGCGATCGTGATCGTCTCTCCCGGCATGATCTGATAGTTCTGCGGAATGCTCAGAAAGGCCGCGCTCGACGGGGAGGCGAATCCGAACAGAATCAGACAAACACCCAGGAGCCAGTCGAGGCTTCGCGGACGAGGGCCCATGACACCAATCATCGGAGGTCTCCGGGGGGCACGAGTCAAGCTCGGCAGGGCCGCGGGCTCGACCATCGGAGAAGTCGTTTCCGGCTTATTCGTGAAAGACGGCCCCCGAAACCGTTCGAGGGACCTGGAAGGACAGGGCCTAACGATTGTTTGAATTCATCTGGAAAACACCTTAATCGAGGGTCGTTCGCGGTGCAAGCGCATCTCCTTGAAGATCCCCCGGAATGCCGCGTCGGTCATGCGGCCAGCCTTCCGGGTCCGTCAGCCCGGTTGCTCTTTGAAAACGTATTGAAGAGGGGAAGTGGCTCGCGTTGCGCGACACCCTCTTTGATCGTAGGTTCAGAACGTCGATCGAGGAGGGGGAGGAAACTCGCGATCGAAGAGGAGGGGGCCGAGGTCGGCGAGTTCCTCGGACTCGAGTTGTTCGGGGGTCAGGCCGGCGCGTCGAGCCTCGTCGCGCGTTCGACGGAAGTCCTCATCTCGCCCGGCCTTGTGATAAGCTCGGGCGAGATGGGCGAGGGTCGCGGGGTTGGGCTGCGCCTGGTTCGACGCTTCGAGGTCGGCGATGGCCTTGTCGAGCTGACCGAGCCGGGTGTGAATCACGCCTCGGGTGTCGAGGAATGGGGCGTGGGCCTTGCCGGCTCGCCGGATCGCGTCGTCGATGCAGCTCAAGGCGTCTTTGGGCTGGTTCAGGCCTTCGCAGAGGGTCCAGGCCATGTTGTTGAGGAAGGTGAAGTCCGTCGGACCCGCGCGAAGGGCCTGTCGATAGAGTTCGATCTCGTCGTGGTAGCGGCGCTGGAGGTGGCGGAGGAAGGCGCCTCGGACGAGCACGACCGGGTCGTTGGGCGCTCGTCGAATGGCGGCCGAGACGATGTCGTCGACCTGCCGCAGCCGGATCGAATCGGCGGGTCCGGCGGTGGCGAGGACCAGCGAGTTCTGGACGATCTCCCGAAGCGCCGGCGGGTCGGCGGTCTCGACGGCGTTGCGGAACAGGTCGAGCGCCTCGTGAGTCTTTTCCTGGCGGGCGAGGACCGTGGCCAGGACGCTGGTGGAGTCGGGCCAGCGGTCGGCGAGGGTTCGAGCGACGTGCTCGGCGTCGTCGAGGCGATTCAATTCGAGCAGCAAACGGACCGCCTCCCGCGCGAAGTCCCGGCCTTTCGGGTGGTCGAGGCGAGCGTCGAGGTTTTCCCGAAGGGCGGCGACCGCCTCGTCCGGCCGCGATCGGGCGAGGCAGAGTCGGGCACGAAGGAGGGTCGTTTCGGGCTCGTCGGGCGCGTCCTTCGCCAGTCGGTCGAGCTGTCGTTGGGCCTCGTCGAGGGACTTGGCGGCGATGAGGGCCTCGCAATAGCGCTGAATCGCCGGGATGTCGGCGTCCTCTCCGGCGTCGAGGGCCGCGATCCGGGCCGCCTCATCGGCGCGACCCATCCGGAGGTACGCTCGACCCAGCAAGGCCCGCGCCGAGGCCGTCGCGGGAAGGTCCGGCGGCAGGTCATGAATCAGCCCTTCGAGCAGCCGGGTCGCCTCGCGCAGGTGTTCCGGATCGTTGGCCCGGCTCAGCACGATGGCTCGTGCGAACCGATCCTCCGGAACCTCCGAGTCCTTCGACTCGCCCGACAGCAGCGCCCAGGCCTCCTGCCAGGCGACGGTATTGCCCGGATGCGACGAGAGCAAAAGGGCCAACGCGCGGGCCGCGTCGCGCCGGGACGGGTCGCGTCGGAGCGTCTCGCGGAGCAGCGACTCAGCCCGATCCGCTCGGCCGGTCGCCTCGTAATACGCGGCGGCGCCCCGGACGATCTTCGGTTCGTCGGGCCAGGCCTTCAGGGCCGCTTCATACGCGGCATCGGCCTTGTCGCGACGGCCCGCGATCTGCCAGCACTGGGCGAGCAGGAAGTCCAAATGGAGTACTTTTACATTCTTCTGGATCTGTTCAATCGTCTGGGCCGCGTCGACGTCGCGGTGCCGGCCGACCTGGAAGAAAAGCAGGGCCATCCAGGGGCCGGGCGCGGACGGCTCCTTGGCGATCAGCTCCCGGAGCGACGCCTCGGCCTTCTCCGGCTTGCCAAGGGCGTCGAGAACACGGGCCTGCCAGACCCTGGCGTCGAGACTGTCCGGATCCCCCTCCACGACCCGGTGGGCCAGCCGCTCGGCGCGCTCCTTGTGACCGAGCCGCAACGACGCCTCGGCGGCGAAACGGTCGAGGCTCGGCGGAGCCTCCGACCGCTTGAGGCGGAGCCTCGCCAGCTCGACCTCGCGGCCAAGCTGGGTGTACAGGGCCATCAGGCGAGGCTCGACGATCTCTCCCCCCTCGCGCTGGAGGGCCTGCTCGTACGCGGCCACGGCGTCGGCCGGGCGTTCGCGAAGCTCCATCAATCGACCGAGCAAAATATAAGCATAACGCTGGTCGGGGGAGTCGCCGCGCGCGGCGATGATCAGTTTTTCGGCCTCGTCGAGCCGCGCGGTCCGTTCTTCCGCCGACCCCTTCGCGGGCCCGTCGAGGATCGCCATGGCACGGGCGAGCCGCGTGTAGGAGCCTTCCTTGCCGCCGATTCGCTCGAGTTCC
The DNA here is from genome assembly GCA_964599655.1 of uncultured Isosphaeraceae bacterium. GTDB lineage: Bacteria > Planctomycetota > Planctomycetia > Isosphaerales > Isosphaeraceae > CAZRGV01. The sequence continues at coordinate 25,182 of CAZRGV010000042.1, read as the reverse complement.
TTGAGCAGGTTCGAGAGCGTCGTCTGGTCCTCCGCCGTATTCGAGCCCGCATGCAGGATCAGGTCGAACAGCAGGAGGCGGGGCAGGGGGTCGTCAGGGAGGAGCCGGGCTCCCTGGCTGTACGCAAGCCGTGCTCCGGCGGTGTCGTTGTGGGCGATGTAGAGGTCCCCGAGCGCCATCCAGAGGGCCGGTCGCTGGTCGATCCGGACGCGGTCGAGGTTGGCGACCAGCGCGTCTCGCGCCTCGTCGTCGCGGCCGAGGGCATCAAGCAGGCGGGCCCGAGCGATTCGGAGGGTCGGCTGGTCGCCGCACGCCTCGGGCGAGGCGGCTTGCTCCAGCAGCGCGAGGGCCTGATCCAGGTCGCCCATGGCCATCTGCCGCGACGACCGGGACACCCAAAGTTCCGGGTCTCTCGGATGGCTCTTCAAGGCCGCCGCGAGCCGCTCGTCGGCTTGTTTCGCCTGGCCGATCGCCGCGAGGTAGTCGGCCTCCACCATGGCGAGCGCCGGCGCGTCGGCATTCAACTGCCGGCCCCGATCGATCAGCTTTTGCACACGGGTCCAATCGCGACGGTCGCGCGGCTGGGCCAGTTGCCGTTGCAGCTCGCCGCGGGCCAGGGTGGCGATCAGGTTCGGGTCGCGGCCGACCTGCTCCAGGCCCTGTCGCAGCTCCAGCTCAGCCTCGGCGTGGCTGAAGAGCTGCAAGAGCCGGTCGCGGGCGATGCGGGCGGCTGTCAACTCCGGGTTGGCCAGAATGGCCTGCCGGTAGGCCTCAAGGGCCTGAATATGATCACGAATGGCTTCATAGGCGCGACCCAGGGTGTATTCGATCTGCGCTTTGAGCTCGGGCTTCGCGACCGCGCGGGTCTTCAGCAGTTCGCGAATCGCGTCGATCGCGTGGTTCCGCTTCAGGTGCCGCAGGCCCACGAGGTAGCGATAGCCGGCGTTGGGCGTGTCGCCGCCGACCAGGCGACGATACTGGTCAATCAACGGCTGAGCCTCGTCAATTCGGCCCATTTCCAAATGAATATAAGCCAGCCACCAGGTCAGCTCGGTGTTGCTCCCCTCGCTGTCGACGAGTCCTCGACGCCAGGTGGCGATCGCCTCTTCCGAGCGGTTTTCGCTCAACTCGACCAGGCCCGCGACAACCTTGTAGTGCGTGTCCGATCGCTCGGTTTCGGGGACCCTGGCAAGAAAAGCGCGGGCTTGTTGCGTTCGGTTGTGGCCAAGGGCATGCTCGGCGGCGGTCAGCAAGACATCAAGGTCCTTTGGCGCTTGCTCGACGGCGCGGGTCAGTTCGGCGTCGGCCTCCCGGGCCATCACCTCGGTCAGGTCGCCGCGACCGCGGGTCAGGTGGTAGCGGGCGGTCTCGTCGAGGAATCGGAAGCGAGCGAGCCGTGCCTGGGCCGACGGATTGGCCGCCACCAGCTCATCCACGACCGTCCGGGCCTTGGCGGGGTCTTTTTCGATATCTCGATAAATGGCCGCCAGTTGTTCCGCGCCGCTGATGTCTCCCGGCTCCAGTCGCCGGGCCGTCTCGTACAGCTCGATGGCCCTGGCCGTCGCCTTGTCGTCGCCGAGGATCGCAAGCCGGCGCTGCACCTGAGCCCAGAGCCGATACACCTCGGCATCCCGGGCACCCGCCTCCACAAGCTGCCTCGCCAGGACGTCGGCCGTCTGGTAGCGGACGAGCATGCGGGGCAGGTACGGACCGACCGACAGATGCAGCCGCACCAGCTCGCGCCGGCTCTTCTGACATCGCTCCGACTTCGGATCACGTTCCGATCGGAGAATCTGTTCATGAATTGGAATGGCTTCGAGCAGATTGTCGAGCGACGCGGCGCTTTGCACCAGGATCTCGGCCTTCAGTTCCAGCGCCTCGACATCGCGAGGGGCCCGGTTCAGGTACTCGGTCAGATAGCTCAGGGCCAGTCGGTCGTCGTTCGCTTCGTGCCGGGCGCGCGCCTCTTGCAGGAGGGTGGACCGGGTGCGGCCGTTCTGGATGCTCCAGGCCAACGCCAGCCCCACCGAGCCCAGCAGCAGCACGGACGCCAGGATCAGCAGGGTGCGGAGGTTCAGCCGCCATCGTTGTTCGTCGGGACGTTCGTCCAGGTTCGGCTTCACGGCGCACGGCTCCGGTTCGCGGTTTCGTGCATCCATTCTAGCCGACGGCCCCGCCTGGCAGGCTACCCGAATTCCTCGCCCATGTTGACGAACAGAACCAGGGGCTCCTTGAGACGCCATGCGAAGCCGCCGAATGGCCGGGATCGTCCGGCTTTACCGCGAGGCTCGGGTGGCGTTCTGACCGGCGCGAGGCGCGTCCGGAGCGTTGACGCTCGGCAGCCAGGCGGACCGCTCGGCCTTGACCGGCTGGGGCTTCGGGTCGCTGGCCAGGTTGGACCATTCTCGGGGGTCGGCGTCGTGGTCATGGAGTTCCTCGTCGCCGTCACTGTCGCGGATGGAACGCCAGCGCTCGGACCGGACCGCGTGGTTGCCCCGGCCGTGCGTGGTCACCAACGGCTGATCGAAATCGTTTCGAGGAACGAACCATGGGAGGTGCGGGCGGATCCGCCCAACGGCGAGGAAGTCCGGCCGGTCATGCGACGTTTGAAGCTCGTCGATGGCCCAGCTCAACACCTTGTGGTCGCCCATCGCCTCGCCGTCGACGTCGACCGGTCCCCAGTCGAAGTACGACGTGCGGGGGATGCCCTTGGCCGGCAAGGCTTCGGGCGAGGGGCTGGCCTTCTCGGGGAAGACGCTCTGCCAGCAGGCGAGGTCGTTGGAGCGGTTGTGGAGGATCGCTCCGCCGACCACGTGAGAGCCGGCCGCCGGGAAGTGCTGGGGCGAGGTCACGGCGTCCTTCAAGACCGGGCGCCAGGGCTGGTTGTTGTGATCGACGCCCGAGGTCGATGGCCGGACCTTGTCCGTCGCCGAAGCGTCCACGGCCCCACGAGCCGCCGCCCCCGGGAGCACGGCCGTCCCCAGGGCCAGGGTTGTGCTGGCCGCGCCCGCGAACAGGAATCCGCTTCGCGCATCCCGTCGATCGCGTTATTGCGTGAACTGGATCCGGTCCTTCTGGCACGGCGCCTCACATGGCCTGTCCAGCAGCGTCACCCCGACGCGGCCCCTGATCCGTGCCGCCCCCCGACCTGACTGAGGCCGAACGTTCGGAAGTATGGAATCGAGAGCGATCGGGGGTCGCGGGATCCGAGGACATTGCCTACACTGGCCGGGTGCAAGGGTTGACCGTTCGTTTCAGATCGTTACTGTTCTTACATATAACAAGAAAGAGAGTTACGTAATTCATCATGATCTCACTATTTGTCTTCGCGATCACGTTGTTGCTGGCCGTGCTGGTTTCGGAGCTGGCGGAGCGGAGCGTACTGTCGACGGCGGTGCTCTTCCTGGCGGCGGGATTTCTGGCCGGGGAGGGGGTGTTGAACGTGGTTCAGATCCGGCCGGATAACCCGGTGGTTTCGATGTTCGCCGAGTTGGCGCTGTTCAGCGTGCTGTTTACCGACGGCATGCGGATCAGCGTGCGAGACCTGGTAACCGCCTGGAGCCTGCCCGGGCGGGCGCTCTTGATGGGTTTGCCGCTGACGTTGCTGGGCACGGCGCTGCTGGGCCGTTGGGTGGTGGGCCTGCCCTGGGCCGACGCGTTTTTGCTGGGGGCGGCCTTGAGCCCGACCGACCCGGTGTTCGCGTCGGCCATTGTCGGTCGCGATGAGGTGCCGTTTCGCTTGCGGCACCTCTTGAATGTCGAGAGCGGCTTGAATGACGGGCTTTCGTTGCCGATCGTGCTGGCGATGCTGGCGGTTGTCGAGTCGAGTCCGTTGCACCTGGGCGAGGTGCTCTACGAGCTGGTGCTGGGCCTGATTCTGGGCGTCGTGGTTCCCTGGTCGTTGATCCGGCTGGAGCAAACACGATTCTTCGCGGCGCACCAGACCTACCAGCCGCTGTTCGGCCTCGCGATCGGGCTTCTGGTGCTCTCGCTCTCCGCGATCACCCGAGCCAACGCGTTCCTGGCGGCGTTTGCCGCGGGAATCACGGTGGCCAGTGTCAGCCCGGAGGTCAAGGCGCGGTTCCAACACTTCGGTGAGCTGATCGCCGAGCTGCTCAAACTGGCCGCGTTGATGGTCTTTGGCGCCTTGATCTCACCGAGGTTTCTGTCGGAGATTTCCTTGAGCGGTTATGTGTTTGTGTTGCTCGCGCTGGTGGCTGTGCGACCGATCGCGATCGGGCTTTCGTTGGTGCGCAGCCCGCTCGGCGTGCGGGAGCGCGTGGCGGCGGCCTGGTTCGGGCCGAAGGGGTTTGCCTCGGTCGTCTTCGGCCTCCTGATTCTGAAGGAAGGGGCGAAGCCCGATTTCGAGTGGGCCCGGGCCGACCAGCTTTACCACCTGATCGCGCTGACCATCACGGGGTCGATTCTCGCGCACTCGTCAACGGATGTGATTGTCGCACGATGGTTCCGCGAGAAGGCCGGGGACGGCGATCGCCGCGCCGAGTCGCTGGAATGAATCGCCAGGACTATCCGCGAGGTTCGGGGGGTTCGGGTTCATTCGGTCGCCGCATCGTCGCGAGGGGTTGGCGGCGGCGCGACCGGAATCGGGGGGCGGTTCTCGCGGATTTCGAGCGTTTGATTGGCCGGTACGTTGGAGAACGTCTGAACCTTGCCGCTGGCGGGCCAGGTGACCTGGACCCGTTGGACCGAGCTGGCATCGCGCAGGCCGATCGTCTCGACGAGGGAGTTGCCCCCAAAGCTTGAACCGCCGCCGATCTGACGATGGATCGAGCGCCGTGAGCCGTCGGGGTTTGTCAGATCGACGCGAATCCGGGCGCCGAGGGCGGAGCGATTCGACTCGATACCCACGAGTTTTAGCCTGAGCCAATGATGATGTGTTCCTGGGTTCTGGAAGAGGGCGTTGTGGGAACGGTCTCCCGGCACCGCGCCCCCGAATTGGGCGAAGATGTCGAGGTCGCCATCGAGGTCGTAGTCGGCGAAGGCGATTCCATGCCCCTTCTGAAGGTGTCCAGTGCCGGTGGCGGACGTCACGTCCTCGAATCGCCGGCCTTCGACGTTGCGGAAGAGCCTGCTGGGGATCAGGTACGAGTAGCTGGGGCGTCCGGTGCCGAGGTAGATATCGAGATAGCCGTCGTTGTCAATATCTCCAAGGCTCGCGCCCATGGCGAGCAGGGGATGATCGAGACCGACCTCGGCGGTGACCTCGCGGAACCCCTCGGGTCCGAGGTTGCGGTAGAGCCTCGACCGTTCGAACGGTCCTACGGGTTCGCCGAAGGCGTCGGCGGCGAGCGTGTTCATGGTCGCGCTGAAGCCGACGGCGAACAGGTCGAGACGTCCGTCGTTGTCATAGTCCCAGAACCAGCAGGCGAAGCTGTTTCGAGGGGCGTCGACGCCGAGTTTGGGGGCGACGTCGACGAAGGTGCCGTCGCCCTGGTTGTGATAGAGGCGGTTGGGCGCGCCGAAGTTGGAGACGTAAAGATCGATCCATCCGTCATCATCAAAATCGCCCCACGCGGCCCCCTTCGCGTAGCGTTGGTTCAGGACGCCGGCCTTCGCCGCGACGTCGACGAAGGTGCCATCGCCGCGATTCTGGTAGAGGCGGCAGCGGTTGCGAAGGTCGGGGCCCTGTCCGTTGACTTCGGGCGCGAAGAGGCCGTCGACGGACGTATCCAGGTACTCTCCAGCCACAAAAAGATCGACAAAACCGTCGTTGTTGAAATCACCCCAGGCGGCCGACTGGGTGGCGATCGGCTCACCGAGGCCGGCGTGGACGGTGACATCCTCGAAGACGCCGGCGCCGTTGTTTCGCAAGAGAGTCAGAGGCGCCGCGTCTTCCCAGCCGCCACGGAGGAGCACCACGTCGAGGTCGCCGTCGTTGTCGAAGTCGGCCTGGCTGGCGTTGAGCGCGAGGGGCTGGTCGGCCAGATGCGAGGTGGTGGCGTGATCCTCGAAGGTTCCATCTCCTTGATTGAGGAACAGGGACGCACCCAGGTCGGCGTCGATGGATGTGGTCAGCAGGTCGGGCCATCCGTCGCCGTCGAAGTCGTCGAACAGGCCGGTGCCGGCCATGTTCGGGCCTCGAACGAGCAGACCGGCCTCGCCCGCGACGTTCGTGAAGCGGCCGAGTCCCGACGAGCCATTCGAGTCGGGAAGGGGGAGGCGAAATGGGGTCGGCACCGCGTCGGGATACTCCCCCAGGGTCATCGCGGCGATATTCAGAAGCCAGCGAATGCCAAGGTCATCGGGACGTTGTTCCAGGTAGGCGAGAAAGCATTGAAGGGCCTCGGTGGAGCCGGACGGCAGCGCGTGGACGGCGGCCGGATCGAGAGGGAAGATGCAGCTCGAGGGGCCTCGGCAGTCAATGCAGTTCTCGATCTCTCCGCGCCGAAGCGCGGCCACGCCTCGCAGTGCGAGCAGGTTGGTCTGAACCTCGCGCGGCAGGACGGAGGCCGACTCCGTGGCGCGGCCGATCCAGCGCTCGGCTTCGGCGAAATTGCCCTCGGACAGGAACAGCGTGGCGAGCCAGGTCTGAAGCCTGCACCGTTCCAGGGCCGTCGCCATGCTGCCGGAGGGCGTGGCGTCGAGCTGGGCGATCCGCCGCTGAAGGTCCGCGATGCCGCGCTCGCCGCGTGTCCGGATCGCCGCTCGGAGCTGGTTCAGGGAACTTCGATCGACGATCTTTGGTGTGTGGATATAACGAAGCCCGTATCCGCTATCCTCGACAAAATTGTCACCGTAGCGGGGAACCGACGGCTCGGGAGCCGTCGGCTCGTTCGCCGAGAGGATCGGCTGCGGAGACGCGGAGCGCCCCCACGGGTTCATCGCGGGAGGGGCCTTGTCGTGGAAGACGGCCGAGAGCCGTGTCCACCACTCTTGCGACGATGCGGTCAGAATCCATCCCCCGCCGAGAATCACGCCAAGAACGCAACCGAGCGAAACAACGAAAACCGTGCGCATGAAGATCCATCAACCTCTTGTTGTCTATCCCGAGCCAAGACCCTGTCCGGATGCCCGTGGAGCAGGGCAGGGATCGGCTTGATCTTGGAAACCGGCCCGCGCGGGGGTGGCTGGCGCGGTCGTGTCCCTCGATGGGTGTGGTACGAAATCGCCCCGAACCGTGATCGCGCACGGTGGGCATGGTCCACCTGGCCCTTGCGCGATCGGACGTTCGGTGAGCGGTGCGCACCCTCCCCGAGGCGAGTCCGCCAGTCGAATTGGTGTGACGCGGCATGCCCCGTCTTGGAGCAGCGACCGCGCACACCAGGGGCCTCACCGCTGGGGGGAAGGCGGTTCGGCGGTTTTTTGCGTTCCCCGAAGCGTTGTTGGATTCCATGGGCCGGGGTTTATCCCGGCCACGCTAAAGATATAGGCGACAGGTCCAGGGGCCCTGGCCCTGGACAGTGGATCTTGTATTCAATGACCGGATCAATCATGAATCAGACGAAACGGCGCAACTTCTTGGTATTGCGAGGGCTTGTCCACCTGGGTGCGCGTCGCGCGCTGTCGAAGATTCTTTCGGGATACCGTTGTTTTTTTGAGATGGGGCGGTCGTGCCGTTGAGAGTCTCGCGCGTGACGATCGCGGATTCTCAGGGTTGGGAACGGACGACGCGGATCGGGGCCACGGACTCCGATCGAGGGGAGGGAGAACGAGAGGGGCCGGGACCGGCTCTGGGAGGAGAGCCGGTTCCGGCCAGGTGGGGGGCTAGGGTCGTGGTGTGTTTAGTTGACCCAGACGGGCTCGTCGTAGAGCAGGCCGTACTTTTTCATCTTCTTGTAGAGCGTGGTGCGGTTGATGTCGAGGACTCGGGCGGTTTCCTGTCGGTTCCAGTTGAGGGCCTGAAGGGCCTGAAGGATGAGCTGCTTTTCGGGTTCCTCCAGGGCCTCCTTGAGGGGGAGGATGTCGCGTGCGAGGACGGCTCGCGAGGGGGTGCTTGGCCTGAGGGCGTGCGGAGGCCGGGCACCGATGGTCAACTGGCTTGCGTCGATGGCGGGGCCTCGGGAGACGACGACGGCGCGTTCGACGGTGCGTCGGAGTTCCTGGACGTTTCCGGGCCAGACGTGGTTGCGGAGCAGGTCGAGGGCGTCGGGCGTGAATCCGGTGATGGGCTTGCCGGCCTCGCGGGCGAATCGGTCGCGGAAGTACTCGGCCAGTCGGATGATGTCGACGCCTCGCTGACGTAGGGGCGGCAGCTTGAGGGTGACGACGCTGAGGGCGTAGAACAGGTCGTGGCGGAACAGGTCGCTCTCGACCAGGGGCGTGAGGTCCTCGGTCGAGCCGACGATGATGCGGCAGTCGACCTGGGTCGGCTGGCTCGCACCGATCGGCTCGAACTCGCCGTCACGGAGGACGCGAAGCAGCTTGTACTGAAGGGCCGGGGGGAGTGAGGGGATGTCGTCGATGAAGAGGGTCCCGCCGTGCGCCTGGCCGATCCGGCCGATGCGATCGGGGTCGGCGGGGCCGGAGCCGCGTCGGCCGAAGAGCTCGAGCTCGAGGGCCGACTCTTTGAAGGAGGCGCAGGTGAACTCGAGGAAGGGGCCCTGGGCGCGGGGGCTCTTCCGGTGCAGGCCGCGGGCGAGCATCGACTTGCCGGTACCGGGCTCGCCGACGATGAGGACCGGAGCCCGGGTGGGGGCGATGGCCTCGGCCAGCTCGACGGCCTGTCGAAGCACGGGGTCTTCGCCGAGCAGGCCGAAGGCCGGTTCCGAGCGGCCTTGGGTTGAGGGATCGGAGGGCAGGGTTCCCTGGGCCTGGGCCTGGCCATTGCCATTTCGAAGGGTGCCGAGGGGCGGCTCGGCCCAACGCGCCTCCGCGTGACTGGGGCCGTGGAAGGCCGGATCGTGTCGAGGCGGCGCGGGGGTTGGCTCCGGAATCGGCAGCGCCTGGGCGACGGCGGCTCGGAGCTGGGTCGCGGGCATGGGGAAACGGAGGACGGACGAGGCGCCTTGCTGAAGGATTTCCCGGGTGCGATCGGGCTTTGGATCGCTGCTGAAGACGATGACGGGGACGCCGGGATGCTTGCGGCGGAGGTAGGCCAGGAACTCGAGGGTCTCGCTGGCTTCTTCCGCGTTGGCCGGGTCATCGCCCACGAGGACCAGGTGGGCCTGGGCGTTGGTCAACATCCGAACGGCGGAACGGTCGTTCGACGCTTCCTCTAGCCGATGTCCCAGCGTCTGGAGCATGGAGAACATCAACGTTCGAATCGAATCGTCGGCGTGGACGATCAGAAGGCGTTGGCAGCTCATGAGGATAGTCTTCCATTTTGGCGCAAGCGCGAGGGGCGCGAGGCCGGTCGATCATCCCTGAGTGTAAGAAGGAGGAATTCGCCCGAACAGTCCGCACGGAACGCGGCGCCCGGCACGGGCTCGGCCCGTTGCCGAACGTGGGTCCAGTCGTCGGCGGTTGGGGAGAGCCGACGCACAGGAAGGGTGTTGCTAAGGATATACATCACAGCGGGCTGGTCGTCAAAACTCATCGAATCGAGATCACGGGAAACGACGGGGCGGAGTCTTTGGACACAAGAGCGATTCACGCCCGTGGATGAGCATCCTTGTAGGCCTCGATCAGGCGTTCACGGGTCACGTGGGTGTAAATCTGGGTCGTGGTCAACCGGCGATGTCCCAGAAGCTCCTGCACGCTTCGGAGGTCGGCTCCCCGGTCGAGAAGATGGGTGGCGAAGCTATGTCGCAGCGTGTGGGGGCTCGCCGAGAGGTGGAGCCCCTGCGACGTGAGCTGGTTCTCCAGCAGCCGGCCCACGCTTCGAGCGGTGAGCCGCTTGCCAAAACGGTTGAGGAACACGGCGGGCTCCTCCGGCCGTGCCGGCCGACGCAGCGGCAGCCAGTGTCGAAGCCAGAGCAGGGCCATTGGCCCGACCGGGCAGAGGCGCTCGCGACGTCCCTTGCCGCGAATCCGCAGCAGCTCGCGATCGAACTCCAGGTCGTCAAGGTTCAGGCCGACCAGCTCGCTGACGCGCAAACCGCCGCCATAGAGGGTCTCGAACATCGCCCGATCGCGAACACCCCGAGCGGTGGTCGTCGGCAGGGCGTCGAGAAAGCGAACCAGCTCGTCGACCGCGAGAAGCTTGGGCAAACGTTTCGGCTGCTTGGGGTTGCGAAGACCGCCGGCCGGATCGGCCGCGACCACCCCTTGCCGCCTCTGATACTTGTAAAACGACCGAAGGCTGGCCAGTCGGCGCGCGATGGTGCTGGCGGCGTATCCACGACTGCTCAGCCAGGCGGCATAGGCGCGGAGCCGTCGGGCATCGGCGTGGACGGGGTCGGCCCCGTCGCCCCGGATCGTCTTGAGGTACGAGTCGAAGAGGGCCAGGTCGTGCTCGTACGATCGGAGCGTGTGCGGGGACGCCGACCGCTCGTCGCGAAGATGAGTCAGAAACGCCGAGATCGTTTCGTGCATGGGTCACGTACTCTCGGGCGACGCGAACGAGCCGCGGGAAAGGATCGGGTGCCACCAAACGCGCCAGGGCCCTGGCGGCAACGCGGTCTCTGGTCCAAGCAAACGGCGTACCTTCGGGCAATAGCTTAAAGTGAGATCTTGGGTGGTTTCAACGAAAAAAAATCATGAAAACGTGCGATTGGTTCCTCTTTCGCGCGCGAAGAAAGTCGTTTGATATCCTGTCTAACGTACAAAACCGACAACCTGAACATTGCCTGTCGACGCCAAGGCTGGCGACGGCGCGGCTCGGCGACTCGGCGCGGGGCGCTTCCGACGAGCGTGGGTTCTTGCCATTCCTGGCGAGGCGAGGGTCTCCGTTTCCAGGGATCAACACCGGACCGCGGGATGTTTCCGTTTCGCATCCAACCAGTCATACGCCGAGGGGTGGAGTCTGTGACGACCATCCTACCAGAAATCAGGGTACGAGCCCCGTTGGAATCGGTTGTGAAGGGGAGGAGAATTCAGCGGGAGGATGTGGGCGGTCGAGGATTCGGCCCGATCGCCGGGGTCTCGCCCAGGCCGATCGAGCCGTTGCGGACCCGCCCGAGGCGCGGTAGGCTTCCTCCGAATTCCGGCGCGCGTGTCCCCTGATGCCCGACATCCCGTCCGGTCGAGCCCTTCACGATGCTCGAAGAGACCCTGACGCACCGGCTGATTCTGCCCAGAGACGCGAATCACCACGGGACTCTCTACGCGGGAGTCTTGATGTCGCTGGCCCTGGAGGCCGGCTACGCCACCGCCTACCGAGCCGCCGGAGCCATGGCCAACCTCGTGCTCAAGCGCGTGCTCGACCTGCGGTGCTACGAACCGGTGCCGATCGGCCAGGTCATCGAAATTCGAGGGACCGAGGTCCATCGCGCCCGGGCCCAGGTGGTCGTCGCCCTGTTTGGAACGCCTCTGGCGGGTCGAACCAGTCCGTGGATGGATGGTTTGATGCAATTTGTTCAGGTGGATCGCGAGGGGCGGCCGGAGCCGTTGGAGGGGGAGCCGCTGGAGGCGCCGATGGTGCTGGACGAGCCTTGGGAATCGCTTCGGCGGCGGGCGGGGAGGCTGCTGGCGATTCGCTCTTGAGGGGGAGCTGGCCCGGGAGAGGGGTTTCTTGCCGGGTGGGTGTGATTCGCCGATTTTTTTGTGGCGTAAGGAGTTCGGTGGGGCGAGCCGACGAGTCGGGCGATCACGGGGCGAGGGGGATGATGCGGCTTACGAGTCGCCGGTGGTGCCTGTGGGGTCGTCGTGGCCTGGGCCGTCGGCGGCCTTGCGCTGGGGGAGCTCGATGACGAACCGGGAGCCTTGACCGACGGTGGAGGAGACGACGATGCGTCCGCCGTGCTCGCGGACGATTTTCTGCGAGACGGGCAGGCCGAGGCCGGTGCCGCGGGTTCCCTTGGTGGAGGCGAAGATTTGGAAGATGACCGGCAGCTCGTCCTCGGCGATGCCGACGCCGTTGTCCTCGATGACGACGCGGGCGGTGTCGGTGGCGGGGTCCCAGGTGGTGGAGACAGTGACCTGAGCGTTTTCGACGTTTTCGGAGGCATCGATGGCGTTGGTGACGATGTTGAGCACGGCGCGATGGATGCCGTCGGGATCGAGGAGCACGGGGGGGATGGCTTCGGCCGGCCGCCAATGGAGGCGGACGCCGAGCTCGTCGGCCCTGGCGTTCATGAGCTCGACGACGTCGCCGACCACTTCGTTGAGGTTGGCCTGCTCGAGGGCGGGTTCGCGGTCCTTCGAGAAGGAGAGCATATCCATGACCAGGTTGTAAATCTTCACCTGGTTCTTTTCGAGGATGGTCCAGCCGCGTCGGATGAGCGTTTCGTCTTTCTGGTTCAGTCCGAGTTCGATGAGCGAGCCACCGCCGTGGATGCCTTGGAGGATGTTCTTGATGTGATGGGAGAGGGTGGCGATGGTCTGGCCGACGGCCGCGAGCCGCTCGGCCTGGATCTTGGCCTGATAAAACTGGGTGTTCTCAATCGCCAGGCCCGCCTGGTGGCCGATGGCGATCATGAGCATCAGGTGTTCCTGGGTGAATCGGCTCCTGGGGGCGACTTCGCCCAGGGCCGATCGGGAAAGCTCGCCGGGGGCGAGGGTGTCGGCGTAGAGGACGCCGAGGGTCATGTGCCGGCCCTGGATGGGGACGCAAATGGCTTCCCGGATGGCGTAGTCGACGATTGACTGGGAGGGTCCGAACCGCGCGTCGGTGGGGGCGTCGGTGGTGATGACTCCCTGGCCGGTCTCTCGAACGTGGTGGATGATCGTCTCGGAAATGCGGAGCCGTTCGTCGGGCTCGGCTTGCCCGCGCCAGCGGACGGCCTTGGGAACGAGGTGGCCGCCCTCCTCGCCGGCCAGGAGGATGGCGCCCCGGTCGGCGCCGATCGACTCGAAGACGAGCTGAAGGATTTGCGGGAGCAGCTCGTCGAGGTCGAGAATATGGCTGATGGCCTGGGTGGCCTGGTACATGACCGAGAGGTTGGCCAGGCGGACCTTGAGCCACTCGCCGGCGCTTTCGGGGGCGAAGAGCATGCGGGAGCCGTCGTCGGCCGAGATGCTTCGGACGATCGCGGATCGGTCGTCGGGACTGGCGCGGCTGAGCAGGTCGACGCGCTCGGTGAGCTCTCGAGCCTGGGGCGGTCCCTCGCTGTAGAGGAGCAACGTCTGACCGAGGCGGATCTGGTCGCCCGAGCGCAACGGGGCCTGATCGATCGGCTGACCGTTGACGTAGGTCCCGTTGGCCGAGCCGAGATCGACCAGCTTGAAGGCCGAGGCGCCGGTGGGTCGAAGCTCGGCGTGGCGGCGGGAGACCTCGTTGTCGTGTAGCCGGATCGGGTTCGAACCGTCCCGACCCAGGGCCATCGGCAAGGCTTTGAGCTCGAACCGCTTGCCCTGGTCGGCCCCTTGGATGACGAACAGCGAGGCCACGGAGCGATCCCTCAACGTAAGAGCGCCAAGGTGCCTGGCGCGACGTACTTTGAGCCTAATCGAGACTCACCGATCGCGTCAACCGGTCCGCCCCGGCCGTTGGGAGGATGGCCCGGTTGCTCGGGAGGGGCCGGAGCGGCTCGGTCGTTGCGGAACGACTCAACCTGCCGCGTGACTTGACGCGATTGACAGGCGAGTCCACCTTATTCTTAATAACGGGACTGGGGAGTGAACCGAGCCAAGGAAACCAGGCCACAAGGGGGAAGGAGTCGACCGCATGCCGGGCTTCGTCAAGATGGCGACCCTGGACGAACTGCCACCTGGGGCCTCGAAGGAGGTCGAACACGACGGCCGGATCTTCGCCCTGTTCAACGTGGGGGGCACGATCTCGGCCATCGACGGCATTTGCCCCCATCAAGGTGGACCGCTGGCCGAGGGGACGTTGGACGGCACGATCGTCACCTGTCCCTGGCACGGTTGGCAGTTCGACGTGCGAAGCGGGCGGTGCCTGATCGGCACCCGGATCAAGCAGCCGGTCTTTGCCGTGAAAATCGAAGGGCGGGATGTGATGGTCGAGGTCCCTTGAGACCTTCGACGGGCGATCGGGATCGAATTCCGAATCCGGGTCGTCACCGAAATCGCGGCGATTGCGTACAATGTCACGAAGTCGATCCAAACTCATTCCTCCGGAACGGGTGCTCTGACGGGCCCCTCCCTCAGTGAAGTAATTCCCCTGGTGACTGGTTTCCGCACGTTTCGTAATGGCGATGGGCCGGCTTTGGTCGAACTCTGGAACCGCGCTTCGACGGGCCGAAGTGTCGTCCGGCCGTTGAACGTCCACGAGTTCGATGCCCTGATCATGGGCAAGCTCGGCTTTGATGCGCGGGGGTTGATCGTCGCGGTCCGAGACGGCCAGCCGGTCGGTTTCATCCACGCCGGCTTCGGACCCGAACAGCCGGACGGCCCGTCGCACCGGCTCGATCGCTCGATGGGCACCATCGCGATGCTCGTCACCGAGCGTGGGCTGGACGACCCGGACCTGGAGCACCGCCTGTTTCTGGCCGCCGAGCGTTACTTGCGACGGCGAGGGGCCCAGGTCGTCTACGCGGGAGGCCAGTATCCGCTCAACCCGTTTTACTGGGGGCTTTACGGCGGCAGCGAGTTTTCCGGGATTCTCGAGTCGCACGAGAGCTTTGTCCGGGCCGCGTGCCGCAACGGTTACGAGCCGGTCGCGTCGACCGTGTTGCTCGAGGCCGACCTGACCGAGCCCGAGCCTCGCGACCCGCGCTCGACGATGCTGAGACGCCAGGTGCGCGTGGAGGTCGAGGACGACGCGATGCCGGCGAACTGGTGGGAGGCGCTGGCGATTGGCCTGTTTCATCCCGGGAGCCTGCGTCTGATCGACCGTCGGAACGAGTGTTGCGTGGCCCGGGCTCGGACCTGGGACATCGCCGCCGGCTTCGCGATCGGCGATGGCCGGTCGCGCACCGGTCTGATCGGCCTGGAAGTGGCTCCCGACCACCGTCGCAAGGGGTATG
>CAZRGV010000042.1:9833-10227 GCA_964599655.1 uncultured Isosphaeraceae bacterium | reverse complement strand
GACACGCGCACGAACAGATGGCCGACCTGCTCTCGGTGCAAACCTCGTCGACGAACGCGCCGGCCCTGGCGCTCTATGAAGGGCTCGGATTCCAGCGCGTCGACCGAGCGACCCTGTTCCGCCTTCCCGTCGAACATTCGGGGAGGTCGATGGACCCGTTGAGGATGGTCCACGTTCAGGGCGATTGAGACGATCGAGTCGCCGGGTCGGCTCGTTTCTCGCAGGGTGGGCAGGTTCCACCGAACCCGTTTCGACATCAGAAGTTCAGTGGACGAAGCCCACCCGGCAAGACGCCGAGGCTCCGGACGATTCGGAATCAGGGCTGAGGTTTCGCGGCCGACGCGTGCGCGGCGGCCTGATCGCGCTGAGCGAGGCCCTCGGCGATGCCGAGCAG
>CAZRGV010000042.1:423-9812 GCA_964599655.1 uncultured Isosphaeraceae bacterium | reverse complement strand
GTGGAGCGAAGGCGGTTGGTCCATTGGAGGGCATCGGCCGAGTGGCCGGCCCGGGCCTGCAAGCGAGCCATTCGCTTGACGACGCGCCCCCGCACCTCCTCGTTGGAGATCGCGTGAACGGCGCGAAGCGCTCCGGCGACGTCGCCGCTGGAGGCGAGGACGCCGGCGAGGTCCTTGAGCGCCTCGTCGCGAAGGGGCTGGGCCTGGATCGCGGAGGCGGTGCGGATGGCCTCGGGGACCTGACCGGCCTCGGCCTGCGATTGGGCGATGCGCGCCAGGACCATGGCACGGACGTCCGAATCCTCCGTCTCGGGAACGGTGGCGGCCGTTTGAAGCGCTTTCTGGAAGGTGGCGCTGGCCTCCGAGCGGTCGCCGGCCTTGGCCTCGGCCTGGGCGATCGCGGCCAGGGCTTCCGCCTCGGCCTCGGTGCCGAAGCCGATCTGCTCGTCAAGGTCGTCGGCGGCCGCCAACGAGGTTTTCGCACCGTCGAGGTCGCCCACCTCGGCCTGCGCTTTGGCGACGATCCAGAGGGTGACGACATCCGTGAGCTGTTCGGGCTTTGAGGCGGCATCGAACGCCTCGCGGAGCAGCTTGCGGGCGCCTTCGGCGTCGCCGGCCGACGCCTGGAGCCGGGCGATCGCCGCGAAGGCCAGGCTTCGGGAATGGCTGGGGTCGGGAACCTCGCGGCCCAGGTGGCGCGCGGTCTTGACGGCCTCGTCGAAGTGGCCCAGCCGTGCCTGAGCCGTGGCCAGCCCTCGGTAGGCCAGGTGCTTGTCGAAGTCGTTGTCGAGCGCGTCGACTTCCTTTCGCAGCCGGTTCAGAATCGGCTCGGCCGTGGCCGGATCCTCGGCGTTGACCGCGTCGGTGATCTTGCGGAGCAGGTCGCCGCGGTCGAACCGCCGTTGTTGCTTGGCAAGCTCGAGGGTCTCGAAGGCCAGGTCGAACTGACCGGATTCGAGCTCGCTGGTCAGCAGAAAGGCCAGCGCGATCCGCGAGGCCGCGCCGTGGAACGTCTTGATCAACGTCAACGCACGGTCGAACGTGGCGCGGGCGGCGTCGCGATCGCCGATACGGGCCTGCGACGCGGCGATCTCCGACAGGCCGTAAACCCGAAGCGAATTCTGCTCGATCGAGTTGGCGGCCTCAACCGCCTGGCGGAGCGTTTCGCGGGCGGCGTTCCGATCGCCGCCGGTGGCCTGAGCCTCGGCGATCTGCCGAAGCGCGAGGACCTTCTCCGACGGGTTGGTGATCTCGTTGGCCACGCGAACCATCTCGTCGAGCGTGCCCGACTCGGGCCGGACGCCAACCCTCGCGAGCGATCGGGCGATGTCGATGACGGCTCGGGTCTGCTCGATCGAGTTCCGAACCGAGCGCGCGGCCTGCAACGCTTGCTTCAAGGTGGCGCGACCGGCCTCGACGTCGCCGAACTGGATCTGCGACTCTCCCAGGCCCCCCAGGGCCCTCGCTCGCAGAAGGTCGTTGGTAAGGGAGCCGGCGGCCTGGACGGTCTGACTCAAGGACGAGCGGTACAACGAATCGAACGTGGCGCGATCGGGCGCTTGCGCGTGCGTTTGCGCGTGAACGAGCGTCGAAACGCCGATCCAAGTCAGGCACGCCAGCCCGACGGCAAGTCGAACGGAACGCATGGCGGGTTCTCCAGCGGGGGGACGACACGTGGCGCGCGACCGGCCGGGCGCTCCTCGCCTCGAAACCGATCGGCGGTTGAGGGCGCGCGAGGGAAACGGGGGTGGGACTCCGATCGTCCGGAATCGCGAGGGCGAACCGCGACCTTCCGCGCCGCGTTCCCTCGGCAACGCGTTTCCTCAGAACGATGGCACAACACGGGGGGAATACTCAAAAAATGCTGCGAACGCCGTGCCAATCCCGATCAAATGGTTCCGACCCGTTTCCGCTTTCCGCGACCGCGACCGCCAGCGCGTTCAACGATCCCGCCGTCACGCTCCGGAGCCAACCCGAGCCAGGCCGCCCCGCGACGGCGAAGGGCCGGGCGATCCAGCCGCCGGCCCCATTCCGGCCCGGTTTCCTTGTGGCTGGCCTTGAACGGGGCCTTGCCGGGAACGGCGGGACGCCCCTGGTTCGGTTCAAGACCATGGCGGCCCGTCGAGGTCCTTGGACGGCGGTCGCGGAGCCGCCCCGGCGGGCGTGCAGCTTATGAATGATGGTAGAGAGATAATACGAAGCGAGCTGATTTCGGTGGAGGTAGCGGTCGAAGTAGTCGCGGGCGTTTCGCGTGATGCGTTCGCGCTCGGCCGTATCGTCGAGGTACTGCTTGCAGAGGGGGACGAGGTCGGAGAGGTCGGGGGCGCAGTGGATCAGGTGCTCGCGGTCGACCAGGGGGACGTGGAGGGTGGTCCGGTGGGGCGGGCCGATGACGCAGGCGCCGACGGCCAGGTAATCGACGAGGCGGAAGGTGAAATCACTGTTGCTAGGAAGATCAATGCAAATTTTGGCGCGTGCGACCTCGCGAAGCGACTGCGTATGCCGGATGGTTCCTTGTCCCCCTTCGTACTGGAAGTCCGACTGTTGGTTGAACGCGGCGATGGCCTTCTGGCGGATTTCGGTGGCGTAGCGGAGCCCGAACCGGCCGTAGACATCGAAGAGGGGCCGCGACCGGTCCTTGATGCGTCGGAGCGCGCGGAGCTGATGGTAAATATTGGGCGAGAAGGTCGTGTAACCGCCCGGCACGATGCGATCGTCGCCGTAGCCTGGCTTCTGATACTGCATCTTGAAGTAACAGAGCGAGTCCTCGACGCCATCACGATGGATCTGATCCAGATAGTCGGAATAGTCGATGGCGACGGTGACGGTTTCCGAGGCGTCGAGGACGCGGATGAGGAGCGTTCCGGAGTAGGGCTGGGGCAGGTCGATGGGCTCGAGATGGACGAGGCTCCGGAACCCCTCGCGGAGGTTTTCGACCCAGGCATGCGTTTGCTCCCAGGGATAGGAGCTGGGCCAGAGGATGCGCAACGTCTGGAGCCGTGCGGGATCGAGGTTCCAGGTCCGCTGGACCGGGGCATGCGCGGGGGCGAGCCGCCAGGCCCAGTCGCGTGCGGCGAGATAGGCCGAGCCCGGAGATTTCCACGCCTTGACGAGAGTGTTCCAGCCCATCGTGGCTCGCGACTCCGTGGTCTCGAGGGCCCCGAGCGGGGATGACGATCCCGGTCCGGCCGTTGCCATTGTAGCGGTCCACGAGTTCGCGAGGAACGGATTGACGAGGCCGGGGAGGGCCGTTGGAGAGCATGGGTCCACAAGGTCCGAACGGCACTGGCCGATTGACCGTTCCCGGGGGCTCGCCTAAACTTCGACTCTCGGCGCGGTGGTCTCGAACTTGGTTTTTCCCGGAGAGGCAGACGAACGATGCGGCACCCGAATCTCAACCGACGTGACTGGCTTCGAGGGGCCTTGGCGGGTGGAGCGGCGCTGAGCCTGGGAGGCCGGTGGAGCTGGGCGGCCGACGTGACCGGAGCGCCCAAGCCGGGCAAGATCGGCGACTTCAAGATCTCACTGGCCGAGTGGTCGCTGCACAAGGCCCTGTTCGGCAAGACGCTCGACAACCTCGACTTCCCCAAGGTCGCTCGCGAGGAGTACGGCATCGAAGGGGTGGAGTTCGTCAATCAGTTCTTCAAGGACAAGGCCCACGACTCGGCCTACCTCCGCGACCTCAAGAAGCGAGCGGATGATCATGGCGTGACCTGTGTGCTGATCATGATCGACGGCGAGGGAGACCTGAGCGCGCCCGACGCGTCAAACCGCAACAAGGCGGTCGAAAACCACAAGAAGTGGGTCGACGCCGCCGCGGCGCTCGGCTGCCACTCGATCCGCGTCAACACCGGCAATCATTACAGCGCCAGCGACGTGACCCACGCGGCCGAGGCCTGCTCGGCGCTGACCGAGTATGGCGCGAAGAACAAGATCAACATCATCTGTGAGAACCACGGCGGGCCGTCGAGCGACCCCGACGCGCTGCTGGCGCTCATCAAGGCGGTGGGCAGCCCCCACTTCGGCACCTTGCCCGACTTCGGCAATTTCCCCAAGAAGGACGGCAAGTATGCCATCGACGTCTACGAGGCGATCGCCCGGATGATGCCGCATGCCAAGGGGGTTTCGGCCAAGAGCTACGACTTCGGCCCCGACGGCCGAGAGACGGTGCTCGACTACGCCCGGATCATGAAGATCGTCACCGACGCCGGCTATCACGGCTGGGTCGGCATCGAGTACGAAGGCAGCCGCCTCTCCGAGCCCGAAGGGATCATGGCCACCAAGAAGCTGCTCGAATCGCTGCGAGGTTCCATGTACAAGGGCTAATGCCCGAGGCCCGTCGTCGAGGGAACCGCAAGGCACGAGGCGCCTCCCGGATGATTGATCCGGGAGGCGTTCTTCGGGCGCGTTGGCAACGGATGGGGCCAGCGAGGCGTTCCCACCCGACCGTGGCCGGTCCGGTTGCCTGCTGGCTCGACAAGGAGGGAGGCTCGGTCTCGATCGGGATCGAGCGGTGGCGCGGGGGGTTCGCCCGCGAAACCAGGACCCGACGGTTCGATCCACCAGGATCGGCGACGGATTCGATCGCCCTTGATGGGAGGGTCTTCGGCCCTAGAATGGGAGAGGCTCCCGACGGAGCTTTCTTCAACGGGCGGAAACCGGGTTTCGGCTCCGCCCGCTCAATTCCCTCCGGGACCATCACTCGCCCATGGCACGTCGACCCCGAAGTATTCGAGAGATGCGGGCGCTTTACGAGGCCGCCGAGGCCCGCGGTCTGATTCCCGCCGACGAGCCTCAGCGCAAGCCTCGCTCGGAGCGCTCCGAGGCCAGGCCGAAGCCGTCGAATCGGACCCGCCTCAAGGTCGTCTGGGCGGTCTGCGATCTCGGCGGACGGACCGTGGCGACATTCGAGTATCCCCACAAGGCCGACGCCGAGGCCCTCGTCGCCCAGCTCAAGGCGAAGGGGAAGGGAAACCACTTCCTCCGCTCCGAGAAGGTACCCATGGACTGACCGAATCCGTCGGGCGATCGGTCCGCGATACGCCAGAGAGCTTTCGTGCGTCGGGAGACGCCCGATGTCGACCACCATCGCCGCAACCTCGCCGAATCGCCCGCTCGAAGGCGAGTCGAGGATTGTCCTGGAAGGCATTTCCTGGGCGGACTATCAGGAGCTCTCGCGGATCGTGGGGGACCGGCCGGTTCGGATCACCTACGTCGATGGGATGCTCGAAATGATGTCGCCGTCGTACCCACATGAGCGTGACGCGGAACTCCTCGGGCTTCTGGTCCGGATGGTCTGCCTGGAGTTTCGACAGCCTTGCGTCGGGCTGGGTGCCACGACGTTCAAGCGTGAGGGGATGCACAAGGGTGTCGAACCGGACAACGGGTTCTACCTCGCGAAGACGGCGCAGGTTCGAGGCCGCATGCGGAATCCCGATCAGGCGCCGGCTCCTGACCTGGCCATCGAGGTCGACCTCGCGCACAGCTCGGTCGACAGCCTGAAGGCGTACGCCTCGCTCGGCGTGCCGGAAGTCTGGCACTCGGATGGGCGGACGCTCCGGTTCCGTCAACGTGTGGCTGGCGGAACTTACGAGGAGGTCGATCGCGGCCCCGGCCTTCCCATGATCGGATCGGCCGAGGTCTGGGAGTGGGTCCATCGCGGAGAGACCATGGACGAGACGGAGTGGCTGGGCCAGCTCCAGGGCTGGATCCGGGACGTGGTCGTCCCTTGTTACGCTCGTGAGCCGAATGAACGGTGAGTGGCGTTCGGATCGCAACTCGTGTTTTCACGAAGTTTTGTGACTGAGTGACGGGTTGTCTACGTGGCGTCCCTGGCGGGAATGCCGGCCGGGCGGGGTGGTTCCATCTCGCGGCGGAAGTGGCCAGGGGCCCAGCGCTGCATGAACCATTCGAAGGGGCCGGGAAGCCATTGCGCGGCCTGAACGATGGCCCAGGCCTTCGCGGTGGGATGGACGAAGGCGGAACGGCGATCGAGCCCCTTGAGGATGCCGCGCGCGACGGCGTCGACCGACTCGCCTCGAATCGAGCGATCGGGGACGATTCCGCCCATGGCCGACTCGGCGAACTCACTCTCGAAGCGTCCGGGGCAGGCCGCCCAGACACGCACACCGGTTCCTCGAAGCTCGTAGCGGAGACTCTTGACCAGGCCGTTGACGGCGTGCTTCGAGGCGACGTACACCGCCGAGTAGGGAAGTCCCAACGTTCCGAGAATCGAGGAAACCTGGAGAATCTGCCCCGAGCCGCGCGCTTTCATGTGCCGCGAGGCGCGCTGGGTCAGGTCGAAGAGGGCCAGCAGGTTGATCTCGACGATTCGACGAATGGCATCGGAGTCCTGGTCGGCAAATTCGGCGTAATTCCCCAAACCGGCGTTATTGACCAGGAGGTCGCAACCTCCCGGGAGGCTCTCGGCGCGGGCCCAGAGCTGGGCGCGGAAGTCGGGGTCGGCCAGGTTGCCGGGCTCGATCAGGACCCGGCCGGAAGGCAGCTCGCCGGCCAGTTCCTTGAGGCGTTCGCGACGTCTCGCGGTCGCCAGGACGGTCATTCCACGGTTCTGAACGAGCTGACGCACCAGTTCCCGACCCAGGCCGGACGAGGCGCCCGTGACCAGGGCCGTCTTCAACAGGGTGTAGGGCATGGGCGGTTCCTCGGACGAACGGGTGAACCTCTTACGCGAAACGAACCCGGCGAGCCGCGAGGGCCGGGTCTCTCGACGCCGAACCGAACCCGGCGCCTCGTTGGGTCCCGCGTCACAGGATACCATGTCGTAATGAGTTGCGTCAGGTCGCGGGATCGGAGGCGATGGGTTCGAGGCCGAAACCGCCAGGACGGGGTCACTGGAAACGAACCCGAGCGTCCTCGGAGGTCTCCAAAGAAGCGTCCCGACGGAATGGGAATGGGGGGAATCGCGAGCGACCGCCGGTTGTCCGGCGGGGGGCTCTTGGCATAGAATATCTGACTTCCGATAACGAGTTTCCAGGGCGCCGGATTGATCGACCGGAGGGAAAAACAGAGTGGCCACCATCGACGAACGACCGACCGAGACGACCACCCGCAAACCACGAACCGGGGCCGACGTCCTGGTCGAAAGCCTGGTGCGGCATGGCGTCGAGGTCGTCTTCGCCTATCCGGGCGGGGCGAGCATGCCGATGCACCAGGCCCTGACCCGATTCCGCGATCAGGTCCGCACCATTCTGCCCCGGCATGAGCAAGGCGGGGTCTTCGCGGCCGAAGGCTACGCCCGAGTGACGGGCAAGCCCGGCGTGGTCATGGCCACGTCCGGTCCAGGGGCCCTGAACCTCGTGACCGGCCTGGCCGACGCCAAGCTCGACAGCCTTCCGATCGTCGCGATCACCGGGCAGGTCCCCACGAAGGTCATCGGCACCGACGCCTTCCAGGAAACGCCGATGGTCGAGGTCAGCCGGGCGATCACCAAGCATCATTACCTGGTGACGAACGCGAAGGATATCGCCCGCGTCGTCAAGGAGGCGTTCCACATCGCCAGCACCGGGCGACCCGGCCCGGTGTTGATCGACATGCCCAAGGATGTTCAGAACACGCTGCTTCCCGAGGTGGATTTCGACCCGCCGATGGACCTGCCCGGCTATCGACTGCCCCAGCCGCCCACGGCCGAGCAGATCGAGGCGGCCCTGGCGGCGATCAAGGCGAGCAAGAAGCCAATTCTCTACTGCGGCGGCGGCGTGATCGCCTCGGGGGCCTCGGAGGAGCTGCTCCGGTTCGCCGAGACGACGTCGATTCCGGTGGCGATGACGCTCCAGGGGCTGGGCTCGATTCCGAGCGATCATTACCTGTCGCTCGGCATGCTCGGGATGCACGGCACGGTGTATTCGAACTACGCCATCAACGAGGCCGACCTGCTGCTGGCGCTGGGTGTGCGGTTCGACGACCGGGTGACGGGCAAGCTTTCGGAGTTCGCCAAGCACGGCCGGATCATTCACGTGGATATCGACGCGTCGGAGATCAACAAGAACAAGGCCGCTCATATTCCGATTCACACTGACGTCAAGAGCTTCCTCACGGCGATCAATCCCCGGGTCGAGCCGGGCGATTACACCGAGTGGCATCGGCAGGTGGACGCCTGGCGTGAGCAGGACCCGATGACGTACGAGCAGCGGGACGACGTGATCTTGCCGCAATACGTGATCGACCAGTTCTCGAAGCTGATGAACGGCCGAGAGTTCATCATGACCACGGGTGTCGGCCAGCATCAAATGTGGGCCGCGCAGTGGACGAGGTTTACCCGGCCGAGGACCTGGGTGACCTCTGGCGGGCTGGGCTCAATGGGCTTCGGACTTCCCTCCGCGATGGGTGCCCAGGCCGCCCGGCCCGACGCGCTGGTGGTCGATATCGACGGCGACGGCTCGTTCCTCATGAATATCCAGGAGCTGGGAACGGTCTTCTGCGAGAATCTTCCGGTCAAGATGATCGTGTTGAATAATCAGCATCTGGGCATGGTCGTGCAGTGGGAAGACCGGTTCCACGCTGGAAACCGGGCGCACACGTACCTTGGCCCGATCGATCATCCGGAGGCCATCGGCCAGGGGGCGGGCGACCTGCCCGAGGTGACGTATCCCGACTTCGTGACGATCGCCAGGGGCTTCGGCGTGGCCGCTCGCCAGGTGCGCCGCAAGGAGGATGTTATCGAGGCGCTCAAGGAGATGATCGAGCACCCTGGGCCCTACGTGCTCGACATTCTGGTTCCCTACCAGGAGCACGTGCTGCCGATGATTCCGGCGGGTCAGACCGTCAAGGAGATCATCAAGAGTTGAGGGAAGGATTGGTGGATCGTCGAGGGGCCTGGCGGAGAGGGCTGGGAACCTCGACGACGAACGGTTCGCCGCGAGTCGGAGTCGGTCAGGAACGCCGGGCGTCGCGCTCGAGGCCGGACAACGGGCCTCCGGGCCGCGTCGTCGTCAGGAACGGTACAGGCTGGGTGAGACCCCATGAGTGGAGCGTCGAGCGGAACGGACCAGGGATCGAACGGTTCGACGCCTCCGCCGGGCCATGATCCGTACGCCGCGCTCCGGTTCGCCGACTTCCGCCGGCTGCTCGCCGGCGCGATGCTGACGAAGATCGGCTTCGAGATGCAAGCGGTGGCCGTCGGTTGGGAGCTTTACGAGCGGACCCGATGGCCGATGGCGCTTGGACTGGTGGGGCTGGTGCAGGTGTTGCCGGTCGTGCTGCTCTCGCTGCCGGCGGGGCAGGTGGTGGATCGCTACCCGAGGAAGACGATCGTTCTGGCGTCGCAGGCGGTGCTGGCCGTGGCGTCGCTGGGTCTGGCGCTGGCCTCGGCCTGGCGGGCCCCGCTGGCGATCGTGTATGCGTGTCTCGGGCTGGCGGGGGCGGCGATC
>CAZRGV010000042.1:0-293 GCA_964599655.1 uncultured Isosphaeraceae bacterium | reverse complement strand
ACTCGGGATCGCGCTGGCTCGAAGCGCGGCACCGGTCTATCTGGCCGATGCCACGCTGGGCGCGTTGGTGGTGCTGATTCTCTCGGGCATCGCGCCTGGTCCCCGGCCGGAGCGGTCGGAGCCGGTCACGCTGGGGTCGCTGCTGGCGGGAGTGCGGTTCGTCTGGAGCACCAAGCTGA
Source organism: uncultured Isosphaeraceae bacterium (assembly GCA_964599655.1). Classification (GTDB taxonomy): domain Bacteria; phylum Planctomycetota; class Planctomycetia; order Isosphaerales; family Isosphaeraceae; genus CAZRGV01. Next base: position 114 of record CAZRGV010000042.1, on the reverse strand, counting down.
TTCTGGCAACGATCACTCTGGATATGTTCGCGGTTTTGCTCGGCGGGGCGACGGCGTTGCTGCCGATCTTCGCGAAGGAGGTCTTGATGGTTGGCCCGGTGGGACTGGGCTGGC
>CAZRGV010000041.1:41219-45082 GCA_964599655.1 uncultured Isosphaeraceae bacterium | reverse complement strand
TGGGCCTTTGTCTTCAATATCGGAAGATGCGGGTTGGGATTTCTAAGAAAAGCAGAGAAGAGTTTGTGGTCTAGGTGGATTGGTGTGTTGGGGAGAGTTGAGGGGATGAGAAGGGAGAAGGGTAGGCAGGGGCCATGTTGACACAGGGAGATGGTGGAAGGTGTTGTGTGGTGGTGGGTTCCGCTGCGTCGCGGGTGCCACAATTGCCAAACCTGGCGTTAGAAGTCCGTGGGAATCACCTCGCCTCCGGCCCGCGTGCCCAAGGCCCTCCAGACCCGCAGGTCCGTCGAATCCTTCCCGAACCGGATGCTTCCATCTCCTCGCAGGCAGTTCACACCTCCGCCGTGGGCGCTGCTGGCACCGAAGATCCCGCCGTCGCCGCCCCCGGTCCTGAGCTCGTGATCGGCCTCTTCCACCGAGCAGCCGGGCCCTCGATGGTTGGGCGGGACGATGTGGTTGTACCGGGTCGAGCCGAAATGGCCGAGATACCAAGTGATACCGACTCGGGAGCCAGAACCCCTCGACTTCGACCCAATCGTCGACGGTCGCATTGACGAATGGGCGCCAGGACGAGAAGGTGCCCTGCTTGAAGGCCGATTCGATGCGCTGGACAGCGAAGTTCTTTGTGACATCGATCCAGAATCGACCGCGAGAGCGGGTCTGGTCCGGATCGCTCGTCAAACGATCGGCGATCGACTTACCCTGGAACATGCCGATGTATTGGTCCGGGTCAATGGCCCAGGAGGGCCGGCGGCCAGGGTAAATCTGCCCTGTCTTGATCAAGCTTTTCGCGTCTCTACCCGTTTTAGGATCCACTCCCGTCGATTTGGACATCACCTTGGTCCGCTCGCCGTCGAACGCGATGAGAACATCCTGGGTGGTGAACCAGTCCTCCTTCTTCCCGATGCTGGGAGCGGGCGGCATGGGGAGCTGTCCCAGCCTGTGGACGAAAAAGCGACCAGTCGTCCGGTCGACCTCGACATGAGAGGCGGTGGCGTAATCGAGCCTCTTGCCCGTGTGGTCCGAGCGTGTTCGGACCTGGAATTGCTCATCGACACCGTAGCTCTTGATCGCTTGGTCGCGAGCCCGAAGGCCCTTGGCCAGTTCCTCGGTGGTCCATCCGGGTTGGCCCTTATCCGCGGTGAGTCCGATGATGAAGCATCCAACGAGAACTATGCCTGGAATCATCGAAGATGGCCTCGGCCTCCTCCGAGCTGAGGATCCCCGATCGCGGCAAGAGGACGGACGTGTTGCCAAGCGCCGTCGCGAGGAAGGCAACCGCAGCCAGGATTGCACAGGTCCCGCCACGCGCGGTGAACTTGAGCATCGTCACCCTTTCGGAATCTTATATCTGAGTTCGGAACATTCGATGAACTGACAAGACCATATCGTGAGCCCGGGTTGACCGACGCCGGGCATTGTCGCACACGATGACGTTTCCGTCCTTATCTCGATCGAATTCTCAAGATTCTCTGCTCGTCGTGCTCGGGAGCAGTCTCCGTTTTCGTGTTCCGACCCCGGTGGGGTCGGATGTGCCGGCCGAGAGGGGACGGCACTCAATGCCGCAAGATCGAAGTCCACCCCGGACATGGATGTACCAAAAAGACCGGCGCACCGCACAAGGAAGGCCCGGCACGTTACGCAACGAAGCATCGTGCACGGATGATGCCCGAGAGCCGAATCTCGTCGGAAAGGCTCCTCGGAGGTGGTCGAGGGTGAAGTTGAGAGACGTCATCAAATATAAAAACAATGACTTTTATATTATTCAAAACAACAAGTGCATTACATAAAATTCTATATACATGTTGTTTAATGATATCCACCCACCTCGACTTGTTAACGAGTTTCTTCGCAATTCCTTGCCGATCCTGGTCTGTAAGTGATGCCACTGAAAATGTATGCCGCCAGTGACACTGGCCGGTCGGAGGTCATGACTGGAAAGCCTGGTGGGGTCCGCCGCGCGGACCGTCTTCGTCGATCGGGTAAGATCGGCCCGCACGGCGGACCCTACCAGGTTGCGGGAGCGGAGAGGAGACCGGGGTTGAGGCTGGTTTTCGGGGGGGCCAGGCCCGATACTGGCGAGCGATGCGAGTCGAGGCCGGTCGGTTCGGTGGTTTCGGGTGAGGGAGGTGAGGACGTGAGGCGTCAACCACGGTGGTGGATCGGGGCGATGGTGGTTCTGCTGGGGTTCGCGGGGGCGGCGGCGAGAGGCGGCGAGCCGGTTCAGGCGGACTGGGTGCTCAAGGGGGGGCTGGTCGTCGACGGGACGGGGGCGCCGGGGCGTCGGGCCGACGTGGCGATTCGGGGGGACCGGATCGTCGCCATCGGCGCGTTCGAGGCGAGCCCGAAGGCGCGCGTGGTCGATGCCTCGAAGTGGGTTGTTGCGCCCGGATTTATTGACCTGCACTCGCATTCGGATGGATCGATTTTGGGGCCGAAGACGAAGTCGAACCTGAACTATCTGCGGCAAGGGGTGACGACCGTCGTGACGGGCAACTGCGGCGGCGGTCCGATCGATGTGGCGAAGTATTTTCAGGCTCTTCAAAAACAGGGCATCGGATCGAATGTCATCCACCTGATTCCGCACGGGAGCCTGCGGCGCTCGGTGCTCGGGAATGGCGAGGTGAAGGCCGACGGCGCGGCGTTGTCGAAGATGGAGGCGCTGGTCGACCGGGGCATGAGGGATGGGGCCTGGGGCATGTCGACGGGGTTGATCTACCTGCCGGGGCGGTATGCCGATCTCACGGAGCTGGTCGCGCTGTCGAAGGTGGTGGCGAAGCACGGCGGGCTGTACGCGAGCCATATCCGGAACGAGGAGAGCGGGCTGCTGGCGGCGATTGACGAGGCGATCGCGGTGGGTCGCGAGTCGGGGGCCCCTGTGCATATCTCGCACCTGAAGGCGAGCGGCAAGGCGAACTGGGGCAAGGTGGTCGAGGCGTGCGGGAAGATCGAGGCGGCGAGGGCGGCCGGCCAGACGGTGACGGCCGACCAGTACCCGTACGTGGCGTCGAGCACGTCGCTGGGGGCGATGGTGGTGCCGCACTGGGCGCTCCAAGGCTCGGCGGCCGACTTCGCGAAGATCGCCGACGATCCGGTTCAAGGGGTCAAGCTCCGCGAGGGGATCCTTGAAGGGCTGGACGAGCGAGGCGGAGGGGCCGCGATTCGGATCGCCCGTTACGAGGCGATGCCGAGCCGGGTGGGTCGGGACCTCGTGACGATTGCCCGGATGGAGGGGACGACGCCGCTGGAGGTGGTACTCGACATCCAGCGCCACGGCGGAGCGCAGGCGATCAACTTCGGCATGAGCGAGAAGGACGTGCGGTACGTGATGGCCAAACCGTACGTTTCGACGGCGTCGGACGGCTCGGCGCACGCGCCCGGCGGGGGCGATCGGCCGCATCCGAGGGCCTACGGGACCTTCCCTCGCAAGATTCGCTACGCCCTCGATGAGCATGTGTTGACCCTGGAACAGGCGATCCGGGCGTCGAGCGGATTGCCGGCGGAGATTCTCGGGTTGGCCGGCCGGGGGACGATTCGCGAAGGGGCGATCGCGGACCTCGTCGTGTTCGACCCCGAGACGTTCCGCGACGTGGCGACCTTCGACGATCCGACCCGGTATGCGACGGGCGTCATGTACCTGTTTGTGAATGGCGTTGCGGCGATCGAGGACGGCGAGTACCGGAATCGGCTGCCAGGGCGAGTGCTTCGTCCCCAGACGGATGGCCCGGCGGACCTGATCTTGAAGGTGGGGAGAATCTGGACCGGCGATGCGCGACATCCCTGGGCCGAGGCGATGGCGTCTCGGAACGGCGAGATCGTGGCGGTCGGTTCGGCCGACGAGGTGTCGCGGTATCGAGGGCATC
>CAZRGV010000041.1:34759-41199 GCA_964599655.1 uncultured Isosphaeraceae bacterium | reverse complement strand
GGCGACTTCGCCATGCCGGGTTTGATCGATGCGCACGGGCACCTGACCTCGCTCGGATCAACGGTAGACCAAATCGACCTGCGAGGGGTGACGAGTCCGGAAGAGGTGGCACGTCGGGTGAAGGAACGGATCGCATCGGAACCCGGCGACGGGTGGATTCTGGGGCGGAACTGGGATCAGAGCCTCTGGCCGGGCGGGGCGTTCCCGAAGGCGGCGATGCTCGACGCGGTGGCGCCTGATCGGCCGGTCTGGTTGCGGAGGGTGGATGGACACGCGGCCTGGGCGAACAGCGAGGCGTTGCGGCGGGCGAAGGTGTCGAAGGACACGAAGGCCCCTCCGGACGGTCAGATCTTGCGAGACGACGAGGGGAATCCGACGGGCGTGTTCGTCGATGGGGCGATGGGGTTGGTGGGCCGCGTGGTGCCGCCGCCGTCGCCCGAGTCGATTGCCAAACATATTCTCAAGGCGCAAGAGCTTTGCTTGAAGTCCGGGTTGACCGGCGTGCATGACGCGGGGGTTGGGCAGGCGGAGGAAGCGGTCTTTCGGCGTCTCGACCGAGAGGGAAGGCTCAAGCTGCGGGTTTACGGCATGGCGCATCCGCCGGATGGGGGCGAGGTGGAGTTCGCCAGTCATCCGCCGATCCCTCGCAAGTCGGGCCGGCGGTTCGAAATGCGCGCGATCAAGCTGTTCATCGACGGCGCCATGGGCTCAAGGGGCGGTTTACTCTTCGAACCGTACGCTGATGATCCGGGGAACGTCGGTTTGCAACTCATTGATGAACGCGTACTCGAAGAAACGACCAAGGCGGCGTTGAGGCACGGCTGGCAGATCTGCACGCATGCGATTGGCGACAAGGGAAACGCGCTGGTGCTCGACGCCTACGCAAAGGCGCTGGAGGCGGTTCCCGATGCGAAGGCGAAGGGGCCTCGGCTTCGGATCGAGCACGCGCAGGTGGTGCGGAAAGCCGACGTGGCTCGGTTCGAGACGCTGGGTGTGATCGCGTCGATGCAGCCGTCGCATGCGAGTGACGACATGCGATGGGCGGACGCGAGGCTCGGGGCCGACTCAGCCAGGGTCCAGGGAGCCTACGCCTGGCGATGGTTCCTGGACGCGGGGGTTCCACTGGCGTTCGGGAGCGATTTTCCGGTTGAGGTGGTCAATCCGTTTTGGGGGATTTACGCGGCGATCACGAGACAGGATGAGAACGGAAACCCGCCAGGCGGCTGGCATCCGGATCAACGGTTGACCATGGAGGAAACGCTTCGCGCGTTCACGGAGGGTTCGGCCTTCGCGGGGTTCGACGAGGATCGCCTGGGGCGGATCGCGGTAGGCTTGCGGGCCGACGTGACGGTGGTCGATCGCGACCTGTTTCGGATTCCGGCCCAGGACGTTCTGGCGGCGAAGGTGACGGCAACGATCGTGAATGGAGAGATTGTTCACGCGGCGAAGTGACGGCCTATCCGGCCGTGTCGGAGGCGAAGCGTGCGCCGATGAGGTCGAGGACCTCGCGGGTGATTTGGTCCTGGCGTTCGCGGCGTTCGCGGTTGGAGAGGCTCTGGAGCATGTGTTCGGTGTTGCGCGTGGAGGCGTCCATGGCGACGAGCCGGCTGGCCTGCTCGCTGGTGTAGGATTCGGCGGCGAGCAGGTATAGACTGATGAACGCATATTCGTTCACGAGTCCGCTCAGAAGTTGCGAGCTGTTGAGGTTGTGCTGGAAGTGGACGCCGGGGCCGGGGGCGTGGCGGCGGATCGCGTCGAGATCGGGAGGGAGGAGGCGGACCTCGGTAGGGACCTGCTCGCTGACCGACTGGTAGCGGTTATAGAGGACGAAGAGCTCGCCCACCTCGCCCGAGGCGTAGCGGTGGCCGATCAAGAGGGCGAGGCGTTTGACCAGGTCGTGGATGCCTTCGAGCGAGGTCGCGGCGGGCTCCACGGAGTGGGCGACGAGGCCGCGGGCGGCGAGCTGTCGGGCTCCTCGGTGGCCGACGACGAGCAAGTTGCGATGCGTGGCATGGTCGAGCTCGGCCCATCGTCGCTCGACGAGGTCGATGATGTCGGGATTGAACGAGCCGCAAAACGGCTGTTCGGAGGTCATGACGAGCAGGGTCCGCGCGCGGTGGTCCTCTAGGGCTTCGAGCGAGAGGCCCGAGTCGGCGAGCACGAGAGCCATGGCGCGGAGGACGACGTCGTGGTAGCGGCGGGCTCCTTCGAGGGCGTGCTGTGCTCCCTGGATGCGGCCGGCGGCGATGGCTCGCATGGCGCTGACGATCTCGTGAACCGTCTCGACGGCCTGGTGTCGCCGTCGGGTTTGCTCCAGGCTCATTGGCGTTGCCTGTGGTTGAGGAAGTCGTGCTGGACCGATTCGAGGGCGTGCCGGAGCCGCGACTCGGTGGCGTTGTCCAAGGTGTCGAGCGACTCGAGGGCATCGAGTAAGTTGGCGTCGACTTCCTGAAGCCACTGCTCGAGGGCGTCGAGAAAATCGACGACGTCGGGAACATCGATCGGGTCGAGAAACCCTTCTCGAACGGCGAAGAGGATGGCGACCTCGTGGGCCACGCGTTTCGGTCGCAGTCTTGGTTGCTTGAGGGCCTCGCGAAGCCGCCGACCCCGTTCGAGCCGTCGGCGCGTTTCGGGTTCGAGCTCGGCGCCGAAGCGGGAGAAGGTTTCCAGCTCGGAGAGCTGGGCGTAGAGGAGTCGAAGGTCGCCGGCGAGCTCGCGGATCAGGCGAGGCTGGGCCTTGCCACCCACGCGGGAGATGCTCAGGCCGACATCGACCGCGGGCCGGACGCCTTCGTTGAAGAGGTGAAGATCAAGGTAAATCTGCCCGTCGGTGATCGAGATGAGATTCGTGGGAATGTAGGAGGAAATGTTGCCGGCCTGGGTGCTGGCGATCGGAAGGGCGGTGAGGCTGCCGCCGCCGAGGCGGTCGTGGAGTCGCGTGGCCCGTTCGAGGAGCCGGGCGTGGAGGTAGAAGACGTCGGGCGGATAGGCCTCGCGGCCTGGGGGGCGGCCGAGCAGGAGCGCGATGCGGCGGTAGGCGTCGGCGTGCTTGGTCAGGTCGTCATATGCGACGAGGACGTGCCGGCCCTGTTGCATGAAGAATTCGCCAATGGTGCACGCGGCATACGGAGCCAGGTATTGCTGGCCGGGCGGAGAGTCGGCGTCGGCGACGACGATGACGGTGTGCGCGAGGGCGTCGTGCCGCCGCAGGGTTTCGACGACCTCGGCGACGCTGGCCTTGCGCTGGCCGATGGCGGCGTAGACGCAGAGGACGTTGGCATTTCGCTGGGCGAGAATCGCGTCGATGGCCAGCGAGGTCTTGCCGGTGGCGCGGTCGCCGAGGAGCAGCTCGCGCTGGCCTCGGCCGAGAGGCAACAACGCGTCGATGATTTTGAGGCCGGTGTGGATCGGCTCGCGGACAGGCAGACGGTCGGTGACGCCGGGGGCCTCGCGTTCGACAGGCCAGAAGGCTTTGGGGCGGATGGCGGGTCCGCCGTCAAGGGGCCGGCCGAGGGCGTCGATGACGCGGCCGAGCAGCTCCTCACCGACGCCGACGCTGGCCACGCGACCGTTCGCTCGAAGCTCCTCGCCGGCCGAGACGTGACTGGACGGGTCGAGGAACAAGAGGCCGATCTCGTGCGGGCGGAGGTCGAAGGCCATGGCGGTCAGGCCGTCGCTCCGTTCGAGCAACTCGCCGTAGCGGATCGAGTGGGCCCCTCGGGCATAGGCGACGCCGTCTCCCACGCGATGGATCCAGGCAATCTCCGAGTGTCGAACCGACCAGCGCAGGCGATCGAGCGATTCGCGGAACTCGCGAGCGAGTTGTTCGAGTTCAGGAGATGGGTTCATGATCGCGGGTTTCCGTTTCCGGTTCCGTTCGCGAGGGCCGAGTCGAGCGGGCTGGCGAGACTGCTGTCCCAGACGTGGCCGCCGAGCCGGAGGCGGACGCCGCTGAGGAGCGAGGGTTGGGGTTGGACCGTCAAGTCGACGGACCCTGCGGCCAGTTCGGCGACGGCCGCCTTAAGCTGCTCGAGCAATGGGCCGTTAAAGGGTTCCGCGGTTTCGAGCAGAGCCCCGCCCTCGGTTCGCCACTCGTCGCGAAGATGTTCACGTTCGGGATCGGGAATGCGTTGTAGGGTTTCGATCAGGCGATGGACGAGCTGCTCATGGAGGGAGGCGCCGGACGCTTCGCGAAGAATGCGGCGGGCGAGCTCGACGGCCGAGTGGACCATCTCGTTGCGCAGGGCCTGTCGGGCCTCGGCGCGGAAGCGTTCGAGCTCCTGCTCGGCCTCGTTGCGGCGCCGGGCCGCGGTCCGGTCGGCGTCGGACAAAATGTTCGCGCGCTCGGCCTCGGCCTGTTCGCGGGCCTTGCGGAACTGGTCCTGCCGTTCCCGGTCGATCGCCTCGAGCCGCTGATGAAGCTGCTCTTGCAAGGAGGCCGCTTCCTTTCGAGCGGCCTCAGCCTCGGCCTGAACGCGGGCGTTTTCCTGGCGGCGACGGTCGATTGCCTCGTGCAATGGCTTGTAGAGCAATCGATTGAGGATATAAACCAAAACGACGAAATTGATAATCTGGAATAGGAAAGTCCAGCCACTGAACGACATGGTTCAACTCCCCAGAACCCACGTCCGGAACGGGTTGGCCAGGAGCAAGATCAGGGCGATGACCAGGCAGTAGATGGCGAGGGATTCGATCATCGCGAGGCCGACGAACAGTGTGCGGCTGATGCGGTCGGAGGCGTCGGGCTGGCGCGCGATGGCATCCAGGGCGGAGTCGACCGCTCGGCCCTGGCCAAAGGCGGGGCCGGTGACGCCGATCGCGATGGTCAGTCCGGCGACGATCATGGCGATGATCGAAAACCACGTGCGAGTATCCATGGGTCGGATTCCTTTCTCGTCGCATGCGGCGACGCCTGCGGATGCGCGTTTCAATTTGAGGGTTGAGGTTCGTGAGCGCGAACCGCCGCGCCAAGGTACACGGCGGTCAGCACCGCGAAAATATAGGCTTGGAGGACGCCCGTGAGCACCGCCAGAAGCATGATTGGCACGGGCACGAGTAAGCCTGCGAGCGAGAGAAGCACGGCGATGATGAGCTCTTCACCCATGACATTGCCGAAGAGTCGCACGGCCAGGGCCAGGGTGCGAGAGAACTCCGTGATGATCTCAAAGGGCAAGAGCACAGGGGACGGCTCGAGGTAGTGGTGGAGGTAGCCTCGAAGTCCCCTTGTGGCGATGCCGTAGGCCGGCACGGCGACGAACACGATGATCGCGAGCGCGACGGTTGTGGACAGGTCGGCCGTTGGGGCGTGCATGCCGGGTACGAGTCCGAGCAGGTTGGCCGTGGCGATGTACAGGGCGAGTGTGACGACGAGGGGGGTAAATGGCCGGGGGTCGCGGCCGAACATGTCAGCCATCAGATCCTCGAAGTGTTCGACGAGGTACTCGGCGATCACACTCCAGCCTGAACCGGCGCGGCTCAGGCTGGCGCGAGCCAGCAAGGCGAAGGAGATCAGAAGGCCGGAGACGATCAGCGACTGGATGACCGACGCGGCGATCGGAATTGGTCCGAGGTGAAAGATCACGGCGTTCGAGGAGAACTCAGAGCCCATGTCCAGAGCCTCCCAGGTAGTGAATCAGGAACGAACGGGCGAGCCAGAGCCCGACGAGCGCGGGAACGGCCAGGGCGGCACCGTCGCGGATCAGCGCGGCCAGGACCAGGGCGATCGCACCGAGGCGGGTCAGGCTGCTGAGCGCGAACCAAGCGGCGGATTTCGGGCCTTGCACCGCGTGACGCACCGTGAGCCAGAGTCCTCCGAAGTAGAGGAGCCCGAGGCCGCCTCCGGTTACCAGGGCTGCAATCCAGCGCGCGTTCATCCGTGCAGATCCCTTCGAACGTGTCTCCAGGCCGTCAGACATCCCAGGACGAGTCCGAGCATCATCATAGTTAGCGTCCAGAAGATCCCCGTTTGATTGTGCTGGTCAATCCAGCGGCCGAGCAAGGCGCTGGCAACCGTGGGCAGAGCGATCATCCAGCCGATGGCGCCGACGAGGTTGAGACCCTCGAAGAACGTGAAACCCTGGGGGACCTGGGCGCGCTTGGCCTGGCGGCGAACCTCCTTGACGAAGGGATCGTCCTCGGGATCAAACGGGGTCATGAGCGCGGCTCCGCCTTATGAAGTTCCTTGAGGAGCGAGGTCTCCAGCTCGGCGAACGCTTCACGGGCCGACTGTTCGGCGGCACGTCGGGTCCGGAGCATCTCGGCGGCGGCGTCCGCCACGTCTTCGAGCCGTTCGGCGACCACGGCGTCGCGAGTGACGACCGAAACACGGTTGTTTTCGAGCAGGAGGACACCTCCATCGACCGCCGCGAACGACTCCTTGCCCTCGTCGTCGCGGAAGCGGAGCACGCGCTCGCAGCGCTCTTCGATGGTGAGCACCTTCC
>CAZRGV010000041.1:0-34749 GCA_964599655.1 uncultured Isosphaeraceae bacterium | reverse complement strand
AAGCGGAGCACGCAAGGAACCAGGACCGTCAAAAAGCGCTCGGCGCCAGTCCAGAGGCCGAACTGGCCGGAGGAATCCGCCGCCCGGACCGCCTGAACCTTCGTTTGCACGACGATGCCGTGTGGCACGAGGATTTCCAGGTCCATGCTCATGCGCGGGCCTCCTCAATCGGGCCGATCATGTAGAGGGCCGACTCGTCGAGGTCGTCGCAATGGCCGTCGAGAATCGCCTCGCAGCCCTCGATCGTCTGGCGTAAGGGAACATGCTTCCCTTTATGACCGGTGAACATCTCGGTGACGAAGAACGGCTGCGTCAGAAAGCGTTCCAGCCGTCGGGCGCGGCGGACGGCCAACCGGTCGGCGGCCGAGAGTTCGTCCATGCCGAGCATGGCGATGATGTCTTGCAGCTCGCGGTAGCGCTCGATGGTCTCTTTGACCCGGAGCGCGGCCTGGTAATGCCGCTCGCCGAGCCGGACGGGGTCGAGCAGGCGAGAGGTTGAGGCGAGCGGGTCGATGGCGGGATACAGGCCCCGGGCGGCGAGGTCGCGGGCCAGCACGATACTCGCATCCAGATGCGTGAAGGTCTGGGCGACGGCCGGGTCGGTCATGTCGTCGGCCGGGACGTAAACGGCCTGGATCGACGTGATCGCGGCGCCGGCAACCGAGGCGACCCGCTCTTCGAGGGTGGCGAGGTCGTCGGCCAGGGTGGGCTGATAGCCGACCTCCGACGGCAAGCGGCCGAGGAGCCCGGAGACCTCGGAGCCGGCCTGAACGTATCGGAAGATGTTGTCGACGAGGAAGAGGACCTGGCTCCCCTTCACGTCGCGGAAGTACTCGGCCATGGTCAGGGCCGAAAGGGCCACGCGGTAGCGGCTGCCGGGCGGGTCGCTCATCTGGCCGAAGACGAGGACGGCGTTGGGCAAGACACCGGTCTGTTCCATCTCGTGCCAGAGGTCGTTCCCTTCTCGGGTTCGCTCGCCGACCCCGGCGAAAACGGAAACGCCCTGGTGCTGTTGGTTGACGCTTCGCATGAACTCTTGAAGAAGAACCGTTTTGCCGACACCCGCGCCGCCGATGAGTCCGGCCTTCCCGCCTCGGGGGAGGGGCGCGAGCAGATCCATCACCTTGATGCCGGTTTCGAGAAACTCGGAACCTCGTTGTTGAAGGGCCAGTGAGGGGGAGGGCCGATGGATGGCCCACTGCTCGGCGTCGGCGGGCGGGTCGAGCCCGTCGAGCGGTTCGCCCAGGACGTTGAAGAGCCGGCCGAGCGTGGCGGGGCCGACCGGGACGGTGATCGGTCGGCCGAGCCTCTCGACCGTCATGCCGCGCGCCAGGCCCTCGGTCGGGGCCATCGAGATGGCGCGGACGCTCTGAAGGTCGAGGTGATGGGCCACTTCGAGGATGACGGTCCGGTGGTCGGCCTCGATGCGGAGGGCCTCGTTGAGGCCGGGAAGGCCCTCGGGAAACGCGACCTCGACGACGGAGCCTCGCACGGCGATCAGGCGGCCAGTCGGCAATGTGGCGTTCGGTTTGCGGCCGTTGGTGCTCACGGGGCGCCTCGTTCCGAGAGGTGAGGTTAGCAGATGCGTGGCAGGTCGTCGCCAGCGGGGACCTGGAGTATGTTCAGGTTTCCCAGCGACGTGCGAACGCGGACGAGACCGGGCTCAATGGCCTGAACCTCGCCGATGGTGGCGGCCCCGGTGCCCAGGGGGTGCCGGCGAAGGATGTCGAGTGTGGCCGGTTCGTCGTCGGCGGCGACGAAGAACAGCATTTTTCCCTCATTGGCGACGAACAAGGGATCGAGGCCGAGAATCTCGCAGGCGGCCTGGACCTGCTCGGGGACGGGCACGGCCTGTTCATCGAGCACGATGCCGGTGTTCGACGCGACGGCGATCTCGGCCAGCACCGCGCCGACACCGCCTCGGGTCGGGTCTCGGAGGCAATGGGGACGAATACCGGCCTCGTAGACCGAGGCGACGAGATCGCCCAGCGGAGCCGAATCGCTCTGGAGGTCGGACTCGAAGCCGAGTCCCTCGCGCACCGAAAGGACCGCCATGCCATGCAGTCCGATGGGCCCGCTGATGAGGATGCGGTCGCCGGGCCGAACGGCGCGCGGGGTTGGCACGGGGGTGTAGGGGACGACACCGATCCCGCTGGTATTGAGGAACAGGCCGTCGCCCTTGCCGTGCTCAACGACCTTGGTATCCCCCGTGACGAGCTCGACGCCGGCCTGCCGAGCGGCGAGGGCCATCGAGTCGGCGATGCGCTCCAGATCGGCCATCGGGAAACCTTCCTCGATGATGAAGCCGGCGGAGATCCAGGAGGCCCGGGCGCCGCACGAAGCCAGGTCGTTGATGGTGCCGTGAATGGCGAGGGAGCCGATGTCGCCGCCGGGGAAAAACGGGGGTTGGACGACGTGACTGTCGGTGGTGAAGGCCAGGGTCTGGCCCCCGACGGACAGATACGCGCCGTCGTGGTCGCGGTCGAGCTCGGGGTTCGCGAACCGAGTACGAAAGACGTCGCGAATCAGGTGGCGAGACAGCCGGCCGCCTCCGCCGTGGGCGAGCAAAACGCGGCGGGACCGGTTTCCGGACGAAGGAATCGGGCAATGGAAGTTCAAGTCGTCGGGCATGTTTGTCCCCTCGCCCGTTCGGACCGTCGGTAACGGTAATAGGCGGCGCAGGCTCCTTCGGCGGAGACCATGGGCGCGCCCAGAGGATGATCGGGGTTACAGAGGTCGCCGAAGGCGGGGCAATCGCTGGGCCGAAGCCGGCCAGAGAGGACCTCACCGCTGTGACACTCCGGCGCCTCGACGGGCGAGGCGGCCCCGGTCGGGAACCGTTCGCGGGCGTCGAACCGTCGGAAGCGAGGGCGGAGGACAAAGCCGGAGGCGGGAATCGGGCCGAGGCCTCGCCAAGGGGAGTCGGCGATCTCGAAGACCGATTCGAGCGCGGAGCGGGCCCAGCGGTTGCCCTCGGGTCGGACCGAGCGGGCGTACTGGTTTTCGACCTCGAACCTGCCTCGTTCGAGTTGCCGCACAGCGCGAACGATGCCTTCGAGCAGGTCAACCGGCTCGAACCCGGTGACGACGATCGGGACGCGATGCGTGCGGGCGATCGGCTCGTACTCGTCCGTGCCCATCACCGTGCAAACATGTCCCGCGGCGAGGAAGCCCTGGATGCGATTTCCGGGGGCGTTGAGGATGGCCTCCATGGCCGGGGGCACGCGGACGTGCGAGACGAGCAGGGAGAGGTTTGAGAGGGCTCGGCGCTCGGCTTCGAGCACGAGGGCCGCGGCGGTGGGCGCGGTTGTTTCGAAGCCAACCGCAAGGAAGACCACCTGGCGATCGGGGTTGGCCTCGGCCAGGGGCAAGGCGTCGAGCGGCGAGTAGACCACTCGCACATCGCCGCCCTGGCCTCGGACGTCGAAGAGCGACTCATGACTGCCGGGCACTCGGAGCATGTCGCCGAACGTGACGAAGATCACCTCGGGCCTCGCGGCGATTTCCATGGCGCGGTCGAGCGTTTCGAGCGGGGTCACACAGACCGGGCATCCAGGGCCGTGCACGAGTTCGAGACCCTCGGGCAAGGCCTGATCGATGCCGAACTTCATCAGGTTGTGCGTCTGGCCGCCGCAGAGCTCCATGAGCGTCCACGGGCGGCTCATCTCGCGACGAACTTGATCGAGCAGCGCGCGAGCGACCCTCGCATCGCGATATTCATCGAGGTATTTCATGATCGATTCCCAGAGTCTCAAACACTTCTCGGGCTCGTTGGGGGTCGATCACGCTCAGGGCGAAACCGGCGTGGACAATGACGAAGTCGCCCACCTTGGCCTCGGGCACGTAGGCCAGACAGACGCGTTTGCGGACGCCGCTGAAGGAGAGCACGCCTTGCGGCAAGCCCTCGGAGTCGCCGTCGATTTCGACGATTTCACCGGGAATTCCGAGACACATGAGCGATGGTTCCTTCAGGAATGCGACGACCGGGGAGGGTTCGAGGGGTTCCCGTGGTGGAGGGCGGCCGGGGCGGCGACTGTGACTGGGGGGAATTCATTCCGCGAGAGCGGCTCTCCCTGCTGATCAAGGATCTATCAAGGATCAAGAATACGAGAGCGAGATTCCACGAGATAGTCGCACCAGCGGTCGATTCCCGCGCCGGTTAGGGCCGAGACCTCGAAGAAGGGCAGACCGGGCTGGATGGTCCAGGCGTCCTCGCGCGCGGCGTCGGGAAGAAAAGGAACATAGGGTAACAGGTCGATCTTGGAGAGAACGCACGCGCCTGCGGTGCGAAACGCTTTTGGGTATTTTTGAGGCTTGTCGTCCCCCTCGGTGACGGCGAGCAGGATGACCCGAAGGTGTTCGCCGAGGTCAAAGGCGGCGGGACAAACGAGGTTGCCGACGTTCTCGATGAAGAGGATGTCGAGCGAATCGGACTGTTCGAGCCGTTCGAGGCCCGACTCGACGAGCGGGATTTCCAGGTGGCAGGCCCCTCCAGTGGTGAGCTGAACGGCGGGCATGAAGGGCGAGAGCCGCCGGGCATCGCGATCGGTGGCGATGTCGCCGACGAGCGTGGCCAGTCGCGTTTTGGGTCCGAGGCGGCGCGCCGTGGCTTCGAGCAGCGTCGTCTTGCCCGATCCCGGCGAAGAGAGCAGGTTGACGACGAGGGTGCCCTGCTCCGCCAGTCGGCGGCGGAGGGACTCCGCGCGACGAGCGGCCTCGGCGGCGACGGGTGTGTTGAGTTTCAGGTCGATCGCGGACATGGGGCCTCCGTCGCGACGGGTTCCGTCGACGCGATGGTGATGCTCTCGATGACGAGCTCCTCGCCCGAGACGACGCGGGTCGGACCACCTTGGCAGGTGGGACATCGAAACTGGAACCGCTCGACGGGGAACGTGGCGTCACAGGTCTCGCAACGAGCGGTCAAGGGGACCGACTCGATTTCGAGCGTGGCCCTCGAGGCGATCGTGCCGGGCCCCAGGAGCTGGAAGGCGCTTTCGAGCAAGCCGGGCTCGACGCCGGCCAGTTCTCCGACCTTGAGGCGGATGCGAGTCACGCGCGAGGCATTCGCGAGGCGCGCCTCGCGCTCGACACGATCCAGGAGCTGAGCCATCAGGGCCGTTTCGTGCATGCGGTCTCCTCACTGGGGGGCGGGTTGGCTCTCGAAAGGGGCGATCTCGCGGCGGATCAGGGAAACCACCGTGTCGAGACCCGCACGCACCGCCGGACTCAAAACCTGACCAGGCTCAAACTGATCGGCCTCGACGGCGAACAGGCGCGCGCGATCGGGCCAGAGGCCGAGGGTCTCCGCGAGCCGGATTGCTTCGAGCAAACCGACATCGTGCGAGCCGAGCGGGACCATCGCCGCAAGCTCCGGGAAGGGCCAGTCAAACGCGCGGACGGTTCCGGGCTGGCCGGAAGGCGAGGAGGCGTCGACGATCAACAGGCGCTCCGTGCCGTCGAGCAGGGTGAGCAGATCCAGCCCCGCGGAGATTTTATGCGACGAGACACTCTCGGGAAGTTCTGGCCGGAGGCGGTCGACGACAAGCCAGCCAAGCTGGTCGTCGCCGTGCGGGCTGCCGAGCCCGACGAGGCGAAGCCCTCCCGGCGCGTTCGGCCGATGGGCTGGTTCTGTTCGCTCGCCGAGTCTGTTCATTCTTTCACCACATGAAGCCGGAGGAAGTGCGTGGAACAACTGATGCACGGATCATAGTTGCGAATGACCCGTTCGCATTCCCAGGTGGCCTGGTCCTCGGGAAGCTCGAGCACGGAGGGGGCGAAGCGAATCAGGTCTTCCTCGATCTGCCGCTGGTTCTGGCTGGTGGGCGGGATGATCGTGGCGTGGGTGATGTGGCCCTGACCATCGATCTCGTAGCGGTTGTAGAGGAGTCCGCGGGGAGCCTCGGTGAACCAGCCGCCCTGTCCCGCGACGGGCTCGAAGGGCACGAACGGGGTCTCGGGCGGGTCCATTGTGTCGATCAGGCGGAGCGCTTCCTCGATGGCGAGCAAGACTTCCAGCCCGCGCGCCACGATGCTGACGTAGGGGTTGCGGCAAGGCCAGGCAATGCCCGTTTCGCGAGCGATTTCCTGTACGGTCGCCGGAGCGTGGTCGGCGTTCCGGTTCCACCGCGCGAGTGGTCCGACGAAGTAGGCGCCGACGTTCTTGTGGCGGCATTGCAGGGCGTTCGAGTGGGGGACCTGATGTTCCTCGAAGTGGTCGGGGAATTCCGTCGGGGCGATGTCGAGCCCTCGGTTCGAGGTGAGCCGGCCTTCGTTCATCGGGTAATCCGACTCGTGGCGGAGGGCGACGAACTCGTAGTCGTGCTCGACGTCGGGGAAGTCGAACCCGGCTGTCCATCGGATTTGGTCGCGGGCGATGTCGCGCACCTGCTTCAACTGTTCCGCCAGCTGGTCGAGCTGCTTGCGGGTCGGAGCGCGGTAGAACCCGCCGAGGCGGACGTTGATGGGATGAATTTCGCGGCCGCCGACGAGACGGACGATGGCGTTTCCGGCCTTCTTGAGCTGGAGGGCGTTGCGGACCCGGTCGGCGTACTCGGGCCGGTCTTGCGCCATGGCGAGGGCGCTTTCGTAGCCGAGGAAGTCGGGGGTGTGGAGGAAGACCACGTGCAAGACGTGGCTCTCGATCCACTCGCCGCAATACAGCAGTCGTCGAAGGTCTCTCAAGGGCTTCGGAAGCGTCAAGCCGAGGATCGATTCCAGGGCGTGGCACGAGGTCATCTGGTAGGCGACCGGGCAGATGCCGCAGATCCTGGCGGTGATGTCGGGAACCTCCATCATCGATCGGCCGCGGAGGAAGGCCTCGAAGAACCGAGGGGCCTCGAAGATGCGAAGCTGAACGTCGTCGACCTGGCCATCTCGAAGGCGGATGGTCAGGGCCCCTTCCCCCTCGACGCGAGCGAGGGCGCCGACGTGGATCGTCCGCTCGGTTGAGAGGTTCGCGACCGATCCTCCGCCCGGGCCGCTGGTGGTGCTGTCAGGCATGTCGATATCCTTCCTCCTGATAGACCGGGTCGTGGGCGTAGTAGGCGTGGAACAGGCGACGGATCGCTTCGGGAGACAGTCCCAGGGCCTGGAATCGATCAGCCAGCGAGGCGGTGTTGGGTTGACGGGCTGGGCCGAAGCAACTGTAGCAAGGGCGGTCGTGTGACGGGCAAAGGACGCCGCAGCCGGTGTGTGTGACCGGCCCCATGCAAGGAGCGCCATGGGCCACCAGGACGCAGACGAGCCCCTGGCGCTTGCATTCGAGACAAAGGGCCTGATCAGGCAGTCGGGGATGGGCTCCCATGAGAAGCTGCGACAGCACGCCAAGAAGTTGGTCCTTATTGATCGGGCAGCCTCGTAGCTCCAGATCGACCTCGACGTAGTCGCTGGAGGGGTGGGATTCCGCCAGCGTTTCGACGTAATGGGGCGAGGCGTAGACGATCGCCAGCGCCTCGTTGACCGGCGGCTCACCGAGGTTGCGAAGGCTCTGGATGCCGCCATGCGAGGCGCAGGCGCCGATCGTGATGAGCAAACGGCTGCGCTCTCGGATGTCGCGAATCGCCTCTTCCTGCTCGGGCGTGGAGACCGATCCCTCGACTAGAGCCACGTCGAACTCGCCTTCGAGGGGGCGCCGGGTCGCTTCGAGGAAGTAGGCGATTTCCACCCGATCGGCCAGGCTCAGGAGCTCGTCCTCGCAGTCGAGAATCGAGAGCTGGCAGCCGTCGCAGGAGGCGAACTTGAACACCCCCAGGCGCGGCTTGTGGCCGCGCGTCGAGCCGGAGGGTGGCGGCGTCGGCAAGATCGGTAAGGACATGGCACCCTCAGAAATGCTCCTGCCTGAAGAACCGGGCGATCCGGTCGTAGGGGAAGACCGGTCCATCCTTGCAGACGAATTCGGGCCCGAGCTGGCAATGGCCGCAAAGGCCGATCGCGCAGTGCATGTTGCGCTCTTGCGAGAGATAGATTTGATGCTCGGGAATGCGGTCGGCCAGGGCCTCGTTGATTGCGAAGCGCATCATGATCTCGGGGCCGCAGGTCATCATGACGGTTCGAGGAGGATCGAGACGGAGCCGGCGAAGCAGGGTTGTCACCACGCCGACGTGCCCTTGCCAGGAGGGGTCGGCGACGTCGACGGTCACTTGCGTGTCCATGCCCTGCTGCCGCCAGACGTCGTATTCCCGCTGATAGAGAAGCTGATCGGGTGAGCGGGCGCCGCAGAGGAGGACGAGCCGTCCGAATCGCTCCCGCTGGGACAGCAGCGCCTGAACGACCGGCCGGAGCGGAGCCAAACCGAGTCCGCCGGCCACGATCAGGACGTCGTGGCCGATGGCCTGGGCCAGGGGCCAGCCTCGCCCGTAAGGGCCTCGGAGGCCGATCACCGCGCCGGGGCGAAGGGTCTCGATGACGCGAGTTACCCGGCCGACAAAGCGGATCGTGTGGCCGATGCCAGGGCCTTCGTCAGAGAGGCTGGCGACCGAGATCGGAACCTCGCCGACGCCGGGTAGGTACAGCATGTTGAACTGGCCCGGCTCCATCCGGAAGCTATCCCCCGTGGCGCGATCCAGAAACTCGAGCCGAAACGTGGCGACATCGTCGGTTTCCTTCTCCACCGAGCGCACCGCGACCGGGTGGGGCAAATACGGGTCGCGAGGGAGAGGGGAGTCGGAGATGGTTACGGACCGTGGAGGCACGGCGGCCGTGGTCCCTTGCGGATTCATGTGGTCGATTCTCCACGAATGGCCGAAACCTCTTCGGTGAGGTCGATGCCGACCGGGCACCAGGTGATGCAGCGTCCGCATCCCACGCAGCCGGAGACGCCGAACTGATCGATCCAGGAGGCCAGCTTGTGGGTCAGCCACTGGCGGTATCGGGAACGGATGTCGGGACGCGTGTTGCCGCCCGCGACGTGCGCGTGCTCGGGGTTGAAGCAGGATTCCCAGAGACGGACCCGTTCGGTGCGCTGGCCATCCAGATCGGGCACGTCTTCGACCGAGTGGCAGAAGCAGGTGGGACAGACCATCGTACAGTTGGTGCACGAGAGGCAACGGTCCGCGACGTCATCCCATCGAGGGTGTTCCAGATTCTCATAGAGCAATTCGGGGAGGTCCGAGGTGTCGAGCCGTCGTTTCATTTGCGACTCGGTATCACGCAACGCCCGGGCCGCTGCGCCGAGGTCTTCGCGGCTGGCCTCTCGTCCATCGATTCCTTCCAGAATCCGAAGTCCCCGTTCGGTCGCGATTTCCACGAGGAAGGCGTCGGGCAACTCGGTCAGGGCCAGGTCGAAGCCTCGAACGGCCTTCGGGCCGGTGCGCATGCTCGAACAGAAACAGGTGGATGCGGCTTGCGTGCAGTTGACGGCGATGATCAAGGCCGACTCGCGGCGCGCCTGGTAGTGGGGATCGACGTAAGGGCCGTGCAAGAACGTGCGATCCTGGATTTCGATCGCGTGCAGGTCGCACGATCGGGCCCCCAGGAAGGCGTACTTCGGCACGGGATCGTGGTTCGGATGAACCTGGAAGGCTTCGTTGCCCATCTCGATTGAGAACAGGGTCAGCCGAGGGGGAAAGAGGTATTTTTTCCACGAGTGCGGGCCGACGGCGAAGCCGAAGTAACGGCCGTCGTCGCGATGGTGGAGGCGGTAAGTGCCTCCCTCCTGCTCGTCGGTCCAGCCGATCGGTAGCGCGCTCAGGGAGCGGACTTCGTCAACGACGATGGCTCCCTGAGCGATCGTTGGTCCGACGACCGTGTAACCGTCCTGCCAAAGCCGATCGATGATCCGTCCAAGCTCCGGCTTGTCGAAAACCATCGTCCGGCCCGTAGGGGCGACTCCCGCGGATGACGGCATCAGCACTCCTCTTCTCGGAAGTCTCGCTCGCGCCGGGGGCATCCTCGAACGCGGCGAAGGTGGGATTCGCTGGGTCGACGCGCCTCATTTGCCGGACTTGGTCGACTTGCCGCCCGACGGCTTCTTGGCCGGAGCCTTCGCGGCCGCCGGCGCTGGGGTCGTGAGCTTGTCCGGATGACTGTAGACGTCGATCAACTGCATCCGGGTGGCCTTCAGTCGTTCCGAGACGATCTGGAGGAGCCGTCGCGTCAGGGCAAAGCCCAGCTTGGGATCACTCTCGCACTGGCTGCGTAGCTTCTCGGCGTCGAGGGCGATGGCCTTGGTCGGCTTGATCGTGCGGGCCGAAGCCGTCTTGGGACGCTGGTAGAAGAGGCTCGACCAGCCGAACATCTCTCCCGGTCCGACGGTCAGGATCGTCACGAGACCACGCCCCGGCATCAGCATTTCGATGGCGACCTGGCCTTCCTCCACGACGTAGAGCTTCGTGTCGAGATCTCCCTCGCGGAAGACCGTGACACCTGCGTCCCACTGAACGGGAGTGGCGTCTTCGGCCATCTGTTCAAGTTGTGGCAACGAAAGGTCTTCGGTGAAGGCCAGTCGCTGAAGCCGGTACGGCAACGATGTGTCTTTCATGGGAAAACCCCCGATCGACGAAATGCCCAGGAGACGCGAAGTTTCTCGTTCTGCCGATCACCATCTTGCCTCAAGGAAACGCCCCGTTCACGAGCGGCCGTGTTCGGGGGTCGATTGCGCCGGTTCCGGTTCCTCGACCGATTGTACAGCGCGGCCACTCGGTTCGGGCGGGGGGACCGGCGAGAACAAAAAACCCCCCAGCACGCGAAAAAACGCGCGCCGAGGGGCTCTCATGGCCGGCTCCGTCTGCCCGTCGTGAGCAGAATCAAGTCATCTTCCTAATTACCGCAACGTTCGAGTCAAGTCAAAGGGAAAACGCCGCTGGACTTCGAGTCTTCAACCATGTTCGATTGGTCGTATTGGTGTTCCTTGCTCAAAAGGCGACGGCGGACGGATCGACCACCAGAACACCACTTCCATTGATCCGGTCGGCCTTGAGGTCCTGAAGGGCCCGGTTGGCCTCGGCCAGCGGGTAGGTCGTGGTGTGCGGACGGATCGGGATTCGAGCCGCCTCGGCCAGCAACTCCCGGCCGTCCTCCCGGGTATTGGCCGTGACGGAATGGACGTTGCGTTCGTAGAACAGATGTTTCTCGTAGTCAAGTGCTGGAATCTGGGTCATGTAGATCCCGGCCAGCGCGAGCGTGCCGCCCTTGTCGAGGGCCGAAAGGACCTGTGGAACCAGCTCGCCGGCCGGAGCGAACAGGATCGCGCTGTCGAGCTTGTCGGGGAGGCCGTCGATGGACTCGCCGACCCAGTCGGCGCCCATCTGTCGAGCGAGCTCGCGGTGGCCCTCGCCACGAGTGACCACGACGACTCGGCTTCCCCGGGATTTCGCGATCGGCAGGACGACGTGCGCCGATGATCCAAACCCAAACAGGCCGATGGTGCCGCCCTCGGGCAGGTGGGATCGCTTCAGTGCCCGGTAGCCGATGATTCCGGCGCAGAGGAGCGGGGCGGCGGCCACCGGGTCGAAGGGATCGGGAATCTCGTAGGCGAACGCTTCGGGAACCACGGCGAGCTCGGCGTATCCGCCGTCGGCGTGGTAGCCGGTGAATCGGGCCGATTCGCAGAGGTTCTCCCGACCCGCCTGGCAGTACCGGCAGGTGCCGCAGGTGTGTCGCAGCCAGGCCACTCCGACTCGCTGGCCGACTCGGAGCCGGTGGCAGTCTGGCCCGAGGGCGTCCACCGTGCCGACGATCTGGTGACCTGGGATCAACGGGAGCCGCTGGCGGGGCAGGTCTCCCTCGATGACATGGAGGTCGGTCCGGCAAATGCCGCAGCAGGCGACTCGGAGACGCACCTCGCCCGGACCCGGCCGCGGATCGGGCCATTCCTCCGCCTTCAATGGGGAGGATTCCATGGGTGCCAGCTCGCGAAGAACCATGGCGTTCATGGGGTTGCTCCGTTCTGAGCGAAGAACCCGCCCGAAGCGCCTCGTGGCCTCACGAGGATGAAGGCGTCCGGGCGTTCAGCGCTTCGATGATGCGTTCGTGGAGCGGACCGTTGCTGACCACGACGCCGCGATTGGCTGAGAGCTCGCGACCGTGGTGGAATTCGAGAGGTCGACCGCTCACGTCGGTGACGCGTCCGCCGGCTTCCTCGACCACCAGGACTCCGGCGGCGTGATCCCAGATCTTCTCGCGGTAGTCGGCCCGGGTTGGCAGCCTCAGGTAGATCTCGGCCTCGCCCCGGGCGACCACGGCGTACTTGGCCTGGCTGTCGAGCCGGACCGGCGGCGACGCGATACCGAGCCGCCGGGCGAGTTCCGCGGATTCCCCATGAGCGCTATGGCCCGATTCGACCGACTCGCAGAATCGGGCGCGCGCGGTTGAGTCGCAAGGGCTGACATGAATCGGTGTAACCGGCGCGTCGTGGTCGATCGGGCGAACCGAGGCCCCCCGCCCGCGGACGGCCACGAAGATCGCGCCTGAGGGGCCGGTCGATCCTGGCTCGAGGGCGAGATTCGGACAGGCCATGGCCGCGACCGCGACCGTTCCGTCGACAATTAACGCCAGCGCGATCGCGTACTGTTCGCTCCGGAGAAACCCTTTCGTGCCGTCGATGGGATCGAGCGTCCAGAACCTCGACGAGAACGCTCGAGCGCCGCCCTGATCGATCCATTTCAGGAGCGTCGGTTCATCGACTTCGGGGCGGAGCGCCCGCACCTCGGCGAGCACGCGCCCGCGAAGCTCGGCGTTGCCGGCTTGTCGCAGTTCGGTGGAGTCTTCCTCGGCGATCACCGGATCGGCCGGAAAGGTCTCCGCGAGGACGCGGCAGACAAGCGCCTGGCTGCCGAAATCGGCCACGGTGACGGGACTTCGATCCTTCTTCGCAAGGACTTCGGGAGCGATCTGGCGGCCGACGGATCGGCAGAGCAACGACGCTTCGCGCACGGCTCGGATGGCGACTTCACACTCTCGGTCGTAGGTCGGATTCATGGGCCCGGATTCGAGGGACAGCAAGAGACTAGTCAGCACGAAACGGGCCACGGAGCCGGCGAAGATCCACGAGCCTCACGACCCTGTTTCGACCGATGGTAGCGGTTTGCGGAGCGGCTGACCACCCGGCATCGACCCAGGGTTTCCCAGACGTGCCGAGAGGAAAGCTAGCCGGGAGACGTTGGAGAAAGTTCGGGAGCGAGAGGAAAGTTGCCGGCGAGGCAGAGCCCGCCGTCGCTGACGACGACAGCGCCGTTCAGGTTGATGGCCGCCTCGCTGAGCACGAACAGGGCCAGGTTGGCGATGTCGTCGATGGTTCCGAGGCGTCGTGAGGGGACGATGGCCTTGAGCCTCTCTCCGTGATCACCCGGAAAGAGTCTCCGAGCGCCCTCGGTGTCGCCGATCGGTCCCGGAGCAATGGCGTTGACACGGATGCCCAGCGGACCCCACTCGACGGCCAGGGTGCGCGTCAGGGCGTCGACGGCCGCCTTGGCGGCGGCGACGTGGACCTGGCCCGGCGTTCCGCCGTAATGCAAGGTCGCGCTGATGTTAAGGATCTGTCCACCGTGGTGTTGCATCCAGGTGGAGAAGGCGGCCTTGGAGACGTTCCAG
Source organism: uncultured Isosphaeraceae bacterium (assembly GCA_964599655.1). GTDB lineage: Bacteria > Planctomycetota > Planctomycetia > Isosphaerales > Isosphaeraceae > CAZRGV01. The sequence goes on along the minus strand of CAZRGV010000041.1, from coordinate 21,222 downwards.
GTTCCCTTGGCGTCGATGTCGACCACGGCCCCAAAGCCGTTCTCGCTCAGACGCGCCGACGGGCAGAAAAAGTTGCCCGCGGCGGCATTTACGAGGATGTCGAGCCGGCCAAATTCGGCCATCAATCGCGACAATGCGGCCTCAACCTGATCGGGACGTCGAACGTCGGCCACCAGCGGCAGGCACGCCCGGCCCGAGCTTCGAGAAATCTCGACGGCCGAGGGTTCGAGATGCTCCACGCTGCGGCTCAAGATCGCCGTGCGAGCCCCATGGGCGGCCAGCGCCTCCACGATTCCCCGCCCGATGCCGGTTCCGCCTCCGGTCACAAGCGCCACCCGTCCCGCAAACAAATCGTCGCGAAAGATACTCATCCGAGGAGACTCCCGGACAAGAAGAGGTCCCTGTCGTCGCTTGGACGGATTTCTTCCAACAGGTCGGCCAGAACCTTGGCTCGATGATACTCGAAGGGCCCGTCAACGGTCACGTCCGTTCGACGGGCAAGGGCGTGCCAGCGGCATTTCGCGTTCGGTCGACTTCGAGTAGGCTTGGTGGATGAGACGGACCTTTCCAGAGCGTGCGATCCTCGTGCTCATCGGCATTCTGTTCGAAGGCGGTCTCGCGGGACTGGCCGGGCTGCTGGGATGGCTCTTCGGAGTCTCGCCAACGGCCAGCCTGCGGTGGAACGGGCGAGACGCGGCCTTCGGGGCACTGGCGATCGGGCCCATGCTTCTCGTGTTCTGGTTCAGCTTGAAATCGAACTGGCGACCCCTGGCCGAGATTCGCGAGTTCTTCGAACGGCTGATTCGTCCCGCGTTCTCGTCCTGCTCGATCCTTGAACTCGCGCTCGTCTCGGCTGCGGCGGGGTTTGGCGAGGAGGTCCTGTTCCGCGGCTTGATCCAGGGCGGCTTGGAGACGTCGATCGGTCGAGGACCGGCCCTCGTGTTGACGAGCATGCTGTTCGGGCTGGCGCATCCGATCACGACGGCCTACATCGTCCTCGCGGGTCTCCTCGGCCTTTATCTCGGCGCGCTCTGGATGGCGGGAGGAAACCTGCTGATCCCCATCGTCGCGCACGGACTCTACGACTTCGTGGCGCTGGTCATCCTGTTACGAGGTCCCACGAGGGGGCCGATTCCCGTTTCTTCTCCCATGGACCAGGACGAATCCGCTCGCGAGAAGGAGCCCGTTCGGTCCGAACCTTCGCTACATCCGGATGAGGATGTCGTTCTTCTCCAGATGCCGGACGAACAGATAGCAGACGGAGAAGTAGACAAAGAAGCCCGCGAGCACGAACCATAACGGTGCATCGCGCGGGGTGTACGGCTTGACCGCCCCGGCGATCATCGTGTGCAAAACGTACGCCGCCAAGGCATTGCGTCCGAACGTCCGGAACAGGCCCAGCCGCCAGGAGCCGAGATCGCAAAGCGCGACGAAGAGCGCGTAGACCGCCATCGAAAAACCCGCGCCGAAGACCTGATACGACACCGAACCCGCGCGCTGACTCATTGTCCAGAGATCAACCGGCCTCCAGGGTGCCACGAACGGTGGCGCGGCCAGTTCGAACCAGGTTCCCGGCGCCCCAGACGTTTCCTCGCCGATTCGAAGGCACGAGAGGCCATAGCCCAGAAGCATCAGGATCAAGGAACATCCAAGCAATCGGCCGATGGCCTTGCGAGGGCCCCGGATCGACAACACGTCGAATGCCAGGGAACCAACGAGTAGGGGAATCGACCAGGTGAGGAATCCGAGCGGCCCGCCGTCGATGCCCGGCCGGTTCCAGACCCAAGCGAAGTAGAACCATTTCGAGAGGGCCAGGTGGAAGGTCGACGTCGTGATCAGCCAGCCGATCCGGATGAGAGGACCCGCCGCGATGACGGGCAACGCCCAGATCGAGGCCAGGCCGATATGAACCAGCGTCTGGAACGGCTCGCGCTGAAAGGCCGTCGTAAGAACGCCCTGGACACCAAGTTGTGTCAATTCCGCCCAGGAATTCATCCGGCCGTCGAGGTGGTAGATCACGACGCCAAGCAGGACGAGGCCGAGGTTCCGAGACACCGCGTGCCGGTACGCCGAACGGGGGTTGGGCCCTGCAAGCCGTTTGAGAAAGGTGAGCCGATAGGCAAACCCCACGGCGAACAGGAACTGAGGCATGATCGTGTCGGGGTAGTTGCAGTACGTATTGTGATGCTTCCAGAACGGCGAAATGGCCTCGAACCCGCCCACGAAATTGACCAGGAGCATCGCGGCAACCGTGTAGCCGCGAAACTGGTCGAGCGACTCGATGCGCCGGGCCTCAGCCTTCACCACACTCATCGACGAGGTCCTTGCTTCGCGGGGAAACGAACCTGGCACCATGGCGAGACGCCGCTCCATGGTGATTTCGACGGTACGTAAAAGCAAGGCGCCACGAATCTTGCATGCGAACGCAGGCTCGGGTTGGTGCGAGTCGGCGTCGAGGGCGCAAAGAAAAACCCGGCGGTAAGCCGGGTTGGAAGCGGAACACAAATTGCGCCGGCAGGAATCGAACCTACGACCTCCAGGTTATGAGCCTGGCGAGCTAACCGCTGCTCCACGGCGCACTGGAAGTATATCGGAACCCAGGGCCGAAGGAAAGCCCCTGCTCCGAAATTTCTACCCGGGGCCTGGGGCGCCTCGGACTTCGGAGCGTAGGTTCCATGGGTCGAAACCGGGTCGTCGTCGATCGGGAGCAACTCGCTGTGAGAGGGCGCTGGCCGCTCGATCCGATTCGCGTCGGGAAGAATGACGACCTCGGTGGTGATTGCTTCGGCTTCCACGCCCGGCGTTGGCAGGGTGGTCACTGAACGAGACCCAGGCGCTCTGGCCTCGGACGGGGTCTGTCGCCGAGCCCCAATCATCGAGACACCATGGATGATTCAACTCAGTCATGTGTGGCTTCTAACCCCAGTGGAAAATGGAGCCATCGCCGGTCCGTCCCTGAGTCTTCGAAGGCGGCTTCGAGGCGGTTTTGACAGCCCACGGGTCATAACCTATCGAATAAGTGTCGGCCCGCCGCGATGCAAGGAATGATCTCAAGGTTTTTTTGTTGCCGTTTGTGAATCGAACGGCGACGGCGACGGGACAAAGCGCGAAATCGTGTTCGGTCGCGCGAGCCAGGGCGAGCGTCGTTGGTGACACCCAGCGCCATCGGGTGGGCCCGCGGATGGCGTGCTGGCTGACGTCGGGAGTCCGCGTTTCTTCGGGTCCGCCGCCAGAAAGACGTCTCTGGAACCCTTGGAGTTCGAGGAGATGCGGAACCTCGGCTTGAAAAAGCAGCCGCGTCAGGCGTTTACCCTGGTTGAGCTGGCCGTTCTGATCATGATTGTCGGTGTTCTGGCCGCCTTCGGCGTGCCGCGGTTCATCCAGTCGGTCGAGCGGTCGAAGGCATCGGAAGCCTTTTCGTACCTGGCGGCGGTCCGGTCGGCCCAGGAACGTTTCCACGCTCGCCAGGGGACCTTCGCGGGCTCCTTGACCGATCTCGATATCACGTTTCCCCCGCCGAAGTACTTCAACGTGGGGGCCATCGCCGCGGGCGACACGGGCGACCTCGAGGATTCGTGGAGCCTGACCCTGACCCGGACAGGGGCCTCGGCCGGTTATGGGCCCTACACGGTCGTCTTCAACGAGCAAGGATACGACGCGACGAACAGTGGTATCGAAGCCTTGACGGATATTAATCCCTTGAGTCACTGAGCCAAGAAATCGACTTTGACTTGAGGATATATTCCGGCGAGCGACCGAGCGCGGTCGCTCGCCTTTTTGGTTGGAATGTCTCCGTTCGAACCCCGTCCCGATGAGAGACTCCCGGCGCGATGGAAACCCTGCCTTCCCGAAGCGCGATTCGACGATCCGTCGCTCGGCTCGTTTCGGGTTCGTCTCGCGAGACTGGGGACGAGGTTCTCAGCACGCGGGCGCCGGTGTAGATTGGTGGCGAAGTGGATTGGCCCGGTTCTGGCGTTCCGGTCACGCGAACTCCGGTCGAGGGGAAGCGGTGGAAGAGCATTCCGAATCGATCGATCGATGGATCAAAGGCTTTCTTATTCTTGGGATCGTATTTCGTGTCGCGGCCTATCTGGCGGATCGCTCGTTCTGGCTCGATGAAAGCTCGCTGTTGGGGAACATCAAGGAAGGCCCGACGTTCTCGCTGTTCGGACCGCTGGTGGCCACTCAGATCGCGCCACCGGGATTCTTGCTGGCCGAGCGCGTTCTCTATCGAATCCTTGGCGATTCGCGTTACGTGATGAGGGCGATTCCCTTCCTGGGTTCCCTCGTTTCGCTGTTTCTGATGCGATCGGTCGCGCTTCGATGCCTCCCGGTCCGGGCCGCGGTGCTCGCCGTCGGATTGTTGAGCGTCTCGGACGACCAGATCTACTACGCGACCGAATTGAAGCCGTACAGCACCGACGTGACCTGGGCCCTCGCGGTGCTGCTCGCGACGCTCTGGATTCGCGACCGCCCCTTGACGCCCGGGCGCTTCGCCGGATTCGCGCTGCTTGGGAGTCTCGCGGTCTGGTTCTCGTTTCCGTCGGCGTTTGTCCTGGCGGCGTCGGGAATGGTCCTGATCGTCACCGCGGGGCATGAGCATCGTTGGAAGCGGGCGGGCGGCTTGATGATCGTGAGCGCGATCTGGCTCTCGAGCTTCACGGTGTCGCATCTCGCGGCCAGATCGCAGATCGGCGGCGATCGCGGTCTCTGGGCCTTCTGGGCGCTGGCGTTTCCTCCACCCCTGGTTAAGGATCCAACCTGGGTGATTCGAAGATTCCTCTATCTATTTGTGAATCCGCTGGATTACGAAGGGCCGTTCACGCCCTGGGTGTCGATCGCTCCGGCCTTGCTCTGCGCGCTCACCGCCCTGGTGACTTTGTTGCGTGAACAACGGGCCCTTCTTGGCCTGTTCGTGATCCCGATGGCGCTGGCGATTGCCGCATCGTATCTCCAACTCTATCCGTTCCACGGGCGGCTCGTCCTGTTTCTCGTACCGTCGCTTCACCTGCTGATCGCCTTGGGAGCCGATCGCATCTGGTTGTGGTCGGGTCGAACCGTGGTGGGCGTGACGCTCGCCATCGCCTTGCTGGCCAACCCGCTGGTCGGCGACCTCGATTGCTTGCTCGAACCTCGCCAGCGCGGTCTCGTCAATCCGTTCGGCGACTTTCGACCCCCCTGGGTCATGCCCGACCTCTTCTCGATTCCGTTTCCGTCCTCCGACTCTGTTCCTTCCCGAGCGACTCCAGGGAGCAGGCCCTTGGCCCCGCGCGAGCGTCCACCGACCCAGGCGCCGAAACCTCCCGCCTGACGCGGAAACGGTTTGCATTTCGTGCCGATTGCGTGACAATCAGACGCGCATCCGGCGCTTGGGCGAGTCCGGACCTCAATCAATCCACCCTCGGCGGCGGCCTCGAGCCGACATCGCGATGACACGTCCCTCGCTGTTCAAGTCGTTCTGGCTTCTCCCCCTGTTGCTGACGACATTCGACCGGCCGATTTCGGCCCAGGTGCCCAGGACCACCCAGCGCGAGGCGGAATTTGACGTGGCCGTCGAGACCAACGTGATGGTCCCGATGCGGGATGGAGTCCGGCTCGCCGCCGATGTCTATCGCCCCGCCAGGGACGGGAAGCCCGTCGACGGCCGGTTCCCGACCCTGCTTACGCGGACCCCCTACAACAAACAGGGGTCCGCCGCCGAGGCGAAATACTATGCGTCGCGAGGCTATGCCGTCGTGGCGAACGATTGCCGGGGCCGCTACGCCAGCGAGGGAACCTGGCGCCTCATGGTCGACGATCCCGCGGACGGCTTCGACATCGTCGAGTGGATCGCCCGGCAACCCTGGTCCGACGGCAAGGTCGGCACCTTCGGTACCAGTTACCCCGGCGGCACGCAGCACGCCCTGGCCGAAATGAGTCCGCCGCACCTGACGACCATGATCCCGATCGACGCCCTTTCGAACTGTGGCGTGTCAGGCATGCGACACGGCGGAGCCTTTGAACTTCGGTTCATGAACTGGATGTTCAACCAGGGGGCCTCCAACAGCCAGGCCGCGCTGGCCAATCCCGCCTTGAAGGCCGCGCTCGACGAAAACGCACGGCGGATTCGCGATCACGTCGACAGCCTGCCTTTTTTCAAGGGGACAACCCCGCTGAAACACGCGCCCGAGTACGAAAGCTGGCTTTTCGAGGCCCTGCGCAGCGGTCCCGAAACCGACTTCTGGAAGATCAAGGGAATGTCGGTCGTCGATCATGTGAGCGACTACAAGGATGTTCCCGTCCTCCACATCACGGGCTGGTACGACTCTTGGACGCGCCAGGTCACGATGAACTACGAGGCGCTCTCGAAGGCGAAGACGTCGCCCCAGCGCCTGGTCATCGGCCCCTGGGTTCACGGCTCGCAGCGGTCGAACGTCTCGGGTGAGGTCGAGTTCACCCGCGAGGCGGCCATCGACCTCAACGCCTTCCGCCTTCGATGGTACGACCACTGGCTGAAGGGCGCCGAGAACGGCGTCGAGGCCGACCCGCCAGTGCTGCTCTACATCATGGGAACCGGCGACGATCACAAAACGCAACACGGCCTCATGCACGGCGGCTACTGGCGGGCCGAGTCGGAGTGGCCTCTGAGCCGCGCCCGAGCCACGGACTACTACCTCCACGCCGACGGCTCGCTCTCGACCAGCAAGCCCACCGAGCCCGAACGCCGGACCACCTACAACTTCGATCCGAATCATCCCGTGCCCACGATCGGCGGCAACATCTCGTCGAACAACAACCTCATGAGCAACGGCGGCTACGATCAGCGCCCTCGAGACGATACCCACGCCGCCCAGAACCGGCTGCCGCTGTCCGAGCGTCCCGACGTTCTCGTCTTCCGCACCGAGCCACTCGCCGATGATGTCGAGGTCACCGGCACCGTCGAGGTCCATCTCTGGATCGCGTCCACCGCACCCGACACCGACTTCACCGCCAAGCTGGTCGACGAGATTCCACCCAACACCGATTACCCGCTCGGCTTTGATCTGAACATCGGCGACTCCATCATCCGCGCGCGCTACCGAGAGTCGCTCAATCACCCTCGCCTGATGGAACCCGGCCAGGTCTACCCCGTGGCGATCCGACGCTACCCCACCTCAAACGTGTTCAAGAAGGGGCATCGAATTCGCATTGATATTTCGAGTAGCAACTACCCGAGGTTCGACGTCAATCCGAACACCGGAGAGCCGCTCGGCACCTCGCGCCGCCGGATCGTGGTCGACAACACGGTGTTTCATGACGCGCAGCGACCGTCGCGCGTGGTCCTGCCCATCGTTCCCAACGCCCGCTGAACCGCCGGCTCAATTCGTGTTCTTGTTGGGAGTCTTTTCCTAATGCTCAAGTGGATGACCCTGGCGTGGATCGTTCTCAACGGACCCATCGCGGCCGGAGACGAGCCCGCTGCCAATGACCCGGCCAAGATCCTGGGCACCTGGTCGATCCTCTCCGCCGAGCTGGACGGTCGGAAGGTCCCGATCACGGACATCAAGGATCAACGTATGATCTTTGAGGAAGATCGGTATGTCGTCAAGATGAGTGGTGCCACCGTCGAGGAAGGAACCTATACGCTCGACCTTTCGAGAACTCCCCGGCCGATCGACCTGAAGATCGTCAAGGGGATGGACCAGGGGGAAACGCAGCACGGCGTCTACGAACTGGACGGCGACATGCTCAAGGTGGCCTTCGCGCGCCCCGGTGCCCCGGACCGGCCACGCAACTTCAACACCATGCCTGGCAGCGGGTGTTTCAGCCTCGTTCTGAAGCGAGAATCCCACGCGCCCTGAAGAAAACGCCGGATTCTCCTTGACGGAGCGGAGACGCGCTGTTACTTTACGTCACAAAGCCAATTCGCCGCGGGACTCGTCCGATCGAGCCGGAGGGTGCGTCGTGGAGCTTGACGAGGCGTTATCGCAGATCGCCGAGATCCGGCATCAGATGGCCCGGACCGAGTTGTTCCGAGGCTATCGGGCCTTGCCGGTCGCGTTTTCGGGGGCCCTGGCGGCGGCCGCGGCCGTGCTCCAGGTCAACTGGGTGCCACAACCTCGAGAGCAGGTTGCCGCGTACCTTTCGCTTTGGATCGGCGCGGCGTTGCTCAGCGCGGTGGCGGCCGGGGCCGGCATGATCGATCGTCGACGACGCTCGGCGTCGGCCTGGAGCCGCGAGATCACCTGGCTCGCCCTCGAACAGTTTCTGCCCTGCCTCATCGCGGGCGGTTTGCTCACCGCGGTGATTGTGACCACCTGCCCGGAGAGCCTCTGGATGCTGCCCGGCCTCTGGCAGGTGCTGTTCAGCCTGGGGATCTTCGCGTCGTGCCGGCTGTTGCCGCGAGCCACCTGGTTCGTGGCCTTCTTCTACCTGGCCGCCGGAATCACCTGCCTGGCCATCGCCCGTGGTGAGCTGGCCCTTTCCCCCTGGGCCATGGGTGTGCCGTTTGGCGTGGGGCAGACGCTCGCGGCGGCGGTGCTGTACTGGACCCTGGAGCGCGGCGATGGATAACCCGAATTCCCGACCCAAAGACACCAGCGGAGGCCACTCGGAATCCGGCCGCTTCGCGTATGATGGCCTCGAACGCGCGATCCACGAAAAAGCCAGGCTCGGCATCATGACCTCCCTGGCCACCCATCCCAAGGGGGTCCTCTTCAACGACCTGAAAGACCTCTGCCACCTGACCGACGGCAACCTCAGCCGACACCTTCAGGTCCTGCATGAGGAAGGATTGGTCGAGGTCTGGAAAGGCTTCCACAAGAAGCGCCCGCAAACCCTCTGCCGCCTGACCGACGAGGGCCGTCGCCGCTTCCTCGACTACATCGCCGAGCTCGAACAGGTCGTCGCTGACGCCCTTTCCGCCGCCCGCTCGGCCTCGTCCCCGTCCTCGAATCCCGGGCCGGTTCGCTCCGAAGGCTGGTCCACCGCCTGAGCGCCAGCCAACGCCTCCCCGCCGCCGCGACCCAACGGCCGCCTGGCCGCTTTTTTTGACATCGAGGCTTTGTTTCGCAAAGAACATGAGGTCATAAAGGATTCCCGGAGGAGCGACGATGGAAGTTATTCGGTCAGACGTGATGGGCATGTGCTTTGGCGTCAAGGATGCCCTCGCGTTGATCGGTGGTCTTGAGCGACCGGAACAAATCACCATTCACGGCGAACTGGTGCATAATGCCGTTGTGCTCCGGGGGCTCGACGCCCGCGGTTTTCAACGCACGTCGGAGTGGGACCGATCGTCCGTGCCAGAGACGTCGGATGTTCTGATCACGGCGCACGGAATCAGCGACAGGGAGCGGGCCCGCCTCGAACAGGCCGGCAAGCGATTGATCGATACCACCTGCCCCCTGGTCCTTCGGGTTCATAAGGCCGCGCAGGAACTCGCGGCCCAGGGGTTCCACGTGCTTGTCATCGGCCGGAACGGGCATGTCGAGGTGCGAGGGATCGTCGAGGACCTGACGTCTTGCACGGTCCTCGAGCGTGCCGAGGAGGTTGTCGCTTATCCCTTTCCTCGGCTGGGAATCGTCTGCCAGACGACCACGCCGCCGGGGACGGTTGAAGCCATTCTCGATGCCGTCCGTCGCCGCAACCCCGAGGCCGAAATCCGGTTCGTCGACACGGTTTGCCTTCCAACCAAGGACCGGCAACAATCCCTCGAGCGCCTGCTCCAGCGCGTGGAGGCCATGGTGGTCGTGGGCGGTCGAAACTCGAACAATACGCGGGAACTGGTCGCGCTCTGCCAGAAACACGGCGTCCCCGCCTGCCACGTCGAAGGCCCGGAGGATCTCGATCCTGCCTGGTTTGCCGGCCGGGGCGCGGTCGGCCTGACGGCGGGCACTTCGACGCTTGACGAGACCATCGACGCTGTTTATCAAAAACTGATTCGAATGACTTGAGGTTGTGGTGGTATTCGGATCCGTCACACTTCGAGTCGACGAGGAACGTACAACGCCATGGAACGCCCCCGGCCTGATAACACCGATCGGTCCTCGTGCGGCGTTCCGGGACGATCACGTCTCCTGCTGGCGCTTTGGCTCTTTGGTTCGGCGTTTGGTTATGTCGAGGCGGCCGTCGTCGCCGATTTGCGAGCGATTTACGAACCGATCCGCGCCCGGTACTTCCCTGAGAGCCCCACGGGCGAGTTATTTCCGATGGTGCGGCTCGACCAGCTCGAGGCGGAAGGGGAATTGCCGGTCCGACTTCTCAAGATCGAGCTGATTCGCGAGGCCGCCACCCTGGTCATGCTCGGCGCCCTGGCGTTGGCGGTCGCCCGGAGCGTGCGGGGTTGGCTGGCGGCCTTCGTCGTGGCGTTCGGAGTCTGGGATCTGGTGTACTACCTCTCGCTCAAGTGGATGTTGGACTGGCCGGCCTCGCTGCTGACCTGGGACCTCCTGTTTCTCTTGCCGGTTCCCTGGGCGGGGCCCGTCCTCGCGCCGGCCCTGGTCTCGATCGTCATGATCGCGGGGGGCAGCCTGGTGCTCTGGCGGGAGGGGACGAACCGACCCATCCGGCCGGGTCCTGGGTCCTGGTCGGCCATCCTCGGGGGTGGCCTGATCGTCGTCCTGGCCTTCTGCTGGGACTTTCGCAACACGATGGCCGGCGGATGGCCGAACCCGTTCCGATGGGATCTTTTCACCCTCGGGCTGGGAACCGGGTGCCTCGGTTTTGTGATGGCCCTGCGGGAGACACCACGTTCGAAGGGGTCGGAAGCCCGATGGCCGGTTGGATCTACAGGCCGTTCCAGGGAATATCGCTCACGCCGGCCCGGTGGTTAACCGCTCGGGCGGGGACGAAGAGCAGGTCGCTGAGCCGGTTGGGATAAACGATCAGGTCGTGACGGACATGTTCGCCGGGCTGGTGGGCGAGCCGGACGATCAGCCGCTCGGCGCGTCGGCAGACCGTCCGTGCCAGGTGAAGATGAGACGACGGCGGGGAGCCCCCCGGCAGGATGAAGTGCGAGAGAGGCGGAAGTTCCGCTTCCATCAAATCGATGGCCCGCTCAAGGTTGACGATCCGTTCGGGACCGAGCGCCGCGTGAAACGGCCCGTTGGGATCGGGATCGGCCAGGGCGGCGCCGACGACGAACAGATCGTCCTGAAGCTGGGCCACCAACTGATCGGCCGCATGGTCGAGTCCGGCCGCTCGGGCGACGCCCAGCACGGCGTTCAGCTCGTCGACCGTGCCGTACGCGTCGATGCGCGGGCTGTCCTTGGGAACCCGGCCGCTGGTGAGCAGACCGGTCGTACCGTCATCACCGCTCTTCGTGTAGATCTTCAACGTCAGGGGGCTCCGACTCGGGCCAGGGAAACCGATCGGGTTCGCCGGTTGGCGATCGTGCTGGCCGGAATTATACTAGGCGGACCGAGCCCGACCGTGAAGCGTGCTCGATTCGAAAACTTGGGGCCGGATGGAGCCCCATTGGAACCGACAGGCGCGAACCCGTCATGGAGCCCGCACCTATGATCCTCCTGCTGGTCCTGACCGCGGCCCTGGCGCAGCACCCGGATGCCGCGCCCCAGTCGGCCGAGGATGCGGCCCGAGAAGCCCGGCATCTGTCGAACATCCAGCAGGTCACCTTCGGATTTCCCAGGGCGGGCGAGGGCTACTTCCGGCCCGACGGCAAGGCGATCATCTTTCAGGCCGTGCCGCCAGTGCCCGCATCCATTTTCCACACCCCAGCGGCCAACGAAGACGCCTATCAGATCTACACCGCCGACCTGGCCCGGGATGCCCGGCCCATGCTGGTCAGCACCGGCAAGGGACGTTGCACCTGCGCCTACTATCATCCCGACGGCAAATCGATCCTCTTCGCCTCGTCGCACCTCGACCCCGACGTCGACAAGCCCCTGCCTCCCCGAGGTCCCGCCTACAGCCGTACCGAGCGCTACAAGTGGGAATTCCCAGATTATATGGACATTTTCCGCGCGAACCTCGACGGCTCGAACCTCGTCCGCCTCACCGACACGCCCGGTTATGATGCCGAGGCCAGCTACTCGCCCGACGGCAAGCAAATTATTTTCACGTCGTTTCGAGACGGTAACGCCGAGATCTACATCATGGACGCCGACGGCAAGAATCCCCGTCGTATCACCAGGGCCAACGGGTACGACGGAGGCCCCTTCTTCTCGCCTGACGGCCAGCGAATCATTTACCGAAGCGACCGCAAGGACAACGACCTCCTCCAGATCTTCGTGAACAACACCGAGGGAACCGCCGAACGCCAGCTCACCGACGACGAGAACGTGAACTGGGGCCCTTACTGGTACACCGACAGCCGCCACGTCATCTACGCGACCAGCAAGCATGGCCATACGAATTATGAATTGTATCTCATGGATGTCGACTCGGCCCAGCAAGAGCGGATCACCTATCACGAAGGGTTCGACGGCCTGCCGGTCTTCAGCGCCGACGGCAAGAAACTGATGTGGACCTCCAGCGGCCGCACCGCCGACCACAAGAGCCAGCTCTTCATCGCCGACTTCTCCCTGGAGCCATTGCCGGCAACCGGCGCCTCGTCGCGCTGATCCGGCCGCTCCGGGCGTCTCCCTTCGCGTTGGAACCTTCGCGCGTCGCGACCCACGCGAGTTCCGTTCCGAGTCCGGATGCCCGCTCGAAGGAAGCCGGCGAAGACTCGACTCACTGGACCGTTTGATAGGATCCTCCGTCGAGGGCCCTCGATCGTGCCGGTAGGGGTGCCGGCCTCGAGTCCTCGAAACTCAACCAGGTGATTTCATGAATACCAAGGACGCGATCCGCAACACGATCGACACCAGCGACATGGTGATCGGCGCCTACATCGGCGACCTCGACGACTCGGACCTCCTGGTCCGTCCGGTCGAGGGGATGAACCACATCGCCTGGCAACTCGGCCACTTGATCGCCAGCGAACGCCGGTTCGTGGAGATGGTCAAGCCAGGCTCCTGCCCGGCCCTACCCGCCGGCTTCGAGGAGGGCCACGGCCGAGAGTCATTCAAGATCGACGATCCCTCCAAGTTCCTGTCGCGAGCCCGCTACCAGGAGCTCTGGAAGGCGCAGCGGGATGCCACCAAGGCCGTTCTCGACAGCCTCGACGAATCCGACCTGGGTCGGACCGATCCCGAGACGTTCCCGCCGTTCGCGCCCAGCGTTGGAGCACTACTCAACCTCTGCGGAACCCACGCCCTGATGCACGCCGGCCAGTTCGTGGCGGTCCGCCGCAAGCTGGGTAAGCCTGTCAGCATCTAAACATCGTTCGTTCTGAAATCCAGGCCCGGGAAGGGGGGAGCCATGCACGCCAAGGACGCCATTCGCCACTCGCTTCAGGCCAGCCAGTTCGTGATCGACAGCTATCTGGACGGCTTGAGCGATGAGGATTTGCTGGTCCGTCCGGTTGAGGGGATGAACCACATCGCCTGGCAGCTCGGCCATCTGATCCTGGTGGAGCGGATGGTTGTCGAGTCCGCCAGACCGGGGTCCTGCCCCCCCCTGCCCGACGGATTCGCCGAGGTCCACGCCCGGGAGCCGGCGGCCCAGTCGTCCAGCGACAAGGGCCGTTTTCGCTCCCTGGCCGAGTACCAGGCGCTCTGGCGAGCCCAGCGCGAGGCGACACGCACCGTGCTCGACAGCCTCAGCGATGCCGAGCTGGACAGCCCCGGACCCGAGCGCATCCGGCACCGCGCGCGGACCATGGGTGAAGCCTTTAACATGATGGGGGTTCATGCTCTGACTCATGCCGGCCAGTTCGTGCCGGTCCGACGGCTCCGGAATCGGCCCGTCGCGTTCTGAGCGGAGGTCTCCATGGAATCGCCGCCGCCGGTGCCGAACGTCATCGAGCGAGCGATCCGCGCCGTCGAGCCGCCCGATCCGGTCTGGGTCGAGCAGGCCAGGCAACGGCAGCTTCAACTCGCGATGCCGCCGGGCAGCCTGGGGCGCCTGCTCGAGCTGGGCCAGCAATTGGCGGGCATCCAGCGCACCGACATGCCGCGCGCCAGTGCGCAACTGCTGGCCCTCTTTGTCGCCGATCACGGCGTCGCCCAGGCCGGCGTCAGTGCCTATCCGAAGGAGGTCACCGGCCAGATGCTGGCCAAATTCCTGTCGGGAGGGGCGGCAATCAACGCCATCGTCGGTCGCGTCGGCGCGGCTCTGGAAGTGGTCGACATGGGCGTGGCGTCGCTCCGTCGAGGGTTGATGGGCACGCCCCGCTGGCGGTTCCAGCCAAGGCCGATCCGCGCGGGAACCTCGAACTTCCTCGAAGGGCCGGCCATGAGCCGCGAGGAGGCGTATCAGGCGTTCGCCGACGGCCTGCAACTGGGAAGCGCCTGGGTCGGTCCACGGATGTACCACGTCATCGGCCTGGGGGACATGGGTATCGGCAACACGACCACGGCCGCCGCCCTGGTCGCCGCACTGACCGGCTCGAAGGTCGAGGACGTCGTCGACCGCGGCTCGGGACTCGACGACGAGGGGCTCAACCGCAAGCGAGCGGTCGTCGAGCAGGCGCTTCAAGGGCACGGACCGCATTGCCGAGACCTCTGGGACTGGCTGGCGAGGATTGGCGGGTTCGAGATCCTCGGCCTGGCCGGTCTGGCGATCGCCGCCGCTCGGGGCAAGACGCTCGTCGTGCTTGATGGCCTGGCCAGCGTGACCGCCGGTCTGATCGCGGCGAAGCTTTGCCCGGCCGCGGTCGGCTCGATGGTCGCCGCGCATCGCAGCACCGAGCCCGGCCAGCGGATCGCCCTCGAAGCGCTCGGGCTCGATCCACTGCTCGACCTTGGCCTCCGGCTGGGGGAAGGCACCGGCGCGGCGCTGGCGTTTCCCATCATCGCCGCAGCGGCCGACCTCCTCCGAGAGATGGAAACCTTCGACTCGGGCCGGGTCTCGGGCCCTTGAGGGTTCCTGGAGCCGAAAGGCGGCCGCAGTCGTAACGACCCGGAACGCCCGGTTTGACAGGTTCGAGGGCTCGGTTCGATAATCGACGGTTCGTCCGCTTCTCGCCGATGTCCTCCAGGAACCGGGTTTGCCGGAATGAATTCTCCCTCTCGGAAGCCAATCGGCCGATGGATTGCCCTGGTCCTCGCGGTCGTCGCCATCGCCGGTGGCGCGTGGTGGGCTTGGTCGGGTCCACTGGGCGAACCGCTCGACAGGGCGCGAGCCTCCTACGACCGGCACGATTGGGCCGCGGCGCTCGCGTCGGCGAACGAAGCGACGACTCGGACTCCCAACGATCCGGACGCGCTGCGGCTTCAGGCCCGAGCCCTGGCCCGATTGGAGCAGGACGACAAGGCCCAGGCGATCTATCGGCAACTTGGAGCCCACGCCTTGCGGGCCGAGGACCTGACACTGCTCGGCCTGGGCCTGATCCGCCAGAAGAACCCCGTCCTCGGCTGGCCGGCGATCGAGGCCGCCCTGCTGGCCGACCCGAAACAGGACGAAGCGGCCCGCGCCTTGGAACGGCTCAAGGCCGACAGAGATCAGACTCCCGACGCGGCCGAGGTCGCCGAGCGATTCAACGTGATCGGTGGGGCGGAGGCCCGGGCCGAGCTGATTCTCGGTCTGCTCGGTGACCGCCCACTCGACGCCGCACGGATCGCCGACCCAATCTTGCGAAGCTTCCGGGCGATCCGGATGCCCTTCGGCTCCACCCCGCCCCCTGCCCTTCTGAGCAAGCTGCTCGCGAGGATGCTGCTCTCGATGGCCAGGCCCAACGAGGCCCGAGACCGGCTCAACGCCGTGCTCGCCGAGGGACCCGACGCCGAAGCGTCCTGGCTCTTAAGCCGCGCCCTGTTGCAAGCCGGCGACGCCAAGGGGGCCGCGGCTTCGCTCGCCGATGCCAGGGCGTATCACGGCGAGGGGACGATCACCTTCGAGCCCGCAGCCTACACCGGAGCGGCGAGCTGCGGCGAGTGCCACCCCGTGATCCACCATGGCCAGCAGAACAGCCGGCACTCGCGAACCTATCCGACCCTGGCCGAGGTCGCGACGATGCCCTTGCCGGAAAAGCCGGTTCCCGACCCGGCCGATGCGGGGGTGACGCACACCATCCGCCGCGAGGGTGACGCGATCGAGGCCGAGGTCCATCAGGGAAATCAGTCGCTGAAAGCCCTCGTCGACTACGCGTTCGGCTCGGGACATCGCGGCCTGACGCTGGTCGGCCACGACGAGACGGGCCAGCTTCGAGAGCTCCGGATGTCCTACTACGGCAAGGAGATCGGCTGGGACCGCACGACCGGCCACGCAACACATCCGTCCAGCCTCGGCACCTTCCTTGGCCGGCCGCTCGACGCCGAGGGCCTGCACCATTGCCTCGACTGCCACACGACCGAGGTCCGCGCCGCGAGAGACCACACCGGACCAGCCTCGAGCGACCGGGGGATCGGTTGCGAACGATGTCACGGTCCCGCAGGTAATCATATCAAGGCTGTTGAATCAACCTATCCCGAGATGGCGATTGCCCTCCCGAAGCACGCCACGGCGCTCGAGATCACGAACCTTTGCGGCCAGTGTCACCGGCCTCGAGGCGGCGCGATCCAGCTCGATCGCCGCAGCGCCGCCCGATTCCAGGCCGCCGTGTTCTCCCAGAGCCGATGCTACGACCCCGGCAGCCGGACCTTCACCTGCGTGACCTGTCACAACCCTCACCAGGACGCCCGCAAGGACCGCGCGTTCTACGAGTCAAAGTGCCTCGCGTGCCACTCCAGCGAAGAGCCATCGCCGTCCGAATCGCTCGCGAAACGGCTTCCCTCCTGCCCCGTCAACCCGTCGAAGGGCTGCATCGAATGCCACATGCCGCTGGTCAAGGAGGCGATGGCGCACTCCTCGTTTATCAACCATTCTATCCGCGTTTATCGAGACGGCGACGACGGAATCCGATCAGCCGGCGATTGAGTTTGTTTGAATGATAATTTTGTTGTGATTCAAAATTGTTGATAATTTCAGTACGTTTTGTGAAATGTGCCAGAGTGAAATTCAATCCGGAAAGATCGCGATACGACGTGCGCCGTTCTCGTCGATCGCGCCTCGATACATCCGCTGCGCGTGGAACGGCATGGCGGCGCGGCCCTGGGCGTCGAGGATGATGGCGCCCCCCTGCCCGCCGGCGCGAGCCAGGGTGCCGTGAATGACCTGATGGCCCGCCTCCGCCACAGTCAGGCCCTGGTACGTCACGAGCGAAGCGATCTCGTGGGCGATGACGAACCGGAGGAAAAACTCTCCCTGGCCGGTGCAGGAGACGGCGCAACGGGCGTCGTCGGCGAAGGTGCCGGCCCCTGGAATCGGCGAGTCCCCGACGCGGCCGAACCGCTTGCCGGTGATGCCTCCCGTGGAGGTTCCCGCCGCGAGATGCCCGTTCCGATCGAGTGCCACGGCGCCGACCGTGCCGAGCGAACGATTCGATCCGGACGAAGCGCCCGCGTGCTCTCGACGGAGGAACGCTTCCAGCTCGTCGCGGCGGCGGTCGGTGGAGAAGTACGAGGGTTCGACGATCGCCAGGCCGCACTCCCGGGCGAACGCGTCGGCGCCGGGACCGGCGAGCAGGACGTGCGGCGAGCGTTCCATCACGGCTCGGGCGGCGGAGATCGGGTTCCTGACGACCGAAACTCCCGCCACAGCGCCCGCCCGTTGCGAGGCCCCGTCCATGATCGAGGCGTCCAGCTCGTGGCGTCCGTCGCTCGTGAAGACCGACCCGCGGCCGGCGTTGAAGAGTGGGCCATCTTCGAGCACGACAATCGCCGCCTCGACCGCGTCGACACTCGAACCGCCGTTCTGAAGCCGTTGGAAGCCGGCTTGCAACGCGTCGGCGAGGGCCTCGCGGTACGGGGCTTCCTCGTCCGGGGTCAGCGACGGCGATGCGGCCGAGCCCGCGCCTCCGTGAACCACCAGGACCACCTTCGCGCTGGACATCCCCGGACCTCCCCGAGCGGGCTCAACGCGTCTCGGCCATCAGGGCCTCGACGCGAGGCAACCCGGGTTCCATGCCCGAGAGCCGCATGGCTCGAAGGTGGCCGGCGAGGGTTCGCCAGTCGTCGGGCGTGTCGATGTCGTACCAGGGTGGCAGCACGGCCAGCGAGCGTCCCGAATCGCTCAGGCGGTCGATGGTCTGGCCGAGCACGTGCGGCGTGCTCCAGTCGATGCCGTCGAAGATCGGCGGCAACGGGGGCCGGCAGCCGATGAGGTAATAGCCGCCGTCGGTCGATGGTCCGAGAACCACGTCACGCGAGTCGAGGCAGAGGAACGCGCTGATGACGTGGGTCGGGTCGAGCGTCGGGCTGTCGGAGCCGATCAGAACGACCTTCGCGGCTCCGTCCTCGAACTCGCCGGCAAAGAAGTTCTTCATCCGTTGACCGAGATCGCCACCGGTCTGGGCCTGGAGAGCGAAGCTGGCGGGCACTCGCGAGTCGAACCAGGGTCCGGCGTCGTCGGGCGCGAAGACGAAAACGCGACGGCCGCCGGGCGCGAGCACGCGGTCGAACGCCCAGAGCTCGATCGTGTCGAAGAGCATCGCCTCGTGCGCCTCGGCCGCGAACTCGGGGCCAAAAGCCGAAGCCAGCCGCGTCTTGACCCGGCCTGGCTCGGGCTTCTTGCCGAAGAGGCCGAGCACCGCGCATTCGGGCAAGGGCCAGGCCATCTCAGCGCCCCTTCCCTTCGGCCTCGAGCAGACGATCGAGCAGGACCGGGTTCACCAGCCCCTTGAACCGGACCTTGCCGTCGACCGCCACGACCGGCACGCTCAGACCGTATTGTTCGGCAAGCGAGGGATCGGAATCGACGTCGATTTCCTCGATCGTGAAGCCATGCCTGCGCTGGTGGATCTTCAAAAGATCGAGGGCCTTATGGCAGCAACAGCAGTCTTGCCGGGTGTAGACGGTGAAGGTCAGGTGACGGACC
Source organism: uncultured Isosphaeraceae bacterium (assembly GCA_964599655.1). Classification (GTDB taxonomy): domain Bacteria; phylum Planctomycetota; class Planctomycetia; order Isosphaerales; family Isosphaeraceae; genus CAZRGV01. Next base: position 2,346 of record CAZRGV010000041.1, on the reverse strand, counting down.
GTCGGTCGGGGTCGGAAGAGTCGTTGGAGCAACGAGGTCATGAGGGGCTGGTCCTTTGTTCAACGTTCCGGGAGGCTGAAGTCGTGGTCGTAGAATTCGAGGCGCCCGCACGACTCGCAGCGGTAGAGGTCCAGCGGCTTGATCGACTCGCCGAGGTCGGCCAGCTCGCCGAGGAAGAAGTGCCAGCCGCGGGTCGTGCCGCCGACGCGGACGGGCAACTGGCCGAGCCCTCGAAGCGGGGTCTTGCAGTTCGGGCAAACGGGAGGGTCGTCGGGTCTCATGCCGTGTCTCCCGCGGAGGGGGATTCGTCGTCGGTTCCGGGCTCAAGAGGCCGGACCTCGACGAGGTTGTCGAAGAAGGTCGCGCCGCCTCCCATGTCGGTGAGGGCCGATGAGGTCGTGCTGTTGACGTTCGAGCGGCCCGGGCTGAGCTTGTTCCAGTAAATGCCGGTCGAAACGGCCACGCCGGGCCGGACCGCGCCCGTCAGCGCGACGCGGGCCTGGAACCGACCGCGATCATTGTAAACCAGGGCCCACTGCCCTTGGGCCAGTCCTCGGCTCGCGGCATCCTCGGCGCTGAGCTCGATGGTCGGGTCGCCGGCCGCCTTGCGGTGCTCCTCGGAGTTGGCGAACGTCGAGTTGAGGAACTGCGGCCGTGGCGGGCAGATCAGTTGCAGCGGGTAGCGCGCGGCCAGCTCGGGTCGCGTTTGGGGATCTTCGAGCGGCGGGACGTACGACGGCAACGGGTCGAGGCCGTCGGCCTTCATCCGCTCCGAGTAAAGCTCGCACTTGCCGGACGGCGTGGGGAACCGGCCGTCGGCGAACGGGGCGTAGGTTTCCGGCAGGTTGAGCCGGATCGAGCCGACGTCTCGAAGCCGTTCCAGGGTGATGCCTTGCATCGAGGGGCCTCCGTCGAGGGCCTCACGCGCAAGGGTTTCGTCGTCGGGAAAGAGCGAGGACTCGAAACCGAGCCGGCTCGCCAGCGCGCGGAAGACGTCGTTGTTCGAGCGGCATTCGCCGAGTGGGGCGATGGCCGGTGGGTTGAGCATCACGAAGTGATGGCCGTACGAGCCGTGGACGTCGAGGTGTTCGAGCTGGGTCGTCGCGGGCAGCACGATGTCGGCGAAATCGACGGTGTCGGTCGCGAACTGCTCGTGAACGACGGTGAAAAGGTCGTCGCGACGGAGCCCGCGCAGCACCTTGGCCTGGTTGGGCGCGACGGCGGCGGGGTTGCTGTTGTAGACGTAAAGGGCCCGAACCGGCGGTCCGGGCAGCTCGCCGGCCAGGGCCTCGGCAAGCTGGTTCATGTTGACGGTGCGAGTTCCTGGCGGAACGAGGTCGGGTCGCGTGAGCCGGTTCATGGCGAAGTCGTAAGTCCCGCTCGTCGTGAGCAGGGCCCCGCCCCCGTGATGCCGCCAGGCGCCGACGATCGCCGGCAGGCAGGCGATGGTTCGCACGGCCATGCCGCCGCCAAAATGGCGCTGAAGCCCGTAATTGAGCCGGATCAGCGAGGGTTGCTCGGTCGCGTAGCGCCGGCCGAGCGTTTCGATGGTTTCGATGTCCAGCCCCGTGATTCGGGCCACGCGATCAGGCGGGTATTCGTCCAGAACGCGCTGTCGGAGCAGATCGGCGCCGACCGTGCCTCGTTCGAGGAAGTCGTCGTCCTGAAGTCCCAGGCGCCAGATCACGTTCATCATTCCGAGCGCCAGGGCCGCGTCGGTTCCGGGGCGGAGCGGAATGTGCCAGTCGCAGCGTCGGGCGGTGGGGCTCTTGTAGGGGTCGATCGCGACCAGCGTGGCCCCTCGCTTGCGGGCCTCGATCATGAGGCTCCAGAGATGGCTGTTCGTGTTGGCGGTGTTCGAGCCCCAGTTGAGGATCAGCCTGCCATTCGGCACAGCCAGGGGATCGGCCCCGAGCCGGCCTTGGCCGAGGGTGTACTCGTAGCCCTGCGCACCGGCCGAAGCGCAGATGGTGCGGTCGAGCATCGAGGCGCCGAGGCGGTGGAAGAACCGGCGGTCGAGGCTGCTGGCCTGGAGCTTGCCCATCGTGCCGTAGTAACTGTAGGGCAAGATCGCCTGCGGGCCATCGGCCGAGGCCGCGATGGCGGCGAAGCGATCGGCGATGGTCGCGATCGCCTCGTCCCAGCCAATCGGCTCGAACCGCCCTTCCCCCTTCGGTCCGACCCGCCGCAAGGGATGCAAGAGCCGTTCGGGACTGTAAACCCGGTCGAGGTAGCGGGCCATCTTTTGGCAAAGGAAGCCTCGGGTGAACGGATGGTCGCGATCCCCTCGAAGCTCGCGCTCACGCTGCTCGTGTTCTACCTTTATGGATACACGCTCAACCGGAT
>CAZRGV010000040.1:21620-45491 GCA_964599655.1 uncultured Isosphaeraceae bacterium | reverse complement strand
GCTCCCGTTGCGCCCCGAGAGAGCCCACGTTGCGTTCCTTGCGGCGTTGCGAGAGGTCCCCGCAGCCGCGAGCCCGGCCGGATCGTCAGTGGGGAAAGGTCTCGTTGAGGATCCAGGCCAGCCGGGTTCCGGACTGGGCCAGCCTCGTTCGGACGGTTGGTAGGTGGGTGGTGAGGTACGCCTCACCGAGCCGCGCTCCGGGCTGGAGTTCCACGGTCTGGCCGGGCACGCGATACGCGCGTTTTGCGGCCTGGAGGCTCTCGTCGGCCCAGTCCTCGACGCGGCCGTTCGACCAACGCGCCAGGTTCTCCGGTGTGGCGGCTGTTTTCAGCTCGGCGACCCAGGCCGATTCATCCGGGTTGTGCCGCTCGATGAGTCCCGAGTCCCAGACCCGGTGAAGGTTCGACCCCTGGCCGAAGAACCGGACCTGGAGGTCGTTGCCGCCCCGGTCGTGCCGATCGCCGACGTGCACCGGCTGGTGCAGGTCTTCGACAAGATGCACGAGCATTCTCAGGGCGAATTGTTTCTGGGAGCGGCTCGCCTTCGGGTCGGTCAGGATCCGCTGCATGGCTCCGATCCGCGAGACGACGCAACCCGACTCGGGACAGAATTTCATGTCGAAATGCGCGTTTTGAATCGGCACATTGACATAATGCCAGGGACCGGTCTCGGGCCATTCCCGGCGATGCTCGTCGGCCCAGGTCGAGGCGTCGGCCAGGCTCTCGCCGGGCTCCAGGAGTTGTCGGACGGCGGTCCTCGCGGCCGGAGAGAGCTGAGATTCGGCCAGTTTGGCGGCCGCGCGATGGCCGATCCGCCCCCACGCCCTCGCGGCCGTCGGGGACTGCGAGAGAATCCCGCAGGCCAGGACCAGCACCATCAACAAGGTCGACCATCGCCGCGTTCGGCGTGGCGTGGCTCGTGGTTCACGTTCGAGGCGGAGATCGGTCATGAGGTTCTCCTTCGAGCCGCGCCGGGCGGTAGACGCGACACCCTTCGCTTTGCTACTTTGAGATTTTGCGACCCGAGCGCCAACCTCAGTCTTCAGGGACGTACGCGATGGCCGTCGTGGAACCTTACGCCCCCTGTCCTTGTGGCAGCGGTGAGAAATTCAAGTGGTGCTGTCACAAGGTCGAGGCGTTCGCTGAACGCGCCGAACGGCTCTATGACAACGGCCAGGTCGAGGCGGCCCTGGGGGTTCTCGACGAGGGGCTTCGCAAGTCGCCCGACAACCCCTGGCTCTCGGTTCGCAAGGCCATCATCCTGACGCGTCGAGGCGAGCTGGAAGCGGCGCGCGACCTTCTCAAACGGGTCGTCGCGAAGAACCCGAAGCACGTCGGGGCCCAGTCGTTCCTGGTCCGGCTGGTCCTCCAGACCGAGGGTTCGAACCACGGCGCCGGCCAGCTCCAGCAGGCCCTCAGCTCGGTCAAGCCCGAGAACCGTCCCGCGCTGGCGATCACCGCCCAGCTTGTCGGCGCCATGATGATCGACGAGGGGGAGGTCGCCGGCGGCCTGGTCCACCTGGAAATGGCCGAGGCGCTGGCCGGGGACGACGGCGCCGAGCTGGCGATTTCCACCCGCCGCAACGTCGAGTCGGACCCTCGCATTTCCCCCTGGCTTCGTAATCCCTACGAATTGTCGGCGGTTCCCGAGGGCCTCGACGCATCCCGGCAAAAGCGGTTTGAACAGGCCATTAACTGGGCCGACCAGGGCCTCTGGTCGTTGGCCGCGGCCGCCTTCGACACGCTTTCGGCCGAAGGGACGCCCGAGGCCGACCGCAACCTCGGTCTCTGCCGCCTCTGGCTGGCCGATGACGCCGGAGCCGTCGAGGCGCTTCGGCGGCATACCCGTTGGGTCGGGCCCACGCCCGACAACGTCGATCTCGAAGCCCTCTGCCAGATCGTGGCTCCCGAAGGCGAGGACGAGCGCGTCGAGCTCCTCCAGTGGATCTGGCCGATCCGCGACCGCGACGGCCTGCTCAAGGCCCTTGGACAGGACAGGAGCCTTCATGCCGAGGGAACGGCCCGTCTGGATCCGAACGATCCCGAGTCGTTCGAGGCGGAGCAGTTCCTCATTCTCGATCGTCCCGAGCCGTCCAGGGAAGACCTCAAGGAACCCGCCGACCTGGCTCGCATCCAGGGGCGCCTCCTCGTGGGCCAGGACGTCGTGGCTCTCGAAGCCTTCGACGACGGCCGGCTCGACCGTCTCGCGGCGCGCTTCCGCGACCGAGCCGGAGAGACGATCACGCCGGCCCATCCCCGCACCAAGGTCCTCGGCGTGGAGAATCGCGCGAGCCTCGCGCTTCGCACCGAGTGGCTCGTTCCCGATGGACTCGAACCCGAGCAAGCCGAACGATTCAATCGCCTGGAGCGGCAGCGGGTGCTGACCGACGTCTGGCCCGAGACGCCGATGTCCTACCTCGGAGGCCGAACCCCGCGCCAGGCCGCGAAGGACGGCGACGCTCAGCTCGCGCTTCGAGCGGCCCTTTGCCAGCTCGAGCTCGGTCATGAATTCTTCAAGGAGGGCGTGGATTTCCCGGCACTGAGAGCCAGCCTCGGCGTCGACCCCGAGCCGGAGATCGACCCGGAAACCGTCGACATCGGGGCGGTTCATCTCGCACGGCTCCACCGGATTCCCGCGGCTCGGCTCGACGACGACAAGCTCGTCGAGTTGTTCTCAAGAACGCACTACTACCTTCTTCCGCAGGCCATGGAGCAGGCGGCCCTGGCGCTTGTTGATCGCCCCGCTCTGCTTCAGAACGGCCGCGTACCACGGTACACCGTCTTCGCCGATCTCGCCCACCTCGCCAGCAGTCGCCGAGCGTTCAAGGAGGCGTTCGAGTGGCTCGAGAAGGGCCGCAATTCCGACCCGCCGTCGGTCCGGGCCGCCAACGCCCCCAAGTGGGACATGCTCGAGGTCCGGCTCCTCGCTCGGACCGAAAAACCGGAAACCTGGGTGCCTCAGTTGGCGATCGTCCTCGAGCGGTATCACGGGTCGAGCGAGGCCAGCGCCACGATCATGAACGGCCTGGTCGAAATGGGCCTCATCCAGATCGTCCCCAACCCGGACGAGCCCGGCGAGGCCATGCTTGATACGAGAACGCTTCAGACGATCCTCACGCGTTATGGCCCGAAGATTACCACCTCGAGCGGTCAGCTTGGCGTCTCGGCGACGAGAGGGACGATCTGGACACCGGGAACCGAGGCCGGCGCAGGAGCGGGCAGCGCCCTCTGGACCCCCGGTTCCGCCGCCCCCACGCCGCCCTCGGGAGCCGAGAAGCCCAAACTCATCATCCCGGGGCGTTGAGCCTCGTTCTGCCATCGTCCGTGACCGACCGGGCGCGACCCGTCACCGTTTTCGGTTCCATGCGTGTTCCGGTTCGCGATCCGGCATCGCGCGACGTCATCGAGGCTCCCGAGATTCCATGACCTCTCCATCCGAACCCGACGCCCTCGCCTTGATCCACGAGGGCTGGAACCACCTGAAGCGTCAGCGGCCTCTGGCGGCCTGGGCTTGCTGGCAGCGGGCGCTTCGCATCGAGCCAGAAAATCCGGCGGCAACCCAAGCGATCGAGACCCTCGCCTCCGCCTCCGAACTGCCCGCCGCCGCGAAGGCCGTCTACCGTTACCAGGCCCCTCGAAACGACGACCAGCGCCGCCGCTGGGACGAACAGATCGGGGGGCGCGACCTCGACAACCTCGACGTCGCCGCCCAGGCGTTTCAAGCCCTCGTCGACGACGATCCCGACGATTCGGCCGCCTGGTACAACCTGGCCCTGACTCTCGCCTGGCTCGGTCGAAACGCCGAGGCGATCGACGCCCTCGAGCAGGTGCTTCAACGGGAAGCCAGCACCGACCTCGACGCGGCCTCAAACGCCTGGACCCTCGCCGCCGTGCTCCGACAGGGCGCGGGGGCCGAGTCGCTGGCCGACGAGCTCAGCCATTCGCTATTGCTCGAATGGCCCGACGACCTGGGCGACCCGATCGCCTGGATCCGTTCCTTCGCGGCCGTTCGCCTCCTGCCACCGCCGATCGATGGCACGACGGGCCGGCCCGCCTTTCCCGACGCCCGGCTCTTCGAGTGGCTCGACCGCGAAATGCCCTCGCCCTCGGCCGATCTCTCGGTCGACGACCTGCCTCGCGTCCGAGCCAGCGGTATCGCCACGCCCGGCCGCCTTCGACTGTTCGGCCCCTTGGCCGGTCCGCTCCACGAGCTGGAGCGCGACCTCAAGGCCGCGCTCGGTGACCGGTTCCGCTTGCGAGATCGCCAGTCGAGCCCTCAGCCCCTGTCGCTGCTCGACACCGACGTCTGGCTCGTCCGGCTGCCCGACGGCCTCGATCTCGACTCGAGACGACATCTCACGCGCGACGCGGTCGAACATTACTATGAAACCGACTGGCTGCTTCAGCCTCGCGCCAGCCTGGTCTTCGAAGGCGACGAACAGACCTCCCTCAACGGAACCCCGTTGCTGGCCGCCTTCGCCGTCACGAAGCAGAACGACCGGATCGCCGCCGCGAAGCTCTCCGGCGTGATCCGGCTCCGCGAGCAACTGGCCGCGCGCCCTCATGTGGCCGAGCTTTACGGCGGCTATCCGTTCGATCGCCTCCGTCGCCGCGTCGGCCTGGAACCGATCGACCCCTCCACCGTCGATCCGGACGATGTTACCTGCATGAGCGGCGACGAGCTCGACCGGCTCGATCCCACGACCCTCAATCCGTCGCGCCTGATTGAGGCCTACCAGTCGGCCCGGGTGGTCGCCAGCCATGACACCGTGGTCCGGATCGCCCGAGACGCCGTCGAACGCGACCCCTCGATCCTCGTGCGGGTCGACGTTCCAAGGCTGGCCTCGACCCTGATCTTCGAGGCCCTCGCCGAGGAAGGCCCGGACGCGGCCGTCTCCTGGATCGACCGGGCCATCACCCTCGACCGCGACCTGAACGCGGGACGCCACGTCGGACGCTTCGAGTGGATCCGGGGCCAGGTGCTCCAGCGCGGCGACGACCCCGAGGCCGCCGCCACGTTGTTCGAGGGATTGCTCGAACGGTTCCCCGACGACGCCGCGCTCCTCCTCGACGCCGCCGACGCGCTCGACGCGCTCGAGCAATTCGAACGCGAGATCCCCTTGCTCCGACGGGTCATCGAACGGGCCGGCGAGCGGGGAGACTGGGTCCGAGCCGGCCTCGCCCGCGCCCGGCTCGAAACGCTGACCGACACGGTGGACCCATGAACGACCTTCCCTTTCTCGATACCCTGAAATGGAACGCCGACGGTCTCCTGCCCGCCATCGTCCAGGACGCCGAGACCGGCGACGTCTTGATGATGGCCTGGATGGATCGCGACGCCGTGCGGAAAACCGTCGAAACCGGCCAGACCCACTTCTACTCCCGGTCCCGCAGGGCCTCGTGGCATAAAGGGGGAACCTCCGGCCACGTTCAACACGTCGAGAGCCTGCTCGTCGACTGCGACGCGGACGTCCTCCTGATCAAGGCGAGGCAAGTCGGAGGCGCCTGCCACGAAGGCTATCGCTCCTGCTTCTTCCGCCAGGTCGACGAACAGGGCCGTTTGATGGTGGTCGCCGATCGTGTCTTCGCGCCCGATGCGGTTTACGGCGGATCGAGCCCCCGCCCGAATCCCTCCGGTTGAGGCCAGGCTCTCGCCCTCCGCGTCAGGACGTCGCGACGGGCGGTTCGAATCGCCGGATCGCTTCGAGGGCTTCGAGCCCCTGTTCGGCCAGGGTCCTCAGTCGTTCGTCGTCGCTGTCAACGCCGAGCCGCCGAAGCGTCGCCTCGTAAGAAGCGAGCACCGCGTCCCGACCCGCGTTGAACCGGCCCCAGATCGCGACGCCCGACTCCAGGTCGGCCCGGATGCTCAGAAGGTTGTGCAGCTTGTCGGCCAGAACCACGGCCTTCGCCGACTCAGGGGCGTGCTGGAGGGCGTCCAGGTGGTCCCGCTTCCGGTCGACCCAGGGCCGCTTGCGACCGGTCGCGTCGGTTTTGACCTCACTGCAATGCGAGACGAGCGCCGCGACCGGCTCGCCAAACTCACGCTCGATCGCGTCGAGCGTGGCCTCCGTGTCCTCGACCGCGTCGTGCAGCAGCCCCGCGATCACCACGTCCTCGTCATAGCCAAGCCGGTCGAGGATCATTCCCACCGCCATCGGATGCAGGATGTACGGCAGGTCGGTCCCTTTGCGCGACTGGTTCCGATGCCAGTACGTCGCCCGCTGCAAGGCGAGCTCGAGCCTCGACGACAGGAGCGGACGGTTGCGTTCCATAGTCCACCATTCCCCGCCCTCACCGCTCCTTCGAAGGAGAGGACAAGGAGAAACGGGATACCTCACGGCAGGGGCAGGGATTCAAAGCCTCGCCAACGCCAGCGACTCAACAAAGCGAACCGGTTCGCGCCGCTCGAACCAGCCCTTGCACGTGACGGACGATCTCGGTCCGATGCGTCAAAAAGCCGATATGCCCCGCCCCTTCGAGCCGCTCGAAACGAGCCCCCGCGATCGCCTGGGCCAGCGACTCCTGACGCGCGGCCGGCACCACCACATCACGAGTCCCACCCAGCACCAGCGTCGGAACGTCGATACGCCAGAGCCGATCCGCGACATCAAACGTCTCCAGCGCCCGAAGGCGTCGGGCGATGACCCCCTGGTCGGTCTCCCAGCAACGCTCCACCACGAACTCGGGCAACGGACCAGGCTCGGGCCGGCAACCGTGGAGGATGTTGAAGAACTGATTCACGAAGCCATTGTCGCTCGGCAGTGGAAAACGCTCCAGCACACGTCGAGCAATCGTGGCGCCCAGCCCAACCCGGAACCGGGCCTCCGCCCCGTACACCACAAGAGACCCCACGCTCCGAGACGACCCGACCGCCAGCTCGAGCGCCACCGCCCCGCCAAACGAGATGCCGAAGACCGTCGGCCGCTCCAGCCCCAGAGCCGCGATCAGCCCCTCGAGATCGGCCGCGTGGTCGTGGATCGTCTCTCTTGTGCAACCGACCCAGGGGCCCTGATCGCCCCGGAGCCCGTAGAGGATCACCTCATGACGGGCCGCCAGCCGACGAGCCAGCGGTGCCACCAGCTTCCACCCACCGGCCAGCCCCGGCACGATCACGATCGGCTCACCCTGGCCCAACCGCACCACCTCGAATCGGCCCGTCCTGAGACAGACCTGTTCGGCAATGCCCTCTCCGAAATCGCGATACTTCAGCCAACGACGTCGCCTGGGTGCCAGCCTCATGCCTCTGCTCCTGCGTTCGGCGAACTCGCTCGACAAACCGGTTGCGTGTGTGTTCGGTTTCAACCTTCCAAGGCACATTCCGTTCCCAACCACTTCCAATCCGTGACCCGTGGTCGTTTCGAAGTCGGCGCCGAAAAAAAGCAACCATTCCGCGCGCCCTTTCCTCACCACTTCGTCAGCCTCTCGGCGCCGAAAGATCGGAGAAATGCCGACTTCCAAGGAAAACCCGCTCGCAAGGTTTTCCTGTTTTGTCCATTCGGCGAGGAACCAGGGGTTCCTGGGGAACACTCTGGTCGTTCATTTTGACTAGACCGCGCGGATCGGCTATATTTCCCTATCTTGCCGGCTTACCATGATCGGGTCGCCGGTTCGGCGCCGAGACGTCACGAGAAGCGCCGAGAAATGGTTTGTCGCTTGCGATTCGGCGCCGAATCGTTACACTGATCAGCGCAATCTTTGACAGGGCACCTGCGATGGGCGGACCGCGTCGATCATGGACTTCCTCAAGAGCTTCGCCGCGCTGATTTCCCGATTCCGCATCCGGACCGGATCGGCCTGGTCCTCCACGGTTCCGACGGCCTCTCTGGCTCGGCTCGATCCGCGGCGATCGCGAAGTCTTCAGGTGGCGATTCCCACCGTGGGCGTGGTTCTCTACTCGCTGGCGGTTCTCTGGTTCGTGGCGACGACCGGCGGCGTGGGGATCCGTTGCATCTTCGGTCCGAAGATCAAGGAAGTCTCGCCCGACTACGTCTGGAGCGCCGAGCCGCAACCGGTTCGCGACGACCTTCGCGGCGCGCGCCCGCCGGAGGGTCAATGGTCCCGTGTTCCACCTCGGGCCAGCAAGGACGGCGACATCCTCCAGATGCTCGGTGGTCAGGCCATCGAGAACTACACCGACTACATCCAGGCCTCCAGGCGTCTCCAGCATCGGCTTGGCGAGTTCGTCGAGGTCCGATGGCTGGGCCGCGAGGGACCAAAGTACGGCCACGTGATGGTGCAGAGCCCCCCGTTGGGGACGTACCTCTGGTCGACCGTCTTCTGGTTCTTTCAGGAGATGGTCATTTTCGCCATCGGCGCCGGCGTTTTCTGGAAGCGTCCGAACGACGACTCGGCGAAGGTCTTCTTCGCGCTCTGCGTGGTCACGGTCGTCGCGTTTATGGGGGGCTACCACTGGTCCCAGATCGCGGGCAACCCGCCGTTGATCTACCTCTTCGCGGGGTTCGTCGTTTTCGTGCCGATGGTCAGCCTGCACTTCTATTTGATCTTTCCGCGGCTGAACCCGATCTTCGCCCTGTATCGAAGGCGCGTTCTGGCGGCCCTTTACGGCGTTCCGGCCCTGACGGCGGTGGGGCTCTGGACGACGATGCTCTGGTCGCGCTGGGGTCAGGACGGTCGCGAAGTGGAGACCGCGCTGACCCTTCTGAAATGGCTGGCGTTGAGCTATGTCGGGCTCTCGGCCGTTGTCTTCTTGCTCTGTTTCGCGTGCCTGATCCACAGTTATCGCAAGGCGAGGCGGCGCTCGGAGCGCAACCAGGTGCGATGGATCCTCGTCGCCACCATTCTCTCGTTCCCGCCGATCATCTGGCTGCTCTGGGACGCCTCGATCGACCCGGCGAGGCTGGGCATGTCGCGGTCGGCCTGGCCGATGTACATTGTCTCGCTCCTTTACACCTTCGCCTACGCGTTCAGTATCACACGGTACAAGCTGATGCGGGCGGAGGAGATCCTCAATCGCGGCGTCATTTACGTCGTGGTCAGCGTCACGGCCGGCTTGCTCTATTCCGGGGGCCTGGTCATCAGCGCCCTGATCATCGGGGAGCGATTGCTCGACAATCAGACGTCGCTGGGCACGGTGGTGGCCTGCGTCACGGCGATCGTGCTTCTGATTCTCTCAGGCGCCGCGAGGCAACGGTTCCAGTCGGCCATCGACCGTCGGTTCCATCGCGAGAAGTACAAGTTCGACCAGGCGATGCGCAAGATGAGCCTGGCGGTCGGCAGTTTGGTGGACCGGGAAACCCTGGGCCGCCGCTTGCTCGAAGCGGCCGGCGAGGTCTTGCACGTCGAGTGGGGGGCGATCTATCTGAGCGACCCGGCGACGGGAGAGTTGGCGCTGGCGGCCTGCCGCGGTCCAGAGCCGGACGATCGCACGCTCCGGCCTGATAACCCGTTGGTCGAACGGTTTCGCCAGAGGCCGAGCACCCTGCGGGTTCCGCACGCGATGTCGCTGGTCTCCACGTCGGACCCGGCGACCGACGCGATGATCGCGCTCGGCGGCGAGCTGGCCACGCCGCTCGAGGCCGACGACAACCTGGCGGGCATGCTGGTGCTTGGCCCCAAGCGGAGCGGAATGCCCTACGAGGATGAGGAAGTGGCCTTCCTGGGGGCCCTCGGCTCGGTCGCCACCCTGGCGCTTCGCTCGGCCGACATCCAGCACACGCTCGAAAGCCTCAACCAGGAGCTTCGGGAAAAGGTCGACAAGATCGCCGAGCAGCAGCGTCGCATCCTCATCCTTCAGGATCAGCTTGCCGGCCGGAGTGACGCCGTGGATGCCTCGGCGGCGCTGGAGGGACCGCTCGCGCTGGCCGATCCCGAGGTCTTCTCGACCATCAAGGGGTCGAGCCGGGCCGTTCGCCAGACGCTCGAGATCGCCCGGAAAGTGGCCGTCAGCCCCTCGGCGGTCCTCATTCGAGGGGAAAGCGGCACGGGCAAGGAGCTGCTGGCCGAGGCGATTCACGCGGCCAGTCCGAGGGCCGGAAAACCGTTCGTCAAGGTCCACTGCGCGGCCCTTTCGCAGGGCCTGCTCGAAAGCGAGCTGTTCGGGCACGTCAAGGGGGCCTTCACCGACGCCAAGACCGATCGGGTCGGCCGGTTCCAGCAGGCCGACGGCGGCACCTTGTTCCTCGACGAGATCGGCGACATCAACCTGGAGGTCCAGACCAAGCTGCTGCGCGTGTTGCAGGAGATGTCGTTCGAACGGGTCGGCAGCTCGCAGACCGTCTCGGTCGATGTTCGCATTCTGGCGGCGACGCACCAGGACCTCGAAGCCCTGATCCGCGCGGGCCGGTTCCGCGAAGATTTGTATTATCGCTTGAACGTCATCAGCATCCGAACCCCGTCGCTCCGCGAGCGGAAGGAAGACATCTTCGAGCTGGCGATCCACTTCCTGAACCAGTTCGCCCGGCGGGTCGGCAAGGCGGTGACCCACCTCGAAGAGTCGGCGATCGAGGCGCTCGTCGCCTACGACTGGCCGGGAAACATCCGGGAACTCGAGAACGTCCTCGAACGGGCCGTCGTGCTGTCGGACGGGCCGGCGATCACCCTCGAGGATCTCCCGGTCGAGGTGCGGCGGCCGGTTCGACGACGCCCCAGGCTCGTGGCCTCGCCGGCCGTCCGGAGCGCCCGACGCGCCTCCTCCGCGTGGACCGACGAACCGAATGGCGACCCCGCGGACGGCCCCCTGGAGACACTCGACGCCGAGGTCATCGCCTACGAGCGAGAGCGCCTGCTCGACGCGCTCCAGGAAGCTCAAGGGAACAAGAGCGAGGCCGCGAGGTTCCTGCGCATGCCCCGCAGCACCTTTTTCAGCAAGCTCAAGAAGCACGGCCTGGCGTGATGAGATGTTTCCGCATGAGAATAACAAAAGACAAGCAAACGTGAAAAATCAGTGTCCGCCGAGACGTTGAAACAAGACACGCAGGGCGTTGAGCAGCCGTGGCCGGCTCATTCCGAGCATTCCCAGAGGGAAGAGCAGGGTCAGGGTGGAGAGGAAGAACCAGATCGGAGCGGAGCCGGTTCGGGGGGCGGCGGAGTCGAGCAGGCGTTCCCGCAACGCGGGGCCGAGGCGGGCGATCAACGGTTCGGGTTCGGAGCCGTAGGCCTCGACCACGCCGGTGTGGAGCCTGGCACCGACCTCGAAGGTGACGCCTCGGCCGTTCGAGGCGTCCTCGAAGCCTCGCACCGAGGGAACGAATGCGCCGGGCAGTTGACTCATGGCCTCGCGCAAGGCGGGTTCGAGGGCCTCGGGCGCGACGTTGTAGATGACCAGGCGGCGGGCGGCTCGTCCGCTCCAGAGGAGGGCGAGCAGAGCGTAGGAGCTTGCGAGGGCCAGCCAGGCCCAGAGGCTGACCACCGGAAAGAGGCTCCGGACCAGAATTTCGCCGACGGGCCCGAAGACCAGCAGGCCGCTCAAACCCGCGGCCAGCATCAGGAAATCGACCGGCCCATTGAGGACTCTGGGGCGTCGCCCCGACTGGAGAACGCCGAGCGCGAAGAAGTAGGTCGACAGCGGCCAAAGCGCCAGGGCGACTCGTACCGAAGGGCTCATTCCGTCCCTCAGCGCGTGGTATCGGTTTCGGCTTGCCTCGATCGCGACGCCTCGATCAGGAGCTCCTCGACGATGGGCTCGTTGGCCCCTGGAAAACGGTAGGAGGGGAGATCCCGGGCCGGCACCCACCGAAAGCCGGACTCCTCGGCCGGCTCGGCCAAGGGGTCCTCGGTCTCACAGTCAAAGAACCAGAGCTCGACCAAACCATGTGGATAACGATGTGTGATGACTCGACGCTTCGACCGAACGACCACCGCCAAGCCGATTTCCTCGAGACATTCCCGACGGGCGGCTTCCTCGGGCGACTCGCCATCGTGGCACTTCCCGCCGGGGAATTCCCAGTAGCCGGGCATGGGAGAGCCGGGAAGCGGCGGACGCTGCCGGATCAGGTAGCGGCCGCCGCGGGCAACCAGGCCGATCGCGACTCGAATTCCCTCGTGGCCCACGGTCACGGACCCTTCCCGGACAGGACGGCGAGGCACGGTGGAACCTAGACATGACGAAGTGTCAAGGCGTCCGACCGCCAGAACGTGTTCGACGTGATGGTCCGTCAGACCTTCCCTTCCTTGGCCGCCTCGATGGCGCGACCGGGGGAACCCATGATATTGTAACCGCAATCGACGTGCAGAATCTCGCCCGTGATTCCGCTGGCGAGGTCCGACAGCAGGAACATGCCGGCCGAGCCGACCTCGTCGCGATCGATGTTGCGGCCCATTGGCGATACCGCCTCGTAGAGCCCGGCGAGCTTGTCGGAGTCGCCCACCGCCGAGGCGGCCAGTGTCTTGACCGGACCCGCCGAGACGGCGTTGACCCGGATCTTCTTCGGCCCCAGGTCGTAGGCCAGGTAGCGGACCGACATGTCGAGCGCCGACTTGCAAACGCCCATCAGGTTATACCCCGAGACGACCCGTTCGCCACCGAAGTAGGTCAGGGTCACGATCGAGCCGCCTTCCGGCATGCACTCGGCGGCGTTCCGGGCGACGACCACCAGCGAATACACGCTGATGTCCATCGCCGTTTTGAATCCCTCCCGGCTTGCGTTGACGTAGGGGCATTTGAGATCCTCGATCGGAGCGAACGCGATCGAGTGGAGCACGAAGTCGAGCGAGCCGTAGGTCTGCTTCGCCTCGTTGAAGACCCGCGCGACGTCCTCGTCTTTCGAGACGTCGCACGGAGTGATCAGCTTGCTCTCGGCGGGTACGACCTTGCGGACACGGCGCTCCATCTTCTCGCCGGGCAGGTGCGTGAAGCCGACATCGGCCCCTTCGTCGAGCAACTTCCGACTGATCGCCCAGGCGATGCTATAGTCGTTGGCGACGCCCAGGACCAGTCCCTTCTTACCGGTGAACAAACCCATCGGACCGACCCCTTCGCAACCCGGGACGAAACCAGGGAAACCCGGAGGCGACAACCTCCAGGACCAAGCCACGCCACAGGATAGCGACATGCCGCGGATGGCTCAACCTCACTCCGTTGCCACCGAGGAACCGGCCCGCCCGGGTCGCTCACGTTGGCTGCCCGTCGTGGGACTGGCTCTCATCGTGACGTTGGCGGCGGGCTTGCGATTCGTCGAGCTGGGCCGCTTGAGCCTCTGGTTCGACGAGGTCGTCTCGATGCGGCTGGCCCTCCAGCCCGACCCGATCCGCCTGGTCCCTTCGCTCCTGAAGACCGACGCGACACGAGCGCCGCTGCATCCGCTCGTGCTTCAGGGCTGGCTGGCGGTGTTCGGTCCGTCCGAGACCTCCGGTCGATCCCTCAGCGCGGTTTGCGGGGTGCTCACCGTCCTGTTGATCTTCGAGATCGGCCGTCAGGGCTTCGACCTTCCGACCGGACTCTGGGCGGCCTGGCTCTCGGCCGTCAGCCCCTGGCTGGTTCTGTACTCCCGGGAAGCCCGGATGTACGCCTGGCTGGTCCTGGTGTCCTGCCTGGCCTGGTGGCTGCTGCTCTCGTTCGCGCGAGGCGCGCCGTGGTGGAAGCAGGGGCTTTACGTCCTTGTCCTCGGGGCGCTGGCCTATTCCCATCCACTCGGGTTATTGATGATCATCGCGCTTGGGATGGCCTACTGGAGCATTCGCCCGACGTCGTGCCTCAACGCCAGGAGCTGGCTGGTGATCCACCTGGTTCTCGGGGTCATGGTCGCCCCCTGGCTGACTCACTATCTGGATCATCCGCCGGACATCAGCTCGAGCCAGTGGCTGGCGATCCGATACTTGATCGGCCTGCCGATCGGATTCGTCGGCGGCAATCGCTGGGCGCTGTTGGTCTGTTTGGCCCTGATCGTGTTCGGGTTGACGTGCCGATCGGGAAGATCCGACGCCCCTCAACCGACGTTCCCCGCAGCGCGACGGGCGGTCCTGATCTGGTTCCTCGTTCCTCCCTTGTTGCTCTACGGCTACTCGGTGGTGTCGCACCCGATCTTCGGCCAAACACGTTACACGCTCTTCATCGGTCCGGCCTATCTGCTCTTGCTAGCGCAAGGGCTGGCCAGGCTTCCCCGAGCGGCGAGCCTGCCGTTGGCTTCGGTGGGACTGATACTCTCGATGGCGTTGCTCCAGTCTCATGTGTACGCTCCTGACTTGAAGGCCGACTGGCGAGCCGCGTCGAAGGCCATTCTCGCCGAGCCAACCGAGAGGCGGACCGTCGTCGTCTTCTCGGAAGATCCTCGGTGGTCTCGCGAGGTCGAGGCGGCGCGGTACTACCTTGGCTCGACGGTCGAGGTTTATCCGGCCGCCTCGGTGTCTCCCGACGTCGTTCGAAGGGCCGAGGAACCGGGGCAAACCGTCTGGCTCGCCGTTGGCCTTCGCAACGGCCGGCCGGTCGCCAGGCTGCCTCGCCGCTGGATTGAGGATCAAGGGAGCATCACGAACTTTTACGGCTTGCGCCTGGTCCGCCTGGATGGACGAGCGAGTTCGAGGCCGATCGAGGGCGACTGACCGGAACTCATGGGAGAACTGGGTTACCGAGGGGCTCCGACCGGCAGCGTGAGGGCATCGAGATCGTGCTGGAGCGCGGTTCGAGCCTGGCCGAGGGCTTTCTGGGTGGCCGCGCCCATGTTCAGGCTGCGCTGCTTCAACTCGGGCGAGATCTCGGCAAGCCCCAGACCTTCGAACAGGCCGAAGACCGCCTTGACTTGCGGGTCGGCGGTGAGGGGCTCGCCCGCGTTGGGCTGGAGCTGGTCAGGTCGGATCGTCGACGCTCGCGTCGCGGCCGGTTGCCAGCGATCGGGGCCGGTCCGAACGAGAAGGGTCGTCTCGACCCGGACGCTGGAAAAGTCGGGGGCCATCTCCAGGCTCGTGACGACCGCGCCGACGTTCCCCTTCGCGGCAAATCCCCGGAGCCGGGCCAACAAGGGATCAATGGCCGGCTGATCGCCCAGCAGCGAACCCACCAGCCCCGAGAGAGCGGCCGTCGCGTCGATGGCCTCGCCGGGGGTCCCCTCGGGGAGGACCAGACCTTGATAGCGAATCAGTCGAAGGCCGTTGTCCTGAAGGACCTCGGTCGCGGCTCGACGCGCTCGCCATCGGGTCTCGTTTTCAATCGGCGTGGGCAGGAGGTCATCGATCGCCACGGGGGCGTTGCTGTTGACGTCGAAGTTCCGGCCTTCGAGCGCGGATTTCAGGTCGTTGGCGGGCATCGTCTCGACGTTCTCGAAGTTCGCCCGCCAGCCGAGCCGGAGCAACCGGGACTCGGCATTCGGCCGTTTCGCGACCGACTTCACGTCCCGCGGGTCGAGGGCCACCATCATGAGGCGAGGCAGGTCGTCATCGGGACCGATGCGTTTGAGGTGCTCGATCTCACCGTCAAGCCAGCGGAGGATGGAATCCTCTGGCGCGGCGTCGCCCCCGAGGGCCATCGACCGTTCCCGACGCCAGGCTTCGAGCCGTGCGAGGCGTTCGGCGCGGGCACGCTTCATCCAGGGCGCCTCCGCGGCGCGCCAGGTTTTGGCTCGATCGGGAAGTTCCGATTCGGCCCAGGCTCGACGGACGACCATGAGGAGCTTACCACGCGATGACGGATCAAGGACTTCCCCGAGAACCAAGGTCCCATCGCGAAGCGTCACCGCGTCCGCCGTCGAACCTGGGATCGTCCCCGCCGTCAGCCCGAGAAAGCCGAGCGTCCACGCGACCAGCATGATGAGCCTCCCCGAAACCGATATCATGAAGGGGACAATGACCCAGATCGGCCAAGCCGCGATCACTGGCCTCTTTTTCCATGATAACATGGCTGGGGTGAATGATGGCGCGAATTCGATGGATTCAGGAGTCGGACGCCTCGGGCGAGGCCGCCGAGGTTTACCAGGAATGGATGGCGGCGAATCCGGGCCGTCCGGAGATTCCAGGCATTCTCAAATGTTTCAGCCTTCGGCCCGACTTTCTTCGGGACGTGATCGCGATGTCGAACCGGGTCCATTTTTCGGAGGGCCACCTGACGAGACGGCTCAAGGAGATGATCGCGACGTATGTCTCGGCCTTGAACCGTTGCCCGTACTGAACCGGGAGCCATGCCTTCTTCCTGCAGTTGCAGGATGCCGACCCTTCGCTTCAGACCGCCCTTTCGCGGGCCGATCTCGACGCCGCGGGGCTCGAGCCGGCCGAACGAGCGTTGCTGGAGTTCGTCAAACTTGTCACTCAGCAAGCGTATCGAACGACCGACGAGGATGTGGAACGTCTGAGACGCGTCGGCTGGACGGATCCTCAAATCGCCGAGTGCGTCTACATCACCGCGCTTTTTGCCTTTTTCAACCGAGTGGCCGACGCCTTCGGCCTGGAGGACCCGCACTACTTTGATTCCCCGCCGCCTCGAGGCGGCGAGCCTGCCCAGGCCGGCGAAGGAGACGCGACGTGATCCACCTTTCCCCCCTGGGTGATCGCGCGTTCCTCGCCAGGTTCGCCAGTGAGCGAGACGCTCGAAACTGGGCCCGGACCGTGCGGTCGAGGCGATGGCCCGGCGTGCTCGACGTTGTTCTCGCATACGCTTCGGCCGCGGTGTTCGCGGATCCCGAACGTGTCGAATTGTCGGACCTGGAACGATGGCTGAAAGGACTTGGCTATGCGAGCAAGCCCGAATCCTCGGGCCCACTCGTTCCGTTGCCGGTCCTTTATGATGGGGACGATCTGGACGAAGTCGCGCAACGACTCGGTCTGACACGCGAGGCGGTGGTCGAGCATCATGCGAGTCGCGAGTACACGGTCTTCGCGATCGGATTCTTACCGGGATTTCCATACTGCGGCTACTTGCCGCCCGAGCTGAGCGGCCTTTCCAGGCGGGAATCTCCGAGGACCAAAGTCCCTCCGGGATCGGTGGCGATCGCGGGTCGTCAAACCGGCGTTTATCCGAAGGAGTCGCCGGGAGGTTGGCACCTGATCGGCCGGACGCCCCTTCGGATCGTCGACCTGGATCAAGCGTATTTCCCGATCCGCTCCGGTGATCGAATCCGGTTTGTTCCCATCGGCGAGGAGGAATATCGCGAGCGAACGGGCGAACTTCTCGAGACGCCACAACGCGGGACGATGGTTCAAAACGACCCTTGAGAATTCCGGAGCGGAACCAGCCGACCCGTCGATGGAGACGGGTTGAGAGGAGTCGAACGTGTTGATTCCCTGGGGAACGGACGCGCCGATCTATCACTGGCCCATCGCCACGGGATCGATCATTGTGATCAATATCCTGGCGTTCGTAGGCGAAAGCAGCGGCGTGGTCGGTGAGGAATGGACCCTGGCGCTCGGCAGCGGTTTGCATCCGTTGCAGTGGGTCACGCACAACTTCCTCCACATCGGTCCGGGGCACCTGATCGGCAACATGATCTTCCTCTGGGCGTTTGGGATGATCGTCGAGGGAAAGCTCGGCTTCTTCCGGTTCCTCCTCCTCTACCTCGGGATCGGCCTGGCTCACGGGGCCCTGGTGCAGTCGCTGATGCTGGGAGCGAAGGAGGGCCACGCCTTGGGGGCCTCGGCCGAGGTTTACGGGCTGATGACCTTGTGCCTGGTCTGGGCTCCCAAGAACGAGATTACGTGCCACGTGATCCTGAGCTCGTTCTACCGGATCTTTGTGTTCACCTGGGAGCTTTCGATTGTCGCGCTTTCGCTTTTTTACGTTGGCATGGAAGTCCTCTGGCTGGTCCTGGCCAGGATGACCGGGCTCTCGTTCGTCAGCTCGCTGGGCCATCTCTCCGGCGCGATCTGGGGGTTTCTGCTCGGCACGCTCATGGTCAAGCAGAACTGGGTTGATTGCGAAGGCTGGGATATGTATTCCCTGATGGCCAAGCGGAAGCGACTTGGCCAGGAATGGAAGAAGCGGGGCGAGCGACTGGCTCGCGAGAAGGCAGGCCGGAAAACGCGCCGGAAGCGCGATTCGAGCCAGGGCGAGGCTGTCTCGATCTCGACCGAGGAAAAGGCCGCCGCGGCGGTCAACAAGGTTCGGGAACTCGTCGAGATGGGGGATTTCGACAGTGCTCTGGCCGCCTTCGACAAGTCGGCGAGAACCCTGCCGGGCTGGCCTTCGGAGCCGGAGCTTCTCAGCCTCATCAAGGCGATGCACGCGCAGCGGGCCTTCGCGGCGTCGGTGTCGTGGATGTCGGTTTATTGCCGTCGCTTTCCCGAGCGAGCCCAGCGGATGCGACTCAAGCTGGCCCAGGTGCTCCTGCGAGATCGTCAGCGACCCGCCCACGCGCTTCGCGTGCTCAGCGAGATTCCCGAAGGGGCCTTGCCCGAGGATCTCGAACCGATCCGTCGGCAGCTCCTCCGGCAAGCCAACCAGATGGTCGAGGATGGCGTGCTGGAACTGGAGGAAGACTATTGAGGAACATTTCTATGGATTTATCCTCCTCGCCACGTCGCTCGATCGACCTGAACGCCGACCTCGGAGAAGGCTGCCCTTGGGACGCCTTGCTGCTCGATCGCGTCAGCTCGGCGAGCGTTTGCTGCGGCTTCCACGCGGGCGATCCGGAGACGATCGAGCGAACCCTCCGCGAGGCGCGGCGTCGGGGCGTGATCGTCGGCGCTCATCCGGGTTATCCCGACCGGGAGGGGTTCGGCCGCCGGGAGCAGCCGATCGCGACCGAGGAGGTCCAGCGGCTGATTCTCGAGCAGGTCGAGGCTTTGGCCGCACTGGCAACGACGTGTGACGTGAGCATTCAATTCCTCAAGCCACATGGAGCCCTGTACAATCAGGCCCAGCGCGGGTCGGACATCGCTCTCGGCGTGGTTCGTGCCGCGAAGGAACTCGGCCTTCCCGTGCTTGGACAGTCCGGAGGGCAGGTGGAAACGCTGGCGAGCGAGGCCGGGGTCCGGTTCGTCGCCGAAGGCTTCGCCGACCGCCGCTATCGAACGGACGGTCGGCTCGTACCGCGCACCGAGCCGGGGGCGGTGCTGAAGGACCCGAAGGAGATCGAAGCGCAGATTCTCCGGCTCGTCGACTCGGGCATCGAGACGCTTTGTCTGCACGGCGACAATCCGCATTCCGTGGCGCTGGCGGATCTGGTCCTCGACGTTCTGAAGACCGCCCACATCGAAAAGCGTCCTTTCCTGGTTGATTGATTCGAGAGCGTCTATCGTTCGAACAAGTTCGTGAAACAGGACCGCGCACTCGTCGTGGCGGACCATCACTGTCTTGTGGCCGGGTTCCCTCCATCTGAGGCGCTGGAGCGAACGCTCCGGTTGTTGTCGCGTGTCATTCGTGGTCGTCAAACCGGGCCCGTTGGTCACGGTGCAAGACCTGGGACGGTTGGGCTATCGCGAGTGGGGCGTGCCGGTTTCCGGGGCGTTCGACCAGGAGTCGCACCAACTCGCCAACGCCCTTCTGGCCAACGAACCCTCGGCGGCCTCGCTGGAATTGACCATGGTTGGCGGGACCTTCGAGGCGACGTGTTCGCTGGCCATCGCCCTGGCCGGCGCGCCGATGTCGGCCGAGGTGCACACGCCCGATGGACGGCGCTTGCGTTTGCGAATCCCGCAATCGATCACGCTTGAAGCGGGATCGCGACTCGTGATCGGTGGAACGCCCCGAGGCGTTCGCGCGTATCTGGCGGTCGGAGGGGGCATCCAGACGCGGCCGATTCTCGGCAGCCGTTCGAGTGAGACTCCGCTCAAGGAAGGGGACGTTCTACCGGCCCTTCCCGGGTCCTGCCCGGCTCGACGGCCCAGGGACTTCCTTCTGCCCGATCCCGAGGAAGGACCGATCCGCGTTGTGGACGGGCCCGACGTCGACGATTCTTTGCTTCGGGACCTGGTGGGTCGGTCGTTTGTCGTCGATCGCTTCGCGGATCGGATGGGACTGCGTGTGAAGGGAACCGACTTCGTTTCAACCCGAAGTGATCCGGATCGCGTCTCGACTCCGGTGGCGCCCGGAGCCATTCAGGTGGCCGGCGGGCAGCCGATGATCCTGGGTGTGGCCTGCGGCACGATGGGGGGTTATCCGCACATCGCGCACGTCGTTTCAGCCGATCTCGACCGACTGGCGCAGGCCCGGCCGGGGGATTCGCTGGTGTTTCAGCGCATCGAGATCGACGAGGCGCGGCGACTCGACCGGGCCCATCGACGACGTCGTGCCTCGCGTTTCCTCAAGGTGGCGACACTCGCCTCCGACGTGGACTGGTTCCGTGCAAGACATCCCTTCTTCGAGTCGGCCTCAGATCGAGAAAAGGAACGATCGGAGGGGCGGGTTGTTTGACCTTGCCCGGTTTTTACGAATCCGTTATTTCCTCTCGGCGAACATCTCCCTTTCCCGGCGGTGGTGGAGTGGACCGTCGCCGGACTCAACCCGCGTTTCCCAGAGTCGAAGGGTGCCCGATGCGGCTTCGGAGTCGAGAGCGGTGGACCGCGCGAGGGTTCGCCCTTGTGTTGCTGGCGCTGCTGGGTGGTTGCCGCTGGATACCGGCTCGCCACCCCAGCCCGGCGCTCGACCCTCGCCAGGTTTCCAGGGATCGCGCCCGCGCCGATCAGGACGCGCCGAATGTCCCCACCGCGTCGAACCCGACCGATGGGGTCCCGCTTCCCCCGCTTCCGCTTCGACCGATTTCGAGCGACGAGGCCCTCGCGTCGGCGCCGCCGACCCCCCAACTGGATGCCGCCCTGGCCCGCGCCCAGCATCTGCAAGAGATCCTGCTTTCTGATCTCGACGAATCCAGGCCGGCGGTGATCGAGGCTCCTCCCTCGCACCTTGAAACCGACGCGGCTTCGTCGGTCGAGGATCGGGTGGCGGTTTCCGAACCGCCGATCGCTCCAGCGCGAGTCGAGGTCCCCGAAGCCGCCCCAACGCAACTGGCCGGGCCCTCGGTTGAGGAGCCCACGCTTGCGGCCGTCGCGCCTTCGGTCGCCTGGAGCGAAGGACTGGCGAAGCTGATCAAACTGGCTCAAGAGCAGGCAAGAGCCGCGAAGGATTCCCAGGAGGTCTGGTCGATCCGAGAGCGCATGCTGGCGCTCTTGACCGACGAGGACTCCAAGGAATCACTCTGGCAAACCGTTCTTTCGAGCCTGGCCGAAGCGGATGCCTCCGCGGTGTCCGAGTCGACGGACATGACGCCCTCGACCTCGACGGAAAGCCCCGTCCCGCCCTCGGCCTTCGCGGTCACCGATTTGAAGCTCTGCCGCAAGGTGCTGGGTTTCGGGAACATTGAACCGACGGATCCCGAAGCCTGTCGTGCCGGACAATCCTTGATCCTCTACTGGGAGGTCGAAGGGCTTCAGGTTGAAACCGACGAGGGCTGGTTCCGGACCCGGCTGTCCTCGACGGCCGAGATTCTTCCGGAGACGGGCGAAACTCCGATCTGGAGCCGTTCCCTAGGGACGGCCGAAGACCGGTGTCTCCGCCGCCGTCGCGATTATTTCGTCAACTCTCGCCTGACGATCCCGGCGACACTCGCGCCGGGGACGTATCGACTGCGATTGATTCAACAGGATCTGGTCGCCCGCGTGACCACCTCGCGCGATCTGGCCTTCACGATCCTGCCGGAACCACGGACGGCGTCGCAAGACTGAAGGGTCGTGGCGCGAAGGCGGCCTCCCGCGTTGGAAAAACGACGAAGTGCTTGCGAAAGGACACGATTGGAGTGAGAATCGTCTCATCCAATCGTGCAGCATTCATTTCCGGGAGGCCAGAGTCATGAGTTGTCCGAGGCGAGACAACCGCTGGGTGGTCCTGATCTTGGGTTTTGCACTGGGCCTCAGTGGTCTGGAAGCCTCGTCGCAGACGGCGCCCAACGAAGGCGCGCCGTCCGCCGCGTTTGTCGGGAACAAGAAGTCGAAGGTTTTGCATCTGACAACCTGTGGTTCCGCGCGCCGCCTTTCCGAAGCCAATAAAGTGGAACTGAGCGATTTCAAGGCGGCCCTGGCGCAGGGTTACAAGCCTTGCAAGATCTGCCATCCCGAAAACGCGGCGGCCGGGCAGGGAGCGAGGCCGCCGCAAATTGCTCAGGCCACCACGCGACGGGGCGGCGCGGCACCTCCACCGGTCGCCTCGCTCGAACCGGCCGCGCGGGACGATGGGAAGCTGAAGTTCTCTCGAGACATCGCGCCGATCCTGGTCGGGAATTGCACGGGGTGCCACAACGCCGAGCAGAAGCGAGGCAAGTTCGATCTGTCGACGTTTCAGAAGATGATGGCCGGATCGCAGTCGGGGGAAGTGATCGTGCCGGGCAAGCCCGAGGAGAGCTTGCTCGTGGAACTTGTGACGGAACGGAAGATGCCGAGAGGCAACAACCGTCGGCTTTCGGACGACGCGATCGCCAAGATCACGCAGTGGGTGAAGGAAGGGGCCTTGCTCGATGCCGGAAAAGATCCCACCGCGTCGATCGACAAGATCGCCCCATCGCCGGAAGAGATGCGAAGGGCCGCACTGGTCAAGCTCTCGCCCGAAGAGCGCGACGCCCACTTGAAGGAAGTCGCGCTCGATCGTTGGAAAAAGGCCAGCTCGAAGGCCGAGCCCGAGATGACCTCCGGCAAGGACTTCCTTCTGTTCGGGAACCTTCCGGAGAGCCGGGCGAAGGCGATCCTGAAGACTCTGGAAGACCAGCGCACCAGGCTCGGAACCTTGCTGGGAACGGAACTGGCCGCGGCGTTGACCGGTCCCGAAAAGATCAGCGTTTATGTGTTCAATGAACCGACCACGTATGCCGAATTTGTGCGCGGCGTCGAGATGCGGGAGATTGAACCCGGCGATGAGGCGCACGGCAAGCTGGATGTCGAAAGCCCGTATCTGGCGGCCGTCGACCCGCTCGGTGGCGGGGAAGAACCCGCGGCGACCAGTCCCAGTCGACGGAGCAGCCGTACCAAACCCCAGGAGGAGGAAGACAGCGCCGGGCGGACGCTGGCCGGCCTGCTCTCCGAGCAACTCGGAACGGCGGTTTCCTCGGCGGCCGGTCAGGCGCCGTCGTGGCTGTCGAGCGGGCTGGGTGCCTACCTTGCCGTTCAGGTCGAGCCCCGGAGCGATTACTATCGCCGGCTCCGAGCGGAAACCTTGCAGCAGTATCAGTTGGGCTGGGTCGCCAAGGCCACCGAGGTGCTTGGCGATCAGTCGGGGCCGGACACACTTCGCGCGGTGGGATTCAGCCTGTTCGAGTGGCTGGGCTCGTCGTTCCGGCAGCAGTTTCCTTACTTCGTCCGGGAGATGATCAAGGACCCCAAGACACTCGACGAGGTGATCCACCAGTGCTGGGGCCCGCAAGTGACCCGAGACCAGTTCCTGGCCGTCTGGGGACGCTGGGTCGCGGCGCGTTATCACGTCGGCACACGGAGGCGATAAGTTGAGCGATCCAACGACTTCGGAACCAACGCCGGAGGATTACTTCATTCCGGCTGGGAAGGGCTCCCATCACCAGATTTTTCCTGGCGTCGAGATCTGTACGACTTCGGGGCAGGGGATGATGCTGTCGGTGGTCAGGCTCGAGCCGCGATCGGTGGTGCCGGACCACGCGCATCCTCACGAACAGATGGGCATCCTGATTTCGGGTCGGCTGGAATTCACCATTGGCGGCATCACCCGCGTGCTCGGTCCTGGGGATATCTGGCGGATACCGGGCGGCGTGCGGCACAAGGTGGTGACCCTGGACGAACCGGCCGTGGCGCTCGACTGCTTCCACCCCATTCGCGACGACTATCGCTGATCGTCGAAACCAGGAACGCCGGCCGCCGCGATCGAATCGAGCGGCAGGCCGGCGTTCCCGGTTGGAAGCTTCGAGAGGTTGTCGCACGCTCAGGACGGCGAACTGAGCGGAATGGGCGGCTCGCGATCGAGGACGTTGTCGACCAGACCGTAGGCCTTGGCCTCTTCGGGAGACATGAAGCGATCGCGGTCGGTATCCTGCTCGAGCTTTTC
>CAZRGV010000040.1:0-21610 GCA_964599655.1 uncultured Isosphaeraceae bacterium | reverse complement strand
GAGGGTCTGTCCGGTGTGCTTCTGGTAGATCTGGTTGAGCTGCCGCTTCATCCGCACGAGCTCTTCGGCGTGAATGGTGATGTCGGTCGCTGTTCCTTCCAGACCCGAGATCCAGGGCTGGTGGATCATGATGCGGCCGTGAGGAAGGGCGTTGCGCTTGCCCTTGGCGCCGGCGGCCAGGAGGAGCGATCCCATGCTGGCGCACTGGCCCATGCAGTAGGTCGCCACGTCGCAAGGGACGTACTGCATGGTGTCGTAGATGGCCATGCCGGCCGTCACGCTTCCGCCGGGGCTGTTCAGGTAGAGATGGATGTCGGCCTTGTCGTCTTGATGGGCCAGGACGAGCATCTGGGCGACGACCAGGTTGGCCACGTGGTCGTCAATCGCCGAACCGAGCATGATGATCCGGTCCTGGAGCAGGCGGGAATAGATATCCATCGCCCGTTCTTCGCGGCCGGTGCGCTCGATGACAATCGGAATCAGAGGCATTGGGAGATGTCCCTTGAATAGGCCGAGTCTTGCCGCGGGTTCGGCTAGCTCTGGGCGGATTCGCTCTTCTTCGCCTCGGAACTGGGAATGTGGCCGACGACCTCGTCCACGATGCCGTATTCTTTGGCCTCGAGCGCACTGAGGTACCGGTCACGTTCGGTGTCCCTGGCAATCCGCTCGATGGGCTGGCCGGTGTGCTTGGCCAGAATCTCGTTGATCTTGTGTTTCTCCTTGATGATTTCCTCGGCCTGGATCTCGATGTCGGAGATTTGGCCGCTGACACCGCCTCGAGGCTGGTGAATCATGATTTTGGAATGGGGCAAGGCGTACCGGCGTCCCTTCTGGCCTCCGGCCATGAGCACCGCCGCGCCCGAGGCCGCCAGACCGATGCAGTAGGTCGAGATCGGGCACTCGATGAACTGCATGGTGTCGTAAATAGCCAGGGTGTCGTAGACCGCGCCTCCGGGACTGTTGATGTAGAAGCTGATGCCCTGGGTCCGGTTTTCGAACTGGAGGTAGAGCAGTTGCTTGATGACGTGATTGGCCATCTGGCCGTAGATCTCACCCTCCAGAAAGATGATCCGGTTTTCGAGGAGCAGATCGGTCAGGGTCATCTGCCGCTGGCGGGCGTAGTCGCGAAAGCGCTGAAGTTTCGGCTCGAACCGCGAGGGGTCGGGGAGCATGAAAGGAGTCCTTGTTCCTGGGCCGGATCCAGAGAGCAGGTGGCGGATCGCTGGTGCTGGTAACGAGGAGGACGCGGCGGTCCGAAGCTCAGTGGGACACGGATTTTGTGACACGAAGCGAACCGACGTTCTCCACTGAGTTTCGCGGGCCGGAGACCGTTCCGGCCTTCGACCCGCGACCTCGGTTCCTCGTGGGGGAGACGGGAGCGGCGCGGTTAATCCGAGGAACCTGCGGATTGCTCAGCCGGCTCGGGCGACTCGGAATCGGTTTCCTCGGACGGCGGAGACGCCACCTGGTCGAGCGTTTCGACGGCCTTCTCCACGTCCATGGGCACGTCCTCGAACTTGACGAACTCCAGAACGCGATCCAGCGTTTTGCGTTCGAGGATTTGCTGGCCGAGCCCTTCGGCAAGCCCTTCCTTCTGAATTCGGGCGCGAATCCGACGCGGCGTTTCGTCGGTCCGGGCAGCGATGGCCTCGATTTCCTGCTCCAGGTCCTCGTCCTCGACCTTGATCGACTCCGCGTCGGCAATCCGCGACAGGAGGAAATACTCCTTGAGACTTCGAAGCGTCGACTCATGGGCGTTGGCCCGGAGTTCGGCCTCTCGGGCGCGAATGTCGGAGTCCTCCATGCCGGCCTGTCGGAGCTCCTCGACCTGGCGCCGCAAGGTTGAGCGTTCCTGTCGAGCGACGAGATCGGCCGGGAGATCGAACGGCACCGCCTGAATCAACTGGTCGACGATCTGGCGGCGGATGGCCTGCCGTTGCTGGAAATCGAAGCGGCGTTGCAGGACGCCCCGCAGCGCCTCACGAAGCTCCTGCTCGCTCTCGAAGCCGATCGAACGAAGGAATTGGGTGTTGACTTCGGGCAGGCGGAGCCGCTTCAGGTCATGAACCTGGAAGGTCACGCGAATCGTCTGATTTCTCAGGGCGGGATTGGGCGAGGACGAGCCGATCTTCGCGGCGGCGTGCCTGGTTTCACCGGGCTTGACGCCCACGAGGGCGCCGGCCAGATCGGGAATGCTGCCGTCCTGGAAGCGCATCTCGGGCTGGAGGCGGAACTGAAGCTCCTTCGCCTCGTTGAGGGTAATTCCATCCTTCTCGAAGGTGAGGTCGGCCGTGATGAAGTCGCCGATCTCCGCGCCCCCTTCGAGCTTGGGAACGAGCTGGGAATACCGCTCGAGGAACGACTTCAACTGAGCGTCGATGTCGGCCTCCGAGATGGTCTTGACGGGGCGGCGGACCGTCAGCGACTTGTAGTCCGGTAGCGCGAAGTCTGGCTGGACCTCGATCTCCATCTCGAAGGTCATCGGCCCATCGTCGGGGAGCTCGATGGCCTCGATATCGAGGTCGGGTTGCGTGATCGGATTCAGCTTGTACTGCTCGTCAAGCTGCTCCATGCAAGCCAGCAACAGCGACGACTTCACCTGACCGGCGACTTCCTTGCGGAACCGCTTCTGGACGAGATTTTTCGGGGCCCGGCCTGGCCGGAAGCCGGGCACGGCGGCTTCCTTCTTGACGGTTCCGAGCGATTCCTCGAATTGCCGTTCGACTTCGGATCGAGGGATGCTGACCTTCAAGTGCTTCTTGCAAGGGCCGGCGTCCGTGATCTGGACGTCGAGCTCAAGCGTCCGCTTCGGCTCGGTCTGTTCCTCGGTCCCGACCGCACCTTCGGCGGTCTCGCCGTGTTCCTCTTCCAGGCTGCTCATCGACGGCGTTCCTTCGACGACCTCAGGTGGATGACGGCTGGGGCCGCCACCACGCACCTGACGCGTTCGAGCGAATGCCGCCAGCCAGGTTGGCAACACAAGAGCGGGAGATGGGATTTGAACCCACGACAACCACGTTGGCAACGTGGCGCTCTACCCCTGAGCTACTCCCGCGAAAAAAACAACCGAGGCGAAGCCGCATCGCGACGTTCGACGATTCACCCAGCGGGTGACGGTGCCATATCGACCTAGTATAGGGGGCCCTTCGCGGATTGCAAGTCGTTTTCCTGAATTCTCTCCTCGATTCGCGTCTTGGAACGCCAGGGAATTCCGTTTGCTTACCGACATTTTTCCGGATAGCCTAATAGGGAGTCAACTTGTTCGAACCGAAACAAGCGAACGACGTTAGCTCCGTGTGAGATCACGGCTCAGGATTTTTCGTCATGCCCTACCAACTCGTTGTCGTCCAGGGCCGAAGCGCCAACCAGGCCTTGAAGCTTCCCTCGGAGGGAGTTACGACCGTGGGGCGCCAGAATGGCTGCCAGATTCGGATTGTGTCTTCTCAGGTGAGCCGGAAGCATTGCGAACTCTTCGAGAAGAAGGGTCTGCTTCTGGTCAAGGATCTCAACAGTTCCAACGGTACGATTGTCAACGGCAAGCGCATCAACGGGCAACAGGTTTTGGAAGCCGGCAACGAGTTGATGATTGGCTCGGTCAAGTTTCGCGTCGAGAAGGCCGAGGCCGTTGCCGAACCTTCGGCCGCGAAACCCAGTGACACGGCCGTGGCGCAGCCGATCGCCCTCGAGGAAGGGCCGCCGCCCGCGACCGTCTCGGGCCAGCCGGACACCGGCCTCGATTTCGAGGTCATGGCGGACGACGATCAAACCGAAACCACCATGGCGGCTCCCGCGGGCGTCGAATCCGCGCCTGTGGCCGCGGAGGAAACCACGCCCGAAGCCGCCGCGACTGCCAAGACCCCTGAGTTGAGTGAGGACGCCGTCGCTGACTACTTGCTCAATCTCGACCTGGATGATGATTGAGAGGCGATCTGGAAACGACGCGACCGGGCAATGGCCGTCCTCTCTTGTCGGACACGCAAGAGCTTGTCCGACAAGATTTTACGATGAGGCGGCTGGTGGGTCCCGGAGCGCGTTCGGGTCCGCCTCGGGTTTCCGATCGATCGGGGTTGCGGAAACCAGACGCACCAGGCGTTGCGCATCGTGGACGCGATGAATCGCCCACGAAACGGGATGAGCCGGGGGCTTCCCCGGCGACGCGACGCCGCGCTCTCCCACGGTCGTGACGCTTGCGTTCGCAAGGATGCCGGCAAGGGCTCGTGCGGGCGGTCGTGGATGAAATGTGGCGCCACGTCGAGAATGGGCAACGATCGCGCGGTCGTCACGTTGACAAGGGGATGAGAATCGCCTTAAATAACAAAGAGGCGGCACCGAAGTTGGTGCTTGCGTGAGTCACATTCGCCCTGGACCGCTGGCCGAGCCGATCTCAAGCGTCTCGCACCGTGGTCCTTACCGGGGTTTGCCAGACATGGCCCGCCAGAAAAACAGGCCGGAATCGGTACGTGTGAAATACCGCCTGGCGGAGCGGTTACATGAGATTCGAACGGAGTTGTTTGGCGAGCGAGGGGGCTCGGAAATGGCTCGGCGGCTCGGATTGCCGGTCCGAACCTGGTATAACTACGAAGCCGGTGTTACGGTTCCGGCCGAGGTCCTCTTGCGGTTCGTCGAGTTAACTTCGGTGGAACCGCTCTGGTTGCTTCATGGCCGAGGGCCAAGGTTCCGGAAGCCTCCCGAGTTGCAACCTCTCGCCGAAGCGGACTCGGTTCAGAATCTCCTCCGCACCGCCCTGCGGCGTTTGGAACAAAAAGAGCCGTCCGCCGGTCCGGTCGATGGTCCGTCGAATGGGAACGGCCAGGCCTCCGAGCCGATCCCGACGGAAATCGAGACCGAGAACATTGTGCTGGTGCGTGTCGAAGGGGCCGACCGCGAGCGGCTGACCGATCGTTCCCAGCCGGGCTACATCGCCGCGCATCGTGAGTGGTTGGAGGCCTGCCGCGATTGCCGCTGCGTTCAGGTGGAGGGGGACGCCATGACCCCGATTCTCGCCACCGGCGCCTGCGTGGCGTATGCCGACTCGGAGGAGCCTTACGACGCGCTCATCGGGTCTCTCGTGGTGGCGTGGATCAATGGGCAGCCGATCGTCCGATGGTTTGATCGGTCGGGTCGCTACGGCCTCTTGCAGGCCGAGAATTCGTCGCATGAGCCAAGCACGCAACTGATCGATCTGGAAGGACCCCCTCACGAACGACACGTTCGGCGGGTTCTCTGGATCAGCACGCCGCACTGATGGATCGTCCATCGCATCGCAGCCCGCGGAGGCAATCCGATCGCCGGGTTTCGGCGGGAACGGATGGCCATCCTCGGGCTGGCCCACGTATCCGTGTTTCCTGCGCGAGTCTCGTACGAGCGTCGGTCGCGATCGTCGACGGGGCGAAAGACCGACAGGCTTTCCCTCGTAAGCCAGACGGATTGACTCGACAGCGTCCTCAAACCGCCCGTCGCACTCGACCTACCACGTGATGGCGGGTTCCAGGCATTTCAGGACCAGGATTTTGCCGTCGCCCATCCGGCCGGTCCTGGCCTGACTCACAATCGCCTTGATGGCCCGGGGGACCTCGTCGTCGTTCAGAAACAGCGTGATTTCCACCTTGGGTAGGAACGACGTGTTGTACTCGCTGCCCAGGTAGCGATGGAGCCGGTTCTTCTGGCGTCCGAAACCCATCACTTCGCGGACCGTCACTCCGAGGATGTCGATCGACTCAAGCTCCGCCAGGACCGCCCGCACGCGAAACGGTTTGACCATCACGATCAACTGAACCACCCCGCTCAACCCTCCTTTGCTGATGGCAGACCAATGCTGGACGGCCGCGCGGCTCTTGACATCCCATGGGCTCGTTCGGACATTGGAATGGCGAATTTTACGAGCTTTCCACCGCGAGGAACCGGACACATGAGACGGGTCTTGACCGTCGTGGTTGCCGCAACCGCCGTCTGCGGACTCGGTTGCCTGGGCGAGAACAGCTACGAAACCCGTCTCGAGAAGACGCTGGATTACCTGAAATACCAGCAACAGCTTAACACGTTTCTGAAACCGGCGGAACAAGGCAAATTCAAAGAACTGAACATTTTCCTGCGGCCTCCGATGCCGCTGGACAAGGCACCGGCGAGCAACTTGCCGGCGGCGGCCGGTCAGTTCGACCTGGCGGAGTCGTTTCTCGGCTACCCCTCGACGGGGTCGACGAGTCAGGGCCAGGGCCAGGGTCAGGCCGCGGGTGGTGGCCAGGGCCAGGGGGGCGCGGCCTTGCAGTTGCACGTACTGGCGCGTTTCAAGAAGCCGCCCACGGCCGCGGGCAAGAAGGCGGCTCCTCCTCCCACGAACCGAGGGCCGTTTCTCGACGACGTGCGTGCGTTGATCGCCAATTACTACGGTGGTGGCGAGGCCGCGATGTCCGGCAAGCTCGAGAACGTGACCGAGCGCGGACGGTCGTACAAGCGACTCCAGTTCCAGTCCGCCACGGGCAATCGCATCAATGCGTACTTCTATTCCCAGGACAACTACGATGTCGCGCTGATCTGGGACTTTCCTCCGGCCCTCGCGAATTCGCCCGCGGTGAGTTCCGGCATCAAGTATGCCATGGAATCGTTCGCCGTGGGGCGCAGAGCCTCGATCGCGTTCGCGGGCGGGGATGAGGAGGAAGGGCAGGGCGGCGCGGGGGGCGCGGGTGGCGCTCCAGGCGTAACCTTCTGATCGTTCCTCAAGAAGACCGCGCATTCTTCGATGCGATTATTTCTTCCAGGCAAGCCATTCCGATGACCTCGGAATGGCTTGCCTGCATTCTTGGTCGATCTCAGGAAAAGAGCCGTGGGATTGTCGGGCTTCCACCGATCAGCACGAGGGAACCATCGTACCACCAAGGCGGCTGCACGATCCGGAGGCGCGGTCCTGTCCGACGCAATGCGGAATCCGATTCCAGGATAACAGCGCTTTCGCGCGAACGTGACTCGCCGTCGGCTGGACTTCCGAGTAGACTGAGACGATTCGGGCGAGGTGCCCCACCGAACTTTCTTTGCTCGATGAGTCGGCTTGTTGACGTCGATTTGGACACCACGGATTCGATGAACTGATTGAGGCAGGCGAAAGCCTGAGGACGAGAGCGATGCAGAAGCCGCGCCTGATGACTCCGGGGCCAGCCCCGGTCCCGGAAGATGTCCTGCTGGAGATGGCTCGGCCGGTGATTCACCACCGATCGGCCGAGGCCAAGCAGGTCATCGTCGACTGTGTGGCCGGGCTCAAGGAGGTGTTCCAGACCCAGAACGATGTTCTGCTGCTGACCGCCTCGGGAACAGGCGCGATGGAGGCGGCCGCGGTCAACAGTGTCCCCAGGGGCGGCAAAGCGCTCGTCCTGAACGCCGGTTGGTTCGCCCTGCGTTGGGCCAAGATCTGCCAGGCCTACGGCATCAACGCGGTGACCGTCGATTTCGAATGGGGCCAACCGGTTGATCCGCAGCGCGTCGAGAATGCGCTGAAGGAGCATCCGGACACCGTCTGTGTCATGGGAACACTGAGTGAAACCTCGACCGGCACGGGCCATCCCGTCGAGGCGATCGGCAAGATCGTGTCGCGGACCGACGCGATTTTCGCGGTCGATGGCATTTCCGGTGTCGGCGCCATGGAATGCCGCACCGATGCCTGGGGCATCGACCTCCTGGCGGTCGGATCGCAAAAAGCGCTGATGCTTCCGCCGGGCCTGGCGTTTCTGGCGGTCAGTCGGAAGGCCTGGGCCAAGATCGACGCCTTCGATGCGCCCGCGTTCTATTTTAATCTGAAGGCGGCGCGCAAGAAGATTGCCGACTTCGACACGCCCTACACGCCCGCGCACACCTTGCTTCTGGGCCTGAAGACCGCCTTGAAGCGGATTCTTGCCGAGGGCATGGAGAACGTCTGGGCACGTCATCAGCGGATGAGCGAGGCCTGCCAGGCGGGCATTCAGGCCCTCGGCCTGGAACTCTTCAGCGCCCGGCCGGCCGAGGGGCTGACGGCGTTCCGAGTTCCCGACGGATTGAAGGACACGACCATTCGCGGCACCATCTTCGAGCGATTCGGAATCACCTTCGTCGGCGGGCAAGATAAGCTCAAAGGGAAGATTGTCCGGATCGGCCACATGGGATATACCGACGAGCTCGACGTGGTCTCCGGCCTGGCGGCCCTGGAGTTGGTCCTGAATGAGCTCGGGTTCGAGGTCGAGCCGGGCCGGGCCGTAACCGCGGCTCAACGGGTCTTGATGGGTCAAAGGAAGCCGGTGACTGTTGGCTGAACACGTCGACGATCGGGAATCGATGCGGATGGACCATGCACTTGAACCGAGTTGCCTGGTCCATCGTTGCCTTTGATCCCGCGAGTTGCTTCGTCGGAGCCTGGTATGAAGTGGGTCCTGTTGCTTCTGGCCACGATGGGAGTTGGCGTGGAGGATGCAGCTCCGAAGGGCCATCTCGTCATCGTGGGGGGAGGCTCTGGGATCGAGCCGATCCGTCGTCGGGCCCTTGAGCTGGCCGGTGGAGCCAGGGCCAAGGTGCTGGTCGTGCCTCACGCGTCGAGAGATCCAGACGCCGGGCGATTCATGGCCGAGCGCTGGCGAAACGACGGTGCGACGCATGTCGAGATTCTCGACCTCAGCAATCCCGAAACGGCCTGTTCCGCGATCCGGACAGCCGACCTGATCTGGATGCGAGGTGGCGATCAAACCCGGTTGATCGAGGCGCTGGTCAAGGGAGGTGTTTGCGGGGCCATCCAGGCTCGTTATCAGGAAGGCGCGACGATCGGCGGCACCAGCGCGGGTGCGGCCGTGATGTCCCGCTTGATGATCGCGGGAGAGGTCGGCCCGAGACGACCGGCCGAGGCCAGAAAACCCAGGATCGGCGAAGGGCTTGGCCTCTGGCCCGAGGTCATCGTCGATCAGCATTTTCTCCGGCGGCGCCGGATGGAACGTCTCACAAGCGTGGTTCTGTCCAACCCGTCGCTCCTGGGCGTTGGGATCGACGAGTCGACGGCGGTGATCGTCAGTGGGCTCGAGTTCGAAGTTGTCGGGCAAAGCGACGTCATCGTGCTCGACGCGAGAGAGCCGGGGAAGGCCGCCAAGACGCATCCCGACGCCGCCGGCCAGGCGCGAAACGCTCTCGATACGAACGCGAAATTGAAGACAATCACACTCAAGGCTGGAATGAAGTATCACATCGACAAGGGTGTTCTTATCCAGCGAATGGCGGACGAATAGCGGTTTTTGTGCCCAGGTTTCGGAGCGTTGAAGTCGCCCATGCCAGACTCTCGTGAGTGCCGGAGTTCCTGAACGTTTCCAGGACTCCCTCGACGCTCGATCAGCGCTCTCGGCGTGAGTCGCGTGCCCTTCAACGGCGGAATTCCGCGATCCGATCGTCCTCCGGGACCGGGGTCTTCTCTCTGGGAGTCCACACGACATGCCTCGCATTCTGGTGACCGACAAACTGGCCGAGGAAGGTCTGGCCCTGCTCCGCGCCGAACCCGACCTGGAGGTCGTGGTCGCGACGAAGCTCGCGTCCGACCCGACCGCCCTTCGGGCCGCGCTGGCGGAGGCGGACGGAATCGTGATCCGTTCGGGAACGCAATTGACGGCCGAGATTCTCGCCGAGCAAACCCGGCTCAAGGCGATCGTGCGGGCGGGAGTCGGGGTCGACAACATCGACGTTCCCGCGGCGACGCGTCAGGGCATTGTCGTGATGAACACGCCGGGGGGCAACACGATCTCGACGGCCGAGCACACGATGGCGATGATTCTCGCCCTGTCTCGCAACGTGGCACAGGCGAACGAGAGTCTCAAGGCGGGCCGTTGGGACCGTGGCAAGTTCACGGGCGCTCAGCTCGAGGGAAAGACGCTCGGAATCGTCGGTCTCGGTCGCGTTGGCCTGGCGGTGGCCAAACGCGCCAAGGGCTTCGACATGAAGGTCATCGGCTACGACCCCTTCCTGACGGCCGATCGAGCGGCCGAACTTGGGATCGAGAGTGTTTCGGTCCTCGATGATCTCTGGCCTCGCTGCGACTTTATCACGTTGCATACCCCGCTCTCCTCCGAAACGAGAAACCTGATCGGTCCCCAGGCGATCGAGCGGATGAAGCCAGGCGTCCGAATCATCAACTGCGCGCGAGGTGGTTTGATCGACGAGAGTGCGCTGGCCGACGCGCTGAACTCTGGAAAGGTCGCGGGGGCGGCCATCGACGTCTTCGAGCCCGAGCCACCTCCGGCCGGACATATCCTCGTCAATCATCCCAAGGTGCTCGTCACGCCCCATCTCGGGGCGTCCACCGAAGAAGCGCAGGTCGCGGTCGCCGAGGAAGCGGCCCGACTCCTGGTGGATTTCTTCCGGCGAGGGCAGGTTCGTTTTTCGGTCAACATGGCCAACCTCAATCAGGCCGAGCTCGACGACTTGCGGCTTTACCTCGACCTGGCTCGCCGGCTTGGCATGTTGCACGCCCAGATGGATCGAGGAACCGCCAAGGGCGCGACGATCCGCTATCGCGGAGAGGTCGCGACGAAGAACACGCGATTGCTCACCGCCAGCTTCGCCGCGGGCTGGCTGGAGGCCGCGCTCGAAGAGCAGATCAACCTCGTCAACGCCGAGGTTCTGCTCAAGGAACGAGGGATCGCCCTGGTCGAGGAGGTTTCTACCGACACGGGTGATTTTGGAACCATGATTCAAACCGAGGTCACCACCGATCGAAAGACGTACGTGGCCTCGGGAACCCTCTTCGGTAAGCAGTACGTTCGCCTGGTTCGGCTCGGACCATACGACCTGGACGCCCACCTGGAAGGGACCTTGCTCGTCTTTACCCACCACGATCGACCGGGCCTGATCGGCTTCATCGGCACGACCTTCGGGCAACACGGGGTCAACATCGCCCAGATGAACGTGGGACGGAAGCAACCCGGCGGCGAGGCCATCGGCGTGGTGAACCTGGACAGCATTCCGTCGGACGCGGCGCTCGAGGCGGTGGAAAAACACCCCGACATCGTCAGCGTCAGCCTGATCAAGCTGCCCGAGGCGGGGGCCCCGGCTCCCTGGATGGCTTCGTGACCAACGGAGACTCGTCGTTTCTCGGACGGTCCACGAGGCCAATGGGCTTCCTCGCCGCGTTGCGCTTCGGACCGTCGACGGTGAGACCAAGGTGGAAGGAGCCGCAGGAGAGGGCGAAGGATCGCCCTGGGCTCAGAGCCGCCGCCGGCTGAGTCGTTGTTTCTGGAGATGCTTTTCCAGATGCTTCCTGCGCTGTGACTCGAAGATCTCGTAAAGGTCATCGGTCGCGCCTGGCTGCGTCAGATCCTGCCCCTTTTTCACCACGGCGATGTAACCGATGCACATCTCGTCGCTGACACCGTAGCCAGAGCGAACGGTTTGGGGTGGGTCGTTGGGATTACGAGGGTGGGAGGAGTTATCGTACAGAGCCGTGACGTGGACCACCGATCCTTTCGGCAGGTCGATCGGCGTTTCGAAGAAGTAAGAACTCTGCCACGAGGGATCCCATTCCGGAATGTGGATCAGGTCTTTCGTTTGGCCATCGGGGTAGGCGACGCTCATTCGCATCTCTCGACCGAGTTGATGCATGTGAGGAGCGACCGCGAGCACTTCGAGATCGACGGGCACGAACCAACTCCCCTTGATCTCGATTCGTGAGTCGCCCGGTGGGAGGTGGAAGTCGTTGTTCGAGGCGTCGTTCCAGTACAGCTTTTGCTTGATCGGTTTGCGAGCGAAGTGAATGCCAATCCGAGTGCGGTCGACCTCGGGCTTGCCGCTTGGGTGGTAGTGGACCTGAAGAATCACGTCGGCTCGGCGAGGCAGAGAGAGCCCCACTCCTTCGGGCAGCCGAGTTGGCTCGCCACCGGCGTTCCAGAAGCCGAGTTCTCCTTGGACGGGGAACCCCGGGCCCGCGAAGGACGTGTAACCGGGCCCTGGCATGCTCGCATCCAGGTGACGACCCAGGCCCCTCGTGTCGATGAACGTGGTCAGGTGATGCACGACGCGACGATTGCCCGGCCGGAACTCGATCGCCGCGATGTCCATGTCGCGCGGCAGATGGGTGGGAATGACGAAGCAGCGGTAGATGTCCGGTCCCTGGGCAGGAATCGGAAAATCCTCGGCCGGCTCGAGGACCAGGTCGGGTGTGCCGAGCTTCCATTCATCGGGGAATTGAGGCGGTGGGGGCAAGTGCTTTTCATCACCGCGGGGAGCGCCGGCATCAACCCAGGCCCGGAGGGTGGCAATCTCCTCGGCCGTGAGGGAACGGTCATGTTTGAGCTTCGGCCCGACCCCGGGCGCGGGCTTCCAGGGAGGCATCAAGCCATCCTCGACAACCGCCACGATATCCGAGGCGCGCTTCCGAGCCTGCTCGTACGTCTCGAGGACGAAGGGTCCGACCTGGCCGTGGCGATGACAGCTCTGGCACTTGTGCTGGAGGATCGGGGCGACATCCCTCGTGAACGTTGGAGGGTCATCCGGTCTGGTCGGCTCGTCCGCCAATCCGGGCGAGGCAAAGAGAAATAGGCTGTAGACCCACGCGACCATTGGGATTGGCGACAAGAATGACCAGACGTGACTCAGCCTCATGCCCTTGATCCCTGCCATGCGAAAGGAGTGTCCGAGAGAGCCGGTCACGAGGGGGGAATGACCTCGTCGCCGGACGAAGTACGGTCCGAGTTCCGGGTCGGATCGCCGAGACCAGATTCAAGATCGAGAGCGCGACCCGAGGATCGAGCGCGCGGAACGAACGAGAGCGGAGGACAAACAACGGATTCGTGGGATTCCGTCGATCAATGCGCGGCTTTTGCGTGGCGACCGGGCATCAGAGAAAACCGGGCGAAGGCACGAGTCAAAGCCGCGGGTGGGCTCGAACAGGATAGGTCGATAGGAAGGGTAGCAACCGAGCGCGCGGATTTCAAGGGCCTAACGCAAATTTTATTTGATGTTCTCGATCGATCATTGATCTTTTAGAGAGATCATCGAAAAAGAAAAAGAGAATGATCTTCGTCGCGTTTCCTCGCGGGGTGGGCATCGACGCCCACAATCCCCCTTTGGATCGGTTCGGGCACGCGATTTGCCTGTGAAGCAGGCAGGCCGATCGGCGAGGCTCGCCTGCCCGGACCGGGTCGAACAGAAGAGAGGAGAATCAGGCGCGAGCCCGGGCCTCGGCGTCGGCCTTGCGGACCGCGGCCAGAGCTTGGAGCGGATCGCGTTTCGGGCTCAGCTCGAGGCCGATAGCGCCCTGGTAGCCGACATCATGGATGACGCGGAGAATCTGAGCATACTGAATCTCGCCGGTGCCGGGTTCGTGGCGGCCGGGGTGGTCGGCGATCTGGAAGTAACCAATCAAGTCCTTGTATTCGCGGATGTTCCCAGTGAGGTTTCCCTCGCTGATTTGCTGGTGGTAAACATCAAAGAGCATTTTGACATTTGGGGAGTTGACGGCCCGAAGGATCTGCGCCGCGTGCTCGGACGTGACGACGAGCTGGCGGGGATGGTCGACCAGGACGTTGAGTGGTTCGAGGTTGAGCGTGATGCCGGCGGGTTCGACGATGCGGGCGCCTGCCTTGAGGGCCTCGATGACGGCCGAGGTTTGCTGGTCTCGGCTGTAGCCTGGGGTTTCTTCGCCCGCGACGACGGTGAGCTTGGTCACGCCGAGTTTCCTGGCCATTTCGACGGCGGCCTTGATGTCCTCGACGAATTCAGCGTTTCGATTCGGGTCGGTAATTCCCTGGTCGAAGCGCTTGGGAGAGGCGGAGAACTGGACAGTATGCAGCCCCAATTCTTCATTCAATGACTTGATGGCATCAAGATCCTTATTTCTCCAGGGCCAGAACTCGTAGTGCGAGAAGCCGGCCTCCTTGACCTTTCGCAACCGGTCGAGGAACGGCAGTTGGTTCCAGAACATCTCGACGTTGACAGCGTAGGTGAGCCAGGTGTGGTCGTTGGGGTTGGAAACCTCGTCGGCAGGCGAGCGGCGACCGTTGGTCATGGCGAGCGTTGTGGCCGTCATCCCGGTGGCGAGAAAAACGCGGCGATTGGTCATTGGGAGCGTTCTCCAGCATAATGGTCGGTGGCGCATCCAGCGGGCGCGCCTCCGACTCTAACCTGGAGGCTCGCGAGACTCCATCTTTCACCACCCGCGCTCGACGCGGCTCGTGCTGGGTCGCGTGGCTCGACGAGGGTCTTCCGGCGCGGGGACGAGACTCGTTCTCCGAGATCATCGAGAAACTCGATCATGCGATTTACGTTTTATGGTCATGCCGCGTTTCTTATCGAAACCCAGGGCTTGCGAATCATTCTCGACCCCTACCGGTCGCCGGATTCGGGCGGTTACGCGCCGATTGACGAGCCGGCGGATGTGGTGGTGGTCAGCCACGAGAATGATCGGTATCACAGCCATCTTGGACAGATCGTGCCGCCGTTCGAGGTTGTGCGGGCGCTGGAGATCCCCGAGGGCGGGCAGGAGGTCCGGGGGATCAGGTTCGAGGCGTTGCCTGTGTTCGAGACGCCCGAGCGACTGCCCGAGGACGAGGTGACGATCGTGCACTTCCGCTCGGAGGGGATGCACGTCGTGTTTCTGGGAGATCTGGGACACGCGCTCAACGACTCGGAGCTGGCGCCGTTGCGAGGGGCCGAGATCGTGCTTGCCGCGGCGGGCGGTCCGCCGACGATCGACTTTCCCGAGATTCCAACGCTCCTGGAGGCAATCGGGCCCCGCGTCGTGATTCCGATGCACTACAAGACGCCTCGGGTCAATCTGAGCATCCAGCCTGTGGAGCGGTTCTTCGAGACGCTGTCGGACTGGCCCGTAAAGAGGCCCGGCGGGTCGAGCTATGAGGTGAGCCAGGAGACGCTGCCTTTGGAGAAGACGATCGTGTGGCTGGAGCCGTTGCGCTGATTGAGCAGGTTCAGGTGCAGGCGACCCGTGATCAAAGCTCCCGAAGCGACTTGACGACGTCGAGCCGGACCGCCCGGAGGGCCGGGAAGAGGCCGCCGAAGAGGCCCATGGCCAGGGTCATGCCGAAGGCGACGGCGAAGACCAGCGGGCCGAAGCGGAACTGGATGGTCCGCTCGGAGAAGCTGTTGAAGTCGCTGATGCCGAACGACCAGTTCTGGAAGAAGAGTGTGGCCAGGCTGCCGAGAAGGCCGCCGAGCACGCAGATCAGGAGCGCCTCGCCCAGGAAGCTCAGCAGGATCGAGGTTCGGGAGAAGCCCAGGGCTCGCATCGTGCCGATCTCTCGGGTCCGCGATTTGACGGCGGCGAACATCGTGTTGGCGGCGGCGAACAGGGCACCGATCGAGAGGAGGACGGCAATGATCGTGCCCAGGACGGTCAGAAACAGGGCTGTGCGGTTCTGGTCGGCGAAGTATTGCGTTTCTCGAATCGGCAACAGGCCAAAGCGGGTTTCGTTCTGGACGGTGTTGATGATCTGATCGCGGGCCGTGGGCGACTCGGCCCTGAGTTGAACGACCGAGACGCTGGCGTCGTTGTTTGTGTTTCGGGCCAGGTCGATGCGGCCGGTCCAGATTTCGCTCTCAGCGGCACTCCCGCCGGCGGTGAACAGGCCGACGACGCGATAGGTTTCCTTCTCACTGACGCGCAAGACGTCCCCGAGTCGGGCGTTCGCGTAGCGGCGGCTTAGACCGGCCGCGACCACGCACTCGTTGCGCCCGGGAACGAAGTAACGGCCCGCGACGATCTGGAAGTCGGGACGGAGCCAGGGAGAGGCGGTGTCGACGCCTCGGATGATCAGGTTTGCCCGCTTGCCGTCGCGTTTGGTCATGATGGGAATGTTCAAGAGCTCGCCCGCGACCAGGGGTTGCCCGGATGGGTCGGGGAGCCCCTTGGCCTTTTGCTCGTCGGAGATGGGAAGGCCCCTGGCGATGCCGGGCAAGTTGGCCAGGTCCTGGGCCTTGTCGATGCCGAAGTTGCTCGTGGTCTCCGAGTCGGCCCCCTTGCGGAAGACGATCAGGTCGAGCGGATCGCCGGAGATGTTCTGACTGTAATTGAGTCCCTCGACGAGGCCAAAGAGGACGCACGAGCAGGCCACAACGATCGCCGTGACCAGGATCGTCAGGGTGGTCGTCGGCCAACGGACCTGGAGGTTTCGGACGTTGTACTTGAGCGGAATGAGGGCCATCGGGTCAGACCACCTTCCTCAGACCATCGACCACGGGAACCGACGCCGCCCGGAAGGCCGGAACGGCGCCGCTGATGAAGCCGATGACGAACGAGACAGCCAGACCGAGCAAGGCCACGGTCCAAGGAACGTAGAAGAAGGGGAAGAATCCGCCGGTGTACTTCGAGACGTCCCAGGCGTCAAAGAGAAACTTGGTGCCGATCGAGCCGATGACGCCCCCGATACTGGCGATCAGCACCGCCTCGGACAGCACCAGCAACAGGATCTGGCTCTTGCGGAACCCGATCGCCTTGAGAACGGCCATCTCGGTGGTCCGCTCTCGGATGGACATGGCCATCGAGACGCCGCAGATCATGATCAGGGCTCCGGCGACGGCCAGACCCACCCAGTTGATGTAGGTCTGCAAGTCGGCGATGAACTCAGAGAACATGGAGACGAACGCTTCCTCGGTCTGGGTCTTGGTGGCCGTGTCGCTGTTGCGGGTCGCGTCGTCGATCGCCTTGCAAAGCCGGGGGATCACCGCGGCGTTCTTGCACCTCATGAACACCGTGCCGGCATTGTTGGCGCCTCGGCCCTGGAAGTCGCGGATCAGGCCCTCGTTGAGAAAGTCCCAGTTGAAGAAGCAACTGCGAAGGTCGCGATTTGAGGGTCCGTCAAAAATAGCGACGACGGTGAGGTTGAGATCGAACGGGTAAATGGTTCCTTTCAAGGGAAACGGATCGCCGAGCTTGAGGTTCTTCTCCT
Organism: uncultured Isosphaeraceae bacterium; assembly: GCA_964599655.1. Taxonomy (GTDB): domain Bacteria; phylum Planctomycetota; class Planctomycetia; order Isosphaerales; family Isosphaeraceae; genus CAZRGV01. The sequence goes on along the minus strand of CAZRGV010000040.1, from coordinate 4,721 downwards.
CGGCGAGTTTGCGGCCAATCGCCACGCCGTCGAGGCGTTCCTGGAACGCTTTAAGCCGGTCGGGTGGAAGCCGAAGCTCCTCATAGATTTCAAAGATGGTACTTGGGTCGCAGCCGAACTGCGCGAAGGTGACCTGCTCGTCCCGGAACCTGCCGCCGTACCACGACAACGGCGAGACGACCGGCTTTCCCTCGGGTGTCGTGGCGATCCCGTTGATGCCCGAGCTTTTGTCGATCTGAACGACCTCGCGTACCATGGCGATCGGCACCGGCTGGGCAAAGCCCTGCGCGCTCATGGTGATCACGCGGTTGTACTCGCGGAGCGACCGTCGGACTTCCTCGTTGGTGGAGAAGAGGGAGAGCAGGAGCATCAGGAGAAAACCGCAGATCGCGATCGAGCTGATGGTCAGGACCGACCGAACGGCGTTCCGTCGCGCGTTGCGAGTAATGTAGCCGAAGAACTTCACGACGCGGCCTCCATCTCACGCTCGCGCTCGGCCTGAGATTCGTCACCGACCAGCTTGCCTTTGTCGAGTTTCAGAAGCCTGGTGGCGCGACGGGCCGCTTGCGGGTCGTGGGTGACCATGACGATGGTCTTCTGGAACTCGCGGTTGAGCTGCTCCATCAGTTCGAGGATTTCCTCGGCGCTGGCGCGGTCGAGGTCGCCGGTCGGTTCGTCGGCCACGAGGAGATAGGGGTCGGTGACAATCGCCCTCGCGATGGCCACGCGCTGCTCCTGGCCGCCGGAAAGCTGCCGGGGGTAATGGTCTTCACGCCCTTCGAGGCCGACGATGCGCAAGGCCGTTCGCGCCCGCTCGCGACGTTCCCGTTTCGAGAGGCGGGTCAGCAGCAACGGCAACTCGACGTTCTCGATGGCCGTCAGCACGGGAATCAGGTTGTAGAGCTGAAAGATGAAGCCGACATGATCCGACCGCCAACGGGTGATCTGTCCATCGGAGAGCTGGCCGAGAGGTTCGCCATGAACGATCACCTCGCCGGAAGTCGGTCGGTCGAGGCCGGCGATGAGGTTCAGGAGCGTTGTCTTGCCCGATCCCGAGGGTCCCATCAGGGCGAGGAATTCCCCTTCGTCCACCGAGAGATCCAGCTCGGTCAAAACCGGAATGCGGATCTGGTCACGGCGGTATTCCTTCGTGACGCCTCGCAGGAGAATCGCTGGCTCTCGACCCATGACTGGCTCTCCGTTGGGATGAAAGGCTCGATGACGGGAGGGCCACCCGCCGACCCTGGACCTCGGGCCGCGGATTTACTCCGCGACCTTGACGGCTTCCCCGACTCGTAACGTCTTGGGAGGCGCGACAACAACCGTGTCACCGGCCTTGAGCCCTTCCTCGACACGGGCCAGATCGTCCTCGGTGACGACGACCTTGACACCTTGCTTTCGGACCGTGCTTTCACGGTCGACAACCCAGACGAAGGCGTGGCCCGCTTCTTCGACGATGGCGGACTTGGGAAGGAAAAGCCACGTCTTTTCCGCGTCGGGATTGGAGAGCGATTGATCGGGAAGGAAGTGAACGGTCGCGACCAGCTCGGGAAAAAGCCGGTCGTCCGGGTCGAGAATCTCGACATAAACCTTGACGGTGCCGCGGGCTCGATCACCCATCGGGACGATCCGCCGCAATTGGCCCCGATAACGTTTCCCGGGTACGGCGCTGACCGAGACCTCGGCCGGCTGACCGATGGCAACTCGGGCCAGCAGGTTTTCCGCGATATCGGTTTCCACTTCGAGCTGGTCGAGGTTGGCCAGGGTGACGACCGAACCGCGCCCGCTGGCGGCTCCCATTCCGCCCGGCGTGATCGTCTCGCCGACCTCGGCCGCCTTCTCGACGACCGTGCCATCGAACGGGGCGATGATGTTCATGTTCTGGATTGTCGCCTCGACCTCCCTCGCGCTCGCTTCTTGAAGCGAGATGGATGCTTCGAGGGCCTTGACGCGAGCGGCGGCCATGTCTCGCGCCGCGACATTGGTTTCGGCCTCTTCGAGGGCCGCCTGGCCTCTCGAGCGGAGCCGGAGCGTGCGCTCGGCCTTGTTGCTCTTGTATCCTAGGTCGGCCCGCGCTTCCTCCAGCTCGGCTTTCGATCGCTCGATCATGGCCCGTCGCGACTCGAGGATGGCGTCCATGTCGTCGTGTTCGAGGACGGCCAGAAGATCGCCCTGCTTGACCTTGGTGCCTTCCTCCACCAGGACCTTCTCGACCCGCCCGGCCACCTTGGCGCCGATCATCGCCTGTTGGCGTGATTTGAGATAGCCTTTGGCACTTAGGAGTGTTTCCGCCTCACCCACTGTCATTTCGCGAACCGGCGCCGTGGTGACTTCGAGCTTGGGTCGGATCTTTTCGTACTGCGAATAGGCGTAGTAGCCGGCTCCGCCAATCAGTCCGAGCGGGATCATCCAGAGCAGCAGGGAAAGGAATCGCAAACCGGCCTTTTCCCCGACACGCCGACCCGCACCGCCTGTGGTCGGGCGCGGGCGCGTTCGCTCGATTCTCAGCGAGGAGAGCTCATCTTTGAGCGAGCGCGCGCTGTAGACGCCGATTCCACGTTCTTCGCCTCGTGTCGTACTCGACATCGACGAGCCCTCCGCGCATTCGATGTTCCCGGCGCGGGATCATGATCGGATCGACATCGCACGATCCGGAGACTTCGTTACGGTTCGTCACAAACGTGTCGGGGTCGATTCGCGATGAAAGCGTGACCAGTGATTTAGTGTATCCGAGAGGCAAGGTTCGTACAGGCCAGTTGCCGGTTTCTCGACAAGAGTTCAGGCACAAGGCGCGAGCCCTCGTCGAGGTTCGTGGCCAAAGGCGGCTCAGGATCTTCGCGGATAGTCGAGGATTATTGAGCGTTACCCGCTGACGGCGTCGGCTCGTTCCAGCCGCGGTTCGGCAATGGCCCGCCAGCCGTCTTGCTCACGGGCGATGATGTGGACATTGCCGGCGTCTCGGGTGGCTTCGCGGATCTGGTGGCCGCGTACCCGAAGCGCTTCGATCGTTTCCTGACCGGCGGACTTCTCGATGACTGCGGGCTCGAGCGTTTCGCACTGGAGTCGAGGGGCCTTGACGGCGTTGATGGGGTCGATCCGATGGACCAGGAGGGCGGCGGTGATGGCGGCGACGTTGTTGACAATCGTCCGTCCGCCGGAGGCACCGGAGGCGAGCACGCCGTCTCCCGCCTTGATGGCCACGACCGGACACATGTTGTGCAGCGGCCGTTTGGCGGGGGCAATGGAGTTAGGCCAGCCGGGTCTCGGCTCAAATCGGCACATGCCATGGCCAAGCACGACCTCGAGTTCGGGCACCATCACCCCCGAGCCGAAGCCGCCCCCGTGGGTTTGCGTCCAGGCGAAGAGGTTTCCTTCGGCGTCCGCGGAGGCCAGATGAACCGTCCCTCGGAGCGGGTCGGGAGCCACCAGGTGCCCCGGCTCCGGATGGGCTAGGCCTTCGAGAGCCAGCGCCTGGAGGCGGTCCAGATGCGGGTTCGCAAGGAGATCTGCCGGAGGCATTCGCATCCACTCCGGGTCGGCGAGTTCCGTCAGGCGGTCGTTCCAGACCACCTTCAGGATCTCGAGAAACGCCTCGAACGCACGCGCTGAACCGGGCTCGCCAACCCGGCCCTCGTGGTCGAGCCGGTCGAGCAAGGCGACGATCTGGAGCGATGTCAATCCGCCCGAGGGTGGCGGAGCCGTCGCGAGAGTATGGCCCCGGACTTCAACGATGACGGGCTCGACGACGAGGGCTTTGTAGCTCGCCATGTCGTCCGGCGTGATCAAGCCGCCTCGGGCCTGGAGAAACTCGGCGATCCGACGGCCGATCCGGCCCTGGTAAAAGAGGCCGGCTCCCTCGTCGGCAATCGCTTCCAGGGTCTCGGCGAGCCGGGGCATGACCAGACGTTTCGAGCGGTCCGGCGCGGGTCCCGACGGAGCCGGTTCGCCCTTCATCCCATGCCAGGACTTGATCTGACCGGGCGTCAGCGCGACGCCGTCGCGAGCATGCCGGATGGCGGGGGCCATGACCATCTTGCGCGGCAGTTGCCCCCACGTTTCCAGAACCGTCAGCAGTCCGCCGAGAACGCCTGGCACGCCGACCGAGAGCGGCCCTCGCTTGTGACGATCGTCGGGCAACCGGTAGTCGTTCGGGTCGCGACCGGGGATCGTCGGAAACATCGAGGCCGTGGCGGCCTTCGGAGCGACCGCGTTGGCGTCGATGGCGACCAGCCGGCCCGGTCCGGCGAGAAAGCCGGTTCCCACCGCGCCGTAGCCTCCGATGCCGCAGTTCTGAGGTGAGACGACCGCTTCGACGAACCCGGCCGCGACGGCCGCGTCGAAGGCGTTACCTCCGTTTCGAAGCATCGCCGCGCCGGCCTCGGCGGCTTCGCGGTTGGTGGCGACGCAGACCGCCTTTCCACGGGCCTGACCACCCATCATCCTAGTGGTCCCTTGCGTTGGGCGGCTGGAACGAACCGAGAAACCGCTCGGACTCCGGCTTGGCGACGAACTCTTTCGTGCCGGTGACCGTCAGCGTGAACAGCCGTTTGCCGACAAGGTACAGGCGCGTCCTCGACAGCCCCCCACCCGCGACGATGGCGTCAGGCACCTCGTACTCGATCTCTCGACCTGGGTTTCCCGACAGCGCGATTTGCCGGCGATGTTGCACGGTTCCATGAACGCCTGACGCGATGCCGATGGCCCAGGTATCCAGGAGGCGG
>CAZRGV010000039.1:32012-45906 GCA_964599655.1 uncultured Isosphaeraceae bacterium | reverse complement strand
GCGACAGCCCGATCCTGCTGGCGGGGCCGAATTTCGGCTGCGGCTCCTCGCGCGGGGGCGCGGTCTGGGCGTTGATGCTCAGAATCAGAGTGGCCAGAGCGAGCATAACGTACATGCTGGCTCGATAGAGTGATGCGAAGCTCATCGCACATCCTCCAGGCCCGATCCTTGTCCGTGGTTTTGCTTCTCGGGCGCCGCGATCTCTTCGCCGTTGCCGTTGCCGGTGGTGGAACGCCGAGACGGGACATCGCGACGCGGGGTGAGGAACGGGCTCCGTGGTCCCTCGGCGGACGGTTCCTCGAAGGAGAGGATTGCGTCGAGGTCGCCGTGGGACGCGTCGAGAAGGATCGTCCGGCTGATGAGCCCTCGACCGGCCGCGCCGGAAAGTCGTGTTGATCGCTCCGACTCTTCGAGCAAGTTGATCGGGCGAGTCGAGACGATGATCAGCATGGCCTCGCGAAGGATCGGGGGTGGTAGGGCGTCGAAGAGGGCGGAGAGCTGGCCTTCCGCCGAGCCTCGGAGGACGGCAAGCTGTGTGAGCAGCTCGTGCAGGAGCTTGACCGACGCCGGCCCCTGGCGAAGGTCGGGCGTGGGTCCGGTCCAGCCGAGCAGGAGGCGGCGTCCCGAGCTTCGGCAGGTGTCGTAGCAAACCGTGGCGGCGAATCGGATGGCCGCTTCGAGCGCCTCTCGCTGATCGGCCGTGACCTTGGAGCGAGGGAGCCAGGGATCGAGAAGGACGGCCAGATCCTGCTCGCTCTGCTGCTCGAATTCCTTGACCATGGGCTGGCCGAGGCGAGCCGAGGTGCGCCAGTGGATCCATCGCGGGCTGTCGCCGGCCCGGTAATCGCGAAGCCCGTGATACTCTTGCTGCTGGGCCGTGCGGTCGTGCCTCCGCCCTCGTCGGGTTTCGGTTGACTCGCGCTGGATCTTCTGCCAGCGTCGGGTGAGGCGGCCGATCTTCGGATAAACGACCAGCTCACCGGGAGCCGGCACAGTGACGCGACGCTCGAGCAAACCGAACGGCGAGCGTGTCACCACGTCGAGGGCGCTGAAGACGTATTTGCCGCGCCCGGGACTTGGCCCCTGCCAGCGCACGCGAAGCCGGTCGCGGGGCGGGACCCGGTCGAACACCACCTGCGGCGTAACCCGATTGGCTCCCGGAATATTGCGATCGACCGGGAGAAGATCATCGGCCACGATGAGGGCTAGGGCGGACGTCGAACGGCGGCTGTTCTCAAGGGTGTAATCCAGGATCAGGGGCTCGCCGGAGAAGACGAAATCGGGAGCCCGCCGAGTCACGCCGAGCTTCCGGAACATCGCCGCGCTGACGAAGATCGACGCCACGATGGGGCCGGCGGCCAGACCGGCCGTCAATAAGAGCAGGTTGATCTGCTGATAGAGTCCGGTTCCGAGCAAACCGAGCCAGACCGCCACGTATCCCAGGCCGGTCCCAGTCCATCGCAAGCGCTGGTTGGGCCGGAGCCAACGAAAGGGCGTACGATCGAACGAGCCAGGTCCGCGTCGCGGTTTCATGCGAATCTCAGGGTGGACGAGATCATCCGGGTGATGGGAGGAGTCCGTGCTTCCGCTTCAGGTTGATTTCGATCGTTCGCAACGTCGCTCGGCGCGTCGGGCGGATCCACGGGAAACGGCGAACACAAGGCGACCGGCTTCTGGGCAAGAATGTGGGGAGGAACACCTCAAGAGGGAACCCTGAGCCGATCGACCAGATCGCGAATGATGGCCTCCGCGGCCGCGAACTCGCCCGCCTGGAGGAACGACTTGCCCACAACGCGATGGGCCAGGACAGGAGCGGCCAGCGTCTTGATGTCGTCGGGAATCACGAAATCGCGGCCGGAGACCAATGCCAGACTTTGAGACGCTCGGTAGAGCGTCAAGGCGCCTCGGGTGCTGACGCCGACGTGCAGGTCCTCGCAGTCCCTCGTCGCGTGCACCAGGTCGAGCAGGTAGTCGGCGATCGCGTCGTCCACCCGAACCCCACGAACCGCTTTCTGGAGAACCGTCACCTGCTCCGAGGTGAGCACGGGAGTCAACGTCTCGACCGGCTCTCCCGCCCGATGGCTCGTCAGGATGTTGCGCTCCTCGGAACGAATCGGATAACCCATCCGGAGGCGGATCATGAATCGGTCGAGCTGACTCTCGGGCAAGACGTAGGTGCCCTCGAATTCGTAGGGGTTTTGCGTCGCCAGCACGATGAACGGAGGAGAAAGGTGGTGGGTTTGCCCCTCGACCGAAACCTGGCGGTCGCTCATCGCTTCCAGAAGGGCGCTCTGAGTTCTCGGCGTGGTGCGGTTGATTTCATCGGCCAGAATGACGTTCGAGAAGATGGGGCCGGGCTTGAACACGAACTCGCCCGTCGCGCTGTTGTAAACACTGGACCCGAGGATGTCGGAGGGGAGCAAGTCGGGTGTGAACTGAATTCGATGGAACGAGCAATCAATGCTGGCGGCCAGGGCGCGAGCCAGCAAGGTTTTCCCGACGCCCGGCACGTCCTCGATCAGCACATGCCCTTCGGCCAGCAACGCGACAACCGCCAGGCGGATGACGTCCGGCTTGCCCAGGACGACCGATCCGACGTTCTCCAGGAGTCGATTCAAAGCGGATCCGAAATCACTCTCGACGAACTCGGACGCCTCGACCGTCTGGGGGACATTCATGCGCCAACCTTCGATGTTGTTGCAATGCAATTCGATCTGACAACGACGCTTCCGGTCGCAAGCCGTTCGTGGTGAGGGCACGAGACTGTGAGGAAGTATATCCGACCATGCCATCGATTCCAACGATCGCGCCATGGTCGAGTGGCGACGGTCGAGCGGAACCAGGGCCCATCGAGCCCGGCGTTCTCGGGAAAACCAGGCGTCCTCGGCAATTCGAAGGATTCCTGTCCTCACGCGTCGGTGATTGTGCTAGGCTGCGTCGACTTGATGATCCTCGGCCGTTTCACCTTGGCTTCTCCGCCCGAGCACGACGGTTCGGGTTCCTCGCGGCAGGTCGGCTCGATGGGTCTGTCGGCCGATCGAAGTACAAGCCTGGAAAGTCCTTGCGAGCGGGGGACGAGCGATGGGGGATGTCGCGAGGCGGCTCTTGTTGCTTGCTGGACGGCTCGCGTCGAGTGAGGTCGAGCGGCTTCGCGCTCTGGCGGGTCGGCTGGAACGCCAGGGCTTTCTCACGGAGATTCTCTGTGTCTCGGCCGCGGACGGGCACGCGACCGGCCGGGGAGTCATCGAGAAGGCCGGACTTGGCAGCCGTTGGCAGCGATTCTGGACCGTTCGATCGCTGACGTCCGGAGGCGACCTGGCGCGGCCCGACGTGATCCATGTCGTCGATTCCGGGATGGCCGAGGCGGGTCTCGCCGTTGCCGAGCGTTGGCACGTTCCCTACGTGCTCACCATCGACGAGTACCTTCCTCGCGGAGGCCGGCTCCGGCTTTCTCGACGATGGTGCCGCGGTCTCGTGGCCACGGCGCCGGAGCTGGCCGACGACCTTGTCGGACAGGCCGGCGCGCCTCGACGCGCCTTGAGCGTGGTTCGGCCGGGTCTCGTCCGTTCGGAGGAACCCTGGACGCCGGCCGCTCCCGAAACGGCTCGCGTCCCGGTCATTGGCACGGCCGGCCGGCTGGCCTCCGGCTCGGGTCTGGCGACGTTCCTTGTCGCGGCTCGCCGCCTGGTTGATCTCGACGTGGACGCCGAGTTCGTCATCGCTGGCCAGGGGCCGAGCGAACCCGCTCTGCGTCGCATGGCGGAACAGCTCAAGGTGGTCGACCGCGTCACGTTCGCCGACGCCGCCGAGAGCCCGACGTTTTGGAAAGTCCTCGACGTGTTTTGCCACACCGCCCTGTCACCGACGGTTGGCTGGAGCCTGGCTCTGGCCCTCTCATTCGGCATCCCCTCGATCACCACCGACGTCGAAGGGCTGGGCGCGTGGTTCACCCACGAAACGACCGGCCTTGTGGTTCCCGCGGGCGATGCCGATGCCCTGGCGCGGGCCATTCGGAGCCTTCTGACCAACCCGGAACACGCTCGGGAGCTCGGTCATCGTGGACAGAAGCACATCGCCCAGATGTGCGATCCCGACCGCGAGGCCGCGGAACTGGCCAACGTCTACCGGCAGGCCCTCGCGTCCCAGGAGGGACTGGTCCCCCGACTTCGAACCGACCGCCCGGCTCCTCGTCCGTGCCCAAGCCGTTGATCCAGTGACACGGAATCGTCCCGATTCGTCGGTCCGGCCTTACCTCGTCAAGGCCGCCGTCCAGCGTCCGATAATCGTCGCTCGTAGACGTTGGCGTCACGGAGGAAATCGTAGAAAGCCAGTAACGTGCAGAACACGAATCCAGGGCGGCCATCGAGAAACCCCAACCGCACGACGTAGGCGTACAGAAATCGCACGAGCGGCCGGCACGGCAGCCGCAGGTAAAGCCGCTTCAACCGCCGCTTGAACCGCTTTCCCGCTCCGATCGTCGTCGGGATCGGCTCGCGCAGAAACCGGTCGTGATTCTCCGCCTCCCAGACCGCGTAGCGATTGTGCTTCTCGACCCAGGCCGAGATCGTCGGATACGCGTGGTGGTCGAGCTCGTTCTTCAGCCGGAGGACGCGGCCGTTCAGCTCGACGTGCTCGTGCGCCTCGTTGTCTCCCGCGTTCGACCCCGGCGCAGCGGGGATTCGCTCGTAGCGCCCCAGTCGATGTTTGAACAGGCGAAGGTTCCAGCACTCATTATAGCCGCAATGCAAGATCCGTTGTCCGAGGAAGAAGTATTTCATGTTGAGGAAGAATCCGTCAGCCTCGTCATTGGCCGTGCGTCGGCGAATCTCTTCGGCCAGCTCGGGAACCACCACCTCGTCGGCGTCCACGATCAGGACCCACTCGTTCCGCAACGGCAGGTTTTCGAGGGCCCAGTTCTTCTTCTTCGGATACACACCGTTGAAGTGAAATTGCACGACGGTGGCACCGTGCTCCGCGGCCACGCGCGCCGTCTCATCCTGGCTCTGGCTATCGACGACGAACACCTCGTCGGCCCAGGCCAGCGCGGGCAAGCAACGGCGAAGGTTCTCGGCCTCGTTCTTCACCGGCACGATCACGCTGACGCGTGCCTTGGCCGTCGTGGGCACGTTGCAGGGCATCGATGCGCGAGAAACCACCGCGGACGCGAGAGCCGGTTCGATCGCGGACAACGGGCCACCTCCTTGCGGGTTGATCATCCACCGTTGTTTGTTCGTTTTGTCGCGGTGGCGCACTCAGGCCTCGACCGCCTCGGGCACAACGCCGCCACCGGCAAGCCATCGGTAGACCTCGGCCAGCCTCCGCGCCTGGCGATCCCAGGTGTAGCGTTTCTCGACCAGCGCCCGGCCTCGATCCGCCATGGCGTTTCGCTCCACCGGCGATCGTTCGAGCAAGGCGCGAAGCCCGGCCGTCACGTCCGGAATCCTCGGCTCGACAACGATGGCGCCCTCCGCGGCAGCCAGCTCCGGAAAGTGGCAGGCCGTCGTGATGACCACTGGCCTGCGAGCCGCCAGGGCTTCGAGAATGGCCATGCTGAACCCTTCGCTATAACTGGGCAGAATGAACGCATCCGCCGCGCCCCAGACGGTCCGGGCGCGTTCGCCGCCAATGTGCCCCAGGCACGTCACTCGCCGGCGTAACCCGAGTGTGTTCATACGTTCCAGAAACGGCTCCTTCGCGCCATCATCATTACCGGCCAGCAGCAGGTGAACATCGGGATGATCGTTTCGAATCGCGTCGATCGCCTCGGCGAGCAGGTCCAGTCCCTTCTTCACGTGCAGGCGCGCGAGAAACAGCAGGAGGAACTTGCCCGCCAGCTCGGGAAACTCCGATTCGAGCGATTCGCGAGGCGGCAGATTCTCGAACGGCTCCAGGTTCACGCCGTTCGGAACCAGGGCGATCGGCGTCCTCGGCGCCAGGGCACGCAAGTGGCCGATCTCGGGTCTGGAAAGGGCGTGCAGGCAAGATGCCCGCCGCAGGTTCTTTCCTTCCACGAGGGCCGTGTAGATCCGCTTCTTGAGCGCCTTGTGCCGCAGGGCCCACGGTTCGGCCATCCCGTGCGCCGCGATCAGGTACGGCACGCCGGATCGCCTCGCTTCGTGAGCTCCACGCCGCGTGTGGGCTTGCCAGAGGCCGTGGAGGTGGACCACCTCAGCCCTCCGAACCGAGTCTTCCAGGTCGGTCTCCGGTCCAAGCAAGCGGATTCCTTCCGGCACGATGGTATCGGCGAGCCGCGAGGGAGTTGGTGTCACAATCGTGACCCGGCCTTCCCCTGCTCTGGCCAGAGCGCCGGTCATGCCGAGGATGCTCGGCACCATCCCGCCGTCCCGCTTCGGATCGAGTCCGTTGCAAAGATGGACCCAGCCCTCGCCGCATCGCCCCCCTCGAGGAACGGGGCTCGCCTTCGACGGATTCACCACGGTCGCGCTCATCTTTGTGCGATTCTCCTTGGATGAGACTCAGCGAACCAGGGCGCGCGTCCGACGCTTGGACCGCTCGAACGCCACCGCCTGTTGGAGGGCTTCCATCGTGCCTTCGGCAAACCGCGACGGCCCCCACTGAGAGACGACTTCCGACGCCCGGCGGCCCATGGCCTCACGCTCTCCCGAGGGCAACCCCGAGACCCAGGCCAGAGCCGCCGCCAGGGCCGACTCGTCTCGAGGATCGAAGCGGAGCCCTGTCGTACCCGGCGGGTCGGGAACCAGGGTTTCCACGCAACCCGCGCGGTCCGAGACGATCAAGGGCAACCCACAGGCCGCCGCCTCGTTCACCACCAGACCCCAGGGCTCCATCAAGCTCGGATGCACAAACGCCGATGCGAACGCATACCAGCGTGACAGTTCGTCTTCCTGAAGAAACCCAGGTCGATGAATCGACGATTCCAGGCCGGTCGCTCGGACGGTCGCCTCGACCTCGCCCGCGTCGGGACCATCACCGCAAAGGACCAGATCCCAGGCCGAAGCCTCCTCGGCCATGCTCCGGTACTTCGCGAAGGCGCGTACCAGCAAAGCCAGGTTCTTCTCGATCACGAATCGGCTGACCGCCAGGAAATAGGGGCGATCCGGCAACCCCAAACGACCCTCCGCCGCTCGACGGGCACGATCGGAGAGTCGCCCGAAGCGAGCGTTGTCGACCACGTTGTAACCCAGGGCGATTCGATCCGCCGGCATTCCGAGGTCCACCAGGTAGTCGCGGTGCCTCGGCCCGCCGACCAACGCGGCCGAGAACGCGGAAACTCTTCGCCGTTTCACCGCCTCCTTCCACCAGACCCTGGGACGGTCGATCGCCTGGCTCTCCGACATCAGAATCGTCGGCCGGCCATGTTCCCTGGCCCATCCCAGCGCGGCCATCGACTCGGGCCGAACGTAGCCGACAATCCCGACCGCATCCGGCAGATCCCGCACGAGGGCCCGCCTCATGGCCTCGGCACACGATGACCCAGGCAGGTCCTCCAGGATCCGATCGGGAAAGAGCGTGATCCACGAGAACGGTTCCGCCCGCTTGCGCGTCAACCAGGGATAGCGCTGCTCGGTCCCCGCCGTCTCATAGGCGATCAACTCGCCGCCCTCCTGCCTCAGCCGCTCTCCCAGTGCCCTTAGCCTCGCCAGGTGATAGGGGCCAAAGTTGGTAAACGAGACCGCCAGCCTCATCATGGTTGACCTCTCGATCGCTTGTCAGATAGTGAGAAAAGTCGTTTTAGTAAGTCATTTATGGAACTGTGACGCATGCCATTTCCAATCCTTCGTGCGAGACCTGAGAGCCCTGCACCCGGTGATAGATCCAGAGCGCCGCCAGAGGTGGCAAGGTGGTATGACCGTAAATGTAGTAAAACCAGACGAGCGGATCGTCGTTGACGGTCATCAGCCAGGCAACGTAATACGTCAAAGCCCACCACGCTTGCGCCCACGGACAATCGGCGTAGAAGCGGTAATAGTCGTAGCCGGTTCGGAGCATGAGGGCGAGAATCGCCATGACGATCACGGTCGCGATGGCCCCGCCGTTCAGTTGCGCGGCTCCCAGCACGCTGATCGCCGGCCCCGTGAAGTTCTCGTCGCGTCGAAACTCCGATCCCGCCATCCAGGCGTGGACCCACTGCTCTCTCCCAAAGATCGGTTTCGTCGGCCAGACAAGGCGCGGAATATATGTGGAAAAGACTCGTAGGTACGGGGCTCCGTAGTCATACTCCGAAAGTTCCGGAACCGCGTACAGCATCAGCAAGTAACCGCCGTATTCCTCGGTCTCCTTGCTCGATTGCTCGGTCGATTCGATCTTCCCCTCGTCCTTCTCTTTCAGGTTGAGGTTCACCAGCATCGTGGACGGGTCGAAGTCTCCCAGATACTGCACGAACCCGGTGAACGATCGCTCGTAGTGGATATTGTTGCGCCACCCGAGCGCCAGCGAGACCGCCAGCGCGCAGGCCAGCGCCGTCCCCATCATCACCGGCATCGACGGCCGTCGGAACGTCGGCACGTAAAACGCGCAAACCCCCGTCAAAACACCGATCACCGCATGCGACCGCCGCCCATGATACATCCATATCACGATATACAAGAAGACAATCATAATACCAAGGGCCGCCACGGCCGGCCTCGGCCGCGAGGGCTGCCGGCCCGTTACGACCAGCAGCACGCCGCTGGCGAGCATCATGATGGGGAATTGCCTCAGCAGGTTCTCTTCCCCGCTGACCTCGCCACTATGAAGCGCGATGCCCGAGCAGATCAGGCCCCACACGAACATGAACGGCGTGATCGTCGCGATCAAACCCGGCGACCAATAGGAAGGGGCCCTTGGCAATCGCGCGGCGAGTTTCTTCCCGATTCCGCTGTAATACACCAGGAGAAACCACAACAAGGCCCAGAGGGCCCGGACGTTCGCCGCCGTCACGAGTTCCGATCCGCGAACCCGCAGCGCGTAGTCCCGATACGAGATCGCCTGGACGACATAAACCTGGGCGAATCCGGCCAGGAACAACCAGATCGGCGCGAATGGGTCGAAGGACTTGCGGACGACCTGCGAGGCGATCAGCCCCACGATCACGGCGCCGGTGGTGCAGGAAAGCAGAAGGTCCATCATCGAGGGGCATCCTTGCCTCGGCTGACTCGCCGCTGGTCAGCCTCCAATCAACTCGTCAAATGTCTCTCGAAGGCTCGCATGATAGTGTGTCCAGTCGAACGCCTCGGCCCGCCGCCTCGCAGCGACCGCCATCGTGGCCCGAAGCGTCGGGTCGTTCCCAAGCCGCTCCATCCGCTCGGCCAGTGTCTCGACCTCGCCCGAAGGGACCAGGAATCCCTCGACCTCGTCGCGAACCACCGAACCGGCCTCGGCGGTGACCACACTCGGCAGGCCGCACGCCAGGGCTTCGTACGTCACCACGGCCGATCCTTCGAAGAGCGAGGGAAAGACGAACACATCGGCCTTCGCCATCCGAGAGGGCACGTCGGCATGCCCCACCTGGCCCAGCCACTCGACATCGTCGAGATACTTGGACAGTGGCCCAGGGTCGCGCGGAAGGGCTCCGAGAAGTTGCAGCGTCCAGCCTGGCCGTCGGACTCGCCTCCAGGCTTCGAGTAAATACTTGATCCCCTTTCGCTGGGTGATTCCTCCCGCGAAGAGAAACGTGCAACGCGGACCATGCCTCTTGCCCGAGTCAGGCACGAATCGCCGGAGGTCCGCCGCGTATGGCACCACTCGGACCCGCTCTCGTGGCGTTCCATGGCGGACCAGCGTCGCCGCGATGTGCTCCGAGGGCACGAGAATTCGATCCGCCAGGGCAATGTCACGGAGGCGTCGCTCATGGAGCCAGGCCAGCTCGTCGAGGTCGAGACGACCATCCCCCAGGTAGATGGGAAAGAACTCGGGCGATCGTTCCAATTCGCGCTGGAGAACGTCGCGCTCCTCACGGACGTCGCCGTGAACCATGCTCAGAACCGAGCCGATTCCCAGCCGCTGGCAAGCCGGCAGCGCAAACTCCGATCCCACGTCACTGAAGACGAGAGCCGCGTCGGGCCGGTTCCGTGAGAGGCTCTCGGCGACGAACCGGTCGAATCGACGAGTTCGCCAGCGCGCCACCGAGCGCTTCCATGACGGCCTCCGCAACCGGCGCTCGACCGCGAGCGCCACATCGAAGCTCGGCGACGATCTCACGCGATCCGGCGGGATCTCCGGGTGATGCCGACGCCGGAGTCGCGGCTCCAGCCTCGCCAACGATCCCGGTGCCAGGCGTCGCGCCATGGCCGACAGCCGCCCCGCACCGCCGTAGTAATACGCGGTCTGGAATTCCTCGAGCCAGCCCGAATGGGCCAGGCCAACAACCGCCTGGTAGGCCGGCGGCCTCGCGTCCGGACACGCCACAAGCACCGACCTGGCACCGCTCGACCCCGTCGAAGGCGCGTGGCGATCCTCGATTACGGGCGCAGTTGTGGGGAGCACGCGATCGTCCTTGATCCTGGGCTGAGAGTGGCTCCGTCGTCGCGCATCCTAGTCGAACCGCCGCAAACCCGTCAAGCGATCCAGCGCATCGGGCGAACCCCGACGTTTCGCCGCCTCACCAACCACGAGGCTTCCGGTATCCTCAAACTCCACTCAATCCCGATCCGGTTCAAGGCCCCCCGGCTGGACCAATCTCGGTTCGTCATCCGCCTTGCTCCCAGAGCCCGGCCATCGCCATGAGGCCGAAGCCAACCAGCAAGGCGACCGAGAGCTTCATTCGGTCGTGAGCATGGAATTGCAACTCGGGTAGAAGGTCGCTCAACGAAATGCAAAGAAAGGTGCCGGCGGAAAAGGCCAACGTATCGGCCGTGAACGGGCCGGCGAGTTGGGTTCCCACCCAGTTGCGACCGACCAGGAAGAGGACGACCCCGACCGGGATCATCAGCGAGAAGGCCAGATTGACCAGATGCGCCAGGCTTCGCGAAACGCCGGCCCGGAGCATCAAGCTGACAATGGTCAGGGAGTCGGCCGGCTTGTGGACGAGGGTGGCGACAAACACCCCCCAGGCCGAAGCCCCCAGATTGTCTCCGTTACCGATTACGGCCGCACTTGCCAGGGCCACGCCGCCAACCAGCGTGTGTACAGCCAGCCCGAACGCCGCCGCCCCCCAGTGCAAGGCGGCTCCCTTGGCGCTTCCGCCGGTCCCTCGAGCCGCCTGGGCATCAACCAGACCGGCCGAATGTCCTTGTCCGCTCTGATGCTCATGAGCGTGAATGGGACAGGGGTTGTCCGGGTCTTCGGGGGCCTCGTGGTGATGAAAGGCGAAGTAGCGTTCGAGGAAGAACAAGGCCAGAAGCCCGAGAGCGGTCCAGCGAAGCGACGCGGCCGAACCCGACTCGACGGCTTCGGGGAGCATATGAAAGAAGACCGCCCCCAGCATCGACCCCGCCGCGAAACTGAGGTAGATTTGAAGTCGTGTATGAGTCAGCAACGTGGCTATGGGTAGCAACCCGCCGAGCAGACTCGCCCCGACAATCGCCGCGCAGAAAAGGGCGAGCGTGAGCAGCATGGCAACCCCCGAACAACGGCCGGACTCGCGAACACGCCCTCTTGTCCCTTTGAAGAGCGGCGGAAATAATTAACAATGGTGTTCTCGGGGCGAGGCATGTGGTTTGGTTGTGCTGGACTGGACTGGACTGGAGAAGCCCGCCCCGTCGACACCAATCCGCCGACTCCGAACCGCGAGGAGGTATCCCATGGCCAAGTTGAGCGAAGGAGAAATCCTGGCCCAGATGCCTCTGGCCAAGGGCTGGGAACGTCACGGAGACATGCTCGCCCGGAGCTGGCAATTCTCCTCGTTCCGCCGTGCCCTGGACTTCGTCAACCAAGTCGGCGGCCTGGCCGAACGCGCCGAGCATTTCCCCGACATCACCCTGAGCTACCGCTCGGTCCGGATTGAGCTCTCGACCCACTCCGAAGGGGGCCTGACCGCCCGCGACTTCGAACTGGCGGCCGCCATCAGCGCCTTGCCAGCCGACCGCTGAGGGCTGGCAAGAGCCCCGATCGACCCGCGTTCACCGTTGAAAAAACCCCCGGCCAGGGGCGCGGGGGCTTCATGGCAAACCAACCATTTCGAAGAGCCGATCTCGGGCCCTAGCTCTTGGGCTCGCTTCGCTTCGGACCGAGCACGCCGGGCGGAAGCTTGCGATACTTCGTCTTCGGCAGATTATACACGCCCTGATCGGCCGTCCAACGCTCCTCCAACTGCAGCGCGGCGAGTCGTTCCCCCCGCTTCATCACGTTCCGAGAGCGGGCCAGCCCGCTCGCCTTCTTCAGGCTCTTGTCCATCGACATCGGACGAACCTCTCACAACGCAAGAGCAAACCGGGGCCAACGCCCCGAACCAATTTCGGTGTCCCTTCACGGCGAACCGGCAATCTTACCGATCCCACGGCCCCCATGCAAGATCGGCCACGATGCGTATCGGCCTTGTCGGTTCCGGGCGTTTGGTTTACAGTCGCCGGACGAAGACTGTTCGAGGGCGATCCCGGGGTGAGGAGAAACGCGGTGGCGCTGCGAGAAACGTCGTTGCCGGGGCTGCCCAGGCGGCGCGGCAAGGTGCGCGACGTGTATGATCTGGGCGACCGTCTGCTCCTGGTCGCGACCGATCGCATCAGCGCCTTTGACTGGGTTCTGCCCACCGCCATTCCCGACAAGGGCCGCATTCTGACCGGCATTAGCGCCTTCTGGTTCGGCCGGTTCCCGGTGTCTAACCATCTCCTCTCGACGGCCATCGACGACGCCGGGCTCGATCTCCCGGCCGAGCTTCGAGAGGCCCTCGACGGCCGTTCGATGATCGTCCGCAAGGCCGAGGTCGTGCCGTTTGAGTGCGTCGTCCGCGGCTATCTTTCGGGCAGCGGCTGGCGCGAGTACCGGGCTTGTGGGACGGTCTGCGGCATTCGCTTGCCTGAAGGCCTGGTCGAGAGCGACCGGCTCGACCCGCCGATCTTCACCCCCGCCACCAAGGCCGAGTCGGGCCACGACGAGGACGTCTCGTTCGCCCGGATGGCCGACACCATCGGCGAGGAGCTGGCCAGCAGGCTCCGGGAGGAAAGCCTCGCGATCTATCGGGACGCGGCCCAGTTCGCCCAGTCTCGAGGGCTCATCCTGGCCGACACCAAGTTCGAGTGGGGCTTCGACCCGCGGACCGGCGAGTTGCTGCTGGTCGACGAGGTGCTGACGCCCGATAGCTCCCGTTATTGGCCGGCCGATCCGTACAAGCCGGGTGGTCCGCAACCGTCATTCGACAAGCAGTTCGTCCGCGACTGGCTCGACGCCTCGGGCTGGGACAAGGCCAGCCCGCCCCCCGCCCTTCCTGACGACATCGTCGCACGAACCCGCGACAAGTACATCCAGGCCTATGAATCCTTGACCGGCCAGGCTTTCCCCTGGAAGTGACATGCTCCGCTACCTGACGGCCGGCGAATCGCACGGACCGGCCCTGACCGCCATCGTCGAGGGGTTCCCCTCGGGCGTCACGATCGACGCCGAAGTCATCAACCGAGAGCTCCTGCGGCGACAGGGAGGCTACGGCCGCGGCAAGCGCCAGTCGCTGGAAACCGACCGCGTTGTGATCGACTCGGGCACCTTCCACGGCGTCACCACCGGCGGCCCGATCACTCTCCGCCTGATCAACAACGACGCCAAGCTCGAACGGCTCCAGGAACCCGCCGCCCCCCGAGGCGGCCACATCGACCTGGCGGGCTCGATCAACTACCAGACCGGCATCCGCCAGGTGCTCGAACGCGCCAGCGCCCGGGAAACCGCCATGCGGGTGGCCGTCGGAGGACTCGCCAGGCTGCTGCTGCGAGAGCTCGACATCGACGTCTTCGGCTACGTCCGGGAACTGGGAGGGATTGACGCCCCGCCGCTCTCCCTGGATCCGGCC
>CAZRGV010000039.1:5014-31998 GCA_964599655.1 uncultured Isosphaeraceae bacterium | reverse complement strand
GCGAGACGCCAGCCCGGTCTATTCGCTCAACCCCGAGGCCGACACGAAGATCATCGCGGCGATCGACGCGGCCAGGGAAGCGGGCGACACGCTCGGCGGTGTGGTCGAGACGATCGTCCGGGGCTGTCCGATCGGCCTGGGCAGCCACGTGCAGTGGGACCGCAAGCTCGACGCCCGGCTCGCGATGGCCGTGATGAGCATTCAGGCCATCAAGGCCGTCGAGATCGGCCTGGGCGTGGAGGCCGCCCGACGGCCCGGCTCGAAGGTCATGGACCCGATCCGGTTCGAGCCCGAGCATCCCGTTGACGACCGTCGACTGGGCTTCCGCCGGCCGACCAATAACGCCGGAGGCATCGAGGGGGGCACCAGCAACGGTGAGCCGATCGTCGTCCGGGCCTCGAAGAAGCCGATCAGCACGCTGGCGGCGCGCGGGCCCTCGGTGAACATGGCGACCAAGCAGCCGCAACCCGCCTCGTACGAGCGTTCCGACGTCTGCGCCGTTCCGGCCGCGAGCGTGATCGTCGAGAACGTGGTCGCCTTCGAGATCGCGTCGGCCGTGGTCGAGAAGTACGTCGGGACCAGCCTCGACGCGATCCGTGAAGTCATGCGAACCATGCACGAGCTGAATCGCCGGCACCTGGCCGAGCACTGGAAGCCCTCGGGAGTCTGACCGACCTCGCACGATGCTCTGACTTAAGGGGAGACAAGGATGTTCACCCTGACCCGACCACACCGACAGGTCCTGGCCACGATGGCCCTGCTGGCCCTCTCCGTCGCGCCGACGGTCTACGTCGCCGTGCTGACCTGGCGGATCAACCGCCCCGGCTACGTCCGTGACGTCGAGATCGCGCTCGGCCGCCAGCTCGGGCTTCAAGTCTCGCTCGAGTCGGTCCGGCACCCGAGACCCGGCGAGGATGTCTTGACGGGCGTCGTGCTTCGCCAGGAGGAGCCGGGCAGCAAGGCGACCCGGCTGACCGAGGTCGCCCGGGCCGATCGGGTCCACGTGGTGCGGCTCGGCTCGTCCGTTTCGCTCAACGTCAGCGGCCTTCGACTCCTCGGCGAGAGCCCCGAGATGGCCATGGCCCAGGCCGAATTGCTCCTGAGGCGGGCCGGCGGACTCGGCCAGGGGCAACTCAGCCTGATCGCAAGGCATGGCCGGGTCGAGCTGGGACGTGAGCCCCGCCGGCTGATCTACCCGCTCCGCGACATCGCGGCGATCCTCCGCCCTCAGGCCGACACGACGCGGCTATCGGCCAGCTATCTGGTCGTCGTCGATGGCCGACCGAACCGCTGCGAGCTGAGCCTGACCCGACGGCGTCGAGCCGATGGCGCCCGGATGGCGTTGACGTTCAAGACGATGGACGGCCCCACCTCGGCGAGGGTCCTTGACCCGTTCTTCGACTCGGTCGCCTGGCTCGGGCCGGCCGCTCGAGTCGAGGGCTCGCTCTCGCTGTCGCAGTCGGACGGGTCGTGCTGGGACGCCGAGTTCCAGGGACGGTTGAGCGAGGTCGACCTGACCGCGCTGGTGAATCAAAGGTTCTCGCGACACCGGCTCCAGGGGCAGGCAAGCATCGAGGTCGAGTCGGCCCACTGGGGCACGCTGCCCGCCGGCCAAGGGCAGGGCTGGACCGAGGCCCGAGGGACGCTCCGGAGCGGTCAAGGACGGATTGGACGGGAGCTGCTTCAGGCGATGGCCTCCGAGATGAACTTTCGCCTTTCGCCCCAGACGGGGACAAGCCTGGACCTCGACTTTCAGACGCTCGGTCTGAGCTTCGCCCTGACCTCCAGCGGCGAGATCCAGCTTGGAGGAGCACTCGGGGCCGAGTTCGCTCCCGAAGCCGTTCTGGTTCAGGACGGCCGGGTTTCGCCCCTGGCTCGAGCCCCCGAGGGAGCGGCCAACGTTCGAGGTTTATGGAAGGCCCTCTTCCCGACGGATGCCGACGTGCTCGTGCCCGCGACCGCCGAGTCGCAGGTGCTCCGGCACCTCCCCTTGCCACCCGGATTACCCGGGGCCTCCACCACCGTGCAGGCCAATTAAGGCCATCAGTGAGGTCGATTCGGAAATCGGGCCGTTGACACAATGCATCCGATGATGGAAATTAAGGAGTGGAGACTTCCTCCCCACTCGTAACCTCCTGAGATTGTGTCTCTCGGCGAGCCGTCGGGGCCAATGACAGGAATCGTTCCCCGCGAGCCGTACTCGACTCGCAAGATCGGTCCCCGGGCCCTCTAGGCTCGTCGAGAATCTGTTTCCAATCGCTCCGGCTGCGCCAAGCTGAGTTCGACCCTGAGAGGGAGATTGCGCCGATGCCGACCCCGTCGTCGATTTCGTCCTGGCCCCGTGTCGGCCGTCTGACGGCGTTCGCCCTGCTCAGTCTGGCCTGGCTGATCGGTCTTCGCCCAGGAACCGGCCAAGGACGCCGCCCCCGCGGCTGCGGAGGCCCCAGCCGCCGAGGCGCCCGCGGCGGCTCCAGCCGCCAACGGCTCGACCGCCGAGGCACCTAAGACAAAGTCGTTCCTGATGTACGCCATCGAGGCGTCGGGCCTGATCGGCCTGGTGCTCCTGCTCCTCTCGATCTACATGACGGCGGTCGTCATTCGCCTGTTCATGGAGTTCCGCATCAATGAGGCGGTTCCACCGCCCCTGGTCGAGAAGTTGGAGAACGCCATCAAGGAACGGAAGTTCCAGGAAGCCTACGACGTCTGCCGGGACGACAACTCGTACTTGGCCAGGCTCGTCCGGACCGGCGTGGCCAACCTGCCCAACGGCCGCCCCGAGGCCAAGGAGGCGATGAACGTCACCTCCGAGGAAGTGATCGTCACCATGGAGTCGAAGATCAGTTACCTGGCCACCGTCGGCACGCTCGGTCCGATGCTCGGCCTGCTCGGCACGGTCTGGGGCATGATTCTGGCCTTCCAGAACATCTCGACAACCGGCGCCCAGCCTCGCCCCGACATGCTGGCCGGCAACATCGCGACCGCCCTCTTCACCACGCTGGAAGGCATCACACTGGCCATCCCGGCCATCTTCTTCTTCGCGTTCTTCCGCAATCGGATCGCGGTGATCGCGATGGAAGCGACCAAGGTCGCCGACCGAACCATCACCGCCTTCTGGACCGCCGCCAAGCAGCAAACCGGCGCCAAGGCCAGCGTCTGAACCGGGGACCTCGAGTCCAGAGGAGACAGCGACGTGGCCGGTTTGAGACGATCGAACGAAAAGTGCGAGCCGAACCTGACCTCGATGCTCGACGTGGTCTTTCAGCTCATCACGTTCTTCGTGATGGTGATGAACTTCAGTCAGGATGACTACGACGTGCGCGTCCGTCTGCCCGTGGCCGGCTCGGCGCGTCCGGTCGAGTTCAAGGAGGGCGAGGATCGTCTCGTCCTGAACATCGACCGCGATGGCAACCTGCTCATGGCCGGGCAGGTTTACGACACGGAGCGGGCCATCAAGGAGATCCGCACCCAGGCACAACTCGTGCGGCTCAACTCCAAGATCGCCGGCAAGGAACTCAAACAAGGCGACTCGTTGCCAACCACTCTCGTGATCCGGGCGGACAAGGCCACGCCGTTCGGCCAGCTCTATCGACTGATCTCGGCCTGCCAGGGCTTCGGTTTTCGTACGTTCGCCCTCAAAGCCCAAAGCGAAACCAGCTTTTGATCGGAGTGTCGCCCGTCATGTCCGGCATCCGAAGACCCAGGAACGAGGAAATGGAGGTTCCGCTGACCTCCATGCTCGACGTCGCCTTCCAGCTCCTCGCGTTCTTCGTCATGACCTTCAACCCGACCCCGGTCGAGGTCCAATACACGATGAACCTGCTCCCGGGCTCGCCCCAGGCGCTGCCCGAGCAGACGAACTCGGAGGAAAGCACCTCGAACTCCTCGGAGATTCCCGCGGCCCTGCGCACGCTGACCACCTCGCTGATCGCCGACGTCAGCGGCAAGATCGAGCGGATTACCATCGGCGAGAACGAGGTCCAGGGCATCGACCAGCTCCGCGCGCGGCTCAAGACCATTCTCTCGGATAAGACGCTCCCCTTTGATCAGGCCCTGATTCAGGCGGATCCGAACCTCCAATATGCCGAGCTGATGGCCGTGATCGACGTCTTCAGCGGTGAGGGATTGCAGAAGATTAGCTTCGCCGAACTGAATTCCAACGGCCTGGGACCGTCACTTTGAATTCCGAGCCTCAAGGATTCTTCCGTGGTGGTGAGTTCACGCGCCTGGTGGTCCTGCTGGCGCTGGTGGTCGTCGGCTGGATCGTGATTTTGAATTCCTATCGGCAACCACCCGTTCGACCTCCGGCCCCAAAGGCGGTCGCGGGGGGAGTTCCGCTCCCTCCGCCCGACGAGAGCGAGGAGTTTCAGGGCATCCTCGACAAGACGAGGATGACCATGCGCGACAACCCCGCGTATCTCAAGCTCCTGGAACGCGTTCGCGCCACGTCCGCCGAGGAGCTCGCCTCGCAGAGCCGCCGCGACGTCCGGTTCAGCCAGTTGCTGGAAAATCCCGGACGCTACCGGGGCCTGCCGATCCATGTTGATGGGACCGCGCGTCGAATCCTTCATCAAGAGGTTCCCGGCTCGAAGCTCTTCCCCAAGGGGCACTACTACGAGGCGTACGTCACAACGACCGACAGCCAGAGGTTTCCCTATACCCTTGTCTTCGAGGACCTCCCCGAAGGCATGCCGATCGGCGATGAGCTGAAGGAGCACGTTGTCTTCGACGGCTACTTCCTCAAGCTGATGGCCTATCTCGCGGGAGACACCTCCCGGTTCGCCCCCCTCTTGATTGGCCGGCTTCAATGGCTCGACCAGCCTGCCACGCCACCGCCGCCGAAGCCTGGCGGCGGCCTGGGACGCCTCAGCGGCTGGTCGCTCCTACTGATGGGAGCGTTTCTGCTCTACGTCGTCTTCCGCTGGAGCACCTACCTGCGACGGGCCTTCGCCCCGAGTCGCCCGAGTCGGCCGCATCGCCCCTTCGTGCAGGACCAGATCGAGCCGGAAGCCCTGGCCGAGTGGCTCCAGTCCAGCGAGGGAGAAGCCGAAGAGCCCGAGACCCATTGATTCTCCCAACCAACGCGTCGCGGGTGTCCTATCCATCACGCATTCCTCGGCCACGACGAAGGGGCATGGCCCTGGGACCTGACGGGGTTCCGGCTCTTGGCCGTGCGGGAGTCGTGAGATGGAGTGCCTGGGCGGCCTCGGCGTTGAACCGGTAGACTTCCTGATCGAATGGCATGACGTCCTCCCGCCACTGGACCGCGCGGTCGTACCAATGTCGGGCCGACTCAGAGTCGCCCTTCGCCTCGTGGATCATGGCGAGGAAGAACCAGTCGTAGCCGTCGCCGCCGTTTCGAAGCTTCATGGCATGGTCAAAGGTGGCCAAGGCCTCGTCGAGCCGGCCGTTGCGGAACTGGGCGACTCCCAGGGTGTTCCAGGTATTGCCATCCTCGGGAATGAGTTCCAGGGCCCGCCGAGCGAGGTCCACGGCCTGAGCCGGGTTCCGGACCGAGTCGTCCTCGCAGGTCGCCAGCAGCCAGGCCAGATTGTTCAAGGCGAGGGAGCGGCTTCGAGCGAACTTTCGGCCGAGCGGATCGTCCTCCACCAGTTGCTCGAACGCGTTGATGCCCCGGATGTAGGAACGCTTCGCCTCTCGGTAGTATCCGCGAGAGGCAAGGGCCAGGCCGGTGTCGATGTGTTCGCTGGCGAGCCGGAACCGCTTCTGCTCGGGGGTTTCCAGCCGGACAACAGGTGCATGCCGCTGATTCGGTCCGGCAACCAGAAGCCGGATCGAGGGGACCCGCAGGATGACCTCCTCGAACATCGTCCAGAGCTCGGCGTAGCCCACGAACAGGGCGAAAACGATGGAGCCGACCACGGCGAGACGTCCCGCGATGGCGGTCGGACTGCTCGGCGATCCGAAGCGTTCCGGCTCCTGGCGACGGACCTCCTTTCGCATCCGCCAGACCCACCCCACGAAGGCCAGCGAGACTCCCACCTGCGCAACGTTCCCGACAATCGGAACAAGGTGCGCCCAGCGCTCGGGAGCCCAGGAAACCGGTGGCAGGCCGACTCCAAGGGTCAGCTTGTAGGCCAGGTTCGCGAGCCCTTCGACAGCAAGTGCCAGGCTGCACAGAGCGCTCGCCATCAAGAGCCGCGGCCACCTCGTGCCGAGAAGCAGCAAACCGACCGCTAGCGGCCAGACACCCCAGGTTGCTCCAAGGACGTTGGTGTCCCGGAACACCATGGGCCATCCTCGAAGCGGCGGTAAAGCGTAACCCAGTATCGAGCGCGCGCGGGCGATCCACTCGATCATCGGCGGGACGACGCGCATCGCGCCGAGCACGATCAGGACCACCGCGATACGGGCCATCCGGCTGTCGGTTCCCGGCATCGGGATCACTCGATCGCGGGGCAAGTCCGAAGCCGTGGTGATCTCCATGCGGTGCT
The DNA here is from genome assembly GCA_964599655.1 of uncultured Isosphaeraceae bacterium. Classification (GTDB taxonomy): domain Bacteria; phylum Planctomycetota; class Planctomycetia; order Isosphaerales; family Isosphaeraceae; genus CAZRGV01. Next base: position 25,546 of record CAZRGV010000039.1, on the reverse strand, counting down.
CCTCCTGGAATCCAACCGCACTGACCGATTTGCCGACTGCCGGATGCGAGGGGGGATGTGGCAGGATCGGAGCGATGAGCCCCATCCGAACGCACTCCGCGATCGCTTCCAGGGTGCCCGGAACCGCTCACCGACGCAAGAGTCTGTTCCACCTCCTCGCCAGGGCCACGGGCAAGCCCCCGGCCTCCCGACGTGAGGCCAGCGCCCAGGTGTCGTCCCATCTTGGCCAGGCTCAGGGAACGTAAAGGAAGAAGATCGCGACAATCAAGACGGCACCGACCAGCGTCACGACCAGCCCAGGCATTCGGCGAAGCTTCAGGTAAAACAGCAGGATCAGTCCCGTCAACGAGATCAGGGTCATCAGGGCGGCGGAGACGTCGATGACCACCGACCAGATCGGTCCGGTGTCTCGCCCCTTGTGCAGGTCGTTGATCACGGCCACGAAGCCGTGGAACGTTTGCGATACCTCATAACCGCCGGTTTCCCGGTCGATGAAGACGTCGGCCGCGTAACCGGGGCCTTTGAACGTGACAAGGCATTCGTACTCATCGATCCGGAATTCCGACATCGCCCCTCGGATGTCGTGGGCCTTTCGCAGGTGCTCGACAACCTCGAGCTTGTCAACCGGACCAGGGCTGTTGGAAGCGGCCTGTTCGTCGCCGCTCGACGGGGTCCGCGGGCGCAGCCACTTCGGGTCAAGCTGACCCTTCGACTCGACGGTGCGCTCGGCCTTCGAGAAGAACCAGTTCGGGTGATTCAGTGTGATCCCGGTCACGCTGAAGAACAGCACCGTCGCCAGCCCGAACATCGAGAGATAGATGTGCAGCCATCGCATCAAGGCGGCAAACCGGATCCCCAGCTTGCGCCGGAACGGCCGACCGTCGATCGAGGCTCGATTTGCCGGAGCGCTACTTTGCCGGAGTCTTTCGACGATACTCGATCGAGGCGGATTTGATCTCGACATTCCCCTTCAGATCCTCGGCGAACGGTGTGCTGGGGAGCGTAACAGGCTTGCGAATACTCTGATAGGTTCCGTGTTCCCGGACGGCCTCGATGTAGATTGTGTAAGAGCCGCCCGGCAACGGTTTGCCGTGGTTGTCCTTGCCGTCCCAGATGACGGAATACTTGCCGGGGGGGGCGGTGGCCCTGGCCATCGCGTGAACCATGTCGGTCTTGTCGACCTCGCGACGGGCCCTGTCGCTTCGATACCATCGCTTCAGATCGGGCAGCCAACGGTCGGGCCCCGCGCCGCCGAGCGAGACCCAGAGCGCCAGTGTTCGTACTGGAAACCCCTTTTCGTCTTCCACCCAAATCGCGACATAGGGAAGCCGGTAACGTCGCCGGGCCTCTCCCTCGGGGCGGTTGATCTCGAAATGGATGACCAGCTCATGGTCATCCCCCCACGAGGCTTGAGTCGTGGCCTTCGCCTCGTTGCCGTCGTCAGCGATGCCCTTGTCGAGCTTCGCGTCCGAGGGCTCTCGAGTGTCGGCGAGGGCGACGGGCGACGTCCTGGCTCGTTCGTAACGCCGCCACCCATCGCTCCGGACCATCCGACCCTCGGTCGTGATGATCAAGCATTCCACACCCGGAATCGAGTTCGCGAGGGTCCGACTTTCCTCGGGGGAAAGCACGTTGAAGATCGTGGCCAGGGCGTCGGCGTCGGCCGACCGCTCGGCGATGACCGAAGCGCTCGCGATCCCCTCCGCGGGTCGACCGGTCCTCGGGTCGAGAACATGCGAGTACCACTTCCCCTGGATACTCCACCCTCGCTGATAGTTCCCACTCGTGGCCACCGCGCGGTTCTGGACCTCGACCAACGCCAACGGCTCCGTCGTCTCCGACCCCGCTTTCGGAGCGCTGATGCCGATCGACCCCACCGTGGAACCGCAGACGCGAAGGTCTCCTCCCACGTTCAGCAGCAGGCCTTGAACCTCGGGATGACCGTTCGTCGCGGCCTCGCACGCTCGCTCGAGGATATATCCCTTCGCGATCGCGTTGAGGCTCAGCGGGCCGTCCGAGAGCCGTTCGGCGGTCCGGCGCTCCGGGTCGAGTCGCCAGGCGGGACGACTCAACTGGTCTCTGGCACGGTCCAGCTCCGCCTCGGTCGGCAATTGGTTCCGCCGGGCGCCATTGGACCAGAGCCGTGAGAGGAGTTCGACCCTCGGATCAAAGGCGCCGCCGCTTTTCGCTCGCCACTGATCGCACGCCTGAAGGAGTTCGAAAAGCTCGGCGGAGAGGACCGTCGGTTGCCGAGGACCGGCCTGCCATCTCGAAAACTCGCTCTGTGGATCGTAGCCGCTAAAGATGCGGGAGAGCCGATCGATCTCGTGCAGTACGCGCGACTCGACGGCCCGGGCGGCGTCCTCCGAAGCGGCCTGGACCTGCAACTCCATGGAGGTTCCCATCACGTTGTCGTGATAGAACGAGTACGTCTCCGAGGCGGCGGCCCGATCGCCGATCGCAAGGAGAAACCACCCTCCCAGCACACCGACGATCCATCGTGAGGCATGAGCCCTCATGGTTCCTTCTCTCCCCCGCGTCGGTTCCCGGTCGTTCTCAGGGTCTCCACAGAGCGCGCGATCGATGGATCCCGCGTTGCCCTGAGCCGTTCGTTGTCGTCGCAAGACCGCGATACGTTCCCGCCAGGCCGTGGATCTTTGATTGTTAGCGTCGGAACCCACTTCGGAGGCCCATCAAACCCCCTCGGCGTTCCCTCCTGGAATCCTTTCGCAACGCGACGTCTCCCCGGCGGGAACAAGTATAAGGGTCGCGGATCGGCCCGCCAAGAGGCATTGCGTAAACATGCGTGCGATCAGTCGTCTCTCGATCGAGCGCCGTGCTGCCGCTGGAGATTCACGGCGGATCGTATTCGACAGGGATGCTCCCCCACCGCACCCCAGCCTCGGGTTCGCCGGGGATTTTCCTGTACAGGCGATCAAATGGTATAATGGCCTCGAACCGCCAGGAGGACGAAGCGACATGGGGATCATCCGGGAACTACCGCCGTCGGTCATCAACCAGATCGCCGCGGGCGAGGTGGTCGAGCGACCGGCCAGCGTGGTCAAGGAACTGCTCGAGAACGCCATCGACGCCGGCGCGTCTCGGGTCGAGGTCACCGTCGAGCGAGGCGGAAAGGACCTGATCCGTGTCGCCGACGACGGCCGAGGCATGGACCGCGACGATCTGCCGCTCGCCTTCCGGCCGCACGCGACCAGCAAGCTGGCCAGTGCCGAGGACCTTCACCGGATCCAGACGCTCGGATTTCGGGGGGAAGCCCTGGCCGCGATCGCGGAGGTCTCGCGGGTCCGCTGCCAGACCCGGACGGCCGACGCCCTTGCCGGTTCGGAGCTTACGGTGGAAGGCGGCGTCCCGGGCGAGATCCGAGATTGCGGTGGAGCGCCTGGAACGGTCATCGAGGTGCGCAACCTTTTCTACAACACGCCCGTCCGTCGCACCTTCCTCAAGTCGGACGCGACTGAGGGCTCCCACGTCGCCGACATGTTCACCCGGCTCGCCCTGGCCCACCCGACCGTTCACCTCACGCTCCGATCGGGTTCCAAGACCGTGCACGACCTGCCCGCTTCGACGGGGATCAAGGATCGCGTTGCCCGGTTCTTCGGCCACGAGCTGGCCGACTCCTTGCTCTGGGTCGAAAGCCGGCTGGAGTCGATCCACCTTTGGGGCTACGTCGCGCATCCCTCGCAGAGCCGGTCAAGCGCCAAGGGGCAGTATCTCTTCATCGGTGGCCGGTTCGTCCGCGACCGTTCCTTGGGTCACGCCCTGTCGGAGGCGTACCGGGGACTCTTGATGGTCGGCCGCCAGCCGGTCGCCTTCCTTTTCCTCGACATCCCGCCCGAGGAAGTGGACGTCAACGTTCATCCGACCAAGATCGAGGTCCGGTTCCGAGACGGCCACCGGATCTACAGCCAGCTTCTCTCCACCGTGCGGCAGACGTTTCTCTCCAGCGACCTGCACAGCAGGCTCCAGGCCCCCCCTACCGGCACCACGGCGGAACCCTCCTCCACAGGTCCGGCAAAGTCGACTTCCTTCCCAGGGTCGACAACATCCGGGCTGGCCACGAGACCCGACGAGCGTCAGGAGGTCGCCTCCTGGTTCTCGTCCTCGGGAACCTCGACGGCGCCGGTCGCCCCGTCTTTCCAGGCGTATCCGACTCCGGGTTACGCGGGAGGTCGGCCCGAGCCGGACTGGGTCCGTCGACTACCGCCCACTCCGCCTGCCAGGGCCGCTTCGCCGTTCGACGAGTTCACGGAGAGCGAGTCGGAAGAACGCGAAGCAACCGTCGAGACCCCGGAACCCGTGGTCGTGCCGAATTCCGGAAATGTCTCCACGGCTCCCAGCCTGCTTTCTAGCGAATCGCTCGCCCCATCGCCGAAGGCGCTACAGGTTCACGACAGCTATCTGATCGCCGAGACCGACGAAGGGATGGTGGTCATTGATCAGCACGCGCTGCATGAGCGGATTCTCTACGAGGAGCTGAAGAACCGGGTCGAGCGGGGCGGGGTCGAATCACAGCGGCTTTTGGTGCCCGAACCAATCGACCTCCCGGCGGCCGAGGCGGCGGAAGTGCTCCAGCACCGCGACGTTCTGGGAAAGCTCGGCCTGGAGATCGAACCCTTCAGCGGCGACACCGTGCTGGTCACGAGCACACCGGCCATGCTCCGGCACGTCCCGCCCGATCGACTACTTCGCGACCTGGCCGAACACCTTCACTCCAGTCCGCTGTCACCGACGGCCGACGCCGTGCTCGAAAACATGCTAAACATGGTCGCCTGCAAGGCCGCCGTGAAGGCGGGTCAGCGCCTTTCCCCCGAGGAGGTTTCGGCCCTGCTCGAACGTCGCCACCTGGCCGCCAACACGCATCACTGTCCTCACGGGCGGCCGACGGCCCTGGTTTTCACCAAGGCCGAGCTCGAGCGGCAATTCGGACGAATCTGACGTCCGACGAATGGTTCCGGCATGCCCGAAACCGTCACGCCGGATGGTCCCGACTCTCACAACGACCGAACGACACGGGAGGGTACGATCGCATGGCCTGGGTGTTTCTCGTCGTGGCCGGCTTGATGGAGATGGGCTGGCCGATCGGCCTGAAGTTTGCCTGGAGCGGGGGTTCGGTCCGGTTCTGGCCGGCGGTCTTCGCGGTCGGCTCGATTCTCGGCAGCGGGCTTTTTCTGCTCCTGGCCCAGCGCGCCTTGCCCATGGGAACGGCCTACGCGGTCTGGACCGGCATCGGCACGATCGGTACGTTCCTGCTTGGCATCCTGATCTTGAAGGAGCCCGCCGAACCGGCACGCTTCGTCTGCGTCGGCTTGATCGCCGCCGGAATCATCGGACTGAAGCTGTTTTCCAGGCATTGAGGAGCCCCCAGAGCACGAGAACGGGACACGGCCGCCCTGGACAGGTCCGACCGACATTGTGAAGGTCCCCCTTTCGTCTCGCGATCGGCCCATCGTACAATGGAGCCCCGTCCAGGCGTTGGTCTCTCGTAACCCCGGAAGTCAAGTGCGGCGATGATTTGTGTCACCATCGGACGAGGCCGGCATCGAATGCTCCTGGAGGAGTGGCAGGCCGCCGCCGCGGCCGGAGCCGGCCTGGTCGAGCTGCGAATCGACTGCCTCCGGCGCGAGCCGGACCTCAAGCGCATTCTCTCCGAGCGGCCCACGCCGGTCGTCTTCACCGTGCGGCGAGGGATCGACGGCGGCATCTGGCGGGGCGACGAGCTCCGCCGCCAGCGACTGCTCCGCGAGGCGATTGTCGCCGGCGTCTCGTACGTCGACCTCGAAATGGACATCGCCGACAAGATCCCGCGACCCAAGTTCGGCAACACCAAGCGCATCATCAGCTACCACGACTTCAAGAAAATGCCCGAGGATCTCGACGACCTGCATCGCCGGATTCAAGATCTCGACGCCGACATCGTCAAGATCGCCGCGATGGCCCACACCGTCGCCGACGCCTCGCGAATGCTCGAAATGGTGGCCAGGGCCGAGGTCCCGACGCTCGGCATCGCCATGGGGCCGCTCGGTGTCTTCACCCGCATCCTCGGTGCGAAGTTCGGCGCGCCGTTCACCTACGCCGGATTCAATCCCGACCGGACCTTCGCGCCCGGCATGCCCTTCCTCGAAACCCTCAAAAGCGACTACTTCTACGATCAGATCAACGCCCAGACGGAAGTCTACGGCGTCATCGGCGACCCGATCGCCCAGAGCCTCAGCCCCGCCGTGCACAACGCCGCCTTCCGCCACCTGGGGCTCAACAAGGTGATGGTCCCGTTCCTGATCCCCAAGGACTCGCTCAAGGAGTCGCTCGGAGCCCTCAAATGGCTCGACCTGAAGGGCTTCAGCGTCACGATCCCCCACAAAGAAGCGATCATCCCGCTGCTCGACACGATCGACAAGGCGGCCGAGCGGATCGGGGCGTGCAACACCGTCGTCAACCAGGACGGGAAGTGGATCGGCCACAACACGGATTATCGCGCGGCCATGGATACCCTCGAAGACGCTCTCGGCGGCGCGATCGAGGGGTCGGTCAGCCCTCTGATGGACAAGCAGGTTCTGATTCTCGGCTCGGGCGGCGTGGCTCGCACGGTGGCCGCCGGGTTGGTTCGTCGAGGCGCCGGCGTAACCATCTGCGGCCGCAACGAGGAGAAGGCCAACACCCTGGCCGAGGAACTCAACTGCCGGTCCACATCGTGGGGCATGCGCGCCGGCACCTTGTGCGATATCCTGGTCAACTGCACCCCAGTCGGTATGCATCCCGACGTCGACGCCAGTCCCGTGCCGGCCGCCGCCTTCCGGGAAGGAATGCTGGTCTTCGACACCGTCTATCATCCCGAGAACACCCTGTTCATCAAGCTCGCCCGCGAGCACAACTGCGCCACGATCACCGGCGTCGACATGTTCATCCACCAGGCCGCCTTGCAGTTCCAGTACTACACCGGTCAGGAAGCACCCTACGACCTGATGCGAGACACCCTCAAGGCGAAACTCAGCGCGGTGAAGGATTGAACGATTTTCCCCGACGATTCGTCCGCGTTTCAGACGACGGCCAGGAGGTCTCGTCACTTGCTCTTTGCCTATTCGTGAGAGCCGCTTGCTTGCGCGCGATTTCCTCGACGACGCTCGGCAGGCCCAGACGCGATGACCTTCTCTCCCAACCCGTTGGTGAGTTCCCCCCAACTCGGCCTGGCTCTGGTCGGTTATCGAGGTACGGGGAAATCGACCGTCGGACGCCTCCTCGCCGAGCGGATCGGGCGGCCCTTCGCCGACGCCGATCGGGTGCTCGAAGCTCGGCTTGGCCGACCGATCGCCGAGTTCTTCGCCCAGAACGGCGAGGCGGCGTTTCGGGATGAGGAAGAGGCGACCCTTCGCGACCTCCTGGCCCGTGATCCCGGCGCGGTCGTCGCGACGGGCGGCGGGGTCATTCTTCGAGAGTCGAACCGCCTCGCCTTGCGACGCTTCGGATTCGTCGCCTGGCTCAAGGCCGATCCCGCGACCCTGGCCGCCCGCCTCCGACTCGACCCGGCCGACCGGCCCGCCCTGACCTCCCTTGGCCTGATCGACGAGATCGCCAGCGTGCTCCAGGCCCGAACACCGCTTTACCAGGAGGTCGCGCACGCCGTCGTGGAAACCGACGGCCGGAGTCCCGAGCAGGTCGCGGACGAGATCCGGGAGCAATGGTCTTGCTGGTGTTCCGCTCCGTTGAGGGTGGCCGGCGCATGAACACGATCGCCCTGACGTATCTGGTCGGCGGCCTCTGGATCTTCGCCGTCGGCGCGGTCGTCGGCAGCTTCGTCAACGTCTGCGTTTACCGCATCCCCTGGCAAAAGAGTGTCATCTGGCCGGCGTCGCACTGCCCGAAGTGCCTGAACCCGATCGCGGCGCGCGACAACGTGCCCATCGTCGGCTGGTTGTTCTTGCGAGGAGCCTGCCGCCGCTGCGGCCTGCCCATCTCGGCGCGCTATCCGCTGATCGAGGCCCTGGTCGGCCTGCTCTTCGTCGCGGTCTATCTCACCGACATCGTCTTCGGAGCCCGAGGCATGCTCGGTGGTGACGACTTCCTGCGGATGCTCTACCACCTGGTCCTGCTGTCGCTCCTGGTCGTGGCCACCTTCATCGACTACGACCTGTTCATCATTCCCGACGAGGTGACGGTCACGGGCATGGTCCTCGGACTTCTGCTCGGGGCGATTGTACCGGACGTGCGGCCCGAGCCGGGAACGGCCTCGACCTTCGGCGGCGGATTGGCGGTCGGCCTGCTGGGATGGGCCGTGGGCGGCGGCCTGGTCTGGGCCGTTCGAATCGTCGCGGGTCTTGCCCTGCGTCGCGAGGCGATGGGCTTCGGCGACGTGACCTTGATGGCGATGATCGGCGCGTTTCTCGGCTGGCAGGCGGCCGTGCTGACCTTCTTCATCGCCCCGTTCTTCGGACTGGCGCACGCCGTCTGGAAGCTCGTGCTGATGGCCGGTAAAATCCTCGCCCGCCGCAATATCTCGGGGGCCGACCGCGAAATCCCTTTCGGGCCTTATCTGAGCCTGGCGGCCCTGACGCTCATGCTCTCCTGGCCCTGGCTCTGGCCGGGCTGGGCCCGCCCACTCTTCTCGACCCTGACCGAACTGTTCCGGTTCCTCCTGGGACGAGAACCCTGAACGATGGAGGTGTCGCCATGGTCGGCCCGTACAAGCGTCGCAAATCGGCCGGATTGATCCGAACCTTCTGGGTTTACCGCCGGCTGATCGGCGCGGCGATCGTGCTGGGCATCCTGCTCTGGTTCGTCCTCTACAACAACCAGCAGGTCACGATCTATTTTCCGTTCGGATTGGGCCAGCCAACGAGCTCGATCGGCATCGTCATCCTGCTCAGCGCGGCGACGGGCTCTTTAATCACCGCGCTGGTCACGACGATCGTGCTGGCCTGGCGGCATTATCGGATTGTGAAGGCCGACGAGGAAAACGAGCCCCCGCAGGATCTACCCGACGAACGGCCCCCGTCCGATTATGCCTCGAAAACCACCGAAGGATTTTCCGACGCCCCATGGTCGGCGCGGTAGACTTCGGACATGAACGCCCTCGTTTCCCCCACACCAGGCCCTCGCGCTGGCTCGCCGAGGCCGCTGATTACCTTCAGAGCGCTCGGGCCAGCCCTGGCCCTGATTGCTCTGGCAGCCGGCTGTGCTCAGCCTGGCCCGTTCGGTGCGCGTCAGACCATGGTCGGCTCGCTCAAGACAAGCGTCAGCCACCTGGAATCGGAAAAATACGAGCTTCAGAAGCAGGTCGCCGAGCTGAAGTCGGAAAACCGCCGGCTCGAGGACGAACTCGTGCAGTCGGAGGCGAACAACGGCGACCTGGCCGCCCGCCTCGATGACGCCCGAAACCTGATCCGCCGCCAGGGTTACGACACGATGGGCCTGTCTCCGCCATCAACGTCCGACCCGGGCACTGGATCCGCTCGATCGACCCCCGCGTCGCGCCCCAGGGGCCGCCGCATGCCGTTCGCCCAGATTCCGGGAGAGATCCGGCCTCTGCCCGAGTCGTCGCTCGAACCCGACGACCCCGAGTCGAACGGCTTCGGCGAGGACTCCAGCCTCTTCCCATCCGGCAGTCGCGATCCTTACGGCCTCCAGGGCCGCCGGAGCGATCTCGGTGCCCGTTGGCTGCCTGTCGCTCGCGGCCTTGGGTCGACCTCGGGACGGGTCCGCTGATCGGCCCGCACCGCTTGGCGGAACTCCCTTTGCCCCGCTATGATGGGCAACGGCGGGAACGATTCGCCGGAGCGGCCGAGACCGAACATGATCGCGATCATCGACTATGGGATGGGAAACCTTCGGAGCGTGCAGAAGGCCCTCGAAGCGGTCGGACACCACGCCGACGTGACCTGCGACCCCGACCGCGTCCGCCACGCCGACAAGGTCATCCTGCCCGGTGTCGGGGCGTTCGCCGACGCCATCGGCGAACTCCGTCGCACCGGCCTGGGCGAGGCGTTCACCGAGGCCGTCCGGGCCGGAAAGCCCTGTCTTGGGGTCTGCCTGGGCTTGCAGCTCCTCTTCGAGTTCAGCGAGGAAGACGGCGTCCACCAGGGCCTTGGCCTGATGCCCGGGCGCGTCGTGCGGTTCCCCTCGGTCCCGGGCTTGAAGATCCCTCACATGGGCTGGAACACGCTTCAAATTCGCAGGCCGGTCCCCTTGCTTCGGGGACTCGAACCGGAGCCGTCGGTCTATTTCGTCCACTCATACCACGCCCGGCCCTCGAACCCCGAGGATGTCGCCGCCGAGAGCCTCTATCCCGACCCGTTCGCGGCTCTGGTCTGGCGCGACAACCTCATGGCCTGCCAGTTCCATCCCGAGAAGAGCCAGAAGGTCGGATTGGCGATGTACGCCAACTTCGCGGCCCTCTGAGCGAGCGGAAACCCCAGGAATTCCACCATGACGCGCCGAATCCGCTCGACGTGTCCGCTCGTTGCGGTGCCGACCGTCTTCGCGTCCCACGCACGGGGGGTGGTCCCTTGCGACTCCCCGAACGCGCGGCTACATTGCAAGGTGGGTTAAGACTCGCGGAAGATTCGGTGAAACTCATGGAAGTTATCCCGGCCATCGACCTCAGAGGCGGGCGTTGCGTTCGCCTCCAGCAGGGCGACTACGATCGGGAAACGGTCTTCGGCGACGATCCAGCAGCCATGGCGGCACACTGGGAGGCCGAAGGTGCCACCCGCATCCATCTGGTCGATCTCGATGGAGCCAAGGTCGGCAAGCCGGTGAACGTCGAGGCCGTGCGGGCCATCCTGGCCCGCGTGAAGGTTCCTTGCCAGCTCGGAGGGGGCGTGCGCAGCGATGAGACGGCCGAGGCCTGGCTCCACGCCGGCATCGAGCGCGTGATCGTTGGCACGCAGGCGTTGAAGGATCCACGCTGGTTCCGAACCCTCGTCGAGCGTCACCCCAACCGGGTCGTACTGGGGCTCGACGCCCGAGACGGCAAGGTGGCCACCGACGGCTGGCTCGACGTCTCGGAAGTCGACGCCGTGGAACTGGCCCAGCAGTTCGACGACCTGCCGCTGGGGGCGGTCGTCTACACCGACATCGCGCGCGACGGCATGCTCGAGGGGCCCAACCTGGCCGCCACGGGCGCTCTCGCGTCGCGGTTGAAGACTCCCGTCATTGCGTCAGGAGGGGTCAGCACACTCGACGACCTGGAACGCCTGGCGGCCTTGCCGGTCGCGGCTTGCATCGTCGGGCGGGCTTTCTACGAAGGTCGTTTCCGGATCAGCGAGGCCCGGAAACGGGCCGGCGACCGATCTTCGACACCCTGACGACCCTGAGGCGGGTCGTCTCCCATCGGGTGCCTCGGATTCGCCGGCCTTTGGGCGGGAATCCTAACCTCAATCGAGAGGGGACAGGCACCATGACCACGACCTATCACGTCACCGATATCAGGAACATCGCCCTGGCTGGACATGGGGCGTCGGGCAAGACCAGCCTTGCCGACGCCCTGCTCTTCGCCGCCGGCGCCACCCCGCGCCGAGGATCCGTCGACGACGGCACCAGCACCCTGGACGTCGACGACGAGGAAAAACGCCGGCATTTCTCGATCGATTGCCACCTCGGCCATCTCGAATGGCAAGGCAAGCAGGTCCACCTGATCGACTCGCCCGGCTACCCCGACTTCATCGGCAATGCCCTGAGTGCCCTGGCCGCCGTCGAGAACGTGCTGATCGCCGTCTCCGGCCCGTCGGGCATTGAGGTCAACACCCGCCGCATCTACAACGAGGCCGGCCGGCTCGGCCTGGGACGAATCATCGCCATCACCAAGATGGATGCCGAAAACGTCGACTACAAGGCCGACCTCGAGGCGATCCGCGAGACCTTCGGGTCGAGCTGCGTTCCGTTCAACGTCCCGATCGGCCAGGGGGCCGATTTCTCCGGCGTCCTGAACGTCCTGAACGCGCCGACCGACGCTCCCGATGGCTGCCCGATGCCACCTTCGGAAGCCTACCAGATGCTCGTCGAGCAGATCGTCGAGACCAACGACGACCTCATGACCCGTTACCTCGAAGGCGAGACGATCTCGGCCGAGGAACTCCGCGAGGCCGCCCACGAGGCCATCGCCAGCGCGAAGCTCGTGCCGGTCGTCTGCCTCTCGACCAAGAAGGACATCGGTGTCCGCGAGCTGCTCGACCTGATCGTCGAGTGCGGCCTCAACCCGGAGAACATCCACCGCTTTGCTCCCGGTGAGGACGACGGCACCCCTGGCGTCGAAATCCTCCCCGCCGAGGACGGCACTCTGGTCGCCCAGGTCTTCAAGACGACCAACGACCTGTTCATGGGCAAACTCAATTATCTTCGCATCCTCTCGGGACGGCTCGCCTCCGACACCACGCTGGTCAACCTCCGCACCGGCAAGACGAGCAAGGCCGGCCACATCTACGTGATGCAGGGCAAACAGCAGGAGGAGGTCCCCGAGGCGATCGCCGGCGACATCGTCGCCATCGCCAAGTTCGACGACCTGCACGTCTCCGACACGGTCAGCAATACCGGCGGCAATACCACGGTTCCCCAGCTCAAGCCGATCCGGTTCCCCACGCCGATGGTCCCCCGCGCCATCGAGCCCAAGACCCGCGAGGACGAACCGAAGATCTCCGTCGGGCTGGCCAAGATCGCCGACGAAGACCCGACCTTCACCTACCGTCGAGACGCCCAGACACACGAGCTGGTCATCAACGGCATGAGCGAGCTGCACCTCGACGTGATCCAACAGCGGCTCAAGAACCGTTACAAGCTCGACGTCAACACGCACGTCCCGCACGTCCCCTACCTGGAGACGATCACGGGCCAGGCGGAAGCCAACCACCGCCACAAGAAACAGACCGGCGGACGCGGCCAGTTCGCCGAGGTCCATCTGCGCGTTCGTCCCCGGGAGCGAGGCGCGGGCTTCAACTTCGTCGACGCGGTCAAGGGCGGCGTCATTCCCAACCAGTTCATCCCGGCCGTCGAGAAGGGCGTGCGCGAGCAGATGGAGAAGGGCGTCCTCTCGGGCAACCATGTGGTCGACGTCGAGGTCGAGGTCTTCTTCGGCAAGGACCACCCGGTTGATAGCTCGGAACAAGCCTTCAAGACCGCCGCGGCCACCGCGTTCCGCAAGGCGTTCGAGAACGCCAGGCCCGTTCTCCTCGAGCCGATCGTCACCATGGAGGTCACCGTCCCCAACGCGAAATTTGGCGACATCTCGGCCGACCTCTCCACCCGGCGAGGACACATCACCGGCATGGAGGCCCTGCCCGGCGGGCTCCAGGTGATCCAGGCCGTGGTCCCACTGAGCGAGGTGCTCACGTACGCCACCCAGCTCAAGAGCATGACCGGCGGTCAGGGCTCCTTCTCCATGGAGTTCAAGTCGTACGAGCCGGTTCCACCCAACGTCCAGCAACAGATCGTCGAAAAGTGGAAGAAGTCGCGCACCGGCGAGGAAGAAGAATAAACCTGCCGTGCCGTCACGTTCCCAACGCGAATCCCGTACCCTCGAACGGGCTCGGGGTTCGCGGCGGGACCGCGATCAACTCAACGCGGGAGAGCGTCCCAAGGCTCGTCTCGCCGTTCGTCCGTCAGTACGGGTAGGGATACCCCCCGCCGTACATTCCGTAACCATACCCGTAGCCAAAACCAAACCCGGGCCAGAAGCCGAAGAACCCGATCCGGGGCGCACCGTAGGCATCGATGTGCCTCTGAAGCACACTGTATCGTGAGATACCGACGGCCTGCGACTGGAGCTGCATGCTCCGGCTCGTCGAGGGCGGTCCCAGCTCATACTGCGCGACTCGCACCCCTGGCCCTGGATTCTGGAACTGGTTGCCGGGCGGATAGTACTCGAGATATCTCCCGACACCGCCAGGATTGCGAACGCCCCACTGGTTGTCTGGAGCCCTGCGGACTCTCGCGACCGGATGGTCGAGAGCCCGTCCCGCGACAGGGTTGGGTGGAGCCACCGCCCCGCCCTCCAGCGGTTCCGGCAGTCGAGGTGCCGCGGCCGCAAGGGCCCCGGCCGGGGCCGGAATCGCGGGAAGGTTCGCCGCCACCTGGCCCGAGGCCTCCGACGTCAGGAAACCCGACACCATGACAACGGACCCGACGTGGAAGAGGGCTCTCATGGCTGAATCTCATGTCCAAGGTCGGAGGTCCACCGAGCAAATCGGTGGACCTTTACCTAATTATAATGCAAATCCAGCCTCGGGGTGCCCTTTTGCCGTTAATCCCGAAAATCAGGGATCGTAGGCCAGGTTGGGCGAGAGCCATCGCTCGACGTCCGCGACCGGTTTTCCTCGACGATTCGCGTACGACTCGACCTGATCGCGCGTGATCAAATCGACCGCGAAATAACGCGCCTCGGGATGTCCGAAGTAGAGCCCGCTGACCGACGCCGCCGGCACCATGGCCAGACTCTCGGTCAGCCACATGCCGGTCGCCTTCCGCACATCGAGCAAATCCCAGATCACCGGCTTGAGCGTGTGATCGGGACAGGCCGGATAACCAGGCGCCGGGCGAATCCCACGATACTTCTCGGCGATCAGGTCCTCGTTGCTCAGTTGCTCCGCTCGGCCATAGCCCCAGTCGCGCCGGGCTTGCTGATGGAGCATCTCGGCGAGCGCCTCCGCCAGCCGATCGGCAATCGCCTTCGTCATGATCGCGTCGTCGATGTCGCCTCGAGCCTCGAACTCCTTGACCAGTTCATCGACCCCGTGCCCCGCCGTGACGGCGAAGGCCCCGACGAAGTCGGCCACGCCCGAATCGACCGGCGCGACGTAATCGGCCAGGGAGCGGAACTCCTTCTGGCCAACCCGCTCCCACTGTTGCCGGAGCATCGGCAACCGGACGCGTTCCACGGTTCGCGACTCATCGGCATACAGAATGATGTCGTCCCCTTCACTCTGGGCGGGGAAGAAGCCGTAGACCGCGTGGGCCGTCAGCTTGCCATTCTCAAGAAACTCCTTGAGCAATCGCTGCGCGTGCTCAAACGTCTCTCGCGCGATCGGTCCGACCGTCGGATCGTCGAAGATCTTCGGGTATTTCCCCTTGAGCTCCCAGGCCATGAAGAACGGGGTCCAGTCGATGAACGGCACGATCTCGGCGATCGGGACGTCGCGACGCACGCGGGCCCCCAGGAACTCGGGCCGCTCCACGGTGGTTTTCGACCAGTCGAGCCGGAGTCGACGCGCAAGCGCCTCGGGATAAGGCACGAGCTTGCGCTCAACCTTTCTGGCGTACGACGCACGGTCGCTTTCCTGGTTCGCCCGGTTCTCGACGTCGAACGCCTTGCGATCGTCGGGCCGCATCAAGCGATCCACCACCCCCACGCAACGAGAAGCATCCTTCACATGAACAACCATGCCTGGATATGCCGGGGCGATCTTCACCGCCGTGTGCTTCGGACTGGTCGTCGCGCCTCCAATCAGCAACGGGACGTCGAACCCCTCGCGCGCCATTTCCCTGGCCACGTGCACCATCTCGTCGAGCGACGGCGTGATCAGCCCCGACAGGCCGATCAGATCGACCCCTTCTTTTTTCGCCGTGGCCAGAATCTTCTCGCAAGGGCACATCACGCCAAGGTCGATCACGTCGTAGTCGTTGCAGCCGAGCACCACGCCCACAATGTTCTTCCCGATGTCGTGAACGTCCCCCTTGACCGTCGCCATCAAGATCTTGCCGCGCGCCTGGCGCGTCGCGGCGTCCGCCTTCGCCGCCTTCTCGGCTTCCATGAACGGTTGAAGATAAGCCACGGCCTTCTTCATCACGCGGGCGCTCTTGACCACCTGGGGAAGGAACATCTTGCCCGCGCCGAACAGGTCGCCGACGACGTTCATCCCGTCCATCAACGGCCCCTCGATGATCGACAGGGGCCGGTCGTAGGTTTGCCTCGCCTCTTCCACGTCCTGATCGATGAAGTCGGTGATCCCCTGGATCAACGCATGTTTGAGCCGTTCCTCGACCGTCGTCTCTCGCCAGGCAAGGGCCTTGGAATCGGTCTTCCGGTCCTTCTTCTTGACCGTCTCGGAAAACTCGGTCAGGCGGTCGGTGGCATCCGGCCGGCGGTTGAGCAGGACATCCTCAACCCGTTCCAGCAGGTCCTTGGGAATCTCGTCGTAGACTTCGAGCTGGCCCGGATTGACGATCCCCATGTCGAGCCCGGCATGAATCGCGTGGTAGAGAAACGCCGCGTTCATCGCCTCGCGAACCACGTCGTTGCCCCGGTAAGCGAACGAGACGTTGCTCACGCCGCCTGAGGTTTTCGACTGGGGAAAGAGCCGCTTCAGCTCGCGAACCGCCTCGATGAACTCGACGGCGTAGTTGTTGTGCTCCTCGATCCCGGTCCCAACCGTGAGGATATTCACATCAAAGATGATATCTTCGGGCGGAAAGCCGACGTGCTCGGTCAAAAGGTGATACGCTCGGGAGCAGATCTCGACCTTGCGATCCCGCGTGACGGCCTGCCCCTCCTCGTCGAACGCCATGACGACCACCGCCGCGCCGTAGCGCCGAGCGAGCCTCGCCTGTTCGAGGAACTTCTCCTCGCCTTCCTTCAGGCTGATCGAGTTGACGATCGACTTGCCCTGCACGCACTTCAAACCGGCCTCGATGACCGCCCAGTTCGAGCTGTCCACCATGATCGGGATCTTGGCGATGTCGGGCTCGGCGGCGATCAGGTTCAAGAACCGCGTCATCGCCTTGGGACCATCGATCAACCCTTCGTCCATGTTGACGTCGAGGATGTTGGCCCCCCCCTCGACCTGATCGCGCGCGACTGCCAGGGCCTCATCATATTTTCCTTCGCGAATCAGCCGGGCGAACCGCTTCGAGCCGGTGATGTTGGTCCGCTCGCCAATCATCACGAAGTTCGTTTCGGGGCGGATCGTCAGCGGCTCCATGCCGCTGAAGCTCGAAAGGTGCGACGAGGCCGGGCGCTTCCGGGGCGTCACCTTCTCGACCGCACGTGCAATCTGGCGGATGTACGTTGGGTTCGTGCCGCAGCAACCGCCGACGATGTTCAGCCAGCCGTTCTGGGCGTACTCGGCGATGACTTCGGCCATGTGCTCGGGCGTGTCGTCGAAATTGCCGAAGCCGTCGGGCATTCCCGCGTTCGGATGGCAGTTGATGTAGCAGGTCGCCACGCCCGCCAGTGCTTCGAGGTACGGCCGCATGTCCGACGCCCCCAGGGCGCAGTTGATGCCGACCGACAGCATGTCGAAGTGCGAAACCGAGTACCAGAACGCCTCGATCGTCTGCCCCGAGAGCGTGCGGCCGCTCTTGTCGGTGATCGTCGCCGAGATCATCACCGGCAATCGCTGGCCCGTCCGCTCGAAGTAGGTGTCGATCGCGAAAAGACACGCCTTCATGTTGAGCGTGTCGAAGCTCGTCTCGGGAAAGAGGATGTCCACGCCTCCCTCCACAAGCCCCTCGATCTGCTCGGTGTACGCGGCCACAAGATCGTCGAACGTGACGCCGCGATAGCCCGGGTCGCTCACCTTGGGCGAGATCGACGCCGTCTTGTCGGTCGGGCCGATGCTCCCCGCGACAAATCGGGGCTTGTTCGGATCTTGACGCGTCACCTCGTCGGCGACCCGGCGCGCCAGCTCGGCCGCCGCACGGTTGATCTCGACGCAACGGTCCTCCAGGCCGTAATTCGCCATGGTCAGCCGGTTGGCGACGAACGTGTTGGTCTCGATGATGTCGGCCCCAGCCTCCAGGTACGCCCGGTGAATCTCCTCGATGATCCGCGGCTGGGTCAGCACCAGCAGATCGTTGCATCCCTTGAGCGGCTTCGGATGATCGCGGAAGAATTCGCCGCGGAAATCGTCCTCCTCCAACCCATACGTCTGGATCATGGTCCCCATCGCGCCATCGAGAACCATGATTCGCTGGGCCAGGATCTCTTCGAGGATCTCTCGCGTGCTCACCCGGACGGCTTGAAGCATGTTATCACCAGTGCGTTCAATACTAAGGAGGGGCCAGAGACGGATTGACACGGACCAACCGGGTCCAGGTGCACCCGACGGCCCATTCATGACTTAGGACGGCGGCGGCAAGGGTGGTCGTAAGCCCGTCGATTATCGTTCCGTTTGCGCGAGACTGTCAAGGTTTGTCGAAGCGCCGCAATGGATTAGAAAGGAAGAGAGAAGCGGGCGAGAAAGGGAAATTGAGCGAAGATGGGAATGCCGGGGCCGCCTCGTCGAGGCCCAAGACGGGAGCGGATTCCGGCGAATATGACTTCGCGGCGGCCGCCTGTGTGCCACTGGCTCTGCCCCATGCCACCCCTGCCGCCACGAAGGGACGGGTGAGCGGCGATCGAGACACCATCAGTAAATGGGGTCCCCGTTGGGCCGGAAACCCCGTGGGCTCGTGACGCGGTACTCGGCCTTGCTGGCGTTCAAGCGGGCAATGATCTCGCGAAAGCGGGTCTCTCCATCCGGCGTCCCGTGGAAGTCGTCGGCCGGATCGTCGAGATCGAGACGTTGTCGCCCGATGGAGCCAATCGAGCCATCAGGATTGCGGTCGAAGACCTCGATCAATCGGTATCGCGGCCCGGGACGGGACGAATCCGATCGGAGGAGGAACAGCGCGATGGCGACGACCGCCACCAGGATCATCAACGAGCGTATCCCAAAACGCAACCGGCGCCATGGCATCCGCGATGGCCCTCCGCGCCCGAAGACTCCATGGAACCCGCATGGCCCCCCTCCCTCAAGGCGGGTCTCCTTGAGGACGAACGACCGTCGATGCGCGGCTCGACGGAACCACGCGACCGTGACCGCCATTCTCGGACCTGACCCGGCCACGCTCAAGGGCTTCGTTGCTTCGGCCCGGCGCGCGGCCGCACCGGCGGCACCCAGATCAACACCCGCCACCCATGCCTTCCCACCAAGGATCCTGACAACCTGGGCAGAATTCCCTCCTGCACCTACGAATTCTTACGGCCGATTCCTCGATTCTATTTCATGACGGCGGCGACCAACCACGTTGCCGGTCCCGAGGGTGACGCCACCGGCCCCCTCGCGCCGGTTCATCGAGTACGGGCTATTGAACAAACCACATGAAACCCAACGGCACCGTCCCGACCATCCGGGATCGATCACTCATCCATGAACCTCAACGCTCGCGAGGCATCGCGCACAGGCAACTCGTCGCCGGGGACACGCCACCCATTACCAAAAATGAGATTTTGGAGAGACAAAATCGTCACGCCGATTGTTTCCGTCTCGATCCGTGCCCGGAGCCGAGCGCGGAGTGCGCGCGGCGCGCCGAACGAACTCCCCTCGAAGTTCCGAACCAAAATCAAGACAATGACTTCCGGAATTCGGTCGTCGCGAAAAAACGCGCACCGCGAGCGCACCGACTTCGTTCGAGGGGCGTCTTGGACAATCGGCGTGGGTTCGTTTCGTGGCATCGTGAGGGACACGCGACATCCGGCCGGAAGGCCGGGGCAGGTCGTTCGCGCGTGGGGCTCGGCGATCCCTCTCCAGCCGTCGGGCGTGCCGTCATTGGCAACCCTTCGCGACCGTTTCGGCGATCGAAATCGCGTCGGCTCCGACCCCGAATCAGGCCCGTCGAACGCACGGAACGCATGGTGCGCACAGCGCGCCGAACGAACTCCCCTCGTTTTTCACAAACTCCTGGTAGAACACGGCTTCGGGAAACTAATCTCCGCGAGAAAACGCGCACCGCGAGCGCACCGACCGTGTTTTCGAGCGGTTCCCGAGGGGCCCGGCCGTCCTGGAAGCTCGCTCCCGAAACGAACCGAATTCGGGGGCGG
The DNA here is from genome assembly GCA_964599655.1 of uncultured Isosphaeraceae bacterium. Classification (GTDB taxonomy): domain Bacteria; phylum Planctomycetota; class Planctomycetia; order Isosphaerales; family Isosphaeraceae; genus CAZRGV01. The sequence continues at coordinate 5,745 of CAZRGV010000039.1, read as the reverse complement.
TCCCGGCTCCCGAAACGAACCGAACTCTGGCCCTGTCGAGAACGGCCGTCAGCTCAGGCCGTAGTCCTTGATCTTGCGGTAGAGGGTCCGCTCGCCGATACCGAGCATGCGTGCGGCTTCCTCGCGGTTGCCGCCGGTCAGCTTCAGGGTCTCGGCAAGGTAGTGTTTCTCGATCTCGTCGAGCGACTTGCCCACCAGGTTGTCGGCCCCGGCGCCCGATTCGCCGGGGCCCCCGGAGGCCGCTTGCAGGTCCTCGGTCAAGTCGTCGACGTCGAGCACGCCGTCGATGTCCATCACGACCATGCTCTCAATCGTGTTCTTGAGCTCACGGACGTTCCCAGGCCACGAGTAGGCCATCAAGGCCTTGCGGGCCGCGGGCGAAACCGCGCTGACGGTTTTGCCATGCGTGGCGGTGAACTCCTTGAGGAAGTGGTCGATCAGCAGCGGGATGTCCTCGCGGCGCGAACGGAGCGGGGGCAGCTTGATGCTGACCACCTTGATCCGGTGGTAGAGGTCCTGGCGGAACTTCCCCTGGGCGATCGCCTCGGTCAGGTCGCGGTTGGTGGCCGAAATGAGCCGCACGTTCACCTTGATCGGTTCATTCGACCCAACCCGCACAATCTCACCCGACTCCAGCACGCGGAGCAGCTTCACCTGCGTCGAGAGCGGAATGTCTCCCACCTCGTCGAGGAACAGGGTGCCGCCGTTGGCCTGCTCGAAGTACCCCTTCC
>CAZRGV010000039.1:0-4993 GCA_964599655.1 uncultured Isosphaeraceae bacterium | reverse complement strand
GCCCCCTTGACGTGCCCGAACAGCTCGCTTTCGAGGATGTTCTCGCTCAGGGCCGCGCAGTTCAAGGGCACGAACGGCTTGTTCCGACGCTCGGGATGATTGACATGAAGCGCCTTGGCGACCAGCTCCTTGCCCGTGCCGCTTTCGCCGGTGATGAGGACCGTGGCGTTCGTCGGCGAGATCTGCTTGAGCCGCTCGATGACGCGCTGCATCTCCTGCGAGTTGCCGACCACCCCCTCGAACCCGAACCGCTCGTTGAGCTGGCGCCGCAGCTCGACATTGGTCCGGGCCAGCCGCTGGGTCTGCGACGCCTTGTCGACCACCGCGCGGAGTTCGCCAATGTCGAGCGGCTTGGTCAGGTACTGGGCCGCGCCCGACTGGATGGCGGTCACCGCCGTCTTGATGGTCGCGTGCCCGGTCAGGATGACGACCTCGGCATCGGGCAGTTCCTGCTTGGCCTTGGCCAGGATCTCGAGCCCGCCAACCCCTTCCATCACGAGGTCGGTGATCACGATGTCGAAGCTCTGCTCCTCGATCAGCCGCAAACCCTCACGACCGCTGCCAGCCACGACGCACTCGTATCCGACCCGTTCCAGGCTCTCGGCCACGGCCTCGGCGTGGGGCTCGTCGTCGTCGACCACGAGAACTCGGATAGGATGATCCATTTTGATATCACTCTTTCTTCACTCGTTAGCTTACCTCCGGCAACGCGGCGCCGCGACGTGATCGGTTGGTCTCCTGGCGTGTTTCGTCGCGACGGGTCGGCTCGCGGACCGATTCTGGATCAGGCGGGGGTGGGTTCCTCGGCGGCGTCTCGAAGCGGCAGTCGGATGGTGAACTTCGACCCCTTGCCCAGCTCGCTTTCGAGCTGGATGGAGCCGCCGTGCGCCTCGACGATCTTGCGGGTCGTGGGCAGGCCGAGTCCGCTGCCGCCTGGCCGGGTTGAGAAGAAGGCGTCGAAGACCTTCGGTTGCTGGTCGGCGGGAATGCCGACGCCGGTGTCGATCACGTCGAGGACGGCCCAGTCTCCTTCGCGGCGGGTCGTCAGGATCAGCTCGCCGCCATCGGGCATGGCGTGCTGGGCGTTGAGGACGAGGTTCAGGAGGGCTTGCTTGAAGAGGTCGACATCCATGGGTACGGGCGGCAGGTCGTGGTCGTACCGGGTTCGCGAAACGATGCCCTGGGTGGCCCCCTGTCCTTCACAGAAGTCGCGGACGTCGTCGACCACGGCGTTCAGGTCGGTCGGCTGGGTCCGCAGCTCCTGGACCCTGGCGAATCGGAGGAAGTCTTCGAGCAGGCCCTGGAGCCGGTGGCTTTCCTTCCGGACGCGCTCGATTTTCTGGAGTACGCGGCGGTCTCGAGGGGACTCGGGGTTCTCGAATTCCTCGGCCAGGAGGTCGAGGTTCAGCCGCATGGTGGAAAGGGGGTTTCGGATCTCATGCGCCAGGCCGCCGGCGAGCTGAGCGATCTCGGAGTAGGCGGCGCGGAGGCGGCGGGCGACCTCCTCGCCATCGGTTTCGGTGAGGGTCGCGGCCGGAAAGGGAGCGGTCGCGGTCGATTCGGCCATGGGCGGAACCTCTCGAAATCGCGGACCGGAGAGCCGGGCTCCGTTATTAGGAGAAGGACCCCGGCCCCTCGTCGTCGACAAGGAGCCGGGGCGCCTCGGTATCGTCAACGGACAGCCAGACCGCCGTCAATCGCGGTCGCGGCGATCCCCCCGCCGATCTCCGCGTCGTTCCCCGCCACGACCACCTCCGCCTCCGCCGCCCGGGGGACGTTCGGCCGCCGGGTGAGCCTGCGCGTAGGCGTCAGTCAGGCCTCGCTCGGCCAGGGCAACCTTGCGAGAGAGCTTGACCCGGTCCTGGTCGTCGACGCTGATCACCTTGACCAGCATCGTATCGCCGACTCGGCAAACGTCGGTCACGCTGCCGACATAGCCTTCGGACAGCTCGCTGATGTGGACCAGTCCGTCCTTGCCCGGCAGGATCTCGACGAAGGCGCCGAAGTCCTTGATGGCCGAGACCCGCCCCTCGTAGATCGCCCCGACCTTGACCCCTTCGGTCATGGCCTGGATGCGGTCGCGAGCGGCCTCGGCTCCTTCGGCCGAAGGGCTGGAGATGGTGACGATACCCGAGTCCTCGATGTCGATCTTGACCCCGGTGTCTTCCTGGAGCTTGCGGATCGTCTTGCCGCCCGGTCCGATGACCAGGCCGATTTTCTCGGGGTTGATCTGGATCTGGATGAGCCGAGGAGCATTGACCGAGATTTCTTCGCGGGGCCGCTTGATCGCCCGGAGCATCGTGCGGAGGATCTCCAGGCGAGCTTCGCGGGCCTGATCAAGGGTTTCCCGGATGATTTGCTCGCTGATGCCGAGATTCTTCAGGTCGAGTTGGATGCCGGTGACGCCGCGCTGGGTGCCGGCCACCTTGAAGTCCATGTCGCCGAAGTGGTCCTCGTCGCCGATGATGTCGGTCAGGAGGATGTGGCGGTTGTTGGCGTCGTCCTGAACGAGTCCGATCGAGATGCCGCCGACCGGGTCGCTGATCGGCACGCCAGCATCCATCAGGCAGAGCGTGCCGCCGCAGACCGAGGCCATCGAGCTGGAGCCGTTCGACTCGAGGATGTCGCTGACGACCCGGATCGTGTAGGGGAACTCCTCGGCCCGGGGCAAAACCGGAAAGACCGAGCGTTCGGCCAGAGCGCCGTGGCCGATCTCCCGACGGCCCGGCCCTCGGATCGGGCGGACTTCCCCGACGGCGAACGACGGCATGTTATAGTCGAGCATGAACTTCTTGGAATACTCGTCCATGATGCCGTCGACGCGCTGCTCGTCGGCCGAGGTGCCGAGCACGGTCGTGACCAGGGCCTGAGTCTCGCCTCGCTGGAACAGGGCCGAGCCGTGGGCGCGGGGCAACAGGCCGACCTCGCACGTGATCGGCCGGATATCCTTGGGGCCTCGACCATCGGGGCGGAAGCCGTCGAGAATCATCTCGCGGACGACGCGTTCCTGCAGGGCGTAGAAGGCCGACTTGACCTCCAGGGGCGAGGGCACACCCTCTCCCTCGGCCCCTTCGGGGCTCATTTCGGCGACGACGCGATCCTGGAGCTCCTTGACGGCCTGGTTGCGTTCGGCCTTCTTGACGATCCGCTTGGCGTCCCGGAGCGCCTGGCTATAGCGATCGTGGAGAACCTGAATGAGCGGGTTGGGATGATCGGCGGGGTGCTCCAGCGGCGGCAGGCCCGCTTCGGCCCGAAGCTCGTGCTGCAGGGCAATCAGGTCCTGGTTGTAGCGGTGAGCCGTCAGAATCGCCTCGAGCATCTCCGGCTCGGGGAGTTCCTGGCCGAACCCTTCGATCATGACGACGGCCCGGTTCGTGCTGGCGACGACCAGGTCGAGGTCGGTCTCCAGCATCTCGGAAGCGGTCGGGAACGGGATCAGTCGGCCGTCGATCCGCCCAAGCCGGATCGCGCCGATCGGCCCGAGGAACGGGACGTCGACAGCCAGAACGAGGGAGGCCGAGGCGCCAAGGATCGAGATCACGTCGGGATCGTTGACGCGGTCGGCCGAGATCGGCCCGGCCTGAATCTGGACCTCATTGCGATAGCTGGCCGGGAAGAGCGGACGGATGGGGCGGTCGATCAGCCTGGAGGTGAGAATCTCCTTGGTCGATGGACGGCCTTCTCGCTTGATAAAACCGCCAGGAAACTTGCCTGCGGCATAGGTCTTCTCACGGTAGTCGACCGTGAGCGGAAAGAAATCGAGCCCCTCGCGGCCGGGGGCCACGACGCTGGCGACGAGCGTCATCGTGTCGCCAATGCGAACAACAACCGCGCCACTGGCCTGCTTGGCCAGCTTGCCGGTCTCGAGCCGGATCAACTTGTCACCGATCGAACGCTCGACGGCGGCGGGCTTCTTGACCACGGTACTGGACGACGAACTGGACATGGACACCTACCTCGGCCGGGCGACAGGGTCGGGCCGTGGGGTGCGATTGTGCGGATTGACCCCGCCTTGGCGCGACCGGGTCGCGACGTTTGGCGGGGTCGGAAACCAAAGACATCGAGCAGAACTGCCGGAGTGGGAACCCGGCCCGACCGGAAGGACGGGTTACTTGCGGATGCCCAGGCGGCCGATCACGTCAAGGTAGCTCTTGCGGTTGTGCAGCCGCAGGTACTTCAGCAGGCTCGACCGCTTCGAAACCATCATCAGCAGCCCTCGGCGGCTGGCATGGTCCTTCTTGTGCGCCTTGAAATGCTCGGTCAGGTCGTTGATCCGGGCTGTCAGCAGGGCAATTTGCACCTCGGGCGAACCCGTGTCAGTATTCCCCCGGCTGAACGTCTGGATGATCTCCTGCTTCTTCTCTTTGGTAATCGACATCGCACGCCCCGCAGCCACCGGCCCGATCGAACTGAGGCCGTACTTGAAACACTCCTACACTGTGAAGTGGCCTAGTGTAGGCGATTCACGTCCGCGTTTCAATCCCTGGAAGCGGGTTTGTGTCGGATCGAGCCAGGACGAAGACGACGAGGGCCGTCCCAGGGTCCTTTCCGGGTGGCGTTCCGCCTCGTCGGCACGGTGCTCCTCGGTCTTCTCGGAAAGGCTCACGATGCCATCGATCACCCCTCGCCGGTTGATCCGTCCTCGAGTCGAACGGCTCGAATCGCGCGACGTCCCTTCGACGTATGCTCTGGCAAACGGCGCCGAATGGATACAACTGTACAACCAGATGGCAAGTAACGGCCGTCTCATGGGTCCGGGCCTCGATCTGATGGTTCCCGGGGACTACCCGGGCAACGGTCGAGCGGAGCCGGCCCTGTTCCGGGTCAGTACGGCCCAGTGGTTTTTTCCGGGTTCCAACGGTCAGGCCGAGGTCGTCACGTTCGGCCAGGGGACACAATTCGGCGGCAACCCTATACCCGTCCCGGCTGACTACGACGGCGATGGCAAGACCGACCTCGCCGTCTTTCAGCCAGACACCTCCACCTTTACCAT
>CAZRGV010000038.1:32118-45929 GCA_964599655.1 uncultured Isosphaeraceae bacterium | reverse complement strand
CTCGAACGCTCGCCTGATGATGACCCTCGGCCGATCGGTCGAGGGTCTTTTTTTGGCTTCGTGATCGGCGGGTGGATTGGCGCGTCTCCGGCGCGAGCACCGCGGAAGGCAACGGCCGGATGATCGTCGAGGGACGGGCCACGATGCGAGCAGGGTCGTTCTCCACATTCCTGCAAGCGATCAAGCGGGCGCCCACGTGATCCGCGTGAAAACATCAAGGCGCGGCTCATGGCGATTGGCATTCGGATTGCGTTACCATGCTCCTGGTGATGAGACGCAGGTCTCTGTCCGGTGACAACAACGGATTCAGGAGGCACCAGGATGATCAACGCGCAAGAGATTCAGGGCCAGTGGAACCGAATCAAGGGCCAGGTCAAGGAGAAGTGGGGCAAGCTGACCGACGACGATCTCCGGATTGGGGAGGGGAACATCGATCAGCTCATCGGTCGAATTCAGCAAAAGACCGGTGAAGGCCGCGAGGCGATCGAGCGATTCCTCAGCGAGCTGACGGCAAGGAGCGCGTCGGGCTTCAGCCAGGTGGCCGAGTCGGCACGCGAATACGCCGGAGTGGCGGCCGACCGGTTCCGCGATGGCTATGGTTACGTCAGCGACTTCGCCCGCGAACGGTATGAGTCGGCCGAAGATCTGGTCCGGCAACGTCCCGCATCGTCGGTGGCCGCGGCGTTCGGCCTTGGCCTGGCGTTCGGTCTGGTTGTCGGCCTGGCCATCCGTTCGCGATAACTCACGCGTCGCGGCCGAGCCCGTTCTTTCATGGCTCTCGCGATTCCCATTCCAGCGCGATTTTTCTCAAGTACAAGGAGATGCTCACATGCTCCGTTGGGCCATTCTGTTCTTCGTCATCGCTCTGATCGCGGCCATTCTTCCCGGGCTGAGCGGTCTGAGCGGCATCGCGGTCAACATCGGCTACTTTCTCGCCGTGCTGTTTTTGATTTTGTTCGTGATTTCGCTGGTGGTTGGTCGAGGCGCGGCGCCGCCTGTCTGAGGGACAATTCCCCAGCGACGTGGCGATGCGCAAGGCACCGCGGTTCCCTCCCGTTGGGGGAATCGCGGTGGTCTTTTGGTTGGCGCGCGGGTGATCCAGGTCCGTCGCGCGCGGTCATCTCAGGACGGCATCGAAACGGGCCTTGCAGGCGTCGAGGATGGCCTGGACGGCCCGATCCACCTCGTCACCGGTCAAGGTACGTTCTGGGTGTCGAAACCGCATGCCGAAGTGAAGGCTGTGGCGATGGGCAGGGATGTTCCCTCCCTCGAACGTGTCGAGGAAGCTGAGGGATTCGAGCGTTGGCCCGGCCGCCTTGCGAGCGGCGTCCGCGAGCTCGGCCCAGGGCAAGTCACGGTCGACCACAAGGGAAAGGTCGCGGGCGACGGTCGGAAAGCTCGGCAAGTGATGGAATCGCGGCACGAGGTCGGCCCGATCCATCAACACTTCGAAGCTCAATTCGGCGGCCGCGCAACCGCCGCGGAGGTTGAGCCGCTCGATCCAGTCGGCGTTCACCTCACCGATGAAGCCAAGGTGTGTTCCCGCCAGGAGCAACTCCGCGGCGCGTCCCGGAGCCAGGAGTGGATGCGATATGGGACGGGCCTCCAGGTCGCGTTCGGCGTGGAGCCGTCCCAGCAGCGCCTCGACAACCCCCTTCATTCCCAGAACGTCTTGCCCGCCGACGATGGCCAACCGAGTCGGTTCATCGGGCAACGGCTGATCGGGCCGAGAGAGATACACGTTGGCGATCTCGAACAGATTCGCGTCGAGGTTCCCGTGGGCCTCGTTGTACGATCGAGCGGCCAGCAGGCTGGGAACCAGCCCTTGCCGGAGCGCGTTTTCCTTCTTGCGGCTGGAGTGATCGACGCGCAAGGTGATGTCCGACGGTTTCTCATGCAAGGGGGCCGCGAGTCGTTCGTCGACGAGGCTGAAGGTGTACGCCTCGTCGAAGCCCATGCCCGTCAGGGCCGATCGGACCTCGGTTTCGACCCGCTCACGGGGGCCCTTGGAGGAGCGGATCAAGGGCACGGGGCGATCTTCGGGGATGTGGTGATAGCCGTGAACGCGAGCGACTTCTTCGATGAGATCGATTTCGCGCTCGAGGTCGGCCCGCCAGCTTGGCGGCCGGAACGACAGGGTCGTCGCGGATTCCCCGGCGGGATCGAGCCCGAGTGACCGCAAGATCCGCTCGCAGGTGAGCCGGTCGATCTCGATTCCGAGGATGCGGGGAATTTGATCGAGTCGAAGAACGATCGGATCGCGTGCCGTCGGTTGATGGCCGATGTCGATCACGCCGGGATGAAGCGTTCCGCCCGCGGTTTGGAGGATCAATTCCGCGCAACGGCGGCTGGCCCACTCGGTTCGCTCGGGGTCCATGGGCCGTTCGAACCGGTAGCTTGACGGGCTGAACAGTCCCAGGGCTCTTGACGTGCGACGCACGGACAGGGGGTCGAACCGCGCGGCCTCGATGAGCACGTTCTTGGTATCGGGTCCGATTTCGGTTTCGAGGCCGCCCATGACGCCCGCCAGGCCGACCGGTTTTGACGCGTCGGCGATCACGAGCATGTCGGGCGTCAACTCGTAGGTCTTGCCGTTGATGGCCTTGAGGGTTTCGCCGGCTCGTGCCGGCCGGACGACGAGCCGACGGCCGTCGAGTTTGTCGAGGTCGTAGGCGTGCAGGGGTTGGCCGGATTCGAACAGGACGTAGTTGGTCACGTCGACGACGTCGGAAATCGAGCCGACGCCCAGGGTGGTGAGCCGGGTCTTCATCCACCAGGGGCTCTCGCCGACGGTCACTCCCGAGACGACCCTGGCCGTGAAGCGCGGGCAGAGCGCCGGCGCCTCGACCGAGACGGCCGTCATCGCTTCGACCGGCGGACCCGACTCGGCCGGACGAGGGTCTGGGATGTGCAGGTCCTTGTCGAACAGGACGGCGACCTCGCGGGCCACGCCGATGTGGCTGAGGCAGTCGGGCCGGTTGCTCGTGACCTCGAGGTCGATGGCCAGGTCGCCGCCGACCTCCTCGGTCGACTCGTGATTCAGGCCCGCCAACGCGAGCCGACCGGTCAGGACCTCGACGGGGATATCGAGTCGTACGTACTGCGAGAGCCAGTTCCAGCTAACAATCATGGAATATGCTCAATTCCTTCATCCCAGGATTTCATCGACCGACAGCGTGATGTCGGGGAATGCGTCCGGAGAGACGTTCTGCCCGCGAAGGCAGACTCGGCTTCGGGTGTGGACTCCGTTCTGGGGGGCCAGGTGGACCTCGATGGACTCTCCGTCGAGATCGATCAACCAGACGTCCGGAACTTTCGACAAGGCGTAGAGTCCGAGCTTCTGACCCCGATCACGAATGGCCGAGCTGTCCATGACTTCGACCACGAGGAAGAGATCCGCCGGTCCTGGGTGACCGGAACGATCGAAGACGGTCCTTGGGTGGAGCAAGGCGATATCGGGCTGAGGTTCGGAGTGGTCGGAAAGACGAATCGGTCCCTGGACCCGAACGATCGCACGCGGGCCGAGTCGGTTCATGAAGCGGCTTGCCATGACGTCGACACAACCCGCGTGGCGATTGCCGATCGGGCGCATCATGTCGATCGCTCCGTCGATGAGTTCCAGGCGTTCGTCGGGCTGGAGGATTCCCACCTCGGCCATCCGTTGATAATCCTCGACCGAGAATCGCCTGAGCCCTCCGGTCGCGGATCCCGTGGACGGTACGGTAAACGATGCGCGATGGCCATGAGGTGACGTCCTCCGCTCGCGGGCGGGTTCAGTTCGCCGGCTTGGTCCCGACCTCGAAGATCTGCGTGGAAAGGTGGTAATCCATTCCATCGATCTCATACGTCAGGTCGGCAAAAACGGCCGACCAGCCCGAATCGGGGCGTTCGACGGATTCCTCAGCGATCTTCCGACCCTGGCCATCGTCCTTGATCTCGCGGACCGGGCGCGACGTCCAGGGCGACTCGCGGAAGTCGTGGCTGTCGGTGTGGGCGACCCAGACCTGAATGCTCTTGGGGGCATCCTTGTCCAGGCACGTGACGGTGAGCGTCGCCTTCTCGGGGTCGTCGTTGGAGAAGGTCCAGGAGATCGTGGGCATGGGCCGGCCGGAGACGGCGTGGCGGAACAGGGCGCTGATGCCGTGGGTGGCGTACTCGCGGTGCTCGTTCAGTCCGTGGCCGGCGTTGGGCAGGTAGACAACCCACTTGGGGGCCTTGATGTCGTTCCAGAACAGGTTCATCGAGTCGAGCGTCCAGTACCGGTCGTTCGTACCGTTGATCTGGAGCACGGGCATGGTAATCTTATCGAGATATGTATACGGATCGATCATCTTCCAGAGTTTGGTGCCGTCGGGGGTATCCATTTTTTCGAGGAGGCCGCGACGGCTGTAGTCTTCGATCTGCTCGCTGTACTTGCCCCAGACTTCGAGTTGATGATCGCGCTGGGCTCTCATGTTCAGGGTGGGAATGACCATTGGAGCGATCGCCACGACTCGGGGATCGACCGAGCCGGTGAGCCAGGTGGTCCAGCCTCGCTTGGAGGCGCCGGTGACGACGAAGCGGGTGACCGGCTTGCCGTGCTCTTTGCCCAGGGCCTGCACGGCGTTCATGGCGGCGACGGCGCTCTTGACCATCGGGAAGAGCAGCGGCAGGTTCTCATCCTTGGTCTGGAGGTACATCATGAAGGTTTCGGCGATCAGGTCGTCTTCCTTCTTGCCGCCGAGGAGGGGCTGGTTGGGGACCTGGGGCAGAACGGCCACGCGGGCGCCACAGGCCTTGGCCAGACCGAAGGCGAGGGCGTGGTCCTCGTCCTTGGGCTGGCTGTCGGTGCTTCCTCCGGTGATGAACAGGAGCACGGCGTCGGGATATGTGAGTCGGGTCGGCTCGTAGATTCGAAGCTGATGGACCCAGGGGATGTCTTGCCAGACCTGCGAGGTCAGCTTGACGTGAAGGATTTTTCCCTCGGGGGTGTCGTGGTTGCTCAAGAGGGTCCAGGCGAATGCCGGATCAGGCCGATTGACGTAGTCGGCAAGGCCCGCGAAGACCGAGGCCGGGACGGCCAGAAGTCCGGAGACGAGGCAGACGCTCAGCATCCGAAGACGACGCGTGCTCATGGTCGTTGGCCTTTCTGTTGGGGGGCTTTCTCGCGACCGGTGACGAACCCAGCGGACGTGAACGGGGATTGGTGGAGAACGGGAACCGGTGAAACAGGCCGGAGGAAATCCTTACCGTGGACGGCCCTCGCGACCTCTTGAGTTGAGAATCAGGGCGTGTGGGAGGCGAACGCCCGCACGTCGTCGATTGCGTTCTGAATCGTCTCGCGGCGCCACTGGGTCAGCGCCGAGTCGAGCGCCCGGGTCAACTGATTGACCAGTTGCAAGGCGGCGTCGGCGGGAGCCTTTCCCTGGGCGCGGATCTCGGGAAAGTCCCGATGATGGACCTGGGTCCCGCCGCTGGCGGCGTCGACCGACACGATCACCCGGTTCTTCTCGACGCCCGACATCGGTTGCCTCCTCTCCAAGAGTAAATCGTGAGGCGAATCATTGACGTCACGAAAATAGAGATATCGGGAAGTTTTGCGAAATATTTCGCGAAATGCGGGCTTCCGTGACTCGGTGCCCTGGCTCTGGCTCGTGCTGGCTGGCTGGGTTTGGATCGTCAGAACTGGGCGAGGAACCGGGTGTCGTTCTGGTAGAGCAGGCGGATATCGTCGATCCCGTGCCGACGCATGCAGAGCCGCTCGATACCCAGACCGAAGGCGAACCCGGTGACTTCCTCGGGGTCGTATCCGACGGCGCGGAAGACGTTGGGATCCACCATCCCCGCGCCCCCCATTTCAACCCAGCGGTCGCCGCCGTGCCAGAGCATGTCGACCTCGACGCTGGGTTCGGTGAACGGGAAGAACGAGGGGCGGAACCGGATCTGAACGTCTTCCCCAAGGTAGCTCTGGGCGAAGAGCCGCAGGACCGTCTTGAGGTCGGCCATGGTCACGCCGCGGTCGACCATCAAGCCTTCGATCTGGTGGAACATGAACGAGTGGGTCGCGTCGACGGCGTCGGGGCGGTAGACCCGTCCGATGGCGATCACCCGCACCGGTGGAGGCTGGCGTTCCATGACACGGATTTGCACCGTGCTGGTCTGGCTCCGGAGCATCAGGCCGCCCGGCAGGTAGAAATTGTCGAGCGGGTCGCGCGCCGGGTGGATCGGCGGGATGTTCAGCGCCTCGAAGTTGTGGAAGATGTCTTCGACTTCCGGGCCTCGAGCGACCGAGAAGCCGAACCGGCCGAAGAGGTCGATCAACTCGTTGGCCGTCTGGGTCAAGGGGTGCAGATGACCCAGGGTGGGTCGGCGGCCTGGACGCGTGACGTCGATTCCGCCGGTTTCCGCCGCGGGTCGTTCGACGCGGTTTTTCGAGGCTTCGTAGGCGGCCTCAAGGGCCATCTTGACCGCGTTGAAGCGCTGGCCGTACGCCTTCCTCGCGCTGGGCTCCAGGCTCTTGATCCGTTCCTGCGCGTTGCGGACCTTCCCTTGTTTCTGGCCGAGGAACTCGATCCGGGCCGCCTCGACGGCCTGGGGGGTTTTCGCCTCGCGGAAGGCGGCCAGGCCGGAGGATTCCAGGAGGTCGAGTTCCGCGATCCCCTCGGACGCCAGGTCGGGAGAGTTCATGGCAGGCCAAGTCGAGGTCGGATGTTCCGGGTGGACTCGTCGCGGGATCGCGCCCGGGTGTCGTGTCGAACGGTCAAGAATCAGGACTCGAGGCGTGGCCCGAGGTTCGTTGGCTTGGTCCCAGGGCGTCCGAGGACTCTGGGACCGTTTCCGCCTCGGGCGAGCCGCGCCAGGTTGTGCGGCACGGGGCCAGGGTTTCCAAAGCGAGGACCGCCACGCAAGACGCTCGATCCGCACCCACGAGGTGTCGAGCCCGAGCAAGCACGATCCAGGCGTCAGGCGGGGCGAGCGGCCAGCTTAGCGTCGGCCTCGTCGAGCTTGGCGCGAACCTGGGCCGTGATGGCGTCGAACGTTTCGGGGTCGTGGATGGCGACCTCCGAGAGGCTCTTGCGGTCGAGCTGGATGTTCGCCAGCCGCAGGCCGTGAACGAACCGGCTGTAACGCAGGCCTCGCATCTCGGCGGCGGCGCCGAGCCGGACGATCCAGAGCTTGCGGAAGTCGCGCTTCTTGGCCCGGCGATCGCGGTAGGCGAACATGCCGGCGCGCAGGAGGGTTTCCTTGGCCGATCTCAGGAGGCGGCGACGGCCGCCGACAAAGCCCTTGGCGGCCTTGAACAATCGCTTTTTCGCCTGGTTGCGGGCCGCGCCATTCTTCGCACGCATCGGTTACTCTGGGTCGAAATCGGGACGCCTTCGGGGAAACTCCGAAGGGCCGGGGCCGTCCGTTCATCCCCCGGCCCCGTTCGGGCTGGAACGTGTTCGCGATGGTGTCGGTCGGGTGGGCCTGAGGCGATCGTGTCCGGCAGCCTTCTGGCGGACGGACGGACTTCGCTCAGGCCGACGGCGGGGTCTCGGCCGTTGTCGGCTCGGTCGTTTCCGGTCGGGGTGTCTGGCCTTCGCGCTGTTGGACCGCGCGGCGAAGCCGATGGGCGTACGACTCGAGCTTCACGACCGACTTGCGCCGAAGCTTGCGGATCTGCTTGCCGCTTTTGTGACTGTTCAGGTGGGAGGACCCACAGCGCTTGTGGCTGACCTTGCCGTTGGCGGAGACCTTGAACCGCTTCTTGATCCCCTTGTGAGTCTTCATCTTTATGCTGGGCATGGCTACTTGACGCCTTATTCGCTTCGGCTTGGCTCAAGCCCGGACCGTCATGGGTCGGTCGCGCCGCGGGGCCTGGGCGGATTTGGTTGGGTGCCGAGGGATTCCAAGAGGCTCCGGCAAACGAGCCTGACCATCGAGCGTCGGCGGCCAGGACGGGCGGCCAGATTCCGCCGAGTCGATCAATCTACCACAAGCCAATCTCGCTCGCCAACGCCAAACCGGGTTGGCGTCTCGGAAAAAAGGGAAAAATCCCCCGGCCAGCCTGGCGAGACCGGCCGAGGGGGCGCGGAACGCCCGTGAACGCCGCGATGCGCCAAGGAACCAGCGCCCGATTTCCCCTCGCGGGCGATTCGGGTGCTGGCCCAAGAGAGTGGAACTCGTCAGCGAGGAGCCACGATGGCCGTCATCCGCTTGCCCTCCATCGACGGGTTCTTCTCCACCTTGGCCACGTCTTCCAGAGCCTGGAGCACCTCGTCCATGACCCGACGGCCCTCGTCGATGTGCGCCAGCTCGCGGCCGCGGAACAGAACGTTCACCTGGACCTTGTCCTTGTGTTCCAGAAATTCCCGAGCCCGCTTCACCTTGACCTCGATGTCGTGATCACCGGTCTTGGGCCGGACGCGGATTTCCTTGACCTGGACCTGGTGCGTTTTCTGCTTCGAGGTCCGCTTCTTCTGCTCGTACTTGAACTTCCCGTAGTCCATGATCTTGCAGACCGGTGGCCGCTCGTTGGGAGCCACTTCCACCAGGTCGAGGCCCGCCTCGCGGGCCGCTTCCAGCGCCTTGCCGGTCGGCATCACGCCGAGCATCACCCCTTCGGCGTTGATCACTCGCACGGGGGAAATGCGAATCTGCTCGTTGACTCGGAAACTACGGTCGTTCTGCTGGGTACGGTCGTGAGGTCCGATAGCGTCCTCCCCGGGGACGATTGAGGTGAGGCCCTCTTTCTCGAAATCGAACGGGGATGGCGCCCCTGACGAGTGGGGTCCTTCCCCTGACGCGCACGACACCCACCCCCGTGGCGGGTTCGTCGTTCGTCAAAGAGGCTATCTTGTTCAATACCGGCTGCTCGACCCCATTGTCAAGCGGAAACCAATCGAATGTTCCTTCCAGGCCACATCGTTCCTGGGCGATTGCCGCAACTCTCCCTCACACAAAATGTTCCGACGCGACTTCGTCTCGCGGCCGGTCGCGATCCCCCTCAGGACACGTCTCTCGAATCCTCGCTCCTCGAATCGGCCGAAAAAACGTCTCTTCATGTGCGGAAAATGTCTGGCCATTGACGATACATCTGTTCCTACTGACGCCCGCCGACAAGGGTTGTTATGTACACTTAAACCCGGAGGCTTCCATGGCAAGGACGAGGCGCAAGGGTGGAATGATCGGCGCGGCGGTTTGGCATTCGACGGTCGAGATCCTCCGTCCTGGCGGGGTTGGCGGCTGGACAGGAAGGACGCGACGCCGGTTCCGGAGTCGATGATCGAGGTGGCCACGCCGCGGCATGCCCTGTTGAAGCGCGACGTGGGTCTCTGGGAGGCGAGCGTCAAACGGTTCGTGAGGGGTCCCGGCGAGGCGCCGAGCGTGTCGAAGGGCCGGGAGACCAACCGCCTCATGGAAGGCGGACTCTGGGTGCTGACGGACGTTCGAGGTGAGTTCGCGGGGCGTCCCTTCCAGGGTCGAGGTCAACCCGGCGATGAAACAAAATGAAAAAGTATGTAGATAACTTTGTCGATTCGGTGGCCTCGCGCGTCGCCTTTCTCGAGGGAGCTTTCGACGAGGCGACGCAAACGCTGACGCTGTTTTCGGAGAGCCAGGATCCCGAGACGGGCAAGCCGATCGGTGAGCGGCACGACGTCCGCTCTGAGGGAGCGGACACCCGCGTCTTTAACGATTTCCATGCCGGAAGCCGACGGCAAGGACGTCCCGTTGATGGAGATCGTCGACAAGCGACAGGGCCGCGGAACGCCCGTCGCACCGAGAGCAAGGCACTGGTCGGAACCGGCCTCTGCGGGCTAGTCGAGAGGCCGGTCGGAGGTCTCGATCCGGGCTTCGACGTCGCGGCGGAGAAGTAACGTGATGCGCCATTCGAGCCAGGAGGCACCCGATGCGGGATTCCGCTGGTGGGTCACCAGGGCGTTGAGTTGACGCTCGGCCTTCTCGAAGGCTTGCCGGGCGTCGTCGGGCCGTTTCTCTCGCCCGTGGATCGTGGCCAGAACCAGCCCGGTCTGGGCTTCGAGGATCGGATCGCCGAGCCGCCCCAGGGCGGAATTCAGCAACTCGACGGCCCTGGAGACGTTGCCGGCGCGCGCCTCGATGATCCCCAAAGCCATCGCGTACCGGCATTGAGCGGGATTTCCAGCGACGACCTCCCTGAGCGATTCGAACAGGGGGGATTGGGCCGGAAGCTCGACCGGTGCGAGTGCCACGATCGTGGCGATCCGGGCCGCCAGTTCGGGGTCCTTCGAGCCGCCGAACTGTCGAAGCATCGATTCGCAATGACGTTGAAAACCTTCGCGATCGTTTTGCAGAAGCGTCAGAACGGCGATCGACCGCCAGGCCGACTCCACCTCTGGCCTGACGTCGAGAACCTCCTGGAAATGCGTTGCGGCCTGCTGCCAGTCTTCCAGGCGGGCCTGCGTTTCCGCAAGGTTCAGCAACGCGTTGATTGTGGCCAGATGAGCCGGCCCCAGACTCTTCCGCTGAATTTCGGCCAGTTCCAGTAGCAGCGACTCGGCCTTTTTCAGTTCTCCTAAACGCATCAAGACATGGGACAACCCCGATATAGTCCAGGTGGTCATGACATGGTTCGATCGCAGGACCTGGCGCTGGTCCTGGAGGGTCGATTCAAACAGGGCTCGGGCCTTCGAGAGTTCGCCACGTTCGGCCAGGATCTCGGCGAGGTTTTGCTGGCCAAGCAAGGTGGCGGGAGCCCTGGGGCCGAGCACCCGTTTCTGCAGCCGAAGCGTTTCCTCGGCTAGCGTCTGGGCCTTCTCCAGTTGGTGGCGGCGACGGAGGGTCGTGGCCAGGTCGTGCATCGTGTAGATCGCGTCGTTCGACTCGTAACCCTGGGACTGGCGTTGTTTCTCGAGAACCGCGCGGAGAAGCGATTCCGCCTCGTCGTGACGCCCCCGGCGATTGAGCGACAGGGCGTAGCTTTTCATCGCGTTGAGCGTCGCCGGGTCCGACTCTCCGAACACCCGCAGACGTGTTTCCATCACGTCCTTGAACAGGGTGTACGCCTCCTGGTATTTCTCTCGACCGGCCAGGACCCAGGCCAGCCGGTCGAGCGTGGCCAGGGTGTCGGGATCTTCGGGTCCGAGCCATTTCGTCTGAAGGTCCCGTGCCCGGGTCAGGTTTCGTTCGGCGTCGCCGTAGCGGCCGAGTTTCCAGTAGGCCTGACCGAGGACCGCGCGAATCGACGCCTCGAGCAGGGGTTGGTCGGCGAACTCGGTCGTGCACAAGCGGTCGGCCTGATCGAGAAAGTCATCCAGGCTCAGCTCGCCACTGGCGGCGCGTTGATCGGGTGAGGCGCCGTTAAGGAGCCCTTTGATCAAGAAATCGACCACCGCGTTGGCTTCCGAGGCGCGGCGGACGGCCACCTCGTGGGCCTGGTGTTCCGAATCGGCGAGCTGGTTGAACCGCACCGCCGCGATCGACGATCCAACGGCGACGCAGGCAAGAACGAGCACGAGCAGAGCCAGCAGGCAGGCGACTCCCGGATGGCGGTTGTACCAGCGTCGGGCGCGCTCACAAGGGCTCAATCGCCTTGCCGCGATCGGCTGATCGTCGAGGAACCGCTCCAAATCCGCCGCCAGGTCTCCGGGCGATGCGTACCGGTCGGCGGGCTCCCGCTGGATGGCCTTGTGCACGATCGTCGCCATGTCGCGCGGAATGCCCGGATCGAGTCGGGTCAGCAAGGGCGGCTCGGTCTGAGCCATTTGATTCATCAACTGGGTGCGATCGGTCGCGTCGAAGGCGGGACGCAGCGCCAGCAATTCGTAGAGAGTCAGGCCCAGGGCGTAGACGTCGCTCTTCGCGTCGGCCTTTCCCTGGAACTGCTCGGGAGACATGTAGCGGAGCGTTCCCACCAGGTCGCCCGAGAGGGTCAGGTCCTCCTGGTCGGCCGCCTTGGCGAGGCCGAAGTCGGTGATCCAGACGGTTCCCTGGGAATCGAGCAGCAGGTTCGACGGCTTGACGTCGCGGTGAACGATCCCTTGGCTGGCCGTGTATTCCAACGCCTGGGCGATCTGAAGGCCAATCCTCGCGACACTCCGGGCATACGCGCGGTCGACGAATCGCCCCGCGGAAGCGGAAGCGGTCGGCGTCGTCGAGGTCGCGGCTTCGCTTGCGGCCGCTGGCGTTGGCGAGACAGGACGGGTCAAGGCCGAGGGATCGATCGGCGATTCGTCCAGGTCGAACTCGGTCGCGCTGAGATCCCGCAGCACGTCCGACTCCGACTCCGCGAACTCGCCGGCCGGCACGAACCGGTCTTGCCGCTGCGTGTTGTTGGCGTGCGGGGGCGTGGAAACCCGCTTCGGATCGTGAATCTTGGCCGATCCGCTGAGAATGGCCGTCGCCACCGAAGCCCCTTGTTCCTGACTCCGGAGCCGGCGGAACTCGTTCAGGACGAGATTCAGTGGGTAGCCATGAATATACTGCATCACATAATAATGTATTCCGTGTTCTTGGCCCACGCCATAGACGGGGACGATGTTGGTGTGGTGGAGCCGACCCGCGGCGCGGGCTTCGCGCTCGAAGCGCTGGACGCGTTTGGGGTCGTTCAGACTTTGCGTCAGCACCTTCAAGGCCACGCGACGGCCGAGCGATTCCTGTTCCGCCTCGTAGACCACCCCCATGCCGCCTCGGCCGATTTCGCGGAGAATCCGGAAGTCGCCGATCCGGGAGACCTGCACGCGGCCGATCGGCGCGGCGAGTTCCTGGTCGACCAGGAACGAGCCCTCGATGGGTGGCGGCTCGTCCGCGAGGCGGGAGGCCAGTTGATCGGCGAGGTCGGGGTAGCGCTCGAGATACTCGACGAGGCTCGGCGTCTCACCGTGACGCTGGAGCTCCCGGAAGGCTCCGACAAGCGCCTCGACCCGGTCATGGTCGGGACTTGGGGCGAACATCGCTCGTCCTCGGAGTGAGCCAGGCGGCCGATCGCGTCCGGAGTGACCCTCATGGTCCCGCAACGGCGCGAGGTCGCGAAGTTCCCAAAACGACGTGCCGCCGGGACGCGATCCAAACCGACCCGGAGGACGTCGTCTCCGCCTCATCGTAGGACAGGGCGTTCAGCAGAGCGATTGGTGATTCGATGCGTTCTTGCGGTCGGGCATCAGCATGGTTCCTTGCGCGAAGTTGCCAATGTTTGGAACGGAATTTAAAGGTTGAGTCAACGTGCGAATCGATCTGTTTCCTTCCAGGATTCTTCCTATCATACGGCGAACCCATCGCCCGGGATACAGCCGAAATCAAAAGATTCTCAGAATTCGCTCGAAAGCATGCGTCGTCGCTCGCGGCGATGGGTGAATGCGATCTGGCGGATCGGGATTGTGGTCAGTAGGCGTGTTTCTCCGTCGGTTCCTCGACCGGGGCGGGGCTGACCGCCGCGACGGCCTGTCGAATCGTCCGGGCGTCCGACTCGGCCTTGAGCCGGGAAACCGCCTCCGCCAGGGGCAGGGCGCCCCGGTCGCCGTCGATCCGGTCGCGGTAGCTGACCGAGCCCGATTCGGCCTCCTTCGCGCCGACGACCAGCATGACCGGAATTTTTTCGAGCTGCGCGTCTCGGATCTTCGCTCCGATCTTCTCGGGGCGGTGATCGATCGTGGCCCGAAGTCCGGCCTCTTGAAGGGTCCGAAGCACCCCATCGGCGTAGTCGGCGGTCTTGTCCGAGATCGGCAGGACCCGCACCTGTTCCGGGGCCAGCCAGAGGGGAAACGCCCCGGCGAAATGCTCGATCAAAATTCCCATGAACCGTTCCATGCTGCCGAACGGCGCCCGGTGGATCATCACCGGACGGTGGGGTTGGTTGTCGGCCCCGGTGTATT
>CAZRGV010000038.1:20580-32108 GCA_964599655.1 uncultured Isosphaeraceae bacterium | reverse complement strand
GCAGGACGTAGTCGACCTGCACGGTGCCAAGCTGCCACTGGCGGCCCAGGCAATCGCGAACCAGAAAGTCGGCCTTCGGCCCATAGAAGGCGGCTTCGCCGGGCGCCTCCTCGTAGGGAAGGCCCATTTCGTCGAGCACGACGCGGATATCTTCCTCGGCCTTGCGCCAGGTGTCGCCCGCCGCCCCCTGATACTTGGGATCGTCCGGGTCGCTCTTGGAGAGCCGCACGCGATAGTCGTTGAGCCCGAGGCTGGTGAGCACGAACTGAGTCAGTTCCATGGTGGCTCGGAACTCAGCGCGAACCTGATCGACGGTGCAGAACAGGTGGGCGTCGTCCTGGGTGAAGCCCCGAACGCGGGTCAGACCCGAGAGCTCGCCCGACTGCTCGTAGCGGTAGACCGTGCCGAACTCGGCCAGCCGCACCGGCAGATCGCGATAACTTCTCGGCTGCGCGGCGTAGATCTGGATGTGATGCGGGCAGTTCATCGGCTTGAGCAGGTATTCCTCGCTCACGCCGTGCTCCATCACGTAGCCGACTCGTCCGGCCGCGTCGAGTGACCAGTACGGCCCTTCCTCAATCCTCGCCTCGCGGAGCAAGACTTTCTGGGTCGGCTCGTCGAGATCGCCTTTCTCCAGCCCCGCCACCAGCGCCATGGCCGGATCGCTCAGCAACTGCAACGGCGGGAACTGCGAATCCCGGTAATACGGGTAATGTCCGCTGGTTTTGTAAAGCTCGATCTTGCCGATGTGGGGTGTATAAACCGGCTGATAGCCGCGCTTGAGCAACTCGTCCTTGAGGAAGTTTTCCAAGACGCCTCGAACGATGGCCCCCTTAGGCATCCAAAGGATCAGGCCCGAGCCGACCAGCGGCGAGATGGTGAACAGTCCCAGTTCCTTGCCCAGGCGGCGATGGTCGCGCTTCTTCGATTCCTCGATCTGGGTCAGGAACGCGTCGAGCTCCTTCTTGTCGAAGAACGCGGTGCCGTAGACGCGCTGGAGCATCTGGCTGTCGGTGCGGCCTTTCCAGTAGGCCCCGGCGATCGACATCAGCTTGAACGCCCCGACCTTGGCGGCGGACGGAATGTGCGGTCCTCGGCAGAGGTCGACGAACTCCCCTTGCCTGTAGAAGCTCAGGATGCCGTACTTGTACAGCTCGTCGTCGATGTGTTCGACCTTGAACGGCTGGCCGAGGTCCTCGCAGAACTGTCGGGCGTCGGCCGCGGGCAGGCTGAACCGCTCGAACGGCTCGGCCTCCTTGATGATCCGGGCCATCTCCGCCTCGATCGCCGGGAAGTCCTCCTCCGAGAGCGAGTGGCCGGGGATGTCGACGTCGTAATAGAACCCGCTCGCGGTGGTCGGCCCGAAGGCCAGCCGCGCGCCCGGAAACAGCCGCAGGATCGCCCGGGCCATAATGTGTGCCGTCGAGTGCCGCAGGACGTCGAGCGCCTCGCGATCCTTTGAGGTCAGAAGACGGAACTCGATCGGCCCCGTGGTGCCGTTTTCGAGCGGTCGGTCGAGGTCGACCACCGACCCGTTGGCCACCGCGGCCACCGCCGCATCGGCCAGCCGCTTGCCGATCCCCTCGGCGATTTCCCGGGGGCAGGTTCCTTCCGGGTATTCCTTGACCGATCCATCCGGCAGCTTGATCTGGATCATCGACGATCCCCACCCGGCCAAAACCGGCCGGCCTTTCCTCAACGGAGTGGATCGCCACTCCTCCGACCCACAACGCCGGCGTGAGGGCGATTCTGGTCCCCAGGGTAATCCAAGCAGGGCACGAATGCCAAGACACGCTCGAACCCCCCGATGTTCAGGCGGGCGAATCTCCTCCGTTTCCAGGCGGTGGATTCTTGAGGCGAGCCCCGTCAGGCCGTAGAACAAGGAGCACTTCGTCCCGGACCGGACGACGCCCCCCAATCTGACCGTGCCAACCAAGGCGCTCCAACGAGTCGCTCTCCACTCTCGAGGATGAACTCATGGATCATCACCGAACGTTCACGCACCGATCCGGGCCGAGGGCAAGGGGATGGGCGGCCTGGCTCGCCACCGTGCTGTTCCAGGGCGGACTCGCCTCGTGGCTCTCGCTCGCGACCGCCGGTGCCGCCGAGCCGCGCCAACCGAACATCGTGTTCATCTTCTCCGACGATCACGCCTATCAGGCCATCAGCGCCTACAACGATCCTCGCAAGCTGATTGACACGCCCAACATCGACCGGCTCGCTCGCGAGGGGATGCGGTTCAACCGCTGCATCGTCCCCAACTCGATCTGCGGGCCGAGTCGAGCCACCGTCTTAACCGGAAAGTACAGCCACAGCAACGGCTTCTACAACAACACCAACAGCCGGTTCGACGGCTCGCAGACCACCTTCCCCAAGCTCTTGCGGGCCGCCGGATACCAGACCGCCCTCATCGGCAAGTGGCACCTCGTGACCGACCCCACCGGCTTCGACGACTGGAAGATCCTGCCAGGCCAGGGGGTCTACTACAACCCGCCGATGATCGACAACGGCAAGCGCGTCCAGCATCAAGGGTACGTGACCGACATCATCACCGACCTCTCCCTCGACTGGCTCAAGAACCGAGACAAGTCCAAGCCGTTCCTCCTGATGTGCCAGCACAAGGCCCCGCATCGGGAGTGGGAACCCGCCCTTCGCCACCTCGGCCACGACCACGACCGCACCTATCCCGAGCCTCCCACGCTCTTCGACGACTACTCCGGCCGCGGCAAGGCCGAGCACGACCAGGACATGACCATTGCCAGCACGTTGACCGAGCGAGACACCAAGCTCATCACGCCTGGCCAGCTCACGCCCGAGCAGCGCAAGGTTTGGGACGCCTACTACCAGCCCCGCAACGAGGCCTTCCGCAAGGCCAACCTCCAGGGCGACGACCTCGTCCGATGGAAGTACAACCGCTACATGCACGACTACCTTGGCTGTATCAAGGCCGTCGATGAGAGCGTTGGCCGTCTTCTGAAGTTCCTCGACGACGAGGGCCTGGCCGACGACACGATCGTCGTCTATGCCTCGGACCAGGGCTTCTACCTCGGCGAGCACGGCTGGTTCGACAAGCGGTGGATCTTCGAGGAATCGCTGCGAACCCCCCTGCTCGTCCGTTGGCCCGGCGTGACCCCACCTGGCAGCCAGAGCGAAAAGCTCGTCTCGAACCTCGACTTCGCCTCAACGTTCCTCGACGCCGCCGGCCAGCCCATTCCGTCTGATATCCAGGGCCGAAGCCTGGTCCCGCTGCTCAAGGGCCAGACCCCCTCCGACTGGCGAACCAGCTTTTACTATCACTACTACGAGTATCCCGTCCCGCACCACGTCCGGCCCCATTACGGCGTCGTTACCGAGAAGCTCAAGCTCGTTCACTTCTACATGCCCGACGTCGACTACTGGGAGCTCTTCGACCTCTCGAAGGACCCGACCGAGTTGAAGAGCGTCTACGATGATCCCGCCTACGCGACCGTCGTGAAGGAGCTGAAGCAGGAGATCGCACGGCTCCAGCACGATCTCCAGGTCCCGCCCGAACCGCCCAAGGACGCCTACGGCCGGCCCCTCGCGCCCAACCGCCCCGGTGCCGCCAAGAAAAAGGCGAGGTGAAGCGACGGGAATCGTGCCAGGGAGCGGAAACCGGTGTCCCGATTCCCTCGCTGGGGGTCGAGCCCCGGTTTCCACTTGCGTTGAGATCCATGGGATCGCAATGATCAACAACGGGGATATTGCCCGGATGCCCTGATGTGATCAGGTGGTGCCGCCATGATTCGAACGATCTCCGCGCTTGGTGCGGCCACGAGAAGGGTTCTGACCGTGTTCTTGCTCGGCGGGAACCTGGCCATCTCGTGTCCGACCCAGGCCGAAAACTCCGGCCCTCGCGCGTCTTCCCCGGAGGCCCTTGCCCGACGTTTGGAAGACCTGAGACATCAGATTCAAGCCCTGGCCGAAGTCCTGCTTGAGAAGCTCGATGCGGCCGAGCGTTGCGAGGAGCGGACCAAAGGACAAACCCTCGTCGTCAAGCGGCTCGAAGTCGAGCTCGCCGAGGCCCGGACCACCGAGGAACACGCCGAGATCGCCCTGAAGGAATACACCGAGGGCATCTATCCGGAGGACGAAAAGACCGCCGACGCAGCCATCGAACTGGCTCGCGCCGATCTGGGAAGGGCCAGGGATCGGGTCGACGGCCTCCAGCGCCTGAAGAATCAGGGGGGTGAGGTTACGGCTCAGGAGCAAGAACTGGCCGATCTGAGCGTGAGGAAAGCCGAGCTCGAATTGAAACAAGCGCAGGAGAAGCGCGCGGTCTTGCAACGGTCTACAAGGCCCTCCGAAATCCAGACGCGAGAATCCGCGATCGCCAGGGCTCGATCGAATCTCCAGAGGAAGCAAAATGAGCTGGACCTGGAGCGTTCCCGACTCGCGTCGATGGAGCGGCGGAACGATCTGGCCCGGTTTTCGGACGAGGAAAAGCAAATCCTGGTTCTCCTCGATGACGCGGCGCGGCTCCAACAAGACGCCGAATCCGCGACGGCCGGTCCGGCCAGGCTCGATCCGCCGGCGATCCAGCAACAGATCGATCAGGCGCAATCCAAGCTCGACGAAGCCTCCCAACGCTGGAAGCGCGTCGAATGGCACCGCACCCGAAAACGCCTCTCGGATCGCGCCAACCTGTTCCGACGGCTCGATTCGAAACACGGGGAAACACCGAAGTAACCAGGACCACGATCCACGAGGGCGGTTCGCACCGTTGTTCTGTTGTCGTGCACCAGAGCCACCCGCCGCCAGGGCCTCGAACGCTCCACCAACCAACTCCAGGAGATTCCGAGCGTGAACACCGTCTCTCCGCTCCGCCGCCTGCGGCTTGCCGCAGGGTTCGCCGCCCTCGTGCTCCTCTCGCTTTCCCGGTCGGACGCCCAGGACGCCAAGGCCAGGCCCAAGGCCCAAACGAAGGCCCAGGCCGCCCGGCGTTACAGCGTGCCGCCCACGTTCGCGAATGTCCCTTACGGCGACCACGAGCGCCAGGTGCTCGACTTCTTCAAGGCCGACACCAAGGAACCCGCCCCACTCGTGATCCACATCCACGGCGGCGGCTGGGTCAACGGCGACAAGGTCGGTGTGGCCGACCTCAAAAAGTATCTCGACCACGGAATCTCGGTCGCCTCGATCAACTACCGTTTCACCACCCAGGCGCAGGCGGCCGGAGTCAAGCCGCCGGTGAAGTGGCCGCTCGAGGACGCCGCGCGGGCCGTGCAATTCCTCCGGTCGAAGGCCGAGGAGTGGAACATCGACAAGACCCGGATCGGGGCCACCGGCGGCTCCGCCGGCGCCTGCTCCTCGCTCTGGCTCGCCTTCCACGACGACATGGCCGATCCCAAGAGCGACGACCCCGTCGCTCGCGAATCGACCCGCCTGACCGCCGCAGCCGTCAATGGCGCCCAGACCTCGCTCGACCCCGTTCAGCTCCGCCAGTGGATCCCGAACATGCGCTACGGCGGACACGCCTTCGGGTTCACGGGCACGGCGGGACGCGACTCGCAGTTCCAGCAGTTCTACGAACACCGCGACGAGGTGCTCGACTGGATCAAGGAATACTCCCCTTACGCCCACGTCGGCCCTGGTGATCCGCCGGTCTTCCTCAACTACCCGGCGCAGGACAAACCGCCCGTAAAGGGCGAGGAGCAAAAAGACCCCACCCACACCGCCGTCCTCGGCCTCCTGCTCGAAGAGAAGCTGAAGGAGGCGGGCGACGAGGTCCACCTCGTCTATCCCGGCCACACCGACCCCGAATACGCCAGCGTCGCCGATTTCCTGATCGCCAAGCTCAAGCCGACGAAGCCCTGACCGGCCCGCGATTTTGCCTGAGCCGCGCCGTCACGACGCAGGCCGGTCGCGCCTCCCCCGCCCGCGCTGCGCGTACGTGAAGCGGATCGAATTGTTCATGAATCAGATGTGAAACATTAATATTAGTAACTGAGCCGGACGCGGGGCCGTTCCGAGAGCGCCCCACGGCCCGACGCGCGCTCAATCCGGTTTCCGCGCATCGGGCCGTCGAATCTCGATTTCCTCAAGCGTCGTGGCGCAGAGGATGTCGTCGAAGTAGATCGTGTCCACCGAATCGGCGGGCGGGCTGCGATGGATGCCTGGCTGGGAGAAGTACACGCTTTCCGGCCCCTTCGTCTTAACGTGCTTGTCAAGGACCAGCTCGCCATCCCACCAGAGCTTGACGTTCCCCTTCGTCGGGTCCTCCGACCAATGGATATGCATGCCCAACTGATGCCATTGGCCGACCGTGAAGTCTCCCTCCCAGTGGATGCCGTTGCGACCCAGGTTGCCGGTGCCGTACTTGACCACGGTGCCGCCCTCCTTTGGCTCGACCCACCACGTCATCACGTTGTTGTAGCGCGGCGGCGGCTCACCCTCCCAGTAGAAGAAGTTGTCGCGGTCCCTGGGTCGCTCCTTCATGGAAAGGTAGAACGACACGAAGGTGTCGGACCCTTCGCGGACCTTGACCTTCGGCCCGTTGGCCTGGACGCGCAGCTGCCTGGCGTTGAAGACGTCGTCCTTGTGGATCGTGAATCGACCCGCGTACTTGCCGTTGTGGACGGGGTCGGTCACGACCGCGATGTGCCCCGGCTTGGCATGCCGGCTCACGCCGCCGAACTGGCGGAAATCACCGGTCTCGAAGTCGGCCTTGAAGAGGATCTCCGCCTCGGCCGGTGCTGGCCCCCCGAATGCGAAAGACAGGAGGATCATGGCCCCCAGGGGATGGCGTGATCTTATTCGCATCGGGCACCCCTTCTCTGACTCGGATTCGCGCATTGGGTAGGAATTCGTTGTAGTGATTTCACAAGCGATCTTCCGCTCATGGACGAGCGATCGTGAAGAACCTCACCGAGGCACACGCAGCTTCAACTCGTGAGGGTTCTCTGGCTCAAGCAATCGGGAGCCGGTCTCGCCGTCGGCCATCGCCGTTAGGCTATCGCTCGGGGGACGGATTGACAACCGTGCGATGCAGGGACACCCGGCCGCCCGAAGAATCGCCGGGATCGGCATTTGAGCTTGGCACCGATCGCCGCCTCGAGAAGCGCGTGATGGTGGAGCCGGCTGAACCCGTCCGTTCCTCATGTCAAGCGGGGTGAACAGTCAACCGGGCGATGGAGCTCGGGTCCTCGCGAGGGGAGGAGTGGAGTGGCCGCGGCCACTTCTTCGCCGCGGCTGCCGCACCCTCGAAGCCCAGGTGGCCGCCGACCCGAACGATCGTGGCGCGGCGATCCGGCTCGGGATGAGCCTGGGCATTGCCCTGGGCATGCAGGGCAAGATGCCCGAGGCCCGAACGGTCCGCCGCCCGAGTCGGGTAGCGACGAGCGGCGGAGGGAGAGGCCCACGGATTCGGCGGCTGGCGGGCGTGTGGCTGCCGTCTCGCTTCGAGACCACGACGGCCGCGCGGCCGTGGTCTCGGAGCAAGCGAGCCCGCAGCCACCCGTCGACCGTCACGTCAGTCCGTGGCCTGGGATGTTTGCAGTTCCGCCTCGGCTCGAGCCGTGGGGACGAAACTTTCCGCAGCGGCCAGGGCGATCCGCATGCTGGTCTCGTGTCGGGACAACGGGTGCATGTGGTCCCAGCCGTCGATCACCAGGCGCGGTTGGTCGCTGCTGGCGTTGAACTCCTCCAGGAAATGATGGAGAAGCTCGCAGGTCGTGTGATCGACGAGGGGGACGCGCGGGCTCAGATGGAGGTAGATCTCCCGCACGTGGCTCGGGCGGTGCCCCAGCTCCCGGATCAAGTGGAACATATTGAAGCAGACCAGGGGACCGTCCACGTCGAGGTGGTACTCGCCCTCTACAAACGTGCGCCGCGTCACCGGATTGCGGAAGAGGCTGAGGAACCGGGAGGAGAGGCTCGGCCGTGGGATGCCGAGGGACACGTCCCTCAGCGTGTGCCAGAGGCCCATGTACCACATGCTCATCAGCAGCTCCAGGGCGATGCCGGTGGCGATGCCAATGAGCAGGTCGGTCGTCACCGTGACCAGGACCGTGACGGTGAAGACGAACAACTGCTCCATACCGATGTCGGAGACCTTTCGCCAGACCTTGGGCCGGCACAGCTTGAAGCCGATGAAAACGAGGATGGAGGCGAGCACCGCCATCGGGACCATGTTGATCAGCTCACGGCCGAAAAACAGGAACGACAGCAGGAAGGACGCGTTGAAGAAGTTGGCCCACTGGGTGCGGCCGCCTCCCATGATGTTCGCCGTACTCTTGACGATCCCGGGGATGATCGTCAGGCCCCCGCCCAGGCTGGAGCACACGTTGCAGACACCCATCGAGAACAGCGTGCGGTCCGGATCGGACCGGCGGCGATACGGGTCGATCTTGTCCACCGCGGCGATCGTGGCCAGCGACTCGGTCCCGTCAATCAGCAGCAGGGTGAAGACGATGTACCCCAGGGGAATCCAGAGTGGCGTGTTGCGGATTACACCCGGGAAGTCGGGAAGGATGATCCCGTGCTTCAGTGGGGCCTCGGGCACGTTGATCAGGTACGTTCGATCCAGATGAAGGACCAACACATTCGCCAGCGTACCGAAGACAAACACCCACACCGGTGGGGGCATGACTTTGAGCAACCGTCCTGGGACCACGGCGAGGAGGAACAGCACCGCCAGGCAGACCAGCCCCAGACCGAGGATCGTGACGTTCATCGTGGCCACATGCCGAGGAACCTCGGCCAGAATGGGCCAGAAGTCATGGGCCTCGAACTTCACGCCCATGAGGAGCGGGATCTGTTTCGCGATGATCAGCAGTCCGATCGCCGCCAGCATCCCTTCGATGGCGCCGGCCGGGAACAGGGCGCTGAGGCGTGCCACCTTCAGCTTGGCCAGGAACACTTGCAGCGCACCGGCGAGGCAGATGGCCACCAACACGAGCGGATACCCCGCACGGAGCAGGTCGGCCTGGCTGGCGCCAGAACCGAGCTTGACGCTCCCCAGGGTGATCATGCCCGCGAAGAGCGCCGGCGCGAGGCCCGCGGCCGGGCCGCTGATCGTCACGTACGAGCCGCCCAGGAACGGCAGGATGAAGCCGGCAATGATCGCCGAGGTGATCCCGCAGACCGGCGGCGCGCCGGAAGTGATCGCGATCCCCATGGAAAACGGCAGCGAGATCATCGCCACCATAAACCCCGAGCGGAGATCCTGGCGCCAGTGCTTTAGGCCCATCAGCCCATTACGGGGCTTTTCCTCGATCGAAAGTGTCAAATCACGTTCCATAATGCGCACCTTGATCGGTGTTCGAGGATGCCGCGACATCAAAAGGGAATGGTGGTTAGGTGGGAGGAGTGGCGTCGCGCGGACAGAGCGACACGGTCGACCGCGAGGCGGAGTCCGGCTCACGACGAAACGCGGCGATCAGGGAAAGGGGCCGTTGGGGGGGAAATCGGCCCCGTCTCAGAGTGCAGGAGGCGCCCGTTGCGCACGGGTCCAGGCGGTGGTGGAGCGAAGCGACGAGGATCGGGAGGAGACCCGCATCCAAGGAGGCCACCCGGAGTCATCCCTCGGGCGGCAAGAAGACGAGGTCAGCGCCTCTTCTTCGGGTTCCTCCTCTTCCTCGTCGTTCTCTTCTAGCGCGTTCTGCTTGGAGGGGCCCCCGGCGTCGTCCTGCGGGAGGGAGGGGAATGGAGACGCCGCCGGGGTGTCTAGGTGGTTTCCCGTACCGGGCTGAGCCGGTTGGCTGAGCGAGGCCAGCAGGAACAGGAAACAGGCGGTCGAAATCATGGCGAGCCGATAAACCTCCACCCCCCTCGCCTGGCACGTCCTGTGCCACAGGGAAAACCGCCTGCGGGTCGATCGGCCTTAAACCCTAAATAGCTTCTGGTTTATGCCGTGGATTTGCGTCAGGATGAGGATGCGGATCGGCGTCGAGCGAGATCGACATTGCGGCAAGATCTTGCCGGATGCGGCTTGATCTTGCCGTGGGGCATCCTGGGAGCGGAGCCGTGTCAGAGGATCGGATCAGGAGCACAACGGCTTAAGACGGGACGACGCCGGTCGCTCCGTCACGTTCTACCCACTGGATGATCGGAGCCATCCTGATCATGATGAAGTCTGGAGGTGCAGGAGCCGTTGGAGATGATCAATTATGACTGTGGTCCAGGACGCCGAGGGTTATCTCTGGCCGCCGCGGCTCAATCCACCGGCTGACTCGGAAGCCATGTTCCGGTCCAAGGATCAGGAGCATAGTGCCCTGATCCCGACGACGACGGCGATCGTCCTGTTGAGCCTGCTCCTGGCCCTGGCGCTGAGCGCGGCCGCCGTCTACCAGGTCCTGCAAGAGTATCGCCTGCTGGGCAACTGGCTCGGCCAGCCAAGGCCAGCACCGACGGCGGAAATCCGGACGCTGCGGCAGGAGATCGGCACCCGGATCTTCATCCGGTCGGCCTGTCTGGTGGTCTTGCTGCTCTGTACGGGGGCGACGCTCTGGCTGCAACAGCGGCAACTGTCGATCCGGAGGACCTTGGACCAGGTGACGCTGCTCGCTCGCGACATTCTGGCCAGCGTGGACCAGGGCGTGATTACCACAGATCCCGACAACCGCATCACAGGGATCAACCTGGCGGCCACCCAGATGCTGGGCGTTCCGGCCCAGACCAACGGCGCCCCACTGGAGAGCCTCGGCACCGCGGGCAAGTCCCTCGTCGCGCTGGCCCACCGGGTGGCCGAGAGGCGGGCGGCGGTCTGGGACCAGGATTTCGCCGTGGAGCACTCAGGCCGCGTGTGCCGGATCCGGGCCGATGCCCACGTCCTCAAGGACTCGACGGGGCGGGCCCTCGGCTGCGTCATGCTCCTGCGCGACATTAGCGAACGTCTCTTAATGGAGGAACGGGTCCGGAGGATGGAGCGATTCCTCAGCCTGGGAACCCTGGCGTCCGGGCTGCATCACGAGATCAAGAACCCGCTGACCGCGCTCAGCATCCATGTGCAGCTCCTGGAAAAACGATTGCGCGAGCCGGCTCCCCGGAGGCCGGTGGATGAATTCCTCGGCGTGGTGAAGTCCGAGATCCTCCGGCTCAACGGGGTCCTGGAAAGTTTCCGCGACTTCGCCAGCCTGCAGCGACTGAATCTGCAGCCAGCCGATCCGTTCATCCTCCTGGAGGATCTTGCTCGCCTCATCCGGCCACAAGCGGACCAACAGCACGTCGAGGTTGTGGTGCAGCATTCCTCGGCCGAGGCGCCACGCCTCCCGCTTGATGTCGAAAAGTTCAAGCAAGCGGTCTTGAACTTGATGATCAATGCTCTGGAGGCGATGGCTGAGGCCGGCTTGTTGTCGAATCGAGGGCCCAAGACGGTGAGCTGCTCATCATGGTCTCCGACAGCGGGCCCGGAATCCCGCCCGAAATCCAACAGAACTTGTTCAAGCCCTATTTCTCGACCAAGCCCCGGGGGACGGGCATGGGCCTGGCTTTGACCGAAAAATTGGTGAGTCAGCACGGGGGCCGCATCGACTTCCGGACGAGTCCTCGGGGCACGACATTCCGCATTG
>CAZRGV010000038.1:5033-20520 GCA_964599655.1 uncultured Isosphaeraceae bacterium | reverse complement strand
TACACTCTTTCCCTACACGAGCCGAACATCCGCTCCGGACTGGCCCTGGCCCTGGAAGAGGAGTCGTACGAGGTCGAGACGGCGGAGGACGCGTCCAAAGCCTGGAACCTCTTCCGCCATCGACCCTACCAGCTCGTGATCACGGACCTGAAGATGCCGGGTCCGCTCTCGGGGCTGGACCTCGTACGGAACATCAAGGATTCCTGGCCCGAGACCCTGATCCTCGTCATCACCGCCCACGGCACGATCGAGACGGCGGTCGAAGCGATGCGCCTGGGCGCGCACGACTACATTGCCAAGCCCGTCGACCTGGAGATGCTGGGGCTCCAGGTCCGCCGGGCCTACCAGCACCACGGCCTCTGCGAGGAGGTCGGCAGACTCCGCGCGCGGCTCGTGGCGGCGGGCGAATTCCCGGAGATCATCGGCCAAAGCGCCGCGATCCGTGAGGTGTTCGCCTGCTTGCGCCAGGTCGCCGATACCGATCTCCCCATCCTGATCCAGGGCGAGAGCGGCACGGGTAAGGAACTGGTGGCGCGGGCCATCCACAACTTGAGCGGGCGTCGGGAGGGACCGTTCGTCGCGACCAACGTCGGGGCCCTGCCCGAGACGCTCATCGAGAGTGAGGTCTTCGGCTACGAGAAGGGGGCGTTCAGCGGGTCGGTCCGCGAGAAACCGGGCTGGTTCGAGATGGCTCAGGGCGGGACGCTCTTCCTCGACGAGGTTGGCGAAATGGCCCCCAAAACCCAGGTCGACTTGCTCCGCGTCCTCGAACAGCGGGAGGTGCGACGTCTCGGGGGGCAGACGTTGATCCCCCTCGACGTCCGGCTCGTCGCGGCGACCCACCGGGACGTTGACGAACTCCTGGCCGAGGGAAAGCTCCGGGAGGATCTCTACTACCGACTCAACGTGGTTCCGCTCCGTCTTCCGGCCCTTCGTGAGCGTCGCGACGACATCCCCGCCCTGGTTGAACATTTTCTCGAGCGAGCCCACACGCGGCTGCACCGCCCGCCCAAGCAAGTCGCCGCGGCGGCCATGCGCATCCTGTACGATTACTCCTGGCCGGGGAACGTTCGCCAGCTGCGGAACTGCATCGAGCGCCTCGTGGCACTCGCGGAAGGACCGGTGATCCACGCCGACGACCTGCCCAAGGAAATGCGTGCACCACGTGCCGCCTCGGCGGTTCTCGACCTCGAGACGGCCGTGCAGGAGACGGAGAAGGCGACCATCCTCGCGGCGCTGGCCCAGTCGAACCATCACCGCGAGCGCGCGGCTCAACTCCTCGGAATCAGCCCTCGCACCCTCCGCTACAAGTTGAATCGCTACGGGCTTCAGTAGCCCCGCCCGTGACCGACCCGGCAAGACCTCGCCGCCGTTGGCAAGTTCCTGCCGCTCGGGAGTCAGACGCCACGGCCCAGGATCACACCACCGCACATCCATTTCAAGCGGCAAACCATTGTGATACTCGACCTTAGTTCCTGCGATCCTGGGATCCGCCGCTTCCGGCACGCGCCCTGCTCTCTCGCTCGCGGTGGATTCCGATCGCCAGGTACTGATCCTCCCGATCGAGGGAATGATGGATGCCGCATGTCTCATCCGCTCACCACTCAGGCTCGCCGAACTCTTTCCGCCCGAGGCCATCCGTGTGGGGCTGGAAGAACACTCGAAGTTCGCCGTGATCGAGGCGCTCGTTCGACATGCCGTGCGCCTGGGTTATCTGCGGCGTCAGGAAGAGCGGCGTATCATCGACACGATCCTCGCGCGTGAGGATTTGGCCTCGACCGGGTTGGGACAAGGCCTCGCGATGCCCCATTGTCAGTGGGAATCGCTCGATCGGATCATCGGCGTGGCGGGCCTCCTGCACCATGGGATTCCCTTCGACGCAAACGACGGCGAGCCCGTCGACGGAGTCTTCCTCGTTCTGGCACCGGCCGACGACCCTGGGCAGTCATTCGACATCCTGGGCCGGCTCGTCGCCGTGGGGCGGAACAAGAGCCTTCGCCTCCTCCTCCGCGAGTGCCGGACGGCGGAGCAAGTTTCCGCCTTCCTCGATAAGATCGATCAACCGGTCACGGGCTGCCTGGACGAACTCGCCCGGTTGAGCTTGACCCAGCTCGGCCGGGACCGGACCAATCCCTGGAGCGAACTGGCTTACCTCAGTCTGACGCGGGCAGACCGCCCGGTTCGCGATCGAGAACCGACCGCCTCTCCGGAACCGCGCTGGCTCTGACGCCAACAGTGCCGCCGCTGTCTCTCGTGAATTTCCTACCTTGTTCAATTCTCACAATCAAACGCCTTGGGCACCGTGGAACTGCGTGCTCGGCCCGGACAAACGGAGCGTTCACACGTCGATCGCGAGAGTCCGCCCAGGCATCGGGAATCGATCGAAGCCCCCGGGAATGGACTCCATGCCCTCATGATGGAAAAGACCAAGAGGAGGCCACATCGAGGTTTCCCGATCCCAAGAATTTCGGAGCGAGACCTGCGTTCGGCGAGAGGCCGGGTCAACACGAAACGCAACGTGCCCCGGAATCCTCGACGCGGCATGCGAGCACGGGAGGGCCCCGTCTGACGCCGCTTCTCTCCCCTTTCTCATTCGTCTTGTCACAGCCAGCCGCCATCCACCTTGCCGCTCGGCGAAATCCCGAACCGCGGTCGGTTTTTCCACGAATCCGCAAGCCCCAAACCTCGATTCTTTAAGGTGATGGGCGGTCGAGGCTTCCAGCGCTCGATGGTTCTGGCGATCGCCTTGCCGGGTTCGTTTCGCGCGGGGGCGTCTTTGCCGAGTTCACGACAGCGGGAACCTTTCGACCTCCGAGACCGATACCGGCACGCGCCCCGCGCCGGGT
This sequence comes from uncultured Isosphaeraceae bacterium, assembly GCA_964599655.1. Classification (GTDB taxonomy): domain Bacteria; phylum Planctomycetota; class Planctomycetia; order Isosphaerales; family Isosphaeraceae; genus CAZRGV01. Next base: position 17,674 of record CAZRGV010000038.1, on the reverse strand, counting down.
TCGTTTCGCGCTGGCTGCGGTTCACGCCGCCAATGACCAACATCCGCCGGTCGGTCGCTCCGTCGGACAAAACGAAGCCACGTTTCGACTCGCGATCGGTGGTTGTCGCGCGTGTCGAAACGAAGCCAATTCCCGGTTCAAGGTCGCTCGTCGGGCCTGACAAAACGAAGCCAATGCGCGACCGTCGGCGCAGGCGGGTGACCAAACGAAGCCAACGGGATTCACGGCTCAAGCCGATAGTTGACAGGAACTTGTGTCAATTTCAGGCGTGGACCGAGCGCGCCGTTTCGTGGGCGTTCTGGAGCCCGTTCGTGGGTTCTGGGTGGATCTTGACGGTCCGGAAACGGGGCTCACTTCATCTTGAGAATCGAGCGCCAGCCGGTGGCATGGGGCAAGGGCTGCGCGGTGCCGTCGAGCCGCCACTCTCGCAGGGGCTCGACGGTGTAGAACAGCCGAGGGTCGATCTGCCGGGCCGTTTCGAGCAGTCGTCTCATGCCGCGGCGGGGACAGGTCGTGTAGATCATCGTCACCGGACCGTCGCGGCCCGAGCCCTCGAAGGTGGTCAGGCGCTGACCCTCGCAGCGGAGCCGCTCGGCGATGGCCGGACCCTCCCGAGGCGAGATAATCGTCAAAACCACCGAGCCGAGCGCGATCTTCTTTTCCAGCAAAATCCCCACGCCGTTGCCCGTCGCGAACCCGGCGGCGTAGGCCACCGCCAGCAAGGGGTACTTGGTGAATCCGGCCATCACCTGCGAGACGCCGCAGATCCAGATCAAGACCTCGAAGAACCCAAGGGCCACCGACATCTTCAGCTTGCCCTGCACCACCGCGATCGTCCGCATCGTCCCCATCGAGACGTCGCAGATTCGGAGGCAGAAGATCAGCAGGGCGATCCCCCAGAGCGGTATGCCCTCAAACAGTCCCACGGTGAGCTCTCCTCCTTGAGGCCTTGGTTGGGATTCCGGCGTCCCCCGGATCGGATTCCTGGAAACGGTTACTACATCGAGAACCCCTCCGGCGGTAAAGACCAACCGCCGACGATTCCCAACAATCGCCCTGGACCCCCGAATCGTCGCCATGGTTCTGGCCGCTCAACTTGCCAAGAACCGCCCAAAAGAATTAGGCTTGGCGAAGTGGCTGGTGCCGGTATCGGACCAGACCCATCACCGCTGGGTTTCGACGCTCGGAGAACCCCTGCCATGTCCGTCGGCGGTCCATCCAACCAGGAGGGGGAGATCCGGGTCTTCCTGTCGAGGATCCAGTCGGGGGACGAGGATGCCGCCCGCGAGCTGCTGCTCCGTTACGAGCCGGAGGTCCGGCTCGTGGTGCGCCGGCAGCTTCCCCGGCTGCTGCGCTCGCGGTTCGACTCGCTCGACTTCCTCCAGAGCGTCTGGGGGAGCTTCTTCCGGCGGGTGCGCGAAGGGGGAGCCGAGTTCGAGGATTCTCGGCATCTTGTCGCGTTTTTGGCCCGTGCTGCGAAGAATAAAGTAATCGACGAGTACCGCCGGGCCGCCAGCCAGAAGCAGGACATGCACAGGGAGGAGTCACTCTGGTCAGAGGGGGATCGCCCTCGCGACCTCGCGGCGGGAGGCGATACGCCCAGTCAGGTGGCCGAGGCGCATGAGGTCTTCGGCCGGCTCCGCGAACTGGTTCCGGAGGAACGACGCAACGTCTTGGAACTCAAGGCGCAAGGGCTGTCGAGCCGGGAAATCGGCGAGCGGCTCGGCGTCAGCGAGCGAACCGTTCAGCGGGTGATCGAAGAGCTTCGTCGTCGAGCGGAAACGGAACTGGAATGAGTCCCTTGAGCGTCACCACCGGCCCCCGCGAAGCCCGGCGCCTTCCCGTGCCGTCGAGGATCGAAGTCCGTGGCTGGAACGCCTTTCGGGAGAAGGAGCCCCTTTCGAAATCCCGCGCGTCCATGCGTCGAACCGTGATCCGCAAGGGCCATGCCGCCCGTTCAGGCCGAGTGCCAATCGCTCGAACCCACTGACCCATGATCAGCGACAAGGGATCTTCCGGCATGAGTCTGACGTCCTCGGGCCACACCTGGGACGAGGCGTCGAGCCCCGCGGTGATCGGGCTGGCCCGGCAGTTCGAGGCCGCCTGGCGCGGGTCGTCCGGCTCGCGGCCCGATCCCGAGGATTACCTGCCCGCCGACCTTCGCGATCGTCCCGGCGCCCGGCTCGCCCTGCTTCGCGCGGACCTCGACCTGCGTTGGGAAAACGGCGACCGCGTCCGCGTCGAGTGGTACCGCCAGCGCTACCCGGAACTCGGAGACGAGACCCTCGTCGCGCTGATTTATGAAGAGTTCTGCCTTCGTGAAGAGCACAACGAGTCGCCCAGCGCGGCCGACTATTACCGCCGCTTTCCCGAGCTGACCGATCGGCTCCGACGGGTCTTCGACATTCACGACCTGGTCGGCTCGGGAACCACGGCCTCGCTCGGCCTGAGCGACTCCGGCTCGTGGAACGTCGCCTTTCCCGAGGCCGGTCAAACCATCGGCGGCTTCCGGCTCGTCGAGGAACTGGGCCGAGGCGCCTTTGCCCGCGTCTTCCGGGCCGAGGAACGCCAGCTCTCTGATCGCCCGGTGGCGCTGAAGGTCGCCCGCAACGCCTCGCGAGAGCCGCGAACCCTGGCGAGGCTCCAGCACACCCACATTGTGCCGGTTTACTCGTACCAGACCGATCGGGCCACCGACCTGCACCTGCTCTGCATGCCCTACTTCGGCCGGGTCACGCTCGCCAGATTGCTCGAGGACCATCAGGTCAAGAACGCCTGCACCGGCGCTGAGGTTCTCGAGGCCCTCTCCCGCCTCGACCCGGCCGGCGTCGCCGGTCTGGGCGGGACCGTTCAGAGCCATCGACGCGCGTTCGCCGCCCTGCCCTTCGCCCGGGCCATCGCCTGGTGGGGAGCCCGGCTCGCCGAAGCGCTTCAGCACGCCCACGAACGGGGCGTGCTTCACCGTGACATCAAGCCGTCGAACGTCCTGGTGACCGCCGACGCCATGCCGATGCTGCTGGACTTCAACCTGGCCCAGGACCCTCTGGCCGAGGCCGATGATCTCGGCCCCTCGGCCCTCGGCGGGACCATCGCCTACATGGCCCCCGAGCATCTCGACGCCCTCGCCGAGGGGGATACCAGCAAGGTCGATGCGCGGGCCGACGTTTATGCCCTGGGCGTCGTGCTCTTCGAGACGATGGGCACCCGGCCGTTTCCGAACAACCCGGCCGCCGGCGCCAGCACGGTCACCGCGGCCTTGCGACAGGCGGCCGCCCTTCGCCGACGGGGCGCGCCGGAGCTTCGCGATACGCACCCGGAGACCCCGCCCGCCCTCGAAGCGGTCATTCGCAAATGTCTCGAACCCGACCCAGCCGATCGCTACCCGACGGCGGCCGCGCTCGCGGCCGACCTCCAGGCAGTCGCCGATGACGCCCCCCTCCCCTTCGCCTGGGAACCGCTGCCGAGCCGCTCGATCCGCTGGCTCCGCCGCAACCGTCGCCGCCTGGCCGTCGCGGCCACCATCCTCGCCGTGCTCGCCGGGTTGGGTTATGCCCGGTTCCAGGCGAAGCTCGCCGAGGTCCACCTTCGCGCCGAGGTGAGTTACTGGATCCAGGAGGGCAAGCACGCCGAGGCCACCCGACACCCCGAGCTGGCCTATTCCCACTACGACACCGCGGTCCGACTGGCCAACGGCCATCCCGCCCTGCTCGATCTCCGGCAGCAGGCCGTTCAGCAGCGCTACCTCGCCGGTGAAACGCGCAAGGTGTATGACAACGCCGAACGCCTTTTCCGCCTGGCCGGTCCGTTGCGGTTCGCCCTGCTCGGCTTCGGCGGCGATAATCGGCCCGATGCGCCCGCGCTTCGACAGGTGCTTGCGCCCTTCTTTGTCCTGAAGCACGACAACTGGACCGCACTTCCCGAGTTGACGCTGCTCGACAAGTCGACGCGCGACCGACTCGTCACCGAGATCCAGGAGCTCCTGTTCCTCTGGGCGGTCGCCTCGGCCGCCGATCGCTCGGGCGATTCCGCGCGGCTCGTCGAAGCGATCGACCTGTGCGACCGGGCGCTGACCTTCGCGGAGCCGAAAGGCCCCTGGCTGGCCCTTCGCGCCCTTTGCGAGGCGAGGCTTCAAGGGCGCCGCCCCGAGCCGATCCGGCCGCCGATTCCCTCGACCGAGACCTCCGCCTGGGCCTGCTTCCAGTGGGCCTTGACCCTCGGTCTCGACCAGCGTCCCTCCCTCGACTGGTCCATCGCCTGGCTCAACCGGGCCGTCGCGCTCGACCCAAGCCAGTACTGGTATCATTACTACCTGGCGCATGACTACGACCTGGCCGGCCAGGTCGACCAAGCGCTCGATCATTACACCGCGGCCCTGGCGCTTCGGCCCGACTCCCCCTGGGCACACCTGTCTCGGGCGCAGCTCTACCGCTCAAGAGGCGCCTGGAGCCGGGCGATCGCCGATCTCACTCAGGCCTTGAACCTCGCCCGCGACTTCGACTTCGTCGCCGCCTGGCTCGAGCTGGGGATCGTCCGGCACCGGTTGGGAGACGTGGCCGGAGCGCGCGAGGCGTTTCGCTCGGTGATCGCCTCGGCCGGCTCCGACAGCCCTCTCGGTCGCGCCGCACGGCTCAACCGGGCCCTGACCGATGCCCAGGCTGGAGCCTTCGAGGCGGCCAGCGCCGCCTACGATGCCTTGATCGCCGAGGCGCCGGAGAGTCCCGACAGCCTGGACGCCCGGCTCGGGCGCGCCCAACTCGCCCTTCAGCAACATCGTCCGGCGGACGCCGAGGCGGACCTCGGGCGATTGCTGTCAGCCCGTCCCGATCAGCCCGAATTCCTCGCCTTGCGAGCCCGGACGCGCCTCTCGCTTGGCCGGCCAACGGACGCGCTGGCCGACGCGACTCGGGCCGTCCAGCTCGACCCGACCCCCAGCCGGGAGCGGCTCCGGATTCGCGCTCTGCTGGCGGCCCGTCAAGTCGAGTCGCTTCCGCTCGACGATCCCGAGGCGATTCGTCTGCTGCCCGGCGAAGCGGCCTCATTGCGCGCCGACCTGGCGGCCGCCGCCGACCGGCTGGCTGCCCTGCAAGACGATGCCCGAGCCCTTCGAACCAGGGCCGTCCTGCTGGCCGCGATGGGGGATGCTCGGGCCGAGCCGGTCGCCAGCCGGGCCGTGGAGCTCGCCCCACGCTCGTCGAGGGCCCTGCTCGTCCGGGCCCGGATTCGCCGCCTCGCGGGCGATCGCCGGGGGGCCCTGGCCGATCTCGAATCCGCCCTGGCCATCGAGCCCGACGACCCTGGATCGCTCGAGCTTCGAGGCCGGATCGAGGCGGAATCGAACCAGTCGGAGGCGGCCCTTGCCGACCTGGGCCTGGCCGTCCGGTTCGGCGGCACGGCCACGGTCCACCGAACCCTGGCCGAGTTGCAGTCGCGCCTCGGCCGCCCAGATCTCTCGCTGCCGGAATGGTCCAGCCAGCTCGCTTACGACCCAGAAGACGCCACCTCGTTCCTCGGCCGCGCGCAGGCGTTCCGCCAGCTTGGTCAGTGGGACCAGGCGCTGGCCGACCTCGAATCGGCCGCGGCCGAGGCCGGCGATCGCCCCGCCTTGCTGGCTCGAATCGCGCTGGCTTATGGCGCGTGTTTGCCCAGTCGGCCCGACCGGCTCCCTCGCGTTCTTCGGCTCGCCGGTCGCGCGGCCCGATCCACCTCGCTCGAACCGTTCCGGACGCTCGCCGTACTCGGGCTTTGGCGTCCCTCTCAGACCGAACCGCAGGAACGGTCCTTCTCTCGTCGGATGGGCATCGCCCACCCATTCCCCGGTGCCGCACGGCCTTCCGTGGGCGATGCCCATCCCACGAAACAGGACGATCCCGGGTGATTCCGAATCAGGCCGGCCGAAAAACTTGAAGGCTCAAGGGCATTTCCAGACCGTGAGATTCCAGCAAATCTTGATTTGCCAGAATCTCCCGCGACGGTCCGCTCGCGGCAACCCGTCCGTTGTCGAGCAGAATCGTGCGGTCGCAGAGATCCAGGACCATCTCCAGGTCGTGCGTGGCGATGAGCTTGGTCGCCGGCAGCGAGCGAATCAGGGCCATGAAGCGGCGACGGCCTCGGGGGTCGAGGTTGGCCGTCGGCTCATCGAGCACGAGGACCGAGGGCTCGCAGGCGAGAATGCCGGCGAGGCAAACCCGCTTCCGTTCACCAAAACTGAGGTGGTGCGGCATCCGGTCGGCGGCGTCGGTCAGCTCGACCCGCTCCAGGCATTCCCTCGCGATTTGCCGGGCCTCGGCCGGGCGCTTGCCCAGGTTCAAGGGACCGAAGGCGACGTCTTCCAGCACCGAGGTGCTGAAGAGCTGGTCGTCCGGATCTTGAAACAGCAGGCCGACCCGGCGACGGACCTCGGGCCCATTGCGGTCGTTGACCTCCAGGCCGTCGATCCAGACCGAAGGCGTCGAGCCGTTGGAAGCGACCCCGCCGGCGCCGTGCGCGTGCGTGGCCTGCGATCGTCCCCGGCTCGGCAGCAAACCGTTCAGGTGCCAGAGCAAGGTGCTCTTGCCCGCGCCGTTGGGTCCGACCAGGGCCACCGACTCCCCCGGCAGGATGGTCAGGTCAACACCTCGAAGCGCGAGCCGGCCGTCGGGGTAGCGATAGGCCAGGTCGCGGACGCGAACGGCGGGCGTGACGGGCAATCCTTCGTCGCTTGGCATCAGAGGCATCACCCGTTGGAGCCGTCGAGCGTGCGAACCGTCCCGTCCCAGCCGCGAGCCAGCATGGCCGCGTGAACCCGCTCGCCGCGTTCCATGGCCCGAAGGAAGAGCACGCCGAGCAGACCGGTCAGCAAGCCCCAGTCGAGCCGGCCCTTGCGGTGGAAGGTCCTCGAACGCCGCGCCTTGAGCATCCGATCCAGCTCGTCGCCGAGCACATGGACGTAACGATACATGAAGTGAAGCGTCGCGACCAGGACCGTGGGCGTTCCGAGCCGCCGCAGGCCGTCGAGCAAACGCGGAAACGGCGTGACTTGGCCCAGAACCAGCACGGCGAGCAAGGCCAGGCTGTTCTTGGCGACGATCGCCAGCGCCACGCCGGCCAGGCCCAGCGTGGCCCTCGCCGGGTGCGACAGCCCCACCATCAGTCCCAGAAACCCCACCAGCAGGGCGAACGCCCGCCACCGCGCCAGGAGCTCGCGGGGCGGCAGGCCCGACAGGCCGATCACGAAGGCGAGAACCAGGCCCTCGACGGCCATCGTCCGCCACCAGCCGATCGGCGTGGCCACGACCGCCACGACGAAGATCAGCGTCGCGATCAGCTTCCGTCTCGGGTCGAGCCGGTGAAGAGGGCCCTCCCCCCGGCTGGACCGCTCCAGAAACTCAAGCCGCATGAGCATCGAACCCTTCCGGGAACACCGGCTTCGCCGCCTTCGGCAACCGTCGGGCGAAGGCCCGGGCGAGGCCGACCCCGACCGCGAAGACCACCAGCGTCCCGACCACCCCCGCGGCGGCCGTCGCGGCCTTCAGGTAAGGCACGCCGGGCAGCTTGTAGTCGGGCATCGGGGCCTTGACCATCGCGGCCGGCTCTCCGTCCAGGAAGCGGAGCTTCCGCCCGACGAATTCCAGGCCGTCCGGGCTCGACGACGCGAGCGGGGCGAGGAAGACCGCCACGGCCAGGGCCACCGCCAGTCCCGCCGCCATCACCTGCCCCCATTGCCCGGCTTTTGAGGGCGCGAGCCCTTCAGGGTTCTCGATCAGGTCCGGACGGGTCAGGAGAATCGACTGGAGCACCAACCCGGTGATCAGCGCCTCGCCCAGCCCGATCGCCGCATGGACCAGCGCCATCCAGCCGAGCACCGGCAGGAAGCTGCTCCAAGGCCCCGACGCCGCCAGCTCGACGCTGAACGCGCCGGCGGCCAGGATGACCGAGAACCAGGCCGCGCCCATCGCGCCGATGAGGACCCCCGACGGCCCGCCAATCGTCCGCCGGATCGACGCGTAGATCGAATAACCGACGACCGATCCGAGGAGCCCCATGTTCACGAAGTTGGCCCCAAGAGCCGTCAAGCCGCCGTCGGCGAACAGAAAGCACTGGACGATCAGCACCGCGCCGATGACCCCCGCCCCGCCCCAGGGACCCAGCAACACCGAGGCCAGCACGCCGCCGAGCAAGTGCCCCGACACGCCCGGAAACACGGGGAAGTTGACCATCTGCGCCGCGAAGACGAACGCCGACATCATCCCCATCAGCACGATGGTCCGGTCGCGAAGCTGGTTCGTCAGGCGTCGGAGCCCGAAACCATAGCCCGCCACGGCAAGGACGCTGGTCACCGCCGCGACCTGGGGCGCCAGCAAGCCATCGGGAATGTGCATCGAAGCGACCTCGCACGCCAGACAGTCCGCGGAGCGTTATGCGCGTTTTTTCAATAAGCGCATCATCCGGGGGTGGCGTCAAGCGGGCGGATCGGGAATCGGAGGGCCGGGCTCGTCTCAGGCGATCGACCGAAGCGCCTCGAGTTGCCTGCGACCCATTTCCTTGACCCGTTCATCGGGCCAGACCTCGAGGGGGCTGTATCTCGGGTGCCGCGATTCCTTGTACGGGTTGTTCCGCGCGGTGTTGTAACAGCAGATGAAGGCCCAACGCGGGTCGGGGCTTCGGTTCTGGTCCGAGCGATGCAGCGTGTTGGCGTGGAAGAACAGGGCGTCGCCCGGCTCCATGCGGACGTGGACGCGCTCCATCCGCTCCAACGCCGCGGCCACGCGCTCCGGATCGGCCCCCGTCTGGTCGCCGATCGGCACGTGATCGACCCGCCCCATCCGGTGCGAGCCTCGAAGGACCTGTAAGCAGCCGTTGGCCTCGGTCGCCCGATCGACGGCGAGGAAGCAACTGGCCATGTCGGGCAGGAGACAGCCGTTGTCGTACCAGTAGCCGTAGTCCTGGTGCCACTCCCAGGCCCCGCCCACCCGGGGTTCTTTCAAGATCATCTTGTGGTGGTAGTGGTAGACCTCGCCGTCGAGCAGTTGCTCCATCGCGCGGACGATCCGGCGACTCCGGACGATCGCGGCGTACAGGTCGTTTCCCAGGTCGTTCTGGAGCGAGAGCCGGACCACGCCTCCTTGACCGTCGCGACGGCCTACCGCGCCGGCCTCGAGTTGACGGTCGGCGCGGGCCACCTCGCGCAACAGACCGATTTCCTCGGCGTCGAACAGACCGGGGATCAGAAGGTAGCCGTCCGCCTGGAAGCAGGCCACCTGCTCGTGATTCAGTGGGGGTCGGTCCATGGACCACCTCCAGAAGGCCTCAAAGCGTCCGAGAGAGTCTTCCAACGCGGAGAACGCTCTCAGACTATCACAAACCACCCTCCTCGGTCGCCGCCGAATCGGCGTCGACCCGGGCTCGGGGTTTTCCCGCCGAGGGCTCACTTGTCGACTCGTTAGCGCGGCGGTAGCCTATGAGAGATTCTCTTCATTTCGATCGTCGATGGCGATTCTCGGGCGGGTGACGTCCGACGGTTCGATCGCCGTGGATCGGGCGCGCGGATCGTTGACGAAAGGGGACTCGGCGTGTGCTCTCGGCCATGGCCCGCACGTTTCGCCTGGATCCTCGTTCTGGGCTCCGCGCTTGGCCCCGGTTGCGCCGAGGAGGAGTCGCCCCCCCTGCCCCGTCTCAACCCGGCCGAAGGTCGCGCCCGGGCGACGGCCGACCTGGAACTCGCCTTCACCGAGAAGCTGTTTTCCGCTCCCACGTTTCCCTCATGCGAGTTCAACAGTCCCGAGCGGGCTCGGGAGATTCTCGGGCCGTACCACTTCGAGATCACCTACTTCGATCGTGCGTTGCGGCAGGTTGAGACCCCCGAGACGCCTGGCCCTTACGCCGCCATCGTCCAGGTGATTCCCGAGAACGGGGCCGTCCGGCGACGGTTCAAGACGCTTTATCGTGTTCCCGCCCCGATCGACCCGAAGTGGCGCCCCGACCCGGCCAAGCCCGACGAGCTCGCGGAGCGATTCGGGCTCGACCCCTCCGTCGTCGCCTCCCAGCTCCACCTTCTGACCGGCGTGATCGCCGGCCGCCACTACGCGGCGCTCTCACGCGACTCCAACGTCAGCCGCATTCTCGCGGGCCTGAGCCTAACCTCGCCGGAAACAAAACCGATCCGAGTGGACAATGATGCCACGGCCCAGTGGCGGCAGTGGTGGGTCGACCTCACGCGAAAGGTGGACGGGATCGATCCTCGGTGGAGCAGCCCGTTCGTCGCCCCTCGGCGAATCGCCGGTCCCCCGGCTCCGATCCTTCGCGACGGGACGCCCTTCGAGGCCGGCGTTCGGCCGGACGCCGCCGAACGCATCGACGCCGTGCTCCGCGCCTGGGCCGCCGACAGCGACCAGGCCTTCGCCGTCTGCATCGCTCGACACGGCGTCATCGTGCTCCATCGCGCCTACGGACTTCGCGATGGCAAGCCCATGACCGTGCACACCAAGAGCTGGATGGCCTCGGTCACGAAGCCGATGTCGGCCTCGTTGATGATGATGCTCGTCGATCAGGGCCTCGTCCGCCTCGAGGATTCCGTCGACCGCTACCTTCCCCCCCTGCGAGGAATCCCGGTCGAAACGCCCCTGACCATCCGCCACCTTTACACCCACACCAACGGCCTGGCCGGCTTTCCCAAGTGGTCCGACGATCTGCCCGACCTCGCCGATCGCGTCGCGATCTATTACCCCTACCTCCCGGTCGGGCGGAATTGGCAGTACAACGGCACAGGCTACATGCTCGGCGGAAAGATCATCGAGAACGTCAGCGGCGAGGCCATCCCCGCGTTCTACCGCCGACACCTGCTCGACCCGCTCGGCATGAACGAGACGGATGTCACCGGCACCCAGGCCGACGCCCGGAGCGTCCCGCTCGACATCGCCCGATTCGGCCAGATGCTCCTGAACCGAGGCGCCTACGGCCCCTGGCGTTTCTTCCGCGAGGCGACCTTCGAGTCGATGCTCCCCCGCCCTCTGACCGATCTGCTCGGCCCCGACACCGACCGGGTCCACGGCATCGGCCTGATCGACATCGAAGGCCGGATCGGTCATGGCGCCGCGTCGATGGCCACCTTCCAGATCGACCTGAAGAACGACCTGGTCGTGGTCATGACCCGCAACTCCATGGGCCGAAACTTCGAGCCCCATAACATCGCGTTCTGGAACGCCATCTCCGAAAGCCTTCTCCCGTCCCCATGACTCGGAAATCCATCGGTTCCCCATCGCTTTCGCACGTTGCGATGGGAGGCGCCTTGATCACCGTCTCGTGCAAATCGGAACCGCACTGACCACTTCCAGAGCCGCCGGCCCGATCGGATTTCCCTCCTCTCCGCGACGTCACGTCGAGCCTGTTGCCATCCGCGACGACCCCGGTCGGGTGCGCGTTGTGGCCTAACCCTCGTAACGATTTCGGATTCCGGCGATGAGCGCGCACCGGTCGCGAAGGGGATGGTCCCGCCGTCGGTTCTCGGGGCCGAAGGGGTTTACGAAAAACAACATGGAGTTTGAGGTTCCGGCACGACCTCTGCTAACATATCCGTATTGCTCGGCTAGAGTCCTGAATCGTCGGAACAAAAAAGAGCCAATATGCTCGGACGTATGCGAATCGTGAATCCGGATCGTGGGACGGCCCTGGCCGCCAGCGTGGGCCGTTTGCTGGCCACCTCGGTCGACGAAGGCCGTCGATGGGAGGTCCGGCTGGTTCTCAAGGGTCGGGAATTCTTCACGAGACGGCTCCTCGAGCAAGCGGAGCTGCGCGCGATCGCCTCGGGCCAGGCCGGGCCGGAACCCTGGCATTGGAGCTGGCGGGCGGAGGGACAGGCCGGAACGATTCGATTGCGGCCCCACCGCTGGCCGACCCGTGACGAATTCGTCCAGCTCGGCTACGAGGCCCTTCGAGCCGCCACCCATCCGGAGCTTCCCCTGATCGATCCCTTCGAGGTCTGGCTCTGCGACCGGGAGACGGCCGCCCCCCTGGCCCTCGGCGCCACGGCGATCAGCCTGGAGATGGCGATGGCCACGCCTCATCTCGGCGCCTGGCAATGCGTTGAGTTCCCTCGCCAGATTCCCGAAACCTGGGCGTTCCAGAACGCGCTCAACGCCCGGCTGAACCAGTCCTCCCGCGAAGGGCGTTACCGATTCCGGGTCCGGGTCTATGAGCGGACGGCTCACGGAGTCATCCGCCACGGCCTGAAGGGCATCAGCAAGTGGGAACAGCCAGGTGTCTTGCCCGACGGGCTCCTGGCCGAACCCTGGGACTCGGAGCGGCGGGCCCTGCTCCAGCTTCTGGAAAGCCGGGAGGGACGATCGACCGAGCCCGAACGCCTGGTCAGCCGATTCCCGAGCCAGACGTCGCGGGCCGTGACGGCCGGCGTGGTTCACCTCGGCTCGATCTCGGTGACGCCACCCATGGCCTCGGGGGCGTTGGGCTGAGTCTTCTGGGGTTTCCCTCGATCGGGTTCGAGCGGAACGCGTTCGGCCGCGTTCGTCGCAACGACCGGCTCGGCGCGTGTTTGCGTCGGCCTTGAGCGCGTTCACGTTCACGTTCACGCGTGGCAGAGTTCGAGCTCACGGTGTGCGGAACGCACGCGGGTCACGCGCGTCGTGATCGAAAAGCGCTTCGAGGCCTGG
>CAZRGV010000038.1:0-5017 GCA_964599655.1 uncultured Isosphaeraceae bacterium | reverse complement strand
CCGCCGAAATGCCGGGCGAAGCGAGCCGATCGCCACCAGGCGTACCAAGCGGCCCGTGCCAGGTCTGGACTCCCGTCCCAGGCCGACCGAATTCGCCTCCTCCGTCCACCGTCCATCTGCCCCTCCCGAAGATGACCTCTCGCAGGCGGTGCTGAGACGAGTCGCATCGTGCGGATCGTCTTGATGAAGCCTAGCTGATGAAGTCCGACTTGGCGTCCCAACCGGCCCTCACACTCTTGACGCTCGAACGGCCCGCCATGTGACTCCGGTCGCGAATCCGCTCGGGAAAATCTGGCGTCCCAAAGTTCGACCTCGGATTGCTCCCGGCCCTGACGGCGACGGCCGCGGATCGTCGCCGGCCTGACTCGACACGACGGATACAATAGGGCGAGGCGTTGAACCGATTCGGGAACCAACGCCAACGCTTCGGCGGGGCCCTCGTCCCGATCCCCTCCGCGGGAACGCGGCACGGCCATGGCCCTTGGCGGCCGAGCGGCAACCGGCGAACGGTCGGAGAAGGCGCGGAGGGAGGAGAGGTTCTCGATGCGGTTTCGGATTCCGCTGGCGTTCAAGGTCGGCGCGGTGGCCGTCCTGTTCATCGCGGCGATCGCCACGCTCTGGCAAGCCGGCGCCTCCGCCGTCCGGCGCGACCGTCGCCGATCGGAAACGGTCCAGAGGCTCGAGCAAGCCGAGGACGCGCTGGCCGCGCGAGGGGCCTCCGGCCTGGTTTACATCCCCGAGTGGCCCGAGACGCTCGACGCCGACGGCTGGGCGGCGCTCGATGCCTGGCTCGCCACCGAGGCCGGAGCCGCCCTGTCGCCGTTTCCGGGCGTCGAGGGCGGCTTCTACGTCCCCTCGTTCGACCGTTATGTCGGCTACACTCCGCCCGCGGGGCCCACACGGCCGAAATCCGCCCCCACCCGGTCGGGCCGCAATCCGTCCGATCCGCCTCCTCGCGAACGGGCCCTGATCGAGGCGCAAATCTTCGCCGCGCTCGACCAGGACCGGCCCTTGACGATCGTCGTGGAAACCCCGCCGCACGCCCTGGCCCTTCGAACCGCGCCGGTCTGGGTGAACGATCGCAAGGTCGCGGCCACCTGGACCCTCGCCCGGCTCGACGAAGGCCCGTCGATCGCCTCGTCGATCGCGGGTTATCGCACGGCCGCCGCGCTGGCGATGGCCGGGATCGTGCTGGCACTCTTGCTGACGCTGGACCTGGCGCGCACCGTCCGACGCCAGGGCCTGGAACGCGAGCGGCTCCAGGCCGAGCTCCGTCGCGGCGAACGGCTCGCGGCCCTGGGAAAGCTCCTGGCGGGCGTCGCGCACGAGGTTCGTAATCCGCTGGCCGGCATCCGCTCGACCGCCCAGCTCTGGCAGCGCGGGGTGCCGCCCGACGACGACTCGGCCGCCGACCTGATCGTCGAGGTCGACCGCCTCGACGGCATCGTGTCCCGACTCCTCCAGTTTTCTCGAGCCGATACCCAGGAGCTCTCTCCCGGCGACCTGAACGACGTGGTGGTCGAGGCCGCTCGACTGGTCCGACCGGCCGCCGAGGCCCAGCAGGTCCTCGTCGAGCTCGACCTCGAACCGGGCCTGCCGCCACTGGCCATGTCGGCCCCCGCGCTCTTGCAGGTCTTCCGCAACCTGACGACCAACGCCTTGCAGGCCATGCCCCGCGGCGGCACCCTCCGGCTCTCCACCCGCATCGACCCCTCGAGACGGACGGTCGAAGTCGCCATCGCCGACACCGGCGAGGGCCTCACCCGCGAGGTCGAATCCCACCTCTTCGAGCCGTTCTTCACGACCAAGCCCGACGGCACCGGCCTCGGCCTGGCGATCGCCCGCGAGATCGCCCTGGCCCATCATGGCGACCTCCACGCCGAGAACCGCCGCGATGGCCCAGGCGCGGTCTTTGTCGTCACCTTGCCGGTTCACGTGGCCCAGGCCAACGGCAAGGTTCCCCAGCCGTTTTCCTGACTCACGGTCGCCGCGAGGTCGCCCTCATCGCGGCTCCGCCTCGCCCGGGGTGATCGGCGTTCGCGCTCGACGGCTGAAGTCGATCGATTTCGTACCCAACCCGCGGCGATCCCCCAAGAACGGAGTCAAGAGAATTTCCGACAGTCTCATGTCCTCGATTCTTGACTTGATGCGCCTGTCGAACAAACCTGAATCCGGAGTCGAGGCCCTTCCCATGTCCAGCGCGAAAACGGCCTCCCGAGGAACGGTCCTGGTCGCCGATGACGACCGGACCATTCGCCGCAACCTCGTCCGCTTGCTCGAGGCGGAGGGCTACCACCCTCTCGAGGCCGCCGACGGCGACGAGACGTTGGCGTTGATCGAGGCCGAACGCCCCGACGCCGTGCTGCTCGACCTCAAGATGCCCGGTCGCGACGGGCTGGCGGTGCTCCAGGCCCTCGGGCCCCGGCTGGCGGAGCTGCCGGTCATCGTCGTAACCGCCTTCGGCGGCTCGGCGCCGGCCATCGAGGCCATGCGGCAAGGAGCCTATGATTACCTGTCCAAGCCCTTTGACCTTGACGAGGTGGTTCTGACCTTGAAACGCGCGCTTCATCAGCGCGAGCTGGCCGCCGAGGTGAAGGCCCTTCGCGAGGCCGCCAGGTTCGAGGAATCCGCGGCGGACGTGGAACCGGATCTCGATGACGACGAGCCGGAAATGGTCGGCCGGAGCCCGGCCATGCGGGAGATCTTCAAGGCGATCGGCCGGGCCGCGGCCACCGACGAGCCGGTCCTGATCCTCGGCGAGAGCGGCACCGGCAAGGAACTGGCGGCGTCGGCCTTGCACCGGCATTCGCCCAGGGCCCACGGGCCGTTCGTGCGGGTCAACTGCGCGGCGTTGCCCGAGGGTCTCATCGAGAGCGAGCTCTTCGGCCACGAGAAAGGGGCCTTTACCGGGGCCGATCGCCAGAAGCCCGGCCGTTTCGAGCGAGCCCAGGGCGGCACGATCTTCCTCGACGAGGTCGGCGAGCTGCCCGCCTCCGCTCAGGCGAAGCTCTTGCGGGTGCTCCAGCGCCGCGAGTTCGAGCGGATCGGCGGAACCGAGGTCCTTCGCACCGATGCCCGTGTGATCTCGGCCACGCATCGCGACCTGGCCCGAGAGGTCGCCTCGGGCCGGTTCCGCGAAGACCTGTACTACCGGCTGAACGTCATCCCAATCGCCATTCCGCCCCTTCGCGAGCGCCCGGACGATATTCCGCTTCTGGCCTCGCGGATTCTCCTTCGCCTCGAAGGAAAGTACGGTTGGAGCGGCCTGGCTCTCTCGCCCGAGGCCATGGCGGCGATCCGCGAACGAGCCTGGCCCGGCAACGTCCGCCAACTCGAAAACACCCTGGCGCGCGCCGCGATCGTCGCCAGGGGACGGGCCATCCTGCCCGAGCATCTCGATCCCGACGAGTCCGGGGAATCGGCATCCCACGCCGATTCCGCGGAATCGGGCGAGGTCGTCCCGCTTCGGGCCCTGCTCGCCGACGTCGAGCGTCGAGCCATCCGGCGCGCCCTGATCGCCTGCGGCGGCAACCGAACCCGAGCCGCCGAACGGCTCGGCCTCAGCCGCCGACAACTCTTCGAAAAGATCCGCGAGTACGACCTGCGCCATTCCTGAGGGTTTTCGTCAGGCAAAGATCTGCCGGCGCGCCACCTTCGAGATCGCCACCACGGCCGGATGTCTCAGCCGTCGCTCGATCGAGATCGCGTAGAATCGCTCCCGGATCGAGGCCACGCGGCCCAGCGTCTGAAGCCCATATTGCCGGCAGACTTCCGCCTCGATCACGGTCGGCACGACGAAGAGTCCCAGGCCCTCTTGACCAAACACCTTCATCAGGGCGCTATCCTCGAACTCTCCCACGATCGTCGGCTTGATGCCCTCGGCCTCAAACCATTGGTCGAGCGACCGACGCAACGACGTGTTGTCGGTCGGCAGCAAGAAACGGGCGCCATGGATCGACTTCGGAAAGGGCCCCGTGCAGTCTTTCGCCAACGCGACCGTCCCAAGAATCGAGATGCCGCACTCGCCCAGTTCGTGACTGTAGGCCCGGATCTTCGCGCTGGGCGGGAGCGGGGCGTCCGACAGCACGATGTCGAGGGAATGCAACGCGAGCTGGGCCAGCAAGGGCTCGGGCTTTCCCTCGAAACAACAGACCTGAACCGGCTCGTCCAGCCGCAAGGCCGGCTCGAGCAGCCGGTACACCACCAGCTTGGGCAAGGCATCGGCCACGCCGACCGTCAGCCGCAACGGCCGGCCGCTCGGCCGTCCCTGGAGGGTGTCTCGCAGCTCGCGGCCCAGGGCGAAAATCTCGTCGGCGTACTTGTAGACGACCCGTCCGGTCTCGGTGAGCACCAGGTTCCGCCCCTCGCGCTCAAAGAGCTTCTTCCCCAGCGATCGCTCCAGCGCCCGGATCTGCGCGCTGATCGTCGGCTGGGTCAAGTGCAGTCGGTCGCAGGCCCGGGCAATGCTCCCTTCCCGCGCGACGGTCCAGAAATACAACAGGTGGTGGTAGTTCAGCCACTCCATGACGCCCCCAGGATACATCGGTTTTTTCTATGGTTCCATCCCGGAAGTTCTATTAGACGAATCCGCGGAAACCGCATATGAATTAGGATGCGCGGCGAGGATCCGAACCGAAGACCCGCGGCGCGACCTTTCTCCCTATCGACCAAGCTCAGCGGACTCGGCCATGGACCACAGAGCCACGACAGCACAGCACGCGCGGCCCGTGGCCGGGGTCCGCTGCAACGGCGAGGTTAAGCGGCGCTCCTTCGGAATGGGTGCCACTGGCGGCTCGCCCACCAGTGTCTGCGACGGGCCCGGAGCACGGGTGGACCGGAGCACTGGTGGACCAGCCACCAGTGGCACCCGTCGGAGCACGGGTGGCCCGGAGCACGGGTGGACCGGAGCACGGGTGGACCAGCCACCAGTGCCACCCACCAGTGGACCAGCCATCAGGGCCACCTTCCGATCGGGTGCCACTGGTGGCTTGTCCACCAGTGTCTTGCGACGGGCCCG
>CAZRGV010000037.1:32274-46060 GCA_964599655.1 uncultured Isosphaeraceae bacterium | reverse complement strand
GGGGCCTCGGTCGGGGACTCGGTCAGGGCCTCGGTCGGGGACTCGGTCATGGACTCGGTCAGGGACTCGGTCATGGCCTCGGTCTGGGCCTCGGTCATGGACTCGGTCATGGACTCGGCTTATGGGCAGCATGACGCAGGTTGGCTTGGGTTCTACGACTATTTCTCTGTCGCGTGCGGGCTATCGGAGCAGACACAAAGACTCTGCGGCACATGGGAGGTTTCTCGGTCGGCGAACTGGTGGCTTCCCCACGAGAATATCTGCTGGATCTCGGAGCGGCACAACATACTCAACCGAAACGGAGACGGTCGACTCCATTGCGAGGACGGTCCGGCGCTGTCCTACCCGGACGGGTGGTCGATTTACGCCGTCGGCGGCATTCTGCTTGACGAGCAGGTCGTCGTGCGACCCCACACACAGACGATCGGGCAGATCGATTCCGAGCCGAACGCGGATATCCGCGCAATCCGGATCAGCAGGTTCGGGTGGCCAAGATATCTAAGAGAGTCGGGAGCAAAGTGCATCGATTCTCGCGACAACGAGATCGAGGGAACCAAGGAGGCGCTGTACGCGACAAAGAACGATGGGCGACGCCTCGTCGCGACGTGCCCGACGGGGAGGGTTTTCTCGATGGGAGTACCAGGAGACGTTCGGACGTGCGAGCAGGCCCAGAACTGGCTCAGTCCGCGGAAGATCCGCGTGCTGGCCCGAACCTGAGAGGAGGATCACGATGACGAAGACCGCAGACCCGATCCTGGAGATTGAACACCATGCCGCGACCATCGCCGCCGGCGCCCACGAGACCGTGCGACCCGGCATGCCGTTCCGCATCACAGAGGCCGCATCGCCCGGGGACGCGGTGTGGCAGGGCGACCTGGCCATCGAGGTCGTCGCCGACGACGAGATGCCTCTCAACTATGCCGAGGTCGAGCGCCCGACCGACGCCGACCGCCAGTTGGTTCCCGGGAACACACGGGGCGCCAAGCACTGCCTCGACTCGCTCAGTGGCGTGCGCGTCTTCCGCCCGAAGTCGTGGCCGAACGTAACCCGGACGGGACCCCTGCTGCGGCTCTCCGAGGAGCGGACGATCTTGCATCCGGTCCATGGTCCCGTCACGGTCCCGGCCGGAATGAGTGTGCTGTGCTCGTATCAACGCGAGTGGGACGCCGAGCAGCGTGCCGAGCGTCGCAACGCCGACTGATTGCAAACACGTAGCCGGGCACCACGGATCAGCGCGGAGTGCCGGCCCGGCGAGTGTGGGCGGTCTGGTGACGCGGATCGCCGTTCCCATGAACCTGCGCAGCCCCGCCACGGCGACATCCCAAACCGGGGGCGGGGCAGTTCATTCAATCGAAAGAGGCAGACGGACATGTCAGAGTACGAGCCGGAACTCGGCCAAGCACTATTCGGCCAGCCAAGCCAGGAAATGAAATGCGACCAATTGACCGAGGCCGCCCTGGTCGTGCTGTCGGCGCTGCTACAGGCCCGCGACCAGGACGCCTACACGCCGTTCGACAACTCGGGGTCCGAACTGCGAACAACGAGGTTCCATGTCGAGTCCTACTCGTGGGGCGACGACCCGCAGCCGTACAACTTTGCGTGGCGTGACTTGCGTGTCTCCTGGTACAAGTACCTGGGACGTGGCATGTCGTGCAACCGGAACCTGCGACCCGGCGAGGTCTCTGAGATGGTCCGCGAGTTCCAGGAGGATCTGATGGCGACTCCTTGACGGGTTGCTATGTCGTGTCTAGACTGTTTTCGTGGAGGCCGAAGTCGAGGGTTATCCGGCAATGATTACCCCTCGGCGAGCCTTGCCTCCGCACCACACCGGGGTAGCTCAGTGGCAGAGCGCGTGCAATCGATGGTCCTCTCTAACTTTCCGGAAACGGACGAACGGGGATCTTTATCGTCTGGAGCACGATGCCGCAGGTTCGATTCCTGCCCCCTGCACTGATCCGGCCGAAGCCTCAGGGTTATCCTTGTAACATACCCCTGTTGCGAGCCTTGCCGGATCGACTCTGGTTCGTGGCGTAACGGTAACGCAGCCCGGAAGGGTGTATCCGGTTCAACTCCGGCGAACCAGAGATCCCAGGCCGAAGTCCAGACCCTTATCTTTGCCAAAGAACCGCAGGAGCTAGACTCTTGCTTTGGGTCGGGCGTCCCTTGCCTGGGAACTCTTTGACAAGCAGACATCGTCGTCGCGGCGGGGCGAGATGACCCGCTCAGGTTTTCCGCATCAGCCGAACGAGCGCCCCGGCACAGCGGAAGTAGGCGGGACGCATCAGCCGGGGCAGGACCGGCCGACGACGATGCACGGCGCGGAGCCCGTGGGGGGCATCCGTTTTCCATTCTTGCCGGAAACGGCCGACGGACAACGGTTCTCAAAGTTCGACTCTTTGCCGCGCCTTCGGACGGCGGTCGCCGGGAACTCTCATTGATCTGCCAGGGTCCCTGAGGTGCCTTACCCGCCCGGCGCTCGCCGTCCGTCCACTTCATCCGACCCGTGTCGGTTCAGGTACGTCCGCCACGTCCAGATTTGGTAGTCGGGGTCGTGGCGGGCTGAGTTCACCCGCACGGGTCGGATGCGAATAGAAAGGGGGGGTGTCCATGCCGAACTACGCGTCGCACGTCTCGACCAAGCGGACCCCGCAGTCCGAGCCCATCCCGGGCCGGACGATGATCCGCAACGCGGCCGGAGGCTTCTCTTTCCCGGTCGACGACTGGGTTCGACTTGATCGCTGGCTTGTACTTGGGTGCGCCGAGGGTTCGTACTACGCCACCGAGCGGCAGATGACCAAGGAGAACGCCGAGGTCGTGCTGCGGTGCATGGCGGCGAACCCGAAGCGGACACTGGACACGATCGTCCAGGTCTCCGAGGAGGGTCGCGCACCGAAGAACTCTCCGGCCATCTTCGCGCTGGCTCTGATGGCAGCCAACGGGTCCCAGGACGTCAAGAAGGCGATCTACGTCGAGGGAGCCGTTCCTCGGGTCTGTCGGACCGGAACGCACTTCCTGGAGTTCGTCTCGGCGCTGAAGCAACTGCGCGGCACCGGATCGACGTTCCGAAAGCTCGTCGGCCAGTGGTACGACGTCCAGGCACAGGACAAGCTCGCCTTCCAGGTGAGCAAGTATCGGCAGCGTGGCGGGTTCTCGCACCGGGATGCGCTTCGGCTGTCGCACTACACGTCGGCAGACGGGTCGAAGGACGCCGTCCTACGGTGGGCTGTCGGCGGGTCTTTCGATGGCCCGAGGATCGTTTCCCGCAAGGGCAAGGCGGACTCCGCGTATGCGGAGATCCCGTCCGAGTCGCTGCCGCAGATCCTCCGCGTCCACGACGAGTTGAAGGCGGCGACGGACAGGGCCGAGGTGATCCGGATCATCTCCGAGCACAACGTCCCACGGGAGTTCCTTGAGGGGTCGCATTCGGCGATGCTGAACGATCCCGACATCTGGGAGGCGATGCCACCTCGGATGCCGCTGCACGCCATGGTGCGCAATCTTGGCAAGATGACGTCCATCGGACTACTGAAGCCCCTGTCGTCGCACGCCAAGGTGGTCGCCGACCGTCTGGCAGACGACGAGCACATCCGTCGGTCCCGCATGCACCCGCTGGCGGTTCTGCTGGCGTTGACGACGTACCGTTCTGGACACGGAGTCAAGGGATCGCTTTCGTGGTCGCCAGTCAGGACGATCATCGACGCCCTTGACGCGGCGTTCGTCAAGGCGTTCGGGAACGTCGCACCAACCGGGAAGCGCATCCTGCTGGCGATCGACGTCTCGGGCTCGATGGGCAGCGCAACGATCTCCGGGACGCACCTGACGGCCCGCGAGGCTGCCTCCGCCATGGCCATGGTCACGGTCCGCACTGAGCTTCAGTACCACGTCGTCGCGTTCACGGGTAGCCCGATCGGCAATCACGGCGCAAGGGCGTATGGATTTGGTCTCCACCCTGGAATCAGTCCTCTTGAGGTCGACGCTCGCATGTCCCTGGCAGACGTCGTCCGCAAGACGTCAGACCTTCCCTTCGGTCCGACCGACTGTGCTCTGCCGGCGATCTACGCCAAGGAGAACAAACTGAAGGTCGACGCGATCCAGATCTACACGGACAACGAGACGTGGTTCGGTGACATCCACCCGACTCAGGCACTCGCTGAGTACCGGAACTTCTCCGGCCTTCCAACGAAGCAGGTGGTCGTCGGCATGACGTCTGTTGGATACAGCATCGCCGATCCGAACGACGCCCTGTCTATGGATGTCATCGGCTTTGATGCGGCGGCCCCTTCGGTGATCGCCGACTTCATCCGAGGAAGATCGCCGTCGGCTCGCGTTGTCGACGAGGAGTGATTCAAGAGAAGACTGCCCCGGCCCAGTCGCGGAACTGACCGCGGCCCGGCACGATCCTGGCCGCGTGACGCCTGAGGGCGTGGAGAAGCGGCGTGGGCCGGGGACCATCCATCCGGAGTGATTCCGTGCCTTCCAAATGGGATTTTCGGTTCCTTGGTCTCGCCGAGCACGTCTCGGCATGGTCGAAGGACCCATCGACAAAGGTTGGCGCGGTCATTGTTGACAAGGACATGCGCGTCATCTCACTTGGATACAACGGGTTCCCAATGCGGACGAGCGATGCACCGCTCCTCTATGCGAACCGCGAGGAGAAGTATCGGCGCGTTGTCCACGCCGAGATGAATGCCATGTCATTCGCGAGGCGGGATCTGTCTGGCTGCTCTCTGTACACCTGGCCATTCATGTCATGCCCAAGATGCGCCGGGGTCGTCATCCAGTCAGGCATCACGCGGCACGTTGCCCCGGTGGCGTCCCCCGAGATCATGTCCCGCTGGAAGGACGATCTGGAGGTGTCGACGGTCATGTTCGCCGAGGCTGGCGTGGAACTTGAGTTGGTGGAACTGGTCTGAGCATCCAGGATTCTGGTCGTCGACGTTGACGACCATCTACAAGTTACCGAGTCGACTCGCGGCCGTCCTGCCTTGGGTTCACTCCGACAACAAAGAAGTCGGCCTCAGTCTCCATCAGAATTCGTTCCGTCTCGCGATCCTCGTGCTCGCGCTTGATCGCAGCATTGCGCATCGCATCGGCGTATAGCCAGATCGCCAGCACAACGGCCAGAACGATCGGCCAGAGCGGCATCGTCTCGGGCAGCAGGCCGATCGTCCGGGCGAAGAACCCTGGTCGGTGTTGAGTGGTCGCCATCGGGTCGCGACCTCCCGAGTTCCGCTCGCTTGGCCATGACCTTCTCGACCCACGCGCGCCGCTCGTTGTCGAGCCTGTCGCGGATCGCGCGTTCCTCCGCGTCGTGGGCGGCACGCTCCTCGGCGCGCATCGGACGCCAGTGCGACACGTCGCCGCTGAACATCATGCGGGTCCTGGTGACCTCGCGGCGGAACGGGCCCCAGCCTAGGCTTTTCCTCTCCGTGGACTCGTGCCACCACGCCTCGCTCTCGACCCAGATCGAGCGGACCCCGGAGTCGCTGAACAACCGGATTCTGGCCATGTACAGGCCGGGCTCGTCGGGCACGAGGACGGACAAGTCGATCCACTCCGGGCCGATGAGTTCCTCTGGCAACTCGTCGCCCCTGGGCTCGGTGTCGTAAGGCCAGGTCATTCTTCCTCTCCACCGTCCTCGGACATCAGCCTGCGCTCGATGTCGAACGCTTCCTCGTGGTTCTTGTGGCGAATGAACGCCTCGATCGTCCCTCGCCGCGCATGCCAGTTGCCTGCGCCGCTGCACGCGGTCACCGTGTTCCGGCCGTCCGTCCTCGTCACGAACACCTGGGCGGCGTCGAAGTGCTCCATGAGTGACGCGACGTGCCGGTCCAGCAGCCTCATGTCACGGCACTCCTGGCAGTCGCACTCTTCGTCGCAGCTCATCGTTCGCCCTCGTCCACGACCAGTGCGTAGAAGGCCGCCGTCAGCGTCATGCCGACGACGACCCCAAGCGCCAGGAAGAATGGTTCGGCGGAGATCATCACAGCAGGTTCTTCAGGACGATCTTGACGACCGCCTTCACGATGAGCTTCCACGGGATCTGAAGCGATCCGACCACACCTGGCTCGCCATCGACCGGCTCCTCGATTGACGCCTCCAGGGCGTCCAGCAGGTCGTCGTCGCTCAGGTCGCCGTCGTCTCCACCGGACGAGACCAGAGGCGGCCCGCCGTTCTTGTAGTGCGAGAACGCGTACCCCTGGATCACGTACGCGTCCAGCAGAAGCGCCGGCTTGTCAGAGAAGTCGCGGGTCAGGACGGCGTGACCAAAGTCCATCGCCGCCTTCTTGAACTGGTCCTTCGTCGGATACTGGAAATCCACCGTCGTCTCTCCTCGGGTCAAAGGGATCAATACATCGACAGATCGACCGGGTTGGACGGGAAGCCGTCGAACGAACCGAACGCCCACGAATCGCCCTGGCGGCAGATTCGGTCGATGACATCGGCGTCCGCCCAGAACGTCCCAGGAGGCTGATCGTGCCGGGAGCCGCCTTGCAGGTAATCTCCCCAACTGTTCGCGACAAGGCAGCCGGGACGCTTGTATTCGTCGTCGACGGCGCAGAGCGCCATTTGGTGCGGCCACCTGCCCCTGGCCCGGCAGAAGCCCTCGGAGTCGCGGGACATCGTGAAGCCCTGATTCGACGCGATCGTCACCGGATATCCGTTGTAGATCGCGTCGCGGGCCTGCTCGTAGCTCTCGACCTTTGTGATCGCCTTGACCGGGTGCTGCTTCGCGATCGGCTCCAACTCGTCTGGGCAGCCCCGGCCGCGCCGACCCCATTCCCGGGCGCGCTGCCCGCTGTACGTCGTCAGGTCGATCGACCCGTAGACGCCACGCGGGATCACCCCGTACTGCTTCACCCACTCGGCCGCCCAGGCTCCGATCGATCCGTCCCCGAAGATTCCGCCGCCGCCGATCTCGACGCGTGACCCGGCGTAGATCGGCTCGGTCGCCGTCTCCGAAATCCACCGCTCCGACTCGCCTCGGATGTCGATCTCGACAGCCGCCAGGACATCGCACGCCATGGCGGCCCCCATCGAGACGCAGTCACCGATCTTCTGGTCCCTGAGCGTGAACTTGCCGGCGACCTTGATGAGCGACTTGTACAGAAGGGCGACCTTGCCCTTGCCCGAGTCCTTCAGCCACGACGCCTCGGCGAGCGTCGAGATCGGCTGGGCCTGAGCGATCCGGTCCGACTCCTCGGGGCGGGGAACCCACCCGAACCGTTCGACGCCCATGTCAGAGTCCCTCCGCGATCTCGGACCACCACACAGAGAAGACGCCGACCTTGCGGTTGTCTCGGTTGTTCCAGAGTTCCGCGATCCTGGCCTGGATCTTGTCGAGCAGCGGCTTGGCCTTATCGAGGTCCGATCCGAGTCCAGACCGGATCGATTCCCGATGGGCCTGCATGAACCCGTTGACGCCAGCCTCGTTCACGGAATCAACGTCACCGAAGATTCCGGCGTTCGCCGCAGCGACGGTTCCGGACAGGCTTGCCTTGACCTTTGCCTTCACATCAGCAGGGATCGTCGCCGCCACCTCTCTGGCCATCTCCGTGAACCCGTACTTGGACGGCGGCGGAGGGCTCGGGGGCTGGGGCGTCGGAGTCGGAGGTGGCTTGGGAGGATCAGGGACCGGGTTCGGCGCCGGACCGGGAGGCTCCGGCTTGGGCGGGAACGGGGCGTCGTCCTTGATCGAGATGACCTTGAACGCCCGAGCCAGCTTTCCGTCAGCCACAGCCCAGCAGGTCACGCGATAAACGCCAGGAGGGCCCGTCCAGACCGCCCTGGAGCCGTCTGGGACGATCTCCTGGACGTCGATGACCCGAGACGGGTCCGACAGGCCGACGACCTCCCATTCGGCGTCCTGGGCCGTCACGCCAGCCAGCGCGACCTTCACGAGCGAGTACGTCGGGGCCGTCGATGGCCCCTC
Source organism: uncultured Isosphaeraceae bacterium (assembly GCA_964599655.1). Taxonomy (GTDB): domain Bacteria; phylum Planctomycetota; class Planctomycetia; order Isosphaerales; family Isosphaeraceae; genus CAZRGV01. The sequence goes on along the minus strand of CAZRGV010000037.1, from coordinate 38,127 downwards.
GACCGTCGCGTCTCCACGCGCGAATGGACCAATAGCGCAGGCGATCAGGACGACCAATAGACGTGCCACAGCACCTTGCCCTCTTTGCTGAACGTCTCGACCTTGTACCCCTCGACACGCAACTCGATCATCACGGCCTCGCGGCCTGTCGGTGTGGAGGCCACACCAAGGTCGCGTGGGCAGAACGCGACGTTCGTCCACCCCTGAGACGCAGCTTCGGCGACCTTCGCATGACACGCGTCCAGAAGCCTCTGGACCGGGTTCCTCCCGCCCGCCTTCCCCGTGATCCGCAACGCCTCTTTCGCCGTCATTCTGAACCGCCCAGCATTGTGTTTCCGGTGAACGTCCCAGACGTCCAGACGCAACTGATGTCGTCTGGTTTGATTGTGCTGATGCGCGCCGTGGCGACCCCGTACGGATCTCCAGGGAGTCCAGCCCTCGTCCCGATCGGTCCATGCGGAGGATTCGGGTTGACATCAGCCGGCTTCGGCTGGCCGTCGTCATTGCACGGGCACTGTGGCAGCCAAGGCGCGTTCGCCTTGCCGCAGAGCGGACAGATCCAGCCTCTTTCGGATTTCGCGTGATCCTTATGACTGGGCGGACCCGACATCCAGATGATCGGTCCGTGCTGGTTCGGAGGCGGGTAGTCTCCTGTTGGCATCACTTCGACTCCTCGGCCACAGACCGCATCAGGAACTCCTTGGCCCGCTTGTCCTCCTTGCCCTTGATGCGGGCGGCAACCTTGCCAAGCCGCCTCGGGTTCGGCACGCAGACATCCCCCTTGAGTTTGTCTTCGTAGCGTGAAGACACACGCATGCAGCGTCCGCACGCCTCGACCATCAGTTCCCCGTCATACAGCGGGTCGTCGTCGCCGACAGCGTCGAGCCCACCGCAGATAGAGCACCGACTCGGAACCCTGGATCTACCTAGAGGCGACCCCGGAATCGGACGGTCAACGTAATGCTCCATCGCGGGCGTCCAGGCCGGATCGGCTCCCATGTACAGGAACGACTTTTTGGGGATGATCCCAGCCATGATCGCGATCACTCGCCATCGTCAGCCTCCGCCGCTTCGCGGATCTCGGCGATGAGAGCCCGTCGTCGCCCGACTGTCTTCGGTGAAACAGAGAGTGCTCTGGCAATCTTTCGGTCGTCCCAGCCACGGTTCACCAGGACAACAACGGCCTCAACCTGGGCCAGGAGTTTGCGATAGCGAATGCTGTTTGGATTGACGCACGCTAGACCGGGGACGCGAGACACGACCCCGATGACCTCGTAGTCCCAGATGGGGCCATCCTGCCGGTCACCTCGGCGGGCTGGTCGGGCTTGCAGCACGGTCGGACTCCGGGTTGGCCGCTTAACATGCCGACACCTAGAGTATAACCGTGCTGCAACTCCATGGCAACATTATCCGACGACGCCCTTGACATTATCCTTCCGCCAGTCCCGCTGGCGGACACGATGCCAGGTTTCGGCCAGGATATCCTGGGCATCGAACCCACGCTGATTGCAGTAGTCCAGCAGGTAGATCATCAGGTCGGCCAGAGCATCCTTCTCGGCTGCCAGGTGCTCCTCGGCCGTACCTCGGATTCCCTGCTTCGCTTTCAGAACGGCGTGATGCAGTTCGCCCAACTCCTCGACCATTCCGAGTCGCGGGTGCTCCTCGGTGTTGTCTGGGAAGTTGTACGCCGACCATATCTTGATCTCATGCTGAATCTGAGAGAGTGGCTCGCATCGGCGAAGGTCGTCCAGCGATGTGTTGTACTCGGGCAGTTCCATTTGGCTCCTCGCCAGCGTCAGAAAGGGATGTCTGGATCTTCTTCCAATCCCAATGCCATCAGTTCGTCCAGGAAGTCCTGATCCATTGGGATCTCGGTGTCGTTTGGCAGACCAGAAACGGCGACCGGATCGAATGACTTCTCCATGAGCCGTTCGACGACGACGCCCTCGTGGTCAACCATGACGTGGCCGCACCCTTCGCAGATTGCGAAATAGTAGCGGCCCAACTCAGTCTCTCTCTTGGTTGTGATCCCGGCCAGGTCGCCGAAATCCTTGCCAAAGAGATCGATCGAGCAGTCTCGGCAGAAGTTCGCCATAGCCACCCTCAGAAGTCGAAGGAACCCACCATGCCATCGTCCGGGATCGACGCCTCGTCGGCCGTCGCCTCCTCGATCGGCTGGTACGGCTTCTTGCCGGCCATATTGGAGTCACGGATCTGGTCGAACAGGCCGCCGATCAGTTCGTCGTGGGACCGCAGGATCATCTCGCCGAGCCGGTCCACGTCCCACTGGTTGTGGATCGTGATGTCCGGAGTCAGTCCGTCGATCATCGTCTCCGACGAGTGCCTCTCGGCGATGGACCCGTGCCCGGGTCGTACGACCCGGATCAGCGCGAACCGCACGTCGCCGCACATGCCGTACGCCCGAAACGCCGCCTCCTCCCTCGGGTAGCGGAAGTCGGGGATGACGAATCGGCGGCGGCGGACCGGGTGGATCGTCGCGGCATAGACGATCTTGGCGAACGCCAGCGAGATCCAGAGCCGGGCGTTGCGGGCCTTGATCCGGGCCTCGGTGCCCAGCAGTTGCAGTGCCCGCCGATACGTGAAGTCTCCGTTCAGTTCCTTGTAGAACTGGCCGGTCGGCCCCGACAGGTCGCCGAACGCCGAGCGGACGCCGTCGGCCAGCGCGACCCGCGTGAACCCCCTCTGGTTGACCAGGAACGAGGCGGCCGTGTCCTTGCCGGACTCAGCCTCGCCAGCAATCCCGATAATCGTGATCGGCTCGGTCACTTCTTCCTCTCCGGCAGGTTCGCCAGGACGGTCTCGATCGCCTCCTGGCCCCAGGTCTCGAACAGGAGCCTGGCGTGGGCGTCCCGCCCCTCGTCGAGCTTCTCGGCCATCAGGCGGAGGATCTCGGACGCCTCCTTGAGGGACATCGCGTCGCGGTAGTCCTTCTCGTCGACGACGAGCGCCGGCTCGTGGTCGCGGTGGTGCAGCCCGTACCACTCCTCGGGCGTGGCCATGATGACGGTCTTGACCGGGGCCGCGTCCGTCAGGGCGCCGCGCAGGTAGACGCGACGCGGGACCAGCCGGGTCTCGGACCACCACTTGCAGGGCAGTTTCCCAGTCATCTCGCCCCCCAGTAGTGGCGGAACGCCTTCAGGAACACTGTCTCGGACCGGGTCCAGTCCCACTCCTGAACGCGGACCTCGACCATGGAGAACTGAGGAAGATCGGCGTAGACCTTCCACTTCCCCCACCACGGGGCGAGCGGCTTGCTCATCAGCGCGTTCGCCTCGTGCCACAGCATCGCACGATCCGCCATCTTGACGATCTCTGGCAACTCCGAATCGAGCGCGAACGCGTCGCAGATCGCCGACCAGACCCGGCCCTCGTACTCCTCGAAGAACGAGAATCTTGGGTCCTTCTTCACCGGACGGCAGACGTCCGGAAGGTACGCCTCGGTCGCGTCGTGCAGCAGAGCGACCAACTTGTGCTCTGGGGGAACCAACTCGGCCACCCAGACCGAGTGGGCCGCCACAGACCACGGATATTGCGTGTGGCCGTTGTATCGATTCATCAACGCCAGCGCGTGCGCGATGTCCTCGATCCGGATGTCCGACGGATCTGGGTCCAGGGGATACAGCACGCCGCCGCCGTAGCACTCGATGAAGTCGGAAGACGGCCTGTTCACTTCGAGCATTTCGGGCACGGCTCAATCTCCAGTTCTGAGTCCATCGCGTAAACTCCGCTCGGAACACGCCTCGTGATGATTGACCCGCCCTTGCACTCGCGGCAGTACGGTGCGATCAGTCCGGCATCGATCGAGGCACTGATCGCCCGGTTGCGGCACGCAATGCAGATATCGTGCTTTCCGAACGACCAGTTCCCCACGACAACACCATCGTTCGGAGTGAACGACGCATCACAGAAGTCGCAGTGGACGACCGTCTCACGCACGCTTCTTTCTCCCGGCCAACTTTGGCTCCAGAGATAGTGCCTGGATCATGTCGATCCGGATGTCCAGCGCGTCGAGCGCCGCGTTGACGACGCCCAAAGCGGGCTCCTGGCCGACCGCCTCGAAGATGATCCTGACGGAGCCGTTCTTGTCGGCGTCCTCGCAATCGGACACGATGACCTTCACCCAGAGCGCGGCTGTGTACTCGCCAGGCGGAATGTCGCAGTCCTCGTCAGCGGGCGGCGACGACGACTGCATCCCATCATTCTTCGCCTTGCCAGCCATGCCGGCCTTCTCAAGGAAGGCCGACTTCTCCGCGTCGGACAGGTCTGCGCCAGTCCGGAACCCACGCTTCTTCGCCATGTCACTCGCCTTTCGTATTCAGATATTCCAGGACGTTTGGAAGCTCGGTCGCGAGGACCCGCAGGATGTCTCGGGCGACGCCATCGCCGAGCACGTAGACGTCAAGAGCGGCTGAGCCGTCGATCACGTCGTAGATGTTCAGTGTCAGCACTGTCCGCGAGTGCGGAACTGAGCCAAGATGCTTCTTGGCCTCGGCGGCAGCCTCTTCGCCGAAGTGCTCTCTGATCCTACTGTTCTTTGCCGCCATCGTTCATTCCCCCTTAGGAAGCACGAAGTCCCGATCCCTGTACACCGTGTCCAGGATCGAGAAATCGAAATCGGTGTAAACGGACTTCGGCAACATCTGCCGAAATTGATTCCAGCCCTTGTAGTTGCCGTTGAGCGGGTGCATGTCAGTCTTCGGGCGCATGACAGACTGGGCCTGGTGGCCGAACGGCGACCAATGGCCGGACTCGTAGAGCCTGTCATAGAGCGCGAAGTCGTCCTCGGGAGTCGACCTCTTGCCGTCGAACGTCATGTACGACACCCGGGCGCACCGGGCGACCGAGATCTTCAGCAGATCGCGGACGACGAACCCCATGGCCCTGTCCTCGGCGTCCACGTACGGCATGTGCCATTCTCCGCCGCTGTCGACGTGCCATCGCAGTTGCGTCGGCGTCGATTCCCGGTAGGCACGCGCCATCCTGACGGCGAGCGCCTGCATCTCGGGCATGGCGTCCTGGTGGCAACGCAGCGAGAAGAAGTTGGCGAACAGCGGCCAGTCGCCCGTCAGGACCACGTTGATGTGAGCCCACGGCTCAACGAGGCGGTTGGCGACCTGTTTGTGCAGCCCGAGGTTATCGAGGTACTTGGCAGCGTCCAGGGCATCGTCCATCAGGTCAAGCCATGTCTTGACGGCCTTGCTCTTAGTCGCATGGTCAGCCTCGCCACCAGCCTGCATCCCCTTCTTCTTCGTCCCCCAGCAGACCGGAACCGCAGGGTCGTCTCCGATCCATTGAAGCATCCTCCCAATAGGGATCGCCCTTGACGACGAGGCATTGCGCACGAAGGCGTGGGTCATCACCTCGGAGTGGATGAACCTGGGGTAGCGCAACTGAAATGTCGTCAGTCGCGCCCCGTTCGTGCCGACGGAATCGCAGATGATCTTGACCTCGTATGACATCAACGAGCCCCCTTCGTGATCCAGTCGCGGGCGGATGACGCCACCCCGTAGTCCGTTGACGTGAGGCGAGAGATCAACGCGGCCGAGCAATGCACGCACAGGTCCGCGTTGTGCCTCACATCGACGTGCCCGTTGCCGCTCGGGTCCATGTCGTGCCCGACCACGAGGCAGACGCGAACGGGGATGTCACCGCAGTTCTGCGAGCACCTGTCGCATTCGTAGACGTACTTCTTGACCATCACTCCCACCCCTTCCTGAGCAACGCCCGGTGCTCGTCGGTCTGGACCCGAGAGAACCCATCGTCCCACTCGGCGACCAAATCGGAACGGCACGGCCCACAGAACTTGCCTTCCGGACACCACCAGAACTCTTT
>CAZRGV010000037.1:16086-32264 GCA_964599655.1 uncultured Isosphaeraceae bacterium | reverse complement strand
GCCGACACCGAACGAACCGCCGCAGCGGTCGCAGACGCGCGGCGGAGGCGGGGCGATCACGGCGTCGCCGGAAGGTTCGGGAACTCGTGCCACAGCGTCACGGGCCGGTCGATCCAGATGTCGATCCCCCCGATCATCGTCGCCCACCTCAGCGTCCCGTCCTCGTCGGTCTCAAGACGAGCGATGAGGCAGTCCTCCCACGTCGGCGTCGCCCCGCAGCACCCGCCTCGCCTCGCGGAAGATCGCCACGAGGTTCTCGACGAACCGGGCCGGGGTGACCTCCGACCCGAGTTCGCCCTTCCACGCGCCGCACCGCAGGCAGACGTTGCCGAGGTTCCGCCCGCCGGCATCACGGTCCCGCCATGCGTTCCGTGTCGCCATTTCCCCGGTGGAGCCCTGGCCGCCCCCGGGATTGGCCACGAGGCCCTCGGACCACGCATGGCCGCAGCCGTGATCTCCGCCCCAGACCTGGGGCTCGGTCCGGTACGAACGCTGGCGGAAGTATGGTGGGCTGCACACGGAAACGTGTATGCTATTGTCTGGCAAGGACTTAAGGACATCAATGGCGTTTCCGCAGATCACGTTCCAGGTCGGCGCACGCACTGGACTTACCTCCTGTCCGAGTGTACAATTGTATCGTAACTGTACCGCAACATCAAGGAGACGCCAGCGGCGAACGACCTGGATTTGGCGTACGCGGCCGGGGCGATCGACTCGGACGGGTGCATCTCGATCAAGCGATCAACCTATGGGATGAGGGTGATCGGAGATCGGACGAGCGCCAGTTACTACGGGACCATGACGCTCAGTCACGTCACGCCCCAGGTGCCCGAGATGCTGAGGGCGATGTTCGGGGGCGGGTTCTGGAAGCAGAGGCCGCAGACCGAGAACTCCAGGCCCCTGCATAAGTGGAACGCGACGTGCGCGAATGCCTCGCGGGCTGCCCACGCAATCCTCCCGCACCTGAGGATCAAGTTCCGCCAGGCCGAGGCGATCATCGAGTTGGCCGAACTCCAGAAGACGCCCGGTATCTGCCGCATCTCCTACTGGTTCGAGAAGGAGAACCCCGATTGGAGGGATGGCAACCTCATCGATGTGATCGAAGTGTCCAGGCGGCTCGGATACAAGGACAGGTCCATCGCCTACCAGGCGATCTCGAACGGGACGATCCTCGCCCTCAAGACGGGCTCCGGAGGCTCCAGGCGAGTCCTCGTTCCTGAGGAACTCGTGGACCTGCTGGCAGCAGCCAAGACGCCTGGAGGTAAGTACCTGACGGCCAGACAGTTCATCGATGCTCAGCACGCGATCTATGAGCGAGTCCGAACTCTCAATAAGGTTGGCGTCAACGGGACCAGCGTGAACCACAGGACGGGGCACCACGCGCCGGCCGCCTGACCGGCGCGCATTCCCCTGGATGACCTCCCAGGTCGGCGGCTTCATGCCAGGCACTCCTCGTAATGGCGGCGGTTCATGTTCGCCTTCCTGCGCATCCTGTCGATGCACCGATTGACGATCTGACGCACACGCTCCTTCGAGATTCCGTGCGCCTGTCCGACCTCACTCAAAGACGGATTTCCGTCGACGTCGACGCCGTGGTATGTCAGCGTGATGTCGCGCTCCCTGGCCGGAATCCCACGGCACAGATCAGCCAGAATCTTCATCTTCGCCACACTCGACTCATGCTCGGCGTGCTGATCGTGGGACACCGGATTCAAATCGAGCAAATCAGGAGAAACCGGAGTCATCTCGACCGGGCTTCGGCAACTCATGAGCGAGTCTCGACGCCCCATCACCACGCCGAGCAACTGGAACCCAAGGAACGTCGAGACCTTGTTTGGATAACTCGGGTTGAAGCGATTCATAGCCTGCATCAATCCGACGTCCAGATCTGCGAGGATCTCCTCACGCTCGACATAACCTCGCGACCAACTCCTGTTCTTTCGGGCGTAAGCGATGACGATCCCCTTGTTCCTTTCTCTGAAATGCGCCGCCGCCTCGTCCGCGTCGCGAGCCAACTCGACATCCTCTGGCCGAACTCCGACGCCCTCCCGTACCCTCCTGATCGAATCGCGTCCAGCCTGGTAGCGGCGGATCAGGTCTCTGTTGATCTCGTCCGAAGTGCAACCCTTGTAGCGATCCAAGAGAATCCCCCTTTCCCGATTCAGGGAATTGTCCTTCCACCCTCCAGCGGGGCGAACCGCGTGTAGCGGAACGCCCACCGACTCGTCGACTTCCGCCTGCGTGCCGGGGTCACGATCACAAACTCGGTCCCAGGCCACAGGCTCGCCGCCCACTTCGTTTTCAGTTGGTTCGCGTCACTCTCTCTACGTTTCAATTCGTAAACGACCTTGCGACCGTCCGGCATCGTCACGACGAAATCCGGAACGAACCACACGTCGAACCGCTTGCAGAGTTGCAGACGCGTCTTCTCGTACTCGAACGACGCGACCAGTTCCCTCTGCTTTCTCAGCCACAACAGACATGCGAACGCACGCTCCTCGGCGTTCATCCGGTCATCAAACCGGGCCGCCACGTCAGCCTCAGCTACCTCGTCGCCTTCGAGCATGCGGTCCACCTGGCCGCTCGTCAGGCGACGCCTACGCATCTGCTGGCTCGCGAGCAAAAACACCCGGATGCAAGTCCGTCAGGACCATTGTGCCGCCGCTCGCAACGGCCTCGGAAAGAGGGTGCTCGCTCGCCCATTCTGCGTGAAAATCACGCAGAGACGCAGCAATCTCGGCTTCAGGCTTGCCGATCGCCCTCTGAATTCGGATGGCCTTGTTGAGCCACGACCAACCAAGCGCGAGATCCCTCGCATTGTCATGTCCGAACCGATCGGCAAGTTCCGTGAGCGTCAACTCGCCGGAACGCGAATGGTTCGGCTCAGGCCGAGAAGAATCCCATCCAGGGATCAGGTCATCCAGGATCATCACGACAAGCATGTCGACGGCGGCACTCTCGCTTGTTCCGTCGGAGAGAAATGTGGACCGAGACTCAGAGACGCAACTAAGACATCGAGCCCTGATCTCATCCTCAGGAAGCCCGAGACTGCGGGAGAAATCGATGGTCTTCCTGAGATCAAACCATCCGTCGATCGCAAAATCGACATCGCTGCCGAAAACCTCGTGCAGTCGCTTCAAACTGACCTTTCCGCCGTACAACCGAGCCCCCCTTTCCTCTCAGGACGATCGTTCCATCGGCCAACATTATAATCAACTTGACGGCAACTGTCCAGTGACCACCGGGTCACGCCGCCGGAGGCGCGTTGACCATCGGCATCACGATCCCGTAGAAGCCGTCCTCGGTCTTGAACTCGATCGCCTGGCGGTCGGCGTCCGGGTGGACCCTCATGCGGACCATCTGCGCGTCCCCGAGTTTCGACAGCGTCGTGCTGGCGTACTCGCCGACGAACTTGACCTTGTGGCTCTGACTTGGAATTCCCTCGGCAGGCTCGACGACGATCTCGCTGCGACCCTTCTCGGCTGCGGCCGTCGAGACGACCATCTCCTCGCCGAACGTGACGACGACCCCGTTCGACTCGACGCTCGTCGTCACCATTGCCGCCGAGATGGCACCAGACAGATCTGCGATCGGAACGACCACCTCGGCAACCGGGCTCGTCGGCGGAATGATCCTCCGCCACTCCGGGAAACGGCCCTCCTGAAGACGAGCCTTCACGACAGTCGATCCGACGACGTAGACGACAGATCGATCGTCCCACCAGACCCCAACGGGGTCCGCGTCACCCAGGCCAACAAGAACCTTGTCGACGACCTTCAGCGCGCCAGCAGGTACGATGAACGCCTCGCCAGTCGCTTCGCCCTGGATCACATCACACGGCTGGCATCCAAGCCGGTGGCCGTCGAGCGCAACCATCGTCACGGACTTGCCCTCTGGTTCGTGCCGAACACCGTTGAGGGCGTACCTCCCGGGGTCGGGCGACGCAGCGAACACTGTCCGGCGGATCGCCTTCCGGTATTGAGCCGCCGACACGAACACCATTGGCTCTGGAGTCTCTCCGATGACCGGATGCTCCTCGGGTGGGATCGTCGACAACTCCCACTTCGCCCTGCCGGCCTTGATCGCGACAGACTCGCCGTCCGACTCGATCGAGATGTCCACGTCACCCTTGATCGAGTCGACAACACCACGAAGGCGGTCGTACTCGATCATCGCTACGCCAGGGTCAAGAACGGTCGCCGGAACTGTCCGGTTGACCCAGTGCTCCAGGTTCGTCGCCCCGAGCGTCACCTGCTCGCCGTCGGCGTCCACCCGGACGTACATCAACTGTACGCGGGGAGAGCGGTTCGGGACCGCCTGTCCGGCATCCCCCAACGCCGCCTCCAAAGCCTTCCTGCCGATCGAGACCTTCACGCGAACCCCCTTCGCTTCTCACGTTGCGTGTTACGCCAGCCGGCGATGATCCGGCCGACCTCTGACCTGGCGTCCTTTGCCGAGAACTTCATCGCCTCATCCTGAGTGTAACCACCCTGCACCAACATGGCAACATCCTTGGGCATAGCCAACCCGCGGAACAGGCGATCGTTCCAGAAATGGAACGCGTCGACGGCCTGCTGCGGAGTCAGATCGCGAGTGTCATCCAGACCGAAGCGACCGAGCGCCATCTTGATCCGCTGGTCCACCTCGCCGCCCGTCATCTGCGGGGCGGTCGGCACGCATGCCACCCCAGGAAACGCGATCCGGAACGGGTCGAACTGGCGGCGCCGGTACGAGACGTCCTTCTTGCGGGCAGCGATGTTTAGCGCCCGACGCTCGGCCGCCTTCTTCTTACGCTCGGCGTCCCGCTCCCGCTTCTCCTTCTCCTGCTTCGCGGTCTTGATGACCTGCATCAGGTCGACGCGCCGCTCCCTCTGGAAGATCTCGCGGGCGATCTGTCGGACCGCCGGGTCCGGCTCGTCCTGCATGATGAGATCGACCGTCGAGACCGGACCGTCGTCGCCCGACTCCCACTCGTAGCCGAGGACGTAGCACTTCTCCTTGCCAGTGTCCGGCGAGACCCGCGTCCCACGCCCCAACTGCTGCCAGGCCAGGTTCCACGAATACGTGGGACGTCCCATCACCAGACAGTCGATCGGCGGGTGGTCAAACCCCTTGTTGCACATCTGGCAGACGACAAGCATCGGAAACTCGCCGCGCTTGAAGCCAGCGATGACCCCATCCTTGTCTGGGTGATCGCCGTACACGGCGCACGCCCTGATGCCAGCGCCGTGGTACGCCTTGGCGAACGCGATGGCAAGGTCCACCGTCGGCGCGAAGTGCATCATCGTCTTGCAGCCGAGGCGCTCGATCTCCATCCGAGCAGCGTTCACGAGTTTGTTGACGTGCGGCCCGATCTTGTCGGCAACCTGGCCGTCCGACAGGTCTCGCCCGTGCGACGTCATCTTCTTCTTCAGGCCGCGCAGGTTCACGCCGCAGTTCAACAGCACCGCCTCGACCGGGCAGAGGTGCCCGTTCGAGATCGCACCGGGCCGCCCGTCGTCGTAGTCCTTGAGCGGGTAGTGGAACGCGACCGACTCAAAGAAGTCTGGCCACAGCCTGCGTCCGTCTGAGAAGTACGGAGTCGCCGACAGGCCGAGCCAGTGATCGACGTTGAAGTAGTCCATGATCCGCTTTGTCGTCTCGCCGGACGCGAGATGCACCTCGTCCAAGATCCCGTACTTGAACTCATTGGGCGGCCACCCATTGAGTCGATTGGGACCAGAGAGCGTCTGCCTCGTGGCGATGACAACGTCCGGATCGATGAACGAGATGAGTTTCCTGCCTCGTCGCTCGGCCATCTCGACGACCGTCTTGATCCCCCACTTATGGAACTTCTCCTCGGCCTGCTCCACGAGGTTGATCTCGTCGACAACGAACAAAAACCTCCCATTGGATGAGAGCTTCTTGATGAGCTTCGCCGTCGTGATCGTCTTCCCGGTCCCGGTGGCGGCGTGCAGGATCGTCCGCCTGCGGCCCTCGGCCCACTCCCGCTCGATGGCGGGGATCATGCACTCGCCCTGGACGTAACCCAGGGTCGGCACCGCACCCCTCCCCCTTGTTCAATCGTGTGCCGGCCCGCCCCGAAGCGGCTCTCGGACCTCAACTCACGTAGCACCGACCCGCGTCACAGTTCGCAGTCACCCGTCCCCTTGCCGCATCCGCCGTGCGCGGACGACCAGACGCAAAGGGCGGCGTATCCGATCACGAGAAGGGCGACGATCGCGTTCCAGGTCGACACCCCGATGCCGCCGCCGTCCATCAGGAAGCCTCCGAATCAATGTAAGACAGCATGTCTAACGTCCTCGGTCGCGGAGCGGCCTTGGCCTCTCGGATGGCCGCCAGCATGGGGGGGCTCGGCCAACTCGGCGGCGATCCGCCGCTCGGCGATGGCGTGGTACTCGGGAATCCTCTCGACGCCGATGAACGGCCTGCCGTTGCGGATGGCCGCCAGCCCCATCGTGCCCGAGCCCATGAACGGATCGAGGGCCGTTCCTCCCGGAGGGCAGATGTATCGCGTCCACCAATCGGCCAACTCGATCGGCGTGCCCGCGCCGTGCCCGTGCTCGCCGGCGCAGCCAGGTCTGTGGTTATTAGGTATCGGAAGGCAATTAAACGGCGTCACGCCGCCACGGTCGAATGCGGCGGCGACGAATGTCCTCGTGTTCTCGTGATGCCCAGACGGCTTCTTCGTGTCGACGAACCTACCCGACAGGCGGACCTGGGCGTTCCTCAACGACTCAGACCAGAGGGCCGACCCCTGATCCCGATAGGAATCCGAGGGGCCACACCAGACGCACGCCTTGACGCTAGGACGCATCAACCTCCCCTGGATGGCATGCGCCTCAGGTATGGCTGAGACATTCCACCACCAGGCGTCCTGGGCCATGTTCCACTCGCGGCAGCACCACGCCATGAACTCCCAGAGCCAGCCGCGCATCGAGCCCAACTTGCGGCTGTTCGGCTGGAGGATGAACACGGCCGAGCCCGTCGGCTTCAGGACGCGCCGGACCTCGGGGATCACGCCCTCGACGATCAACGCCCACCACTCGGCCTCGGTCCACCTCCCGTAAGAGCGGTCGATCTCCGGGTACGGAGGGTCCGTGATGACGGCGTCCACGGAGAACGTCGGGATCGTCTTGAGGACGTCGAGACAATCCCCGAGGTGGAGTTCTACCTTGGGCCGCATGGCGTTCTCGCTCATGACACGTAGTACCCGTCCCCCTTACAGAGACCACATTCCTTGCCGGTCTTCGGGTCGATTCCGGTTGAGCCCTGCTCGTACGGGTCGAAGCATGACAGGCACGCCGACCACGGCGGAAATCCGCCGGACAGGTGCGCATCGATGCCGCGCGGGTCATGGAGCCTGGTCACCTGATGCACACGCCGCGCGTACGGGCCGATCTTGACGCTGTCGCCAAGGTGCCTCTGGTACTTCTGGATCAGCGACTCAAGACGCTTCATCTGCTTCCTGGCACGGAAGTAGAGCCATGCGTCCAGCGTCAGACGTCGCCGAGCCGGACCAGCCAACTTCTCCCGGACCGGGATTGCCTTCAGCAGCGCCAGGAAGTCACGCCTGCGGCGTTGCTTCGTGCTTTCCTCCTTCGCGACGACCTCGGTCACCACCGGAGCCCAGCGATCCTCGGACTCGACCGACTGGATTGCCGCCCGCTCATCGTCGTCGTCGGGCATCAGGCGGCCGGTCAACTCGGCACCAAGGACGTCGACCACCTCGGTATGCGACTGTCCAGACGGATCGGCCGCCTCGTCGGCGGAAACGGGGGTGCGGCCGGGAGGGCACATGACCATCCTCGGACGCTCCTCGGGAGGCGCCTGAACGACGAGCGACGGCGCGATCGGCAGCAGATCCTCGGCCAGCTGGCCTCCGTCGGACAGGGCGGCATCGACAGCCTCGGGAGCAGGAGGTGGGCCAGGAGGCTTTGGTGGATTGGCGGCGCACTCGGGGTCCTTCGCGATCATCGCGTTGACGACCCTCTGCAAGGTCCTTCCAGACGGGCACAGGCCGCCGGCTGACTTGACCGCCTTGTCCCACGCCTCGATGCGATCGACGTCAGACTTGAGCGCCTTCAGGACGCGCATCTGAAACTCGCCGTCCGGCTTGGGTCCGTCGTATTCCCGGAACGCCGCATTCGCCTTCGACGCGAAGATCATTCGCCTGGCGTGCTGCGGACTGATCGACCACCGCTCGGATAGGTATCTCTTGAACGAGCCGTGCGTGTCGCGATACAGCCTGCGCTTGGCGATCTCGGCCAACGCGTCGCCGACGGCAACGAACGCGTCTCGGCCCGACTCGACGACTGACTCCAGCCGAGAAAGGTCCTCGGCCTCGCGAGGCGATAGCGGCATCCTTCTCGAAACCTCGGACCCGATCGCCGAGTTCAGGTTTCTTCGGTGTGGCTTCTTCACGGTTGCCATCAGGGCGTCTCCAGGCCGATCAAGGGGAGCATGTTCAAGGTCGTCGGTTCTCCGTTCCCGGATGGCATCGGGCCCAGGCCACGGGCGAGTCCGACCCGCTCCTCGGCGACGTGGAACGCCACGCCGTCAACCTCGATCCCGATGAAGTTCAGGCCCATCGCCATGCAGGCGACCCCGGTCGACCCGCTCCCCATGTAGGGGTCGAGGACGGTCGCCCCGGGCGGCAGCCCGAGCAGCCCGATCGCCCACCGCATGACGGCGACCGGCTTCTGGTTGACGTGGTACTTCGGACGCCCCTTCTCGCTCGCCTGGAGTACGCCCTTCCATAGGTGCGAGATGATCCGGGACTTCCCGGGGCGGCTGCACCAGATGAACTCGACGTCCGAGAAACTGTCTTCCAGCGTGCTGTGCGCCTTCTTGTCCCACGCGTGATACGACCCCGTCTCGGGCAGCCTCGAAGCGAAGTGGTCCGCCCCGAAGAAGACGCACGGCCAGCGGAGCCACGGGAGCGGGCCGAACGGCTCGTCCCCGCCGACGATCGGGTTCGCGTTCCGGCGGAGCGACCTGCGGCCACGGACCGCCGACCCGCTCGGCCCCTTCACGAACGAGATCCCGTACGGCGGGTCGGTGACGACCGCGTCGATCGACGCCAGGTCGATCTCGCGGATCACGTCCTTGCAGTCGCCGAGATGGAGTTCCGCCAGGCTCACGACGCCCTCTGTCGCTTGTTGGCCACCTGATATCTCGAACCCAGCGCATTGCAGGCGTCCTGCCAGGTCGCGTAGCTCCCGGTTGCCACAGCGAGGTCGAAGAACGAGATCGGCCCGATCCACGCGTCCCAGTAGACGCCAGCACCAGGATGGAACCGCGCCGAAGGATTGCGGTCCTCACGCCCAACGGCGTGGCAGGTCACCCATCCGGCCGCGTTCTCTCGCTCGCCGCGCAGCCTCAGGCCCCACTCCCGCGCGATCGCGATCCGGTCATGTGACGTCAATGCCTCGGCCACAGCGTCCCGGTCGTAGTGCCCACAGCGGGCAACCAACTTCGGGCCATCGGGCCGAACGAATGGCGACGGCGCCTTCTTCCGCGCTTCCACAACCCCGTCCAGCGCCGCCCTGATCCAAGGCTGGAAGTCCGCAATCGCATCGCCACATAAAGGTCCTCGAACCCACCGATAAGACCGGCGCTCTCCGTCCACGACCTTGAACGACGGAGGAACCTTGGCAAGGCGGCCGTCTCCGAGGACCTCGATTCCGTTGTGGTCGGACAACTTCGCCCTGCGGATCTCCGACTCCCAGATGAACGCCCAGGGAACGCACTCTCCATCGGCGACACGAAACCAGAACTGGCGGCCACCCCTCGGCGTGTCGACGGCCCACGTCTCCGGAGTCCGGTTCGCCCTTGACCAGTAGTTCCAAACCGACCGACCGACCGGCCCATCCACGTCGACGACGGCGACACCCCAGAGTGCGCCCGTGGCGACCTGGACACAGGTCTGCGGCGAGCGGCAGAGCACGCCTTCGCCACGAACCCGAGCCTCGTACTCGTCGGCCGACATTCCCTCGTCTCTCTGCTTGGAGTAGGAGTAGCAAGGGTGCCCGTGCAGAGGGCAGGACGGCATGGGGTTGAACCCGAGCCCCCTAAGCGTCCTGCCAGCATCCATCGCAGCCAGTTGGTCGTCCCGCCCCGACACGGCACGCCCTCCGGAATCAGAATGCCGAGTTGAACTTCTCCCGCAGCGCGTCGATGTAGTGGGCCAACTTGTTCGGGTCGGACTCCTCGTTCAGGTCACGGATCGCCATCGCCGGGGTCGCATGGGCGACCTCGTTCATCACCACCCAGAATCCATTCGCGTCGCCGGCCGGCATTCCACGCTTCACGAGGATCTGCTGGACCAGCCCAACAATGTTCGACCGCTGCTGGACGATGATCTGCTCGTTGATCCGGGACGTCTCCGGAGACGTCGGGGCCGGGACAGCGTACGGCGGCTGAGGTGGAACAGGCACGTACCCGTGCGCCACCGGGGCCATCGGGTCGTCATGCTGGACAGGAGCGTTGCCGGACGCCTCGTCGAGTTTGCGGCACGCCTCCGACCAGCCCGCAAAGATCTGGTCGTCAGACCACTCCTTGTACGATCGAGGGAACCCCTTGGCAACGGCCCAGTTGTCGATGTACTGGATGATCTTGAACCCGGTCTGTTCCTCCATCTTCTTCGACCAGGCGAACAGACCTCCGCCGTTCTTCGGGCACCATCCGTATGTCGGATGATTCCGGCCGCCTCCACCACCCCGCGCGGGCTGGGCCGTCTGCCCATATCCTGCCGGAGGCGTGCTGAGTTGCGGAGGAGCAGCCGGCTGCTGCGGATAGCTCGTCGGCTGGTACTGGCCGGGCACAGGAGGCGTCGAGGTGATCTCTGGCCGCTCAAGTTCACCCGTCTCGTAGTCCACGACACCTTCGTCGTAGAGATACCGTCCGATCCCGAACTTCCTGGCGGCAATCTTGAAGGCGCCGGAGTACGCCCCCTTCCATGGCTCGACCTGGGTGGGCTCTGAACAACCAGACTTGGTCACTCTCGAACCATCGGGAAGGGTGATCGTCAGGTCGCACTGAACACCCCACGGATGGACCGTGTACGAGTCCGACCACGACTCGGGGCCCACGACAGCGTCCAGCCTGTTCTCGTAAGCCCTTTGGCTGGCGTACTTTGCCACCCGCCCTGTCGACTGCCCCTTCCGGAACAGAGGCTTCTCCTTGACCTCGTGCTGCTCGAATGGCTCGGCGAGCGACTGGAAGATCTGGGGAAACTTCGTGGAACTCATCTTGACCTTTCCATCATGTTGCCGATAAATGCCAGTGCTGGCACGGCAACCGCAGGGTGGAGTGCCGCGGCCCGTCTTGTGCTGGGCACACGATCAGGGAACGAGCAGGAAAAGATTCTGGGATTTTCGAGCAACGAGAATCGAACGTCCGATAACTGAATGCGGAGTCGAATTTCTCGTTGTACGTAAGGAATGGGGGGTGAGACAATGGCAGCGACACGCAACAAGGCCGACAACGCCAGGGACCACTCCGCGGCCATCGAGCCTGGACGACATGGGCCTGGCGTTGGCATCGACTGGAGCCACGGCGGACACGCCCGGATTCCGACCGTCGGATCGGACGGCGCGGTCGAGTACGGCAACAACAATGTAACAACCACGGCGCAACCGTCAAGTGGAAGCGGCGGCGCTAGTGTGAAAGGGAACAGGATGGGGAGGCCGAAGAAGATCGCGATGAACGCCGTCGATCCCTACCGGGAGCGGGTGCGGAACGTCGTGACGACGTTCCTGACCAAGCGGCGCATGCGGCAGGTCGACCTGGCCCGCCTTGCCGGCCTCGGCAAAGAGCGAGTGTCCGTGATCGTCAACGGCAAAGAGAACTTCCTGCTGTCACTGTACGTCGTGAAGGGTCTGGCCGACGCCATGAACACGACGATCGACTGGCTTCTCAACGGCGAGAACGTGTGGCCTCCCGCGCCGGCGGAGGGCGCGATGTCGACGCTCTCCGACGACGAGCGGGAGTTCTTGATGCTCGGACGGGCCGTCTCCAGAGACGACCCCGATCCGAGCAGGCTGCTCACGGCAAGGAACCGCCTGCTGGGCCTTGCGGTCCAGCCCGGCCCGGTCTTCATCCCGCGACCAAACGACGCAGGTCCTCAGGGGCAACGCTGAACGCGGCGCCGTCCCTGGGGACGACCTCCAGGTTCGCCAGAACATAGCGACCACACTCGGTCCGAGTCCAATCCGCGCGCGACGGCTCGCGCCACGTTGCGGACTCATGGATCGTGCCGCGCAGAGAACACTCGCTGCCCAGCGGGATCTCGAATCCGCCGGGTCTAGCCGAGCACTCATCGCATGGGCTTCGTCCGACCTTCAGACACACGCCTCCATGACAACAAGGCATCACAGCCCCCTTTCGCTTGGGCACACCAACGCGCCCGTGCAGACATTTTCCCTATGCTCTTGAGACAGAGCAAGGAAAATTGGACTTAATTGTCCACCCCAGAACGAATCGGCGCCGTACGAGCCAGCACGATACCATCACATAGCAGGATTGCAACGGTCTTGTCGCCTAGAAAAAAGTAAATCACCACGAACTTGCCCAGAAGTTTTCGTGTTCGCAAGTACATTGGTTTTGCCGCAAATGCCTGCTTTAATGTCGTTTACGTCAAAACGTAGGCATCATGAACCTGCGAGGCAAGCCCTGCGACCGCAAACAGTACGGCATGGTCGTCTGGCGCGCCTGTAAGCGAGCCAAGATCGAGCCGTGGACGCCCAACGCGCTCCGGCACCTCGCCGCCACGAAGATCCGGTCCAGATACGGCATCGAAGCCGCCAGGGTCGCCCTGGGGCACTCGGACGCAGGCGTCACACTCATCTACGCCGAGCGCGACCTGGAGGCGTTCCGAAAGATCGCCGAGGAGATCGGTTAAAAGGGAACCGCGCGGTTCCACTTCGCGCCCAAACAACCCAAGCAACCCACTCTAACGACGCTTGACAGGTGAGGAGGAGACTCTACAATATGGTTGTCGCCTGGGAGACTCGGCGCGGATTGAAACATATTGGAAGATCGGGGCCAGACCTCAGAACGGCCCGTTTCGGGGAAGCCCGGGGCGGGCCGTTCTACTTGACTCTGAGGTCCTGCGGGTTATAATATTGGTGTTGCGGAGAGCGACGCCTTGGCACGCAACCCCGCCATGGAGTCGGCCCGAACTCGCCGCAGCATCCCATGGCCCCGCCGAGGCCCCCGAACCTCGGCGGGGCCTTTCTCATTCCTGGGGCAACATGAAACTGCGGAAGTTCACCGGATTGGAGCCGTCATTGGCCCACAAGCCGCGACGTTGCGACTTCGCCCGATCTCGGGCCATTCGGTAAATCGGCAAATAGCCAGCGGGTAGCTCTCGGTCAAGAGGGAGAGCATACCCAGCCAGGATCATGTCCCGGTTCACCCACCGTCCGTCGAGAGCCCGGAAGACGTACCAGTTGCCGCCGCCGCCCGGCCGATCCTCGCGGACCAGCATCACGTCCTGGCCGCGCACCAGGAACTCCAGGTACTTCTTCGCGATGTCCCCCTCGGGGCCGTCAGACGGCACTTCAACGCCGTTGAGCATGACCTTGGCATCGTTGCCATGCGACGTCACGAACAACGCGCCGCCGCGATCGACCTGCCTGACGAACGCCCTGGTGAACTTGGCGTTCTGCATGTCCTGGGGAACCTGGATCACGGCGGCCACCATCAGCGCGGCGAACACGGAGCACCTCCCTTCGGAATGATTGGATGGACCTCCCATCCAACGCATCCTATCATGGATACGGCGGACCGTGACGAGAAATCAGAGGTTCCGTCGGATGGATTCAGCAATGAACCCATCTAGGCCGCCGTCCAGGACGTCCGAGACAGGGGCATCGACGCCAGTTCTGTGGTCGACGACGACCATCGGCTCAATCATCCGATAGGTTCGGTCCTGGTTGCCCATGGAGGCCGAACGCTTCGCAGCCTCGCGGGCGACCCTGGCCTGCTCTTGCGGCTTCGCGTAGTGCTCGCGAAGCCGGTCCATGAGCCGCATCAGGGCGATCCCGGAGTTCTGCCCTTGGTGGCGGGTCTCGCAGCACTCGGCAACGATCCCGGTTGGGACGTGACGCCACCGGACGCCCGAGGACGTCTTGTTGCGATGCTGCCCGCCCGGCCCCGACGCCTTGTACGTCTCCCGCTCCAGGTCATTGCGGTGGACCTCGACCTTCATCGCTCACCCCTCGTCGACGACGTGATTCTGGCCGCAGTGACGGCAATTCACCTGCTTGGGCTTCCAGCACCACCCGCCCTCGACGCCGTCGAAGACCTCGCGGTCCTCCTCGGCGACGAGGTGCTCGATCATCGCCGGCTCGATCTGCGGGGCCCGATCGAAGTTGTCCCGCCCGCAGGTCTCGCACGTCCAGCACCAGGCGAAGTGCAACTCGACGAACGGGAGTTGGCCCGGAACGCCCCAGTTCATCGTCGCCCCCTTTCTCGACGACCGAACTCCTCGTTGAGGCAAGAGTAGACGATGAACCCAATGACCAACATGGTGACGGCAAACGCCGCGAAGCAGCCGGCCGTGTTTGCGTGGAATCGGGCCCACTCCAGCCGCATCCATTCCACCGCGATCCGTTCGGCGGTCTCGCTGTCCACGTCGATCTGGATCGACCCGTCGGCGATCCCCTTGGCGACCTTCTCCATCACGTTATCCATCAGTCCTCGTCCTCCTCGTCCTCGTCGACGTCCTGGACGTCGATCCAGCCAGGCCCGTTGCCCTCGGGGTCGCACATGATCCAGAGGAGCACCTCGGTCCCGTCCGCCCTCTCGACCACGAGGCACGCCAGCGGGTCGTCCCCGTCGAGCACCTCGACGTCCACGACCCGGCCTCCGATCACCCGGTTCTTCTTCAGGTACTCGGCCGTGTATCGGACCTCGGAATCCCTCATCGGAACCTCCTCCCGGAGATGAACCCGTACAGGACGGAGAGCAACGAGATCAGGAGAATCAAGGCCGAGAACGCCATGAACACGGGCCAGGTCAAGAAGCAGAGCGTGCGGGCGTCGTCGTCCATCATCGCGAACCGTTCCATCAGGGCGGTCACGACGAACCCGGCCATCAGGTATGCGATGACGCAACCGAGTGCGATCACGGCAGGAACTCCACCCGGAATCCCTTTCGCCTCCAGTAGGAGACCACCTCATCGATCTCCCTGCCCATCGTCCACTTCACGATCGGCGCCGCCTGGATGACGATGCCGCGCCGGACCACGACGTCGGCTACAAAGTATCCAGCATCGACACTGACGAGTTGCCCTTGGACTTCGGATAGACGTGCGGGTTCGTCGTCTTCTCGAAGTCTCCATCCTGAACCGGGAACCATGCTGGCCATCCCTCCCCAGAGACCGTGACCACAGGGTCGTGCTTTTCCTCGGATGCGGGACGCCCATTGGTCAACTCGACGTAGTGACCATCCCGTGTCCGCCCGTAACTCGGCTTGCCCTTGGGACGGACGTGCCGCTCGTGGGGCATGACCTCCACGGCGAGTTGATGGGGCCAGATCCCCTCGTCGGGGCCGAACCCCTCGTGGTTCCACTCGGGCCGATGCCAGCCCGTGTCGTCGGCCAGGAACAGGCCCTCAAGGTCGACGCGGGCGACGATCGGGTCCTCGCGGGGAGGCGGCGGAGCCGACGCCGGAGGCGGTGGCGGCGCCATGTTCGGTGGTGGCGGCGGCGCGAGCATTAGACCTCCAGCACCAGATGGCGGTCCGGGTCGTCGACCTCGGGCCACACGCACATGACGCAGACGCCGCCCAAGTGCGTCTCCTGGGTCTGGACCCGGAGTCGCACGCCGCCGGATTCCAGGCCGATCACGAACCCGATCAGATAAGGGTCATGCACCACCGTAATATGCGAATACGCCTCGTCATGAAACGAGTAGACCTCGATCCGCTCGCCGTACGCCGTCTCTCCAGCGTCAACCTGGGCGATCACGCCCATGGCCCGCAGTTGCTTCAACTGCTTGGTCGGAACGATCGCCACGTCGATGTAGCGGCGAGACGCGATCTCCTGCGTCCAAGAGACCTGTTCCTCGCCGATCGATCCAACGCCAATCAAATCGATCAGATCGTTGATGACCTTCTGCTCGGCCGTCGCCAGCGTGTTCGCGTCCGGCGTGTTCATCACCAGCACCCCG
>CAZRGV010000037.1:0-16076 GCA_964599655.1 uncultured Isosphaeraceae bacterium | reverse complement strand
CCATGCCGGCCGTCGCCAGCAGGCCAAAGATCGGCAGGTTTGCCTCGAAATCAGGATCTCCGGCACCAAATGTCTGCGGGACCGCGTAGTGGACCGTGTTAGCGCGGACCACATCCTCGTCGGGAGGAGGGACCGGCTGGACACGCGGCATCCGCGTCACGA
The DNA here is from genome assembly GCA_964599655.1 of uncultured Isosphaeraceae bacterium. Taxonomy (GTDB): domain Bacteria; phylum Planctomycetota; class Planctomycetia; order Isosphaerales; family Isosphaeraceae; genus CAZRGV01. The sequence goes on along the minus strand of CAZRGV010000037.1, from coordinate 15,914 downwards.
GCGGCGCCAGGTTCGCCCCGAGTTGGATCGACTCGCGGGACAGGTCCCTGGTATGCCCTGGCTGGATCAACGTACGCGGAACTGGCTCGGGCGGCCAGCCTTCCGGTCGCGTGTCGACAACGAATGCGTCCATCAGATCCTCTGCGCCTTGCGGTGAATTGAGCCGGCGAAAAGCACCCCGATCACGAATCCGATGAGCGTCAATATGAAGCCGTCGATCATTCTCCATCCTCCCAATCGGGGCGGCGGCCTTCCTTCCACCAGTCTCCCTCCTCGACGTCATTCCGACGCTGCCCGGACTCGCGAATCGATCTCTCAAGGATCTTGATCTGGGTCGCGAGCAACTGGAACTTGAAGTCGATTGACCACAGGACAAGGTGGAACCCGGCCACCACGACTCCGATCAGGGCGACCTCGCAGACGATCATGGACACTAACACGTCAGCCGCCGTCATGACGCCACCTCCTCGAATCCCAGCAGGCGGAACACCTCACACAGGTAGTGCTCGGTCCAGGCTCCGATTCCAGGAATGATGCTCTCGCGATTCCCCGCAACATTCAGAACCTCGACGCCGGTCTCGATGATCCAATCGGCGCACTCAGAGTGTGCCCGACTCGGGATGTCTGGCCTCTCCACGAGAAACATTGGGCGCCGGTACTGGTGAATGCAGTGCCGCGTCACCATGGCGCCACGCGATCCGATGTACCCGAACATGATCGTCGCGTCCGAATCCTTGACGTTCATGCGAGTCCGCATCGCCAAGGACCCCTTGGGGCCATGTGGACAGAGAACAGGAATCAAGCCGTAAGAGGCGAGGGAAGGATCTGGGCCCACTTCGGTTCGGAATCCATGGGGCGCCCACCCGCCAGTCCGGATTCCGAACCTGCGGGCCGCATCGAGACCACCTCGATCCGCACCAGTCTGGCCGCCAGAAACGACCTTTATGAGGAGGCATCCATCAACCATCTGATTCGGGAGCCTCGTTCCTTGGGCGAAACAAGCAGGGGCCGTCCATCGTGTCGACTCGGTGCGTCAGGAGGAGACGGCGAAGAATCTGGCGGTTGAAATCGTTGCGGGCGGCCTCTGGAACCAGGAGTTCCAGGTGCTCGTCAACGGACCGTTCCACCCATTCCTGAAGTTTCGGCATCGCAACCCCCTCGACAACGAGTCTACGAACCGACCGCTTGACCGACAAGGTGATGGTTACTAGATTGTCATCGAGACGGCAACTGACACGCAACGCTTGCCTAGGACAAGGCACAGATGTACACTATACGGAATCGGTACGGCGGGATCGTCGTCGAGATCGCCGAGGCGGACAACGTGCGTGACGCCGTCGTCGAGGCTGTGCGGAAAGGGCACTCGCTCTCCGGGGCACAACTGTCCGGGGCGGACCTGTCCGATTTGGGGCTGGCAAACGTGGACCTGACAAACGCCGACCTGACCGGGTGCTGGATGCCCGGCGTTGACCTGGGCGGCGCGTCTTGCCACCTCGCGATCTTTGACGGCGCCATCATGAGGAAGGCCAGCCTCAGGGGCGCCGTCATGCCGTTCGCGTCGTTCGTGGACACAGTCCTGGATGGCGCCGACATGCGGTTCACCGTCCTTGACGGCTGCATCTTCAAGAATGCCAGCCTCGCATATGTCTCGTTCGGCGGCGCCGACCTCCGGGGGACGGCGACGTTCCACGGAGCCGACTTCGGCATCGCCCCGCAGATCCCGCCCCACGTCGCCTGCCGCTACCGAATCGTGCCAGACGGAACGATCGTCGGCTGGAAGAAGTGCCGTGGCGGCGTGATCGTCAAGTTGAGGGTTCCCGAAGAGTCGCCGAGGACGAACGGCCCGAGCCGGGTCTGCCGGGCCAAGTGGGCCCAAGTCATCAAGACGCTCGGCGGGACTGATGGGATCAGTTTCCGCGACCCTACGATCGTGTACCGGGAGAATCGGTTCGTCGGAGCAGACGACTACGACCCCAGGCCGATCGACGATGCGGCCGGCATTTCCTTCTTCATCACTCGGGAGGAAGCCGAGGAATTCGAGTACGAGGGCGACCGATGAAGCCGTCACGGGCGCGCTGCGACCAGGAACTCATCGACGTCGCTGCCGAGATCATGCGTGTTGTCTGCGACCCGCCACGAGAGTTCCTCATCGCAATCGTCCCTGGCGACCCTGTTCCGAAGGAGAGGCCGCGCGTCGTCAACGGGTACTCCTATACGCCGCAGCGAACCGTCGACGCCGAGGAGGAGGTGGCATCGCACCTCCGAGAACTCGGGCTGTTCTCTGGAAACGTCGCCGTGATCTGCGTCTTCGTGCGATCCACCAGGCGCCGCGTCGACGTCGACAACCTGCTCAAGACCGTCCTGGACGCGGGCAACCGCGCCAAGATCTGGGACGACGACAGCCAGGTCACCAGTTTGCAGGGGATCATTGAATATGACCCCGAGCATCCCAGGACCATTGTCTGCATCGGATCGTATGAAAGCACGATGGCAAGGGGGGATGCGGCGAAGGTCGCCGCAAAGAAGGTCCGCAAGAGGAAGAAGGAAACCGCCTGAAAGGGGGATTCGTCAGTGGCGTTCGACAAGGACTGCATCCGGGAGATGCTGCTCTACAGCGACCAGAACCATGGCCCGTGGTCTGGAACAGGGAAGCCGACCGTGCTCGACACGAGCCTGCTGGCTCACGCCGAGGAGATGTTTGAGATCGTGGAACACCTCGCCAAGTACGGAGCGAACATATCGATCTGGGACGTCGTCGCGGAGGCCCAGGAAATCAAGCGAAAGGTGGAAGCCAGTGCAATCGCATGACAGCAATGCGGACGGACGATCCCCGACGGACCTCACTCCACACGAGATGTCCGAGTTGATATCAGCGTGGATCGAAGAGGTCCGCGAAGAGAAGGGCGAGACGCCGCTGACGCGAGCGCTGTCCGAGGCGTCCACCGCGCTTCGATCCGCGGGTCGCGACGACCTTCTCATGGGCATTGCCTCGTGCCTCCAGGTCGCAAGTTCTGGGTCTCACGGCCTGGTCGGCGAGGCCATCTCCTCAATGCCGATCCTGGCCGACGCGATCAACCGAAGCAAGGGGCGCGGCTTGCGCGGCAAGAGCGACGGTCTGAACGACGTGATGGCCAGGCTCGTCTATGCCATGATTTGCTCCGGAAGGATCGACGCAGCGATTCTTGTCGGGATCTGCTGCAACCTGGACGGCAGTCCGTTCCAGCAGCAGTGGCGCGACGTTCTGACCGGAGCATTCGTCGTGCATGCGACGATCCTCGGCGAAGACCTGTCGGACGGATACCGCATCAAGACGGATCGGTTCCCGACAGAATCCAACTGAGCGCATGGAAAAACCCCGCCCACGGAGGGGCGGGGGACTCCAACTCAAGATGTTCCGCCGAGCCTGGACGCAACCTCGACTCGGCCGCACTCGCACAGGATTCTGGCCCACTCCCGCGACACGCCGAGCGCGGCACCGATCGCCGAGTAACTCATCGGGTCTCCAGACATCCCGTACCGCATCCGGATCGCCATTCCAGTCATCTCTGGCAGCGAATCAACCGCACGGCGAACCTCGACGTCCATCGGCTCTGGATCGAAGCACGATCCGTCGTCGCCGACGATCGACTCGGCCTCACACTCATCCTCGACATCCGACTGACGCCACCCAGGCGTACGCATCTGCTTGTCGATGTATCGGACGACACGGCGGTGAACCGCTGTCGCGGCGTAACTGACGAAGCTCGCCGATCCGTCCACATCGAACCCATCAGCCGCGTCAAGGATGGCCAGGAATCCCTCCTGGACGCAGTCGGGCTTGTGGGCCGACCAGTTAAGCATCCTCCGCCGCCCGTAGGCGCACGAGACGACCCAGCGCACGAGCGGCCGGGACCGCTCGATAAGCGCATCCAGTGCCGACTGATCCCCCGCACGATATGCGGAGATCAGCCGGCGATTCTCCGCATCGTCCGATCGCAATCCAGGCCCTCTGGGAAGACGCCCGCGCATCGCATCGCGTGGACCAGGGACTCGGCGCACCGCTTCCAGGTGAACTCCCTGGCCCGATACGCCGCGTAGACACCCTTCTGCTTCGCCTCGTTGCGATCTCGGTGAACACGCCTCATCGCCGAGGCCATCTGGTCAAAGTCCGGGTCCATCCAGAGCCCGACGCCGTCATAGAAGTCGCCAGAAGGAACCCATCGGTAGTCGACCGGGTAGCAGCACCGCTCCGTCACGTAGTCGGACATCGCCGTCCCGAGGCAGGTGATGACCGGCCTTCCGCACCCCATCGCCTGATGGATGTGAAGACCCCAGCCCTCGCCTCGCGTGCAGTAGACTCCGCAGGTCAAGTCCTGAGTCCACCGCACCATCTCGTCGTCCGTCAGAGGTGCCCTGAGAACCTTGATCCTTGGGTCTCTTGGCAACTTATCGATCACGTCTCCGCAGTCTGGGAAGCACTTCACACGGAACTCGACGTCCTCGCTGCCCGGGAACGCCTCGACGAACGCCCTGGCCATGTCCAGGGTGTTCTTCCTGGTCCCACCATGCTTGTGGCGTGCCGCAGTCCCGAAGACCGTTGGGCCATCCATCCGCATCTCGGTCGCCTCGTACCGCTCGTCCAGCCCAAGCGGAGCCACGAACACCGGACGACCCAGGCCGGCGGCATCGAGAACGATCTGGTGGAATCGGCTCGGAACGACGACGGCCTTTGCCATCGACAGGTTCGCCAGCACCGGAGCCGAGACTCTCGTCGTCTCGAACATCGTGTAGTAGAGCGAACGACGCCCCGGTGACGGCGTCGTCGTTGGCAGCGAAAGAACGACCTCGTTGCGGTCCTCGGCGCCGAACACGAGCCGATCCACGATGAACGGCTGCGCCGCGCCGAACTCCTCGGCAACCATCAGCGGGTCGTACGCCACCGGATAGCCAAGACGCTCCAAGGCACGGCCAAGGTGCTCGGCCATCTGGCCGTATCCGCCCCACGAATACACGTGAGCACGAATAAGAATCCGCTTGTCTGGCTCCTGGTTTCGAGAGACAGAACCGCCGATGGGCTCTGGTTTGGATCGGCGGTCGGCACACTGGTTCAGGCTCATTTGCCAGGAGATCCGATGCCTTGTCTTGGTCATACGCCGTGCTCGGCCCACCGTCCGATTGGACATTCCTTCGCCCGCCACTCAACGGCTCGCGACAGGAAGCATCCACACCCATTGAATTGCCCACACCTCATGTCAGACTCGCGGAAATGATCGCATGAACGGCAGATCGACAGTCTCTTCTCACGCTGCTCAGGAGTCGTGCGGCCGAATCCATCGGCAACGACTGCCGCCGCAGTCTTGATGAAGCCAGTGACCTGCCTCGCCATCGAAGGAAGTTCTGGCTCTGTCCTCGTCGCATCCGTCTCGACATCTGGGCCGAAGTCGACTCCTGGCGCGCCTCGCTTGCCAGCAGCAATAGGAATCTCGAATCCCGTGGGCTCGTATCCTGGAATCGAAACCCTGTGAGCGACAGTTCCCACTGCCGCGACGGCACTCTCGTCTGGCCTGACATTGGAGCGGCGGTCCCATCCGATGCGTCTCGCGTACGCCTCGATCATCGCCAGGCCATCGGGATTGGCGCCGAACCAGTGAGTATCCACCGGCCCAAAGTGGAGGACGTCCATCGGGAGCATCCTCCAGTCATCGCGAGGATAATACTCCATGATGTGCGCGTCGCATCCGCCGGCATGACCGAACGTCACGTCGTACCAAGGCGACTTTCCCTTGATCCTCGGCGAATCGGCGTCGAACAACTGGAAATACCCGATCGGCGACGTGTCTCCGATATCCCGGAACGACGACCACGGCATCTCGGGGCGCCACGCGTCAACGTCGTCGACGATCCGACGCCGAGCGCCATGGATAGCGTCGGGCCAGAGCCGATCGAACGGGATATGGTCCGGCATCAGGATGTCGGCGTCGAAGATGCAGATCCAACCGTGTCGCCCCAGTTCAGAGAATCCGTACTCCATGGCGGCACCCTTGTTGAAATGGGCACCGTGCTCGAAGAAGACGGAGGTTTCCAGAACGCGAACCCAGGGAACAGACCTCGCGACATCGGCGGACGGGTCGCCGGGAGCAGTGACAACGAGGCACTCGGAGAGATGCCGCATGTTCTTCCAGAGGACACGTTCGAGAGTCCTCGCGTACCACTCTCCGACCGAGACGGTAATCCCCCTGATCTCAGGCACGCTCACTCGCTCCTGATTAGCGCCGCCATGCAGCCGCACGTCCATGCCACGCGGAGTCCGGATTTGGACGCATAGGCGTCAGTCGCCTCCCGAACCGGCGCATGATTCGGGTCGGCGTAGTCGTGAACGTAGATTGTCCCTCCGACGGCCAGCATCGGAGCCGCAACCTCGATGGCGGCGGCGGCCGACTCAATGTCATGCGGACCATCAAGCAGGATCGCGTCGAACTCCATGCCGCGTCCAATGCGAGCGAACGAGTCCAACTCGCCAAGCCAAAGGCTCATGTTCGGCCTTCGATTACGCCTCCACAAGTCCGGGCGAGCCGGCTCCTTGCCTGCGACGTGGACCGCATCGGCGTCGGCGAAGTTGTCGACACAGACGACATGCAGGCCCGGCCTAGCATCCGCGACAAGAGACGCCGTCACTCCGGATGCCGTGCCGTACTCAAGGAATGACCCCGAATGAGGGAGCGACGAGATCAACTTAGACAGTTCCTCGCGAGTCAGCCATGACAGTCCATGCCTACCATGGTGGCGGACTGGCAGTTCTGTGTCCAGTGGCCTGCGCGCACGAACGTAGATGAACTCCTCGCGTTCGATGATCCTGCGTGACGCGACAGCAACAACGTCAAGACCGCACGCCTCAAGGCACGACTTGAGGGAGACCTCATTCGGAAACCAGATGTGACCAGGGTTGATCGGGTCATCGTCGTTTGGAACGACGACCCAGAGTTCTCCGCCAGGCTTGAGGGCTGCGGCCATCCGAAGCAGCATCCGAGGCGCGTCAACAAGATGCTCAATCGAGTGGGCCGCCAGGATCAGGTCGTAGTGGCTCTCATGGATCTCGGACGACTCGGCATCCGTCTCCTTCAGATCCAATCCGAATCGCTTCGACATCCACTGGACGGCAAATGAAGAAGACTCCAGGCATTCGTAGCGGTATCCAAGCTCAATCAGCGTGCTGGCATAGGGGCTGATTCCTGGTCCGACCTCCAGCGCGACGGCACCTGGAATGGCCGGTGGGAAGTCGCCAAGAACTTCGCTGATCTCTCGAAGATAAGACCCACCAACGGCCTCACCTTCGCGCAGTGAGCCCAGTTTCTCGTAGTACGACTCACCGGCCTCCAGGTCGGCGTGCGACTCGCGCACATGACCATCGCACTTCGAGACGCACCGTAGGAATCCTGTCGGCCCGTGGATCTCGTTGACGCACCCGCACAGGTACGTGATCCGATCTCCATCAACAGACGCCACGTAATTGTGGAGCCGAGGGTTCTTGGTCATTCTCCGCGATACCCAGGGGTCGTGCCCCTGAGGTACTCCGTGCTCGGTCGATCCGGGCGGCTTGTCCACCCGATCGTCTCGATCAACTCGGTTGGCCTGGATCGCACCTTGGGCCTAGCGACGAACGCGTGCGTTCGGGAGTATTCCTCGACATCGCCGCCGATCGCCAGCTTCCCCTGCCTCCGCATCGGAACGCCGCAGTTGTGGCAACAGGTCCTCACCTGTTCCTCGAACTCCGACATCGGCTTGCGCCACCAGCCCGGCTCGATCGGAACGCCGATGTCGGGCATCGGCTTGCCAGTGTCCGCCCAGTCCGGGTTGTCCTGATGCAGCATCGCCATGGCGCCAGCGATCTCGCAGAAGAACCCGCGAAGCTCCCCGCGAACAACACCGATCAGGGCCGACCAGTTTCGGTTGATGTCGCATGACCCGATGAGTTGCCACCGCTCGTCCTCGTTGGGAATGACGTCCCGCATCGCGACCCACGGGGTCGAGTGTACCGAATCCGTGTCATGGCCCTTGATGAACGGTGCCGCCTCGGGCCAGTCTCGTCGGATCTCGTCGGCGGCATCCGAGTCGAGGTGGACGTTCAGGTTGCTCACAGCCGGGTTGAACGTGACTCGGCACACGGACCCATGTCCCCGCAGGTCGTTGGCCCACAGGCCGCGACGCTCCCATGGGACGTGCTTCTTCAGGATGCGGCACAGTTCCGGAAACTGAGGGTGCATCGTCGGCAGGCCGCCGAACATGCCGACGACACCAAAGTATCCATCCAGAGAAAGCACGGCTCGCTCATACTGCTCGACCGTCATCATGACGGGCTTTCCGCCGAACTGACTGCCCTGAGTGCATCCAAAACACGCCTGATTGCACGCCCTGGTGACGTGAATCTGGAGCACACCCCCCATCATGATGTGGGGCCGACGTTCTCCGGGGGCGACCATCTTGACAGGAAGGCCGCCTTGGTCTGGGATCGGGTCCATGAAGTGCGCCTTGGGGGCTGGCCATCGGACACCGGAGGCATCGCGGCCCGCTTTGGCATAGAGCCTCGGTCCCCAGACCTTCGGATTCTTCCAGAATAGGTCGTGGAACCTCTCGTGACGAATCGTCGCATCGTCGAACCAGTCGGTGTTCTCGCAAATCGGGCATCCGCAGTCGGTCATTCTGTGAGTGTCCATGGAACACCGACGAAACATGGCTTGATCTGGCTGTATCCGAACAACTGATTACACCACAATGTCGGAATTGATCCGCATTGATGTGTCCCCGAAAACACAATGCCAAGCCTGGCATCGTCGCACGACAAAACATCATCTGCGGTAGATGAAATGCCGACATACGACGACGTGTACCGGCACGGAGTCGATCCTGGGCAAAGCATCCCGGCGCCAAAGACGCCGCCGACTCCGCCAGAAGTGCAGCACGAGACCTCGGACATGAATCTGCGAATCAAGTTCAATGGGTCCCCTGGGCAATTCGCCGTTGCAATAAGAGCGCCCTTCGTGACGTTTGCCCCAAGGGTGCATTCGCATGGGAACCCAGTTACCGAGTTGCACACAATCAACGCGGAGACGACCATCGTGACGTCTCCAGTTCCAGACTGCGCGCAGCACGGGGACGAGTAGGCACCAGACGATACCGTCGGGAGACCTGGGCAGAGCACGCATCCAGCGTACGATGCAATTCCGGACGAAAGACTCGTAGGAAGAAGGTCAAGCCACCCAGAACAGCATGTATCCGAATAGAAAAGTTGGTCTGGCATGATGAGCGGAGTGCATGGAGACCCGCACCTCATGCACCGCGACGCCGAAGGTCCGTTCATCTCGGTTGGAGATGGAGGACACGGCCTGGTCTCCGACCCGGAACATGACAGGCAAAACGGCTCACCAACAACGGCAGACCCGCCATTGCGGCCTCGGCCCACGCAGTTCAGGGAAACTGTCCTTGGTCCCCAGCATCCATTGGACCCAGTTGGCGTGACCTCAACCGTGTACGGCCCATTCCAAGGCTGGGGAATCGAGACCTGGCAACATTGCGTGCTCGGAGGCGATATGGAGCACGACCCAACAGTCGCTCCATCACGATCCTTGACGACGTAATCTGCGGACGACTCAGAGCAAACTGGGTAAGAGTCTCCACAAATGGAAACGGACTGCTCCTCGGGAAACAGAAGCACCGTGTTATGGCATGTCGCCTGATCGCTGATGAGGCATGGATATGTGAATCGCTCCGTCGCCGTCAAGTATCCCGTGGCCGACACTGTGATATCCCACTGTCGGCCAGTCTCCATCGGCAAGAAGGACGATGCGGCGTCGTACGTCGTCCACGTATACCGAGGAGTCGCACAGCCCTGGAACGACACTCGGCCGACGTACTCTCCCGAGTGCGTGATCGTCAGCCCTGATGTCGAGAGGAACCCGTTCCCCGGGGCCGAGATGTCGAGTTCAAACGACGTGTTAAGCGGAACGCCGGACAGGACCACCATCCCGTTGGAGTCCGTCGTGTCGCTGTCGATGGTAGACAGGCCAACACGAATCGTGACCGTCGCTCCGACTCGCGGGGTCGTCCAGTCGCAGGCGTAGGCGTACACCCGCACCTCGCCGGATGTCAGACCAGTCCCGGTGTCGGGCACACACCAGAAACCGTCCGACCCGGTCGTCCCGGTGAAGGACTCGTCGGTCTTGAGCGCGATCCGAACCGAATCGATCAGAACGTCCGCATCAGAGCCCGATCCGCTCACCGAGACCGAGAGCTTCCCCGACGAGATCGTCGCGTCACCCAGCGTATGGAACGCGACAGGGTACTGAAGGCTGCTCTCGTGATAGACCGAATCCAGTGCCGCCGTCCGCTGGTTGATCGAGTACGTTCCCCGCAGGACGCCCGTCCCAGGATCTCCGTCCCAGACCTTGTACTCGACAGGATTGGCACCGTCGTAGGTTCCGCGCGGCAGAGAAACCTTGACGGAGTAGTCACCCGATGCGAGCGACGAGAATGTCCAGTATCCTGCCAGCGCCGTCGGCGTCGTGACGTACCGCTTCGCCGAGGCGCCCCATGCGGCCGTGTCGGCATAGGTCGACGACCCAGAGGACGCCGTTGCCGCAAACGCCCCGTCATCGTAGTAGAAAACGTTGTCCAGAACCTCGTCCTGGCCAACCTGCTCGATCGTGACAGTCGCGCCCTCGATCGGCGTGTTCGAGCAGGCGTCCATGGCGCGGACGCAGAACTTCAGGCAGTCGCCGCACTCGATCGGAGGGGGGAAGTCGCGATCATCGACGGCGATCCCGGCCAGGATCGACGACCGCTGCATCATCACGTCCTGATAGAACGCACCGATGCCGTCAGACGCAACGCGCTCTCGCTCCATCAGGCGGCCGAACTTCCACTCCAGGTAGCGAAGCCTGGCCTCGACGTCACCATTCACGTCAGTTCGGCGCCTTCACAGAATTGCGGACCATGTAAAGCTGGTTGGCAGCGTCCCTCAACTGCTCCTCCAACTTGGCGATCCGCTCCTCATACCTGTACGCAAGCATCTCCAGGTGACGGAGACGCGCCTCAATGTCACCGACCATGGTATCTCCAAGTCAACAAGAGGGCAACATCACGCGAACGATCCGCCCTGGAATCGGTCTCCGATCGGCCTGGGACGACGGATACCCGACGGCATCGTCGCGGACGTCGGAACGAACCCAGCCACGGATCGGCCAGGCTGGACCAGAATCGACGAGGAACCAGTCTGGGGGATCGACGAGCGAATTGACCCGGGCGTGATCACTGGGATCACAGAAGGGCTTGGCATGGAGGTCGGACGAAGAACTCCGGCAACCGGAGTGCCCGTCACGGACTGCGGTGGCGTCGGCGAGGGCGCGGAATCAGACGGAGGCGAAGGCCGAGACGACACGCCGGCCGGCGACGTCGATGGCGCCGTCACGTTCGGCCTGGATGGCACACCAGAGGACGCAGCCTGGGCACGAGGAGGCGGTGGGGCCTGAGCAGTTGGGGGATTCGTCCGATAAGATGGGATTGGCCCAGGCCGAACCAGATCCCTCTGGCGGCTGGCGACGAGGTCCTGCGCGTCGCGGCGACGGAGCATCTCCGGGCTCGGGCCAGGGGTCGCGAACCCAAGTTGCTCAGGCGTGGAATCGATCTTTGGAGCGCCCGGCAAGGGCGGGAGCGGCCTTGTTTTGATGGGAGGTCCAGATGGAGGGGTCGGCCTCGCCTGCCAGAGAGTGCTCCTCGGAAGCCTGCTCTCAGGGGTCGGCCTCGGCGGACCCATTGCCGGTCCGACTGGTCGCCATCGCGGCGGCCCGACCTCTGGGTCACGGTGCATCACGGTCGCGTCCGACAGGAGGCGGTTCGGAGCGGGGTCCGTACTCATTCGCATCGCGGACAACTTCTCGGCCGGAGACATCGCCCTGTCGGAACGAATCGCCGCCGGGTCAAGCGTCCCAGGAACCTGGGTCGCCATGTTAATTCGGCGTGCAAAGTCACCAGACGACGCACTCCGGAGCCTCTCCGCAGCCCCAGGCTTCGGCGTGGACGACCTGAGTTTCTCGGCCGCACCAGGAGTGGATTTCCCGGCTCGCAGGGCTTCCGCAGGAGACATCTTGGCCATCGCCGCCTGCTCGCGAGTCGGAGGACCGACGAAGTTGTCGGCAACGCTGGATCGACCTCGAACTCCGGAGGCACCAAGCATTCCAGTCCAGATCGGACTGATCCCGACGAGGTCGGCCACGGACGATTCGTCCATGCCGCCGAAACCTGGAGCCTGGTCGACAGCGCCGAACTGGGCGGGAGATCCCATCATCTGCATGGGATCGGAGAAGCCCTGCCATCCGGAAGAGAACGCCATCCCCTCGGGTCCAACCGCCACAGCGGAGAACCCCCGTGTGCTCATCGCCCAGTTGAAGGCGTTTTGAACGGACTGGAACGCAGCATGAACGACGACGCTCTCGCCCGTTGCCAACTGCTTTCGGTTGTTGAAACGAATGTGCGTGACGAAGTCAGGAGCGTTCGTCTCCTGGGGCCACACAATCGAGATCTCGCGAACAGGCGACTGAATCGACTCCCACGACGTCGTCTCCGGGTCGGACGTCTCGTCGCGGGCGAACGAAATCCGCATCCTGTGCCTGATCGCGTGCTCGTACAGGCCGAGGTACGTCACTTCGCCGTCATAGACAACATCCTTGACTGTCTCGTGAATCATCTGGGCTAGTTCGGCGTACTGTGCCGTCTGTCGCTTGTCGATCCACCCATCCGCCGTAACGACCAGAGTCCTCTGAATCGACGTCTGGTCGTAGAATGTTCCCGAGTGAACCTCCATGCCGCCGGAGTCTGCCGGATACGTCGCCGACAGGTTGCCCAGGGCGTACGGAATGATGACACGAACATCGTACGGTGGCTCGACAGACGCGCCGCCAGCCTCCAGGTCCGCCTGAGGGTTGAACGCCTTGACGGTCGGCTCGCGGAACTTAATCATTCCGTTGAGCCGATCGATCTCGAAGATCATCGGGCCGCAGGCCAGGTTGTACTCCGAATACCCATAGTTCTCGCCAGCGCCCCAGAAGATCAACGCGGCCGGATACTGGACCAACTGGACCATGTTGGCGTTCGCCCAGGGCACCGGCTGGGGGAACTTGTTGAGCAGGTGCTCTTTGACATAGGTGTTCCCGATCTCGTACTTCCGCCACACGTTCGACATCGGCGTGTCGGTGGCGACGATCTTATACTTGTTGTACGACTCCCCAATGACGTCAATATCGCCGCTCCACGAAACGAGCGCCGTCCCGCCCATCGTCAGTGAGTCGTTGGAGTTGATCCGACGCGACTCGGAGAACGTCGTGCCAGCCGACCCGTTGCCGGCCGAATAGAGGAGGTGAATCCAGGCGTCAGAGTCGGCCCACTGGTCGGTAGTCCAGGACTCCAGCGGATTGTCCGGGTCGCAGACGCAGTCGGCGGTCGTCAGCGACGAGACCGTGCCGACCGAGACCATGCCTCTTGGGTTGACGAAGTCGTCCCACCGCCAGGCGTCCTGCTGGCCCGAGTCCCACGTCGGCAGCAGAGTCCCGTCCCGGACCGACAGGATGGCCGCCTCGGCGTTCGCATAACCACGAACCTCGACGCGTCCGTAGCAGCCCGTTGGGTCCGGCTGACACCGGAACGACCCCGGGTCGATTGGATCGACGCCGAACGTCAGCGTGCGCGACGTGTACGAAAACGGATTCTCGAACCGGATCTGCATGTCGCCGCCGACCGTGTCGCGGACGACGCGCACAACGTACCGCGTCTGCCACTGCTGGAGAACCATCTCCAGTGCGTTAATCAGGTGCGGTCCACCAACATTGACTGCTTCAGGAGGAACGATCGTCAGGGCGTCGAGGTCCGCCTGGACATAACCGTCGATTCCAACCGAGTTCAACTCGGTCATGTGGTCGTCGAGAACAATCTTGAGAATCTGCCCGATCTCAAGGCCAGCGTAACTCGGAATGTAGTCCGGGTCGTTGGATCGATTGATGTTGAACCGATACGTGCAAGACTCGTTCGGCGAGCAGACCGGGATCAGGTTCGCCCAATACTTCAGGTCCATCGCCGTGTACCCGATCACCCACCCGAGGTTCGGGTCATGGTCGTACGACGGCTGGATGATCTTGCCCTCGAAGAACGGGTGCGCCTCATCGTCGAGGTAGAGCGCGACGTCCTGGCCGTACGAGTACGTGCCCGGAACGCAGACTCCGATCTCGCTGAACTCGAACGAGGCGAACTCGTCAAGCGAGTCGGTATAGCGAACCGGAGTGACGGCCGACGCTCCGCTCTCCAGGTCAACCTGGGAGCCGCCGATGAAAAGACGGATACGCACAGATCAGTTCCCACGGACCTGAGGGGCCGGGTTGAAGTGTCGCCGCCGAGAGCCGAACTGGCGATTCATGGCCTCCTGCCTCTGCCGCATGAAATTCGCCTGGGCATTCATCTGCGTGAACCCGTCGACGAAGTTTGCGAACTCCATCTGGAACCGCTGCATTCCCTCGGCAGTCCGCATGAAGTTCTGGGTCGCCTCCAGAAGCATCCGCTGGTACTGGGCCTGGTATCCACCGGGCATGGCACCGGCGGCGTTCAGACGGTCGAACATCCGGTCGAGGACCTTGCCGGACACGGACGCGGCGTGGTCCTGTCCGATGTCCGGGTTGGCCGCCAGCATCGACGTCAACTGGCCCATCAGACGGTTGCGAATGTCGGCGTTAGATGCGCCCTGGGCCAGGTATCCAGCAATGACCGTCTCTAGGGCGTCGCCATGCCCGGCCTTTCGGTAGGCGTCAAACGCCTTCATGGCGTCGCCAGTCATCTCCTCCTCGGACCGACCAAGGTCACGGGCCGCCTTCGTCCGCTCGCGCTCGGCGTCCCGCGCGGCCTGCTCACGCTCTCGCTCGAACTCACGTGCCTCCGCGTTGAACCTCCGTTGCACGGCGGCGGCGTGATGCTTGGCCCACCCCTCTGGTCCGACGTCAGACGTCATCGCCTTGCGCAGGTCGGAATCAGCCTTGAGTTTCTGATTGATCCGCTTCTGGGTCTGGTCGATCAGAATCCGCCACGCTTCGTTCTGCTCGTCCTCGCGGGCCTTGTCGCGCTCCCTCGACTCCCTGCGGGCCCGCTCTACGGGCGATTCCGTCCTACCCTCGTCATAGGCGAGACGCGCCGCATCGGCCGTGTACTGGCCGCTGCCAAGAGCAGAAACAAACTCGGGGCGAAACGCCGCCGGATTCCTCCTGACGAGATCGGACAAGGTTCGAACCAACGCGTCGTTGCCCTCGGTCGCCCCAGTCAACAGGCGGGAGACCTGATGCTGCAACTTCTCACGCTCGGACTTCAGTCGCTCGCGAGCCTTCCCATAGTCGCCCTCGGGAAAGACGCGAGAGAATTCCTGCTGGGCTTCGATCATTTCCCTGGTTCGCGGCTGACCTGGAAAACGGCGGTCCGCAGCCTCGGAGAGTTCGATGATCCGCTGCATCCGGTCGAGTTGGTTCCTTTGCCCGACGAACGCCGAGTTCATGAGGCCGCGCTCGACCACGGCGACTCCGCCTCCCTGCTCGACCATCAGATCCTTGACCCAGCCCCCGAGCAACTTGGTCGGCGAGTCTTGCTCCTGGCGGAGTTGCTCCATTTTCCGGGTCAGGTCCTCGGCATACTTGATACGAGCCTCAAGGCGGCGAACCTCGGCGTCGTCGACGAGGAACTTCAGGGGCCTGTCCTGGAGGGCCTCCAACTTCTCCTTCAGTCTGTCGAGGCTGGCCGTCCCCTCGTCGATGTCGCGACCCTTGAACTGCGCGATCACCTTGCCGGCCATATTGCCGAAGAACTGGAGGGCGGCCGTTGCGATGGCAATGCCGCCGGCCCACTTCAGCGCGACCGCA
>CAZRGV010000036.1:45715-47773 GCA_964599655.1 uncultured Isosphaeraceae bacterium | reverse complement strand
GGATCGCGGACGCCGCGATCGCTCTCGTGACGTCCGCTTGTACACTGGCCAGGCTCGACCTCCAGTTGTCTCGGAGTGGTTCGACGGAGCTCGACCGAGGCTCGGCGGAACTCTATCTGAGGATGGCGGGACGGACGTTCGATCGGTCGCTCCACGATCTGGACGACAACGACGACCCGCTCACGACCAAGGTCGCCGAAGCCGCGCTCCGTTCTCAGGGAAAGGGCTGATTCGAGCCCGCCGCCTCAACGATTTCGGGACCGGGCCAACGATCCGGGCGCACTCGCTCGCAAGACAGCGAGCGAAGAAGGGGCCGGTGCGGGGGTTGACACCGCCTCTCCCGTCCCGGACGATGCGTCTTATCGACGACCATGCCGCGCCGCGGCACGGTGGTCCCAGCATGCATCGAGCCTTCCTCCGACTCCGCCCTACCGAGGTCTTCACCCATGGCCCAAACACTCGCATCCCCTCCGGTTGCCCCCAAGATCCATCAGACGCGCCTGCTGATCGACAACCGCTGGGTCGATCCCGTGGAAGGCGGCTCATTCGAGACTTATAACCCGGCTACTGGTGAGGAGATCGCGAAGGTCGCCGCGGGAACCGCCGCCGACGTCGACCGGGCCGTCAGCGCCGCTCGCAAAGCCCTGGAGAGCGGCCCCTGGTCGCGTCTCGACGCGGCCGATCGGGGCAAGCTGATTTACGATCTCGCGGAGTTGATCGAGAAGAACGCCGAAGAACTGGCCACACTCGAGTCGTACAACTGCGGCAAGACCATTGGCGATTCCCGAGGGGATCTCCAGGGCGTGGTGAACACCCTTCGCTACTACGCGGGCTGGGCCGACAAGATCGAAGGACGCACGATCCCAGTTCGGGGCAGCTTCCTCTCCTACACGATCCGCGAACCCGTCGGCGTCGTGGGGCAGATCATTCCCTGGAACTTCCCGCTCCTGATGCTGGCCTGGAAATGGGGCCCCGCCCTCGCCTGTGGGAACACGATCGTCCTCAAGCCCGCCGAGCAAACCCCGTTGACGGCCCTTCGGGTCGGTGAATTGGCCATCGAGGCCGGCTTCCCCGCCGGTGTGATCAACATTATCAACGGCTTCGGTGAAACGGCCGGCGATGCCCTGGTCACCCATCCGGGCGTTGATAAGATCGCGTTCACCGGACACGTCGATACGGCCAAAATCATCCAGAAGCGCGCCGCCGAGACCCTCAAGCGCACCACGTTCGAGCTCGGCGGGAAAAGCCCAAACGTCGTCTTCGCCGATGCCGATCTGGACCAGGCGGTGGCGGGCGCCTTCCACGCGATCTTCTTCCACGGCGGCCAGTGCTGTACGGCGGGGAGTCGGCTCTTCGTGGAGAAGACGATCAAGGACGAATTCGTGGAACGCCTGGCGGCCAAGGCGAGACAGCGGACGGTCGGCGATCCTCTCGACCCGTCGACCGAACAGGGTCCGCAAGTCTCGCAGGAACAGATGGACAAAATTCTCGGTTACATTGATCTTGGTCAGAAGCAAGGCGCGAAACTCAAGACCGGCGGCCACCGCGTCGGCGATCGTGGCTTCTTCGTCGAACCGACGATCTTCGACGACGTTCGCGACGAGATGGCCATCGCCCGTGACGAGATTTTCGGGCCCGTCGTGAGCGTTCTGCCCTTCCAGTCCATCGAAGAGCTGGTGCCGCGCGCCAACAACACCTCGTACGGCCTGGCCGCGGCGATCTGGACCAAGGACATCGATAAGGCTCATCTGATGGCCAAGCACGTCAAGGCCGGCACGGTCTGGATCAACTGCTATCACGTGGTCGACTCCACGACCCCCTTTGGCGGCTTCAAGATGTCGGGCCAGGGTCGTGAGAATGGCGAGGCCGCACTCGAACATTACACCGAGCTCAAGACCGTCACCGTCAAGCTCGGCTGATCTCCGTACGCTCGGAACGGACTCCCACCGGCAGTGACCCCGAGGTGAGCCTCGCTCGATGCCGTGCCGAGGCTCACCCGCAAACGGGTTCCCTCCTCTTCAGTGCGTTCAGTGCGGACTCTGATTCAACCCTTCTGGC
>CAZRGV010000036.1:37003-45698 GCA_964599655.1 uncultured Isosphaeraceae bacterium | reverse complement strand
TTCCGCGCGAACCGGGGCCCGACCGCCACGACGGAACAATCACGCCCAGTGCTCCCTTGTCGACGTCGCGAACCCCTCCTCAGCTCATGCAGGATCGCACGGTTCTTCGATGGAGTCATGGAGTTCGGAAGCGCCGAGCGGCGAAACCGGGGGGGATGGTGGGCCCATGTCGTTCGCGGATAGAATGTTGGCCCATTGGAATCGCCCCAGAAATCGCCGTCGATTCGCGGAATCACCTTCGAGCCGGACGGTCCCCGATGCCTTTGTCCAGTCGTCGAAGTCTCGGCACGGGACCATCAACAGATCCGCCGCATGACGATCGAAATCAACAACCCGCCGAGTGGTCAACAATGCTGGAGAGACATTTCCAAGGAGTCCCTTGTGTCAAACCGAGAAGACCCCACACTCCGGAATGCAAGGCGCGAGGCGATCATCATCGTCGCCGTCTGGGCCTTGGTCACGATCTACTGTTGCGTCTACAGCTACTTCACCGGCTACATCCGGACCGGTAAAGCCCTGGGACTCCAGGATGTTCAGCCGGTTCTGGGAATGCCCTCATGGTTCTTCTGGGGTGTGATTGTGCCCTGGATCCTCTGCACGTTATTCACCTTCTGGTTTGCCGGCATCTTCATGACCGAAGACGACCTGGGGTCAGATCACGCGGCCGAACTCGAGTCTGACATCCGGGAAGGAGGAGAGGATGAATAAGCCGGCGCCGATTGAAACACACCCCGCGACGCTTGTCGCTCTGGTCCTTTTCACGCTCGTCTCACTCGGATTGGGTGTGGTCGCCAACCTGGCCGCGAGTCGCAAAGCCGGGTTCCTTCGCAAATACTTCCTCGGCAACCGCTCACTCGGCGCATTCGCTGTCGCTCTCACGGCGGCGGTAATGAGTGGCGGAACTTTCATGGGCTTTCCTTCCCTGGTCTATAGCTTTGGATGGGTTGTCGGACTCTGGATCGCCTCGTACATGGTCGCGCCGATGACCATCCTCGGCATTCTCGGCAAGCGAATCGGCCAGCTCTCGAGACGCACGGGAGCGATCACGCTGCCCGACCTTTATCGAGAACGGTTCGGAAGTCCCGCGCTGGGGCTCTTGACCAGTTTTTTGATCATGTTTTTCCTGACGGTCAACCTCATTCCGCAGTTCAAGGCGGGCGCGGTGATCGTCAAGACGGTTTTTCCCGTTCAGGCGCACAACTGGCTCACCGGGAACGGAACCGCGACGCTCGACGTGGCGTATCTCGTCGGGTTGGCGATTTTTACGACGACCGTCGTCGCGTACACGACCTACGGCGGATTCCTCGCGGCCGTCTGGACCGACGTCTTTCAAAGTCTGATCATGGCCGTCGGCGTGGTGATCCTTCTGCCACTGGCGCTGGTCGCGGCCGGAGGCCTGGAGCAGGCAACCGCCAAAGGGGTTGAGCTGGCGGGGCCTGGATTTGCGTTCGGCCCTGGGGCCGGGCGCGCCTTTCATCCATTCGGACTCGCCGTTTCTTTCTTTTTCATGTGGGCGATTACCGGCATGGGACAACCGTCGACCATGGTTCGCCTCATGGCGTTTCGCGATAGCCGAACCCTTCGGTACTCGATTATCTACCTCGCGATCTACAACGCCATTATTTATGTTCCACTAATCTTGATTTTCGTCGCCGCGCGAAGCATTCTTCCAGAACTCGCCGGGGCTCACCTCTCCGACGAGGTGATGCCGCGCATCTGTGTCAAGCTGGCCAATCCTTATGTGGCGGGCTTGATCCTGGCCGCGCCTTACGGCGCCGTCATGAGCACGGTCAGCGGGTTCCTGCTCATCGTTGCCTCGGGCCTCGTACGCGACCTTTACCAACGATTCCTTCGTCCCGGGGCCTCGGAGCGGGAACTCGCTCGTGCAAGCTACGGGGCCACGATCGCGGTCGGCCTCGTCGCCGCTCTGGCCGCGTTGAACCCGCCAGAGTATCTGCAACTCATCATCGTTTTTTCGGGCGCGAGCATGGCCGCGGCCTTCCTTGTCCCCGCCGTGCTGGGTGCCTTCTGGCGGCGAGCGACGGCGACCGGTGCGCTGGCGGCCACCATCGCGGGGACGGTGACGACGGTCGGCTTGTACGCGGCGGGAGTCATACTGGGTCTGAACGGCTACGACCAGGGAATTGGGCCTCCGCCGAAACCACCCGCGTTCGGTCCCTATTACCTGCTCGGCGTCGACCCTTGTGTCTGGGGACTGGTCGCGTCACTGATCGCCGGGGTCGTCGGGAGCCTGCTCTCCGCGCCTCCCGATCCCGAGCGCGTCTCTCTGCTCTTCGACGTTCAACTGCCGACCGCGCCGGCACCGGCCACACTCGAACTTCAGCACAGGGAGCCGCATTCCCATGTTCCGGATGGCCTTCCCAATCGGGAGGTCCTCTGAGGCGATTCGGGATTTGACAAGTGACGACTTCGCGTGCTCGACGACTCAAATTTTCCAAGAAGCCTTAGGATGTTCGAACGATGAGGATCGCAATCGGCGGTCTGATGCACGAATCGAACACGTTTTCCAGTGGGTCGACGACGCTTTCGTCCTTCGAGGCGGGTGGCCTCGAGGTCGGCGAGGGGATCCTGACCCGCTGGGGTCAAGCCCATCACGAGGTCGGTGGGTTTTTCCGGGGCGCGGAGCGTTACGGCTTTGAGCCCGTTCCCACCTTGATGGCCTGGGCAACTCCATCGGGGCCGCTCACGGCGGAAACCCATGGCGAGCTCATCGATCGGCTGGTCGAGTCGATTCGCGACGCGGGGCGCGTCGATGCGGTTCTCCTCGCGCTCCACGGCGCCATGGTGGCCGAGGGGACGCCGGATGCCGATGGGGTCATTCTCGCCCGTGTTCGTGAATTGATCGGTCCCGATCGACCCCTGATCGCGACGCTGGACTATCACGCGAACGTCTCCCCCTTGATGTGCGAGATGTCGGACGCGCTGGTCGGTTATCAAACCTATCCTCATGTTGACCAGCGTCAGCGTGGTTCGCACGCGGCCGGCATCGCGGCTCAGGCGGCCTCGGGCAAGGCTCGACCCACGCAGGCACTCTGCCAACTTCCCCTGCTGATTCACCTTCTGGCCCAGGAAACCGACCGGGAGCCGATCCGTCGCATTTTGGCACAGGCGCAGTTTCATGAGTCGTCTCCTGGCGTGCTCGCGGCGAGCGTCCTGGCGGGTTTTCCGTACGCGGATGTCGAGAAGGCGGGAGCCTCTTGTGTGGTGGTGACGGATGACGCGCCGGAACTCGCGCATCGCCTGGCCAACTCCGTCGCGGAACATCTCTGGAATCTTCGACGTGAATTAACGACCACGCCTCCGTCGCCGACGGAAGCCGTCGAGCGCGCGCTTCAGGCCTCGTCGACCCCCGTGGTCCTGGTGGATCTGGGAGACAACATTGGCGGAGGTTCGGCGGCCGACAGCACGGTCCTGATCCATGAGTTGATTCGACAAGACGCGACCGACGTGATCGTGGTCCTGTTCGATCCCGAGGCGGTTCAATCGTGTGTCGCCGCGGGAGTCGGCTCCGAAGTGAACGTTCTCGCGGGGGGCAAGATCGATCGGAACGCCCCTCCCCTGCCCTTGCGAGGGCGCGTTCGCCTCCTTCACGAGGGCCGTTACGTCGAGGAACGAGCTCGTCATGGGGGCCTTCGACACAATGATCAGGGATTGACGGCCGTCGTCGAGATGAATGGGAATGTTCAGGTGGTGCTGAACAGTCGACGACACCCGCCCTTCAGCCTGGGGCAGTTGACAAGCCTCGGACTTCGCCCCGATCGGGCAAAGATTCTCGTTGTGAAGGCGGCGGTCGCCTACAAGGCGGCGTACGCACCGATCGCCGGCACCATCATCGAGGTGGATACGCCTGGACTCACCGCGGCGAATCCAGCGCGTTATCATTACGAGCATCTTCGCCGGCCGATCTATCCTCTCGATCTCGAGACCACATGGGAGGCGACGGAATCATGAGTCAGTCCGCAACAATCAACGTCGCCGCCGTGCAGATGGAGCCGAAACTCGGTCAGGTCTCCCTCAACCGAACCCACATTCTCCGCAAGTTTCGCGAGGCGACGTCGGCCGGTGCCAGACTGGTCGTCTTCCCCGAGTGCGCGCTGACCGGGTATGGCTTCGGAAGCAAGGCCGAGGCGATCGAACACGCCGAGCCGATTCCTGGCCCTTCCGTGCAGAAGTTCGCAGCGGCTTGCGCCGAGCGAGAGGCGTTCCTCGTCCTAGGGATGCTGGAGCGGGACGAGGATCGGCTCTACAACGCCTGTGTCCTCGTCGGACCGGGCGGACTGGTTGGCTCCTATCGCAAGGTCCACCTGCCCTGTCTCGGAGTCGATCGTTTCGCCGACCTCGGAGATCGTCCGTTCGCCGTGTACGACGCCGGCGGTTTGAAGATTGGCATGCACATCTGTTACGATGGAACATTCCCGGAGGTCGGACGCGTGCTCAGTCTCCTGGGAGCCGATCTCTTGATCCTTCCCACGAACTGGCCGGTTCGCACCGAGGCGGTCGCCGAGCACACCATGGCCTGTCGCGCGATCGAAAACGTCGTGTATACCATGGCCGTCAATCGCGTGGGCGAGGAAAGCGGCTTCCGCTTTATTGGACGCAGCGTGATTCATGGCCCGCTTGGAGAAACTCTCGCTCGAGCGAGTGCCGACGCGGAAGAGATTCTCTATGCGGAGATCGATCCGGAGCGGGCGCGCCGGAAGCGCGTCGTTCGCGTGCCCGGATTGCACGAGATCGACCGGATCGGCGACCGAAGGCCCGAGTTTTACGGACTCCTGGTCGAGCCCTTGCCGACTCGCCTCCCCTCCGCCGAGGTTCCGACCTCTCAAGGCTCAGCCGGTTGACCGGGTGTTGGTTGGCTCGTCAAGAATCCTAATATTTCAAAATGGGGACTAGCCGATCGAAGACTCGGAGCCAGTCCCCGTTTTGAAACAGCCTCTCACGAATCGCGACCGTCCGGCAGGGTTCCGCGGTTCAGGTACCACATGTTGTCGGGTCCCTTCACCAGCCCCGACTTGTATCGCAACGACTTCAGGGGTTCCTCGGACTCCTGCCCGCGTGCGAAGATTTGAATCGTGAACGTGGCCTCGATGGCCGACTTGCCCGCGCTCTTCTCCGACTTGAAGTCGGCGACCTTGAAGTCCAGGGGGGTCGAGTTCTTCACCCGCCCGCCACGCAGCTCCGCCAGCGTTCGCTTCCAGTATTTTTTGAATCCATCAAATGAGTCGAAATCCACCGAGTACCGGCCGCGATCGCTGAGGAGAAGCCACATCCTGCGGTAATGCGGGAAGTGATGCGAGAGGGCGTCGAAGTAATCTTTCAAGGCCTGTTCCGGCGTGATTCGGACCGGTCGTTCCATCGTGATGACGATCGGGTAGCTCAGCAAGACGAGCGCGGCTCCACCCAGGAGCAGCAGCAGGAAGCCCATCCCGATCATCCCGGACGAGAGGGCCAGGTAAACCAGTGCGCCGACGACGATCGCGATGACGGCCAGTCGTGTCAGCGTTGGCCCCCATTCGGCCCCTCGGGACCACACTTGATCGACCCGAGCGGCTTCCGCCTTCGTGGCGTTCGAACGGAGGTCGGATTGCTCGGTCTCGTCGTCGGTGGGCGCGACGGGTTGTGGTCGCGCCGCCGATCGTCGCGATTTCGAATCCGGGATTCGGGGGGCGGGAACCTCGACGACCGGCGGATCGTCCTGGGGCTCCAGGTCGTACCCCTCTTCGATCGTCGACTCGAACGTGTCCTTCGGACCGCGTGGAATCGCTCGCTTCGAGACGGGCTCCTCAAAAAGAAAGCGCGCGTCGGCCACGTCGGATTCGTCGCCGTTGGAAGGTTGCGGGGCCTTGGCCATCTGAGCAATCTCCAATGGGGGATGTTTCTGGCTCACCAGCGCAACGCGTCGCGTCGGAAGTATTCGAGTTGACCGTCATCCGATCCGATCAGCAGGTCGAGCTCTTCTCCGTCGGCGCTTTTGATCCCGCAAGGGCTGCAAGAACCATGCCCAACGATCAAGGGGCGACCATCCGCGTGTCGAACCTGGCGTGGAATCATGACGTTGCGGCCCACGTGTTCGAGAAGGAGCACCGTTGAGATTTCCGAGAGATCGCCGATTCGTTCACCTGTTATCGCGGGTACGACGGACCGCGCATCGCGAGGTAGTCCCACGAGCAGATCGACCCGCCCTGACCGGGTCCAGGGCCCAGCCCACAGCGTGCAACGGCCCGCGAGACCAAAGCCGCCATCGAGCCGGATCAGGCGACCGAGCCGATCGACGAGGTGAACGGGTGCCCCGACGTCGGTGCCCTCGACCCTGGGGTAGACGCAGAGGAATCCCTGGAGGTCCAGAGAGAGGAGGTCGCTTCGACCCGACTCGAACCAATCGGCGGCGGCGGGCCGAACGCGAGGGGGCGTGAAGAGAGGCCCCCCCTCGCAACGGATCGGTCGGGGAAAGTCGAAGCGAGGGTCGGTTTTCCCGCCGTTGTTGCGAAGGTAGATCACATCGCCGCCGGCTCCTCCCAGCAGGAGGTCAAGCCGGCCGTTTTCCGACCAGTCGACCAGGGCGGGGCAGGCGAAACCGAGTCGAGGCTCGGCGGGCCCGAGCAACACGCCGTCGGCCCCGGGATCGAGCCGGAACGGGACTCCACCCGCTTCAAGCTCCACCGGAGCGGCATACCGGTGATTCGAGCCGGTTCCGCGATCCTCCAACAGGTAGATCCGGCCCGAGGCATCTCCGACGATCAGGTCGAGGTCCCCGTCCGCATCGAGGTCGCCGACGGTCAAGACGGCGTGTCCTCCGAGCCAGAGATCGCGACCTTCATGAAGGAGGGGCGTTGGAGCGCGCACCTCGTCACGCCCTGTGCCCGCGTGAATCGCGAAAACGCGGCCGTCGGAGCGCCCGAAGATCAGTTCCTCGCGGCGGTCACCGTCCACGTCGCCGGCGACCAGCACGGTCCGATCTTCCGGGAGAATCAGTGCGCGACCTTCCAGCCGCAGAGGTCGAGGCTCCATGAGGACCGGCGGCCGCTGACCACCGAAGTTGCGATGGAGAAGGAGTTCCCCTTTCGCGTCACTGAGAAGGAATTCCCAGCCCCCCCTTCCGGCCCAGGCGACCAGAAGCGGTGTCGGACGGGGACCCAACCGGACTCGAACATCGTCGTCACCGACCTCCGCCACGGGAGCGAATCGGGGTTCGCCGGGCCGACCCGTGTTTCGGAACCAGACAACGCGTCCGACCGGTGGCTTGCCTCGCCAGTGGCCCGCCCGATCGTAGCCGGGGTGTCCCGCTTTTTGGTTGAAGCCGATCTGCTGCGACCGAGGGACGAGATCCTTCTCGGGCCAGTAGTCCTCGAGGTCATCATAACCGATCAGGAGATCGGTCAGCCCGTCGCCATCCCAGTCGACGGCGACCATCTGCGAAACGCGACCAGGGCCGATTCCGAGATCCGCCGGAATGCCGATGTCCTTGCGAGAGGCAAATCGGGGATAATCCGGCTCACCCGAATTCGCCAGAAAGACGAGGCCCGACATTCCCAGGGCGATCAAATCGAACCGGCTCGGGCCGTCGTTTGGAAATGGACAAGGGAACCGGAGTCCATCCAGCTCGGGAATGGCGACGCCTCGATCAAAAATGAGGGGTTGATCATCAGTCGGTGGAAGGGGATGATACACCCTCGTGACCAAGCCCCGTTCGCCCGTCACCGAGGTGACGAGGAGATCGGCGCCGCCCCGTCCAAACCAGTCGAAGACCGTTGGCTCGGCGTCCGCGCCGAACCCGATGGGTGTCCAACGGACCGAATCGTCCCAACCGAAGGTCATCTGGGAGCGGGCAGGGAATTCCTCGGCCGTTTCCAAGGGGCTTTCGGCGGGCGCTTTGAGCTCGAGATCGGACGACTCCATCGCTCTTCCTCCCATTCATGAACCACGACCAACGCGATGGGTCGCGAACGTGCATTGTAGCGATTCCGACGCCGCAAGGCGCGTCGACAGTTCCCTGAACCGGCGGTTTCGCGCGACAGGGAAGACACGCACCGGTGTGATCCGATCGGATTGGTTCGAAAAGGAATCGTTTCGGGATTCGCGGCGCGGACTGGACTCGGAAACGAGCCGCGTGGAGAGGAGTCAAAGCCTCCCGCCTCCGCCACGGACTCGATCGCGATGGAGGGGGACTTGTTGAAATCAGCCGCGCCAGCCGCCGTTGACCTCGAGGGTGTGGCCCGTGACGTACGACGCAAGATCCGACACGAGAAAGAGGACCACGGAGGCGACTTCCCGAGGCGATCCAAAACGACCCAGCGGAATCGCGCGAGTCATGCCCTCGCGAACCGATTCGGCGACGCGGGTCATCAAGGGCGTGTCGATGACCCCCGGCGCGACGGCGTTGACTCGAATCGAACGACGAGCACACTCGCGGGCGAGCACTCGTGTCAAGGCGTGAACGCCGGCCTTGGCCGCCGCGTAGTTGGCCTGGCCGTGAAAGCCGGCGGCGGCCGACAAACTGCCCATGTTGACGATCGAACCGCCGTCTCGCATCACCTCCAGCCCGAACTTGCAGCCGTGAAACACGCCCGAGAGGTTGGTGTCGATGACCGCGTTCCACTCCTCGAGCGTCATCTTGGCAACGCTTCGGTCTCGGAGGATGCCCGCGTTGTTGACGAGGATGTCGAGCCCTTGATGC
>CAZRGV010000036.1:11633-36928 GCA_964599655.1 uncultured Isosphaeraceae bacterium | reverse complement strand
GTTCGAGGTTCAGTTCTGAGGCAATCGCCTCCGCGTCGGACCTCGTCTGGCCATCACCAAGATCGGGATGATTGAGCAGCACGAGCGCGCCGGCCCGGTGCAACGTCCTGGCGATCTCCGCGCCGATGCCTTGTGAGGCCCCCGTGATCAGGGCCGTTTTTCCGGAAAGGTCGATGCTGATGCTCACGTCGGCGTCCCCGTTTCGGTCGATTCGGGAGAGGCGGTGTTCCGATCCTTGTCGACCCCGGCGCGGAGGAACGAAGCGTCGGCGTCTCGCAGACCTCCTCGAACCGTCGCGAGCCCGGTGGTCGAATCCAACGGTCGAGCATCGCGATTCGAACTCGACGCAACCCACGAGAGGCCATGATGAACTGGCTTCGGTCCGCCATCAATGGTCGATCACCAGACCCTGATCGGTCAAACGATACGGAACGATCTCGTCTCCGCAAGGGCTTCCTCGGTGCTTCGCCACATAAAGGGCACGGCCCATGCGACCTTCCTGCCTGGTTCGACCCATCAGGATGATCGTGTTGGCGTTGGTGAAGATGTCTCCCTCGCCGATCGGCTGGGACATCAGGTCGTCGAGGAGCACGTGAGGCGTCGTGTAGAGGTAAAGGCAGCCGATCGAGGCGTGGTCGTATCGATGCGACATCACCAGGGGCTCGTTCGCCCGATACTGTTCTCGGAAGAGCTCGCGGGCCGCCCAGTCGTCCTCCTTGCGGAGGATGTGGTGATAAACGTATTCAAAGAACTCAAATTGAATGGACTCGCCCATGCGTTCCGAAGGTTCGATGCCATCGACCACAACCCGCCGAACCCCTCGAACGAAGTGGGAGTAGAAATACGACGCCGCGAGCCTGAGCACTCGAGCGAGGTCGGTTTTCCAGGCATGCCAGTCGTCCGGTTCGAGGTCGCGACGCGTGACGCGACGTCCCGCGCGGGAGAAGGGGTGGAAATAGTCGCCCGGGGAACGGCGGAAATCCCAGACGGCCCCGAGATCGGGCTGGGCCTCGGAAGGAAAGGGACGGAGGTTCCAGTCGAAGAGCTGCCGAGCGTAATTGGCGTGGTTCTGCGCGTCTCCTCGACTCGTCAGATCGCAAAGGATTCCTCGATGCGCCTCCTGGATTCGTCCGGTTTCCGCCCAGCGGAGTCCGAGTTGGGTCTTCCCCGCACCGGTGGCTCCCGCCACGACGGTCAAGGTGCCTGGGAGCAGCCCTCCGCCGAGCTGTTCGTCCAGGGCTTCGATTCCGAACGCCTGTCGCGGCCTGAGCATGCGATCTCCTCTGAAGAACGTCCTCAAAACGCCAGGTAGCTGGCCAGCAATCCCGACCAGAGCAGTCCATCGAAGGGCCCTTCCCCCCCGATTCCCGCCCGGACGGCACCAAGCCGAGTCAGCTGCGGAAGATGCAGGAGATCGGCTCCAAGGAGCGGTCCCACAACACCGGCGACGTACGCGACCACAACCGGATGTTCCGGGGAAAGGGAAAGCCCGAGCGCGGCGCCGAGCAATCCAGGAAGCGGCCAGGGGAGCACGATGCCTTGACCCGCGACCGGACGTGCCAGGAGGTAACTGAGCAAGGCCACGAGACCGATGGCCCCCGTCAGGGGGAACCAGGCCGAATTCGGAACGCCGATGGCGCGTTCGATAGCGACCGCGAGCGGAATCACGCATCCCCCCACGTTGATCCCCACGCGTGTGGAACCCGACTGCATCGTTGCACGATGTCGCAGACGATAGAGGGGCAGGTCGAACCTTCCGCCGAGACCGATCGCCGCGACCAGGAGCACCGAGGTTGCTGCGCTGAAGCCGAGTCCTCGAAACGCGTTAAGACCTGCCAGGACGAGGACGATCAGCACGCCCGCCGAGAGGGCGAGACTCCCTCGCCGTCGTCGATCGCCCCGGGTCGGCATGACCT
Source organism: uncultured Isosphaeraceae bacterium (assembly GCA_964599655.1). GTDB lineage: Bacteria > Planctomycetota > Planctomycetia > Isosphaerales > Isosphaeraceae > CAZRGV01. Next base: position 35,012 of record CAZRGV010000036.1, on the reverse strand, counting down.
GATTCTCCACGATCACCCCCTGTTGAGCACCTCGAACGCTATTCTCGGTTTCTCGGTTCCAGGGAACAAGAGGCGGAATCCGGGCTTGATGTGAAGCCGCCTGCCCAGTTAGGCCGAAATTAGGCCTGTCGATCGTAAGACTCACTACGATCGACACGACACAAGCGTTGGGAACGATCGACGTAACCCACGCGAGCGGCTTTTCCGTCCTCCCATTCTCAAGCACAAAAAGAGGGGACGCCCCGTGCCACACTCTCTTCTCAACCCGGCGACCCGGCCTCGGCGTCCCGTCCGACTCGCCGGGCCGTGCATCGGTCTGGCCCTGGCGCTGATGGCGGCGCCGGCCCTCGGGCAAGCCGTTGTTCCCGGTGGAGCGCCGAGCCCACCGCTCGAATTACCGCCGTTACCGCCTCAGGCCGAGGCGATCCCGGCTCCTCCTGTCCCGTTCAACACGGAGCCGCAAGCTCAGCCGCCCGCGGTGCCGGATCAGGCCGATACCGAAATCGATGGCCTTGTCGAGGTCCTTCGCGAGCCCAAGGCCGAGGTCCAAGTCTTCGTCGGGCAGTCGCGAATCTTCGAGCTGAAGCGACCGGCGTCACGAATCTTTATCGCCAACCCCGCGGTCGCCAACGTTCGCATGCTGGATGAGGATCAACCCAATCCGAAACTTTTGGATGTGTATGGACTGTCGTACGGAAACACCACACTGACGATCTGGGATGAGCAAGAAAAGAGCGTGACCCTTCGGCTTCGGGTTACCGTGGATACCAAGGATCTTCAAGACCGGCTGGTGAAGGTCTTCCCGGGCGCGAACGTGACGATCACCCAGCTTGGTCCTCAGATCTTGCTGGAAGGCCAGGTTCCCGACACTCAGACGATGGCCGGCGTGCTCCAGGTCGTTCGAACGGCCCTTCTGGGCGAAGCGGCCAGCTTGCAAGGAGCGGGCCAGCAGGCGCAGATGGCGGCGGCGAACGGTGATGACGTGACTCGCGCGGCCTATCAGGCCGGTGGCGCGACGGGTGGAACTCAAGGAGGCAGCGGCATCGCCACGGGCGGGATTCCCTCCGGAGCGGCCCCGAACCCCGTCGTCATGCCATCACCGAGCAGCTCGATGGGTCCGGGCGTTCCGCCCGCGGGCGGCAGCGGCACGCTCGGCTCCGACGTCATCATCAACCGCGTTCGGGTGCCTGGGCCACGACAGGTCTTGCTCAAGGTCAAGATCGCCGAGCTGAACCGGACCGCCATTCGCCAGCTCGGCGTGAACTGGCAGCGCATCACGCAAGGGGCGGTGCTCAATTCGATCATCGGGAACATCGGTGCCAAGGGCTCGCAGCTCTTCGGCGTCTTCGATGAAGGGAAGTTCTCGCTGTTCATCAACGCCCTTCGTCAGAACAGCCTCGCCAAGATTCTCGCCGAACCGAACCTGATCGCCGTCGATGGTCAGCCGGCCCGATTCCTCGCGGGCGGTAAGTTCCCTTACCCCGTCCCGCAGAGTGCCACGATTCCCGGCGGCGGTACGGTCGTGACGATCCAGTTCGCCGACTTCGGAGCGATCCTCCAGTTCATTCCCCACGTCCTCGACGGTGACACAATTCGCCTGGACGTCGAACCGGTCTTCAGCGAACTGAACTTCTCGACCGGTACGTCGATCAGCGGTACAACCGTTCCCGGTATCAACCAGCGGAGCGCTCGAACGGTCGTCGAGCTGAAGGAAGGCCAGACCCTGGCGATCGCCGGCTTGCTCTCGACCCGAACCAACGCCACGACGAATCGGGTCCCCGCGCTGGGCGATCTCCCGATCGTCGGACCCTGGTTCAGCCAGAACAACATCGAGACCCTCGAGACGGAACTGGTCGTGCTCGTGACTCCCGAGCTCATCGACCCGCTCGACCCGAACCAGGTTCCGCCTCAACCAGGCGACCGGGTTCTCGAGCCGAACGACTGGGAGTTCTACTTCCTCGGCCGGATCGAGGGCCGGACGGGCCACCCGCACAGGGCCACCATTCAGGAGCTCGACCCGCTGGAGATCATGAAGCACTTCCGAAGCGAGCAGCAGTGGGTGATCGGACCCCACGGACACGCGGACTGAACCCCTTAACCATGGCCTGAGAATCCCCGCCAGCCGTTCGAACCGGCCGGGATTCCAGTCCGAAGACTCGGAGATCCACGATGCGGCCTTTCCGACGCCGAATCTTCCGATGGACGTCGGCCCTGGTGGCGGGATTCGCCTCGTCTCCCGCCTGGGCCCAGCTTCCTCCACCGCCGACCGGACCGTACCTTCCGCCTCCGCCGGTCATGCATCCTGGCGTTCAGCATGTGCACTGCTCTGGAGGGCCCGTCCGTCGAGCCATCAACCACACCGCCTTCGTCCTGCACGACAGTCTGATCGGATATCCCGACCAGTTCGTGGTTCCGCCGCTGGGGGCCTCGCTCTACGCGACGATGTCGGCCCAGAAGGCGAAGGCCGATATGCACACCTTCACCCTGTATGACTCCGACTTCATCGCGGGGACCAATGAACTTGCTCCCAGCGGGGCGTATCGCCTGAGCTTCCTGGCCTCTCGGCTGCCCGCGTGGAGTGGGCCGGTCGTCGTCGAGTGGACCCCCGACGCGCCGGACCTGGCTCGGGCGCGACGCGAGACGATCGTCGCCGCCTTGCAGGGCGCCCAGCTTCCCGTCAACGCCGACCGCGTCGTGATCGGTCCCTCGCCGTATCGCGGCATGATGGGTGTCGAGGCCGCCAATAACTATGATATCTACGTGCTTCGAAGCCTCATGGCTCCGAGGACCTACAGCGTCTCACCGACCTCGACAGCCTCGTTCGGTGGAGGGTCGCGATGATTTCGAGACCGTTGGCATGGACCTCGATGGGTCTGGCCGGTCTGCTGATGGTCGCCGGGGCGGGTTGCAAGACCCTCCCCGGCCGTCAGGCCGTTACCGAGCCCGCGCTTCAAGTGCCCCGAGCAACGCCGGAAACGGCGAGCGTGAAGGTCGATTCCGAGATCCATCGCGCCGAATTCCGTGGCAAACCCTCCGTCGAGCAAAAGATCAACACGCACCTCGACCTGGCTCGCGCCCTCGAACAGCAAGGCGAGTTCGAGGGGGCCATCATGGAATATCAGAAGGCCATCGACGAGTTCCAGGGTCGCGTTTCCCGCTGGGGCGATCCCAAGGGCAGGGCGAAGCTGCACCGCCGCCTCGCCTCAGCACTCGATCGCCTCGGACGCTTTCCCGAGGCCGAGAAGCATTACCAGACGGCACAAAAACTCGACCCCAAGAATGCGGACATCTGGAACGACGCCGGTTATAGCTATTACCTGCAAGGTCGACTCTTCGACGCCGAGAAGACGCTGCGCAAGGCGACCGAACTCGACCCAACGAACCCTCGAATCCAGACCAATCTCGGCCTGACGCTCGCCGCCGCCGGCAAGACCCAGGCCGCCCTCGAAGCCTTGACCAAGGCGAGCGGACCGGGCGCCGCGCACGCCAATCTCGCGTACATGCTCGCCGCGCTGGGCAAAACCGAGGAAGCGCGGCGGCACTTCCAAACGGCGTTGCAGATCCAGCCCGGCCTCGACAACGCCCGAAACGGCCTGGCCAAGCTCGATGGGCACAGTCTCGTGCGAGCGTCGCACACGGCTTCGCCCACCTCAGCGGCCACGGCTGGACGGATTCGTTGAACTCGAACGCCGGGCGATTCCCTCGTAAAATGGGCTCGCCCGGTCGTTTTTCGCGCCTTGACGGCGAGGGTACGGAAAAACCGAGAGAGCTCGCCATGATCGACCCCATCGCCCGCGCGGAACTCGCGGAAGCCCTCCGTCACCTCGTCTCGGGTCAATCCACGAACGACGCGTTTGAGGAACGCGTTCCCCTGCCCTCGGAGGACCCGGCCATCCATGCGATCTACGGCTTCGCGTGGCTGCTTTACGACGACCTTCGCACCTACCGTTTGCGTGGCCGAGACCGACTCGCCGAGGACGATCGGACGTTGGCCACGCGCGCCATTGTGTTCCTCCACTCCGATCTTGAGTCCACGGTCGATCTCCCGACGGCTCCGGCATCGCTCCTTTTGTGTCTCCTGCTGCTGCTTCTCGGGGCAACGCTCGGGACGATCGCATGGCTTAACCTGATCGGCTGCCGGTACGTGCTGGCGTTCGCCTTCGGACTTCCCGCGGCCTTCTTGCTGATCCAAACGATTCGCACTCTCCTGACCAACCCGCAAAGGGCCGAGCAGTGGCGCGCGTTCGAGGCGTCCGGCGCCTGGAACGTCTGGCCGTTCGCGACACGGGAGCAGTTCTCGAAGGCGCTCGGCAATCCTTGTCTGCTCTCCGGCCGACCCCGAAAGCCGGCGAACTGGGCCCTTGACGACCTCGTCTGATCCAATTGACGCATCGCCGTACGCCGGTCTGGCACGACGCTTCGTGCTTGCAAATCTCGACCCGGGAGCGCAAGATTCAACATAAAGCGAACAATCTCCCGCCGTCGAGAGATCCCGCCGATGACCCTCCGCCTCCCGGCTGCTCTCCGATTCCAACGGCTCGCTCTGTTCGCCTGCCTCATGGTTCAGGGCGCAACCTTCGCCCTTGGCGAAGAACCTCCCTGGGCGTTTCGCCCGGTTGTCCGTCCCGAGGTTCCGCGGGTCGAGGCCGAACCGGGCGCCATCCGAAACCCGATCGATGCCTTCCTGCTGCGTTCCTTGAACGCGAATGGCCTGGTCGCCGCGCCCGAGGCGGATCGCCGCACACTCATTCGCCGGTTGTCGTTCGACCTGACCGGCCTGCCGCCGACGCCCCGGGAGGTGGAGGCGTTCGTCCACGACCCATCGCCGGACGCGTATGAGTCGCTCGTTGACCGCCTGCTCGCGAGCCCACATTACGGCGAGCGATGGGCCAGGTACTGGCTCGACCTCGTGCGGTATGCCGAAACCCACGGCTACGAACGCGACGACCCCAAGCCGAATGCCTGGAAATATCGCGACTGGGTCGTTCGGTCGCTCAATGCCGACAAGCCCTACGACCGGTTTCTGATCGAGCAACTGGCCGGCGATGAGATGCCAGACGCGACCTTCGAAACCAAGATCGCGACGGGCATCCACCGCCTCGGACTCATCGACGACGAACCGGCCGACCCCGTCATGGATCGGTTCGACCAGCTTGACGACATGATCAAGACCGTCGGAACCACATTTCTCGGTCTGACGATTCACTGCGCCCGTTGTCACGACCACAAGTTCGACCCGATTCCGCAGGCCGATTACTACCGGATGGTGGCGATCTTCGCGCCGGGCAAGCGGTTCGTTCGTGACAGCGTTGAGAGCATCAGTGTCGTGCTGGCGAGCGAGTCGGAACAGACTCGGGTCGCCGAGCTGAACCGCGCCGTCGACCGTCAAATCGCCTCGATTCGAGAGCGGCTCCAGGGGCTTGGCGAGGTCTCGAAGCCCCTCAAGGACGAACTCGAGGCACGGATCAAGGCCCTCGAAACGAACCGGCCGGCGATGCTGCCAATGGCCCTCGGCCTGACCGACGACGGGCCAACCGCCGAGCCGACAAAGCTCCTCAAGCGAGGCGACGCCCACAGCCCCGGCCCCGAGGTCGCCCCTGGCTTTCTCTCGGCGATCGAACCAGAACCTCCGGCCATCCGTCCGGCCGCTGCTGGCCATTCGACCGGCCGGAGGCTGGCCCTGGCGCGCTGGATCGCCAGTCCGACCAATCCGCTGACGGCTCGAGTTCTGGTCAATCGGCTCTGGCAATACCACTTCGGTCGAGGGATCGTTGGCACGACCAGCGACTTTGGCGCGATGGGCGACGAGCCGTCCCATCCCGACCTTCTCGACTGGCTGGCCTCCGAGTTCATCGCGCGAGGCTGGAGCCTCAAGGCAATGCATCGACTGATGGTCACGTCCGCAGCCTATCGACGCGCGGGTTCCTGGGACGAGAAGGCCGCCGAACTGGACCCCGACAATACCTTGCTCTGGCGGATGGCCCCCCGACGCCTCGAAGCCGAGCCAGTCCGGGACGCAATCCTCTCCGTCTCGGGCGACCTGAATCTCGAAGTCGGTGGACCCAGCGTGATGCCGCCGATCGACCAGGCGGTCCTGGCCGGCCAGTCGCGGCCCGGCAATGGCTGGTCGGTCTCGCCGCCGGCGGAGGCCGCCCGCCGAAGCCTCTACGTCAAGGTCAAACGGACCCTGGCCCTGCCCGAACTGGAAGTCCTCGACGCCGCCGACAACAACGAACCGTGCCCGAGACGAGCCGTCACCACGACGGCGCCTCAGGCCCTGACCTTGCTCAATAGTGCCTTCCTCCACGAGCAGGCCGCCCACTTCGCGGCTCGCCTGAAACGCGAGACCGGCGACGATCCGGTCCGGCAAATCGACCGGGCGTTCACCCTGGCCCTGGCTCGCCCTCCGAGCGACGACGAACGGCGGCAATCGCTCGAATTCCTCGACGCCCAGGCTGGCAGGATCGCTCAGCGGAGCCGTGCCGAAGACCGCTCCGACCCGAACGGAGAGGCCCTTCGCGCCTTCTGCCTCGTCCTTCTCAATACCAATGAGTTCGTGACTGTGGATTGACCCGGTGGTCGACAGCGGGCCGCCGGCTCCGGAAATGCCAGCCAGGAACTTCGAGGGAAAACGATCATGACTCCCTGCGGACGCACTCGCCGCGAGTTTCTCTGGCAAACCGGCGCCGGCTTCACGGGTCTGGCGCTCACCTCGCTGCTGGCCGAGGATGGATTCTTCGCTCGCATCCGAGCCGCCGAGACCACGCCGAACGATCCGCTCGCTCCCCGAACGCCCCACTTCCCCGCCAAGGCGAAGAGCGTCATCTTCCTGTTCATGTACGGCGGCCCGTCGCAGGTCGACCTGTTCGACCCCAAGCCGACCCTTCAGGAAAAGTCCGGCAAGACGATCGAAATCGAGGTCCGCAAGGGACAGGTCGCGAAGAACACCTTGCTCGGCTCCCCCTGGAAGTTCTCCAGGCACGGCCAGAGCGGCATTGAGGTTTCAGAGCTTTTTCCGAACCTCGCGCGTTGTGTTGACGACATGGCGATCATTCGATCGATGTACGCCGACAGCTTCGCGCACGGATCGGCAATGATCCAGATGAACACAGGATCGCTCTTTCAAGGCAAACCCTGTCTGGGAAGCTGGACGACGTATGGCCTCGGCACGATGAATCGCAACCTGCCGGGCTTCGTGGTCTTGCTCGACCCGAGAGGCGGGCCGATTGGCGGAGCGCCGAACTGGGGCGCCGGCTACATGCCGGCCACGTATCAAGGCACGCAGTTCCGCACCAGCGGCGATCCGATCTTGAACCTGACCCCGCGCGCTCCGGTCACTCGCGATGAGCAACGGGCCCAGCTCGACTTCCTGGCTCGCCTCAATGAGGCGCATCGCGAGGCCCGACCGCACCAGTCGGAGCTTTCGGCTCGCATCGCCAGCTATGAGCTCGCGTACCGGATGCAGGCCCATGCGCCGGAGGCCGTCGACCTCTCCTCGGAGTCGGCCGAAACTCGGACGTTGTACGGGCTCGACGACGAGCGAACCGCCGACTTCGGCCGGAAGTGCCTGATGGCCCGCCGACTGGTTGAGCGGGGTGTCCGTTTCGTCCAGGTTTATTCCGGCGGCGGCCATCTCGACGAGAACTGGGATGCTCACGGCGGCATGGAAAAGAACCACGGCCTGCACTGCGGCGAAACCGACAAGCCCATCGCCGCCCTGTTGACCGACCTCAAACGCCGCGGGTTGCTGGAGGAGACGCTCGTCGTCTGGTCCGGAGAGTTCGGCCGCATGCCGACGAGCCAGAACGGCTCGGGCCGCGACCACAACCCGAAGGGCTTCACCGCCTGGCTGGCCGGTGGCGGAGTCCGAGGGGGGACGGTCGTGGGCGCGACCGACGAGATCGGCTATGCGGCGGCCGAGAACCCCGTTCATGTTCACGACCTGCACGCGACGATCCTTCACCTGCTCGGCTTCGACCACACGTTGTTGACCTTCTTCCACGGTGGCCGCGAGCAGCGCCTGACCGACGTTCACGGGCGCGTTGTCAACGAGCTGCTGGCCTGACCCGACGCCGGCCCAAGGAGTTCGACCGCATGCTCCGCATCCTTGGCAATCCCCGGCGCCTCTGCGATGGCACCACGCGTCGCGAACTCCTTCGAGGCGGATCGCTCGGTCGGTTTGGCCTGGGTCTCTCCGACCTCCTGGCCCTTCAGTCGTACGCGGGTGCCGCCAAGGACTTGACGGGACGATTCGGAACGGTTGGAACGTTGCCGATCGGTGCGCCCATCGCGATCAACCGTTTCGCTGGACGTCGACCGCGCGCTTGGCACACGCGCTGGCGGCGAAGTCATCAGCACATACGAATATTGACGTTGAAAGTCGCATAGAAATCGACGTCTAGGAAACAAGCATGCGGATTGAACGTGGCTCGCGACGTCGAGTCGCACCTTGGACCGTCGTCCTCAACACGGACGAGCGCCGGTCCCGATCGATTCCCGTGAAGGCCCTGGCTCATTGGCCTTCGGCCATCTCGTGCTCCTGGGAGATCGGCGTGGGCTTTACGTCGTCGAGGACGAAGCGGATTTCGCGCGGCGGAAGCATGGCGGACGACTCGTTGGCCAGGCCAAGCGCTCGGATCAACCGGTTCTGGAGATTGGCGAAGGCGACCAGTCGAACAAGGGCCGCGACCCGGTCTTGCCCATACGTGGGGATGAGGCGTGCGATCTGGAGATCGTTGACCGTTTCCGGTGAGAGGGTCAGGCGGCGGGCCAGATCGAGAACGCGCTGCTCGTCGAGGGACAGATCGATGGAACGGCCCTTGCGAAGGGAGCCGATTGCCTCCTCGGTGATCCCCGCTCGTCGGAGGTCGGCCTCGGCGATCGACTCGTTGTACGAACAGTCAAGCTCGTGCGCGACCACCCATCGCACTTTTCCGGCCAGTGAGAGGCCGAGCGGGCTGAGAGTGCGGTGACGGTAATCCAGCTCGACGAGCGAGGCCGTCGAACGAGGCCGGACCGCCGCCAGGGCACGGGCCCACGCCGGCAACGGAATGCCCTGTCCATCTTTGGCGTTCGGCAGGAGCGCCCAGGCCTCGCTGTTGGTGGGGATCGACCGTTGGACGTGGGGCATGCCCATGGACCTGATCCGCTCATCCCGCAAGGTCTGGACGATGGCGTTCTCCATCAGGTCGGGCGTGAAGCCGAATGGGCCTGCTCCACCATGAAACACGATCCGACCATCGCTGCCGATCAGGAAGATCTCGGTCTGGTCGACGTGAAACGCGCGCGCGGCGCGATCGTCCATCGTATCAACCAGAAGCGGCATCGTCATGTTCAACTTGGACCGGCATGTCCGGGCGACCCGAACGCGCTCGAACTCGTCGCGAGGCTGCCGCAGCAAGATTCCGTCACGTTCGTTCATCTCGTTGTACGGCCCATCGGACGGATGGGCCTCGCGGATGTACACGGCGAGAAATTGAACCCGGTCCCCATAACGGGCATGAAGCGTGTCAAGATATTGATATCGAGAGCGAAAGATTCCGCAGGTGAAGCTGCCGAAAGCGACCACCACGGGCGTCTTTCCGCGGAAATCGGCGAGCGAAACGGTGGATTTGCCATCCCAGGTCTTCAGGGTCAGCTCGGGCGCGAGTTCACCGAGTTCCAGTGTCTCGGGCCGGGTCACCGGCTCGCCTTCGACGAGTTCGAGGATCAGGGCATCGGGCGCGTCGGACGGCAGGAGCGACGTGATCGCCCTGTCGGGGCCCTGGAGTGCCTTGTCGGAAATGCCAGGCTCGACCGGCGGGGCGGCGTTTCCGGCCTCGTCGACGGTCGCGAATCGGGGATACAACCGCCTGTACCAGCGGACCGCGTCAGTGGCCGGACCATGACCGGAAAGGCCCTCCAGGGGCTGCGAGGCCGCGATCAAGGCCGACTTGCTGGCCGCTTCCAACGCCGGAGTTGGCCGACCGCCGAGCATCAGGAACATACTCAGGCCGAGAACCGTGAAACCTCCCAGAACCATGAGTAAGAGGAAGACCATGGGGGGCTCAGAGATCGTCTTCCGTGAGCGGCATCCTCCTGGCTCTCGATTCCGCCTGACCGCCCCGAACCGTTCGTTGTCTGTCGCCCCACGTGGCGGTTGGCACTGACTGTCTCGATTCCCCAGTGCCGTCTCAACCCGTTGATGGTCTCGAATCATAAAACCCGTCATTCAAAGATATCAAAACAACAACAACGCATTCGGCTCTCGAACGCGTCGTTCGCGCACGGAGAACGACAGCCCGACTCCTCGCGTGGAGGCGGGTTCCGACCTTGGGGAAGAAGCCAGCGGCGCGAACGTCGTTGACGAGGTTGGTCCGAAGCGATTCGGGTCAGCCTCCCCATGGACCACTGGCAAGACTCGTGGCTGGATATGGTCCCTCCCCGCCTGGGCGCGGAGGATCGCAATCCGCGAGCCAAACCACGGAGTCAAGACGGAGGATTCGATCGCGGTCGCGTCGATCCGCCGGAAAATCTGTAGGAATTCAGCGATATTCTAGGCGCGACGGTTCCAATCGGCAGGATGTTTTACAAAAGTTTTTCCATTCGCCGACAATTGGGATGGCCCGACCGGTCGCCGGGGGACGTGGGAAACCATCGAGAATGGGTTGTACTTCTGTTGACGAAGGAAGCTCAGTCCATGACCTAACCAGTAGATGGACATCGGATTTGCGGTTCATCGAAACCGGGATGACACAGTGGTTGGCAGGGGCCGTTGCGATCGCCTGGCCGGAAATGAATTGCGTTGCTTGCGCCGCGCTCGGTCTTGGAGCGGCGAAGTGGGGCGTATCGCGGGGCAGGAGAAACGAGCGTTGGCGAGGCGGCGGCTGCCGTATCCGCGGGCACCGCCGCTGCTCGCAGTCCCCCCCGGTGCTCGAAGGGGCCTCTCAACGTCGAATCGCATGTTGTCGCTCGACGCAGGGCGAGCCAGGGGCGACCGACGATGCTTGGTATCGACCGATTTATTCCGTCGCCGTGACGCCCTGGGACACGCGCTTGTTCGTCGAGGGATCGAGCGTTGGAAAAAGCGCGGTCTTGAGCGCCTCGTCGAAGGAACGGCCATCAATGGGATCCTTCGGCGTGATGTGCGCTGTTCGCAGGAAGTCTTCGGCGGCGATCGCCGCTTCATCGACGGAGAGCAGACCATCCTGATTACGATCAGCCAAGTCGAAGACGCGCTGACGGAGGAAGACTGCGAGGGCGTCCGACGGTTGAGGGGATAAGGTTCCGGGACTGAGAGCGGCGCTGGGCGGAGAACTCGGATACTGGGACGGTTCGCCACGGAAACGAATCCCGTTGTACGCTCCCTCCGAGTTGGCTTCCGCACGCAGGAGATAGCCTGCCGCGAGGGTCATGGAGGCGACGTTGGCCACGAGGATGAGGGTGATGATGAGCACGCTTCGGTCGCGAAACCTTCGGTAGGCGAGGGTGTAAAGGGCCGTCATCGCCAGCGCTATGGTCAAGGCGATCAGAAGCGCCCCGATCCACTCGTGCGGGGATCGGCAGAGCACGGCATTCGCAACGGAATCAAGGAATTGGATCATGTTCTCACCTCTCGTGTTCGAGGAATCCCTTCCCTCCGTTTGCCTCGCGGGGCGTTCCATGAGTTTCGAGGAGAATCGAACCCCGCGGTCGAGGCCGCCGGCGCACGGCTCGGGCCGGGCGAGCACGGCGGCCTCAACGACGTCCGACTCCTTCCCGAGGGCGGAAGGGCCTTGCCGGCATCAGTTTCCGCCGGGTCTCCGTCGGGGACCCGAGGCCGGCGCAACCGGACCGGGGCCAGGTCCACCCGGTTCGCTCGGTGCGCCTGGAGGCCCGCCCAATCGACCTCCGACATTGGGCGTCAGCTTCGAGACGTCGAACGGCTCTCCAAGGAGCTTGTTGAAGGCGTCCTTTTGCGAGGGTTTCAGGACCTTGGCGACCTGGCTGACGGCTTTCTTCTCGATCGCCTCCGAGGCCTGTCGCATCTGCTCGAACTGAGCGCGCATCGCCTGAGGATCGAAATTCGGGGGACCACCCTCTTCATTCGGCGGTCCGAACGGGGGACGGAACCCCTGTCGGAGCTGGGCCTGTTCGGAACGCATCTTGGTGACGATCGACTGAATCTGCTTGCTCTGCGCGGCGCTGAGGTCGATTCGCTTGGCGATCTCGGGCCGAGCGACCGCCAGCGGGCCTTCCTGCCGCAGCGCGATCTGCTCGAGCCGAGTTCGTTGTCGTTCGTCGAGGATCTTGGCCAGCTCGTCCTCCGTCTCCTTGCGCTGGGCGGCCATGGCGGTCATCATCGCTTGAAAATCGACGCGGCCAACGCCGGGACCGCCTGGCCCGAAACCCGGACCACCGGGACCAACCGGTCCCCGACCCTGGCCGCCGGGAGCGGGTCGCCCCTCTCCGAGGTTGCCAGGATCGCGGCCTTCACCCGCGGCCCCCTTTCTCTGGGCACCAGGAGGCCTTTGCCCACCGCCAGCACCACCGCCCGGATTCGGGGGACCGCCGGGACCACCACCAAGGCCCCGGTCGGCCCCTGGCCCTCGCATGTTCGGGAAGGCCTCACGCCGCTTCCTGGCCAGTGTTTCGTTGAGATCCTTGATCTTGGTCTTCTGCTCCTCGGTCAATTTCAGGTCGTCCTGAACGGCCGGAATGTTCACGAGAAACAAGGAGCCGAAACCGGGACCGCCTGGGCCGAAACCGGGACCGCCTGGGCCGAAACCGGGACCGCCCGGGCCGAAACCGGGACCGCCCGGGCCGAAACCGGGACCGCCCGGGCCTCCGGGGCCGAAACCGGGCCGCCCCTGACCCGCTTCGCCCGAGGGGTTCTGAGCGTGGGCAAGCGGCAGCGGGCTCAGCAGCAGGATTACCAGACCGATCGGAATGTCGCGCCAGCGGATTCGAGCCATTGTCTTCACTCCCTTATCCCACGGAGAGACACAAAACGTTCGGTCTCGAGGGACTCCTCGAAACCCGTTATGAACGCTTCGCGACATGGTACTTCGGCGCGTGTCAGCGCGGTCAACAATTCTTCAAAGATTTTGGGTGTGCCACAACGTCTCGAGACGCAACGAATCCGGCTGGATCCCGACCCGGTGTTCAAACCGAGCAACAGGAACCGCGCGTCAGCGCGACCTCCCTCTCTAGAGGCGACAACGCGAGCCGTACCGGGACCGAAATCTTGGAGGCTTTACAATCCTTTACATGCGGAGGGGCCATGACGATTGTCCGAGCCGATGCGCGATGAAGTCGGAAGGGCGCGACCCACCGGAATCGTGGTCGCCGTGGTGACGGGCAAGTGTGAAAGAGAGAAGGCGTGATAAAGCGGCTGAGAGTCGTCAGCGGGCCAGATGGGCGTGATGGTCGAGCAGGGCCGCGAGTCGTTCCATGGGGAGGCCGACGACATTGGACCAGCTTCCCGAAACGACCGAGACGTACGGGTCGTTGTCCTGAACGCCGTAGGCGCCCGCCTTGCCTTCCCAGCGGTTCGAGTCAAGATGGTCGGCGCGTTCGAGGTCGGTCAGCGGACGGAATCGGACCACGCTGGTTTCGATGGCCCCGACCCATTCCGCCGATTCGGCCCGGTAGAGAACCAGGGCGGTGACGACTTCCGTGTCTCGTCCTTCCTGGAGCCGGATCATGCGGTCCGCGTCGTCGCGGTCGATCGGTTTGTTCAAGATCTGGCCGCCGACGGCGCAGGAGGTATCGGCGGCCAGGATCAGACCCTTGCCGCGTCGGAGGGCCACTTCCCTGGCCTTTCGGAACGCGAGCTCGGCGACGTAGAGGCCGACGTCGACCTCACCGACCGGTTCCGGTTCGTCGATGCCCGACGGGTCGACCTCGAACGAATAGCCGGCCTCGGCGAGCAGCAGTCGTCGCCGAGGCGAGGCGCTGGCGAGAATCAGCTTCATGGAAAGTCCACGGCGAGGTGGAAGGCGCACTCGGGCGGGACGGCACGACGGCGCCCCACCCGAATCGGAGAATAACGATTTCTGGATGGTGTCATCCCGCGGGCCGAGAGTCAGACCGCTTCGGGCACCTCGAACGGTTTGCGGTAGGAACGTCGAAGCAGGGCGGACGCCTCGGTATCGCCGGCGATCGTCTCGTTCTGGCCATCCCAGTTCAGGCGGCGGCCGACGCGGAGGGCGATGTTGCCCAGATGGGCGAGGACCGACGAGAGATGACCATCCTCGATGTCGGCATGGGGGCGATCGCCCGACTTGATGCAGTCGAGGAAATTACGACGATGGGGATCGTCGGAAAACGCCTTGGAGGTGGTTGGAACGGGTTTGTTCCCTCGCTCGATGAGCTTCCAGCCGCTGCGTCCGACGAGGATGTAGCCCTCGGTGCCGTAGAACGCGACGCCGTTTTCGTAGCCTTCCTGGACGTAGGGCGACCAGTCTCTTTGTTCGTAGACGAGCACTTGGTTCGACTCGGGGAATTCGAACAGGACGATCTGGGTGTCCGGCACCTGCTTGGCATCGTCGAAGGCGAGCTTGCCCCCGGCGGCCGAAACCGAGGAGGGCGACGTGACCCCCAGCCCCCATCGGGCGATGTCGAGGTCATGAACGCCGTCGTTGCCCATGTCGCCGGTTCCGTACTCCCAGTTCCAATGCCAGGTGGAATGGAAACGGTTGGGGTTGAACGGGCGTTCGGGAGCCGGGCCGAGCCACAGGTTATAGTCCACGCCTCGGGGGACACTCGTGTCCTCGTGGGGGGCCATGGGCGGCCGGAGCTGGCTATTCCAGGCCTTCGCCATGTGGACCTTGCCAATGCGGCCCGAACGAAGCGCGGCCATCACGTCCAGATAGTGCGCCGCGCTGCGGCTCTGGGTGCCGAGCTGCACCACGCGCTTGTACTTGCGGGCGGCCTCGACCATTTTGCGGCCTTCCCAAATGTTGTGCGACGCGGGCTTTTCCACGTAGACATGCTTCCCGTGCTGGCAGGCCCAGACGGTGGCCAGCGCGTGCCAGTGATCGGGCGTGGCGACCGCCACGGCGTCGACCGTCGGGTCTTCGAGAACGCGTCGGATGTCCTGTTCGACCTTCGGTTCGGAGCGTTGTTGCCGCGAGGCGACCTCGGCGGGAATCTTGGCGAAGAGGCGAGAATCGACGTCGCAAAGGTGAGTGATGGCGACGTCGGGCATACCGGCGAAGCCCAGCGCCAGCCCGTGGCCTCGGCCTCGGATACCGATGACGGCGAGATGGATCCGCTCGCTGGGCGCGGCCTTCGCGGCCGAGCGGCTCAGGATCGTCAGGCCGGCGGCGCCGGCGGCGAGAGTCCGGGCGGAACCATCGAGAAACTGCCTGCGGTTGGGCATCATGGTCGCGTCCTCACCTGGGTCCAGAGGGTGAAGGTCCTTGATCCGGATCATAAACCCTGTCGGGAATCGCCGCCAGAACTCAGATCGAACCCCGTCAACGTTCGTGACTCAGGTGAGACGGGGCACACGACAGTGCCTTGCCCGAACGACCGAGGGACATTAGCCTGAATTGTGCGAATTCCGCCGAGACACCCCGGCTTCCAGCTAGACGGTAATCTGCCCAATGCGCGAGCTTCTCCGAGTTCTGACCGAATCGCTTGAGGCCGGCCGCGAAACCTTGCTCTGCCAGGTCGTCGAGACCAAGGGGTCGACTCCCCAGAAGGCAGGCGCGTTGATGCTCGTGGCGTTGGACGGCGGCCAGGTCGGCACGCTTGGAGGCGGTTGCGTCGAGGCCGAGGTCAAGCAAAAGGCGATCCGCCGCCTGGGTCAACCGGGCGCGGAGTTGCACACCTTTGTCCTCGACCATGACTACGCCTGGGCCGACGGCCTGATCTGCGGCGGCAGGATGGTGATCCTGGCCGAGGCCCTCCAGGGTCCTGAGCCCCTTTCCTACTTCCAGGCCTTTCGACGTCTCCTGGAGTCGGGCGAGGGGTTCACCGAGGCGGTCGTCCTCGAACCGAGCCGTTGCGGGGCGAAGGACGTTGGCGCTCGGTTCCTGTTCGATGCCGGAGGAACCCACGTCGCCTCCTTCGCGAGTTCGTCCTGTCCTTCCTCGATTCCCGAGGGGCTCACGCCGCTGGCCGAGCGGCCCAAGCCTGGCACCAGGAGCGGTGTGGCGTACCTTCCGACTCTGCCGCGCGTCCGGCTGGTGATCGTCGGCGCGGGGCACGTGGGACAGGCGGTCGCCGAACTCGCCGCCAAGGCCGATTTCGACGTCTGGATCGTCGATGACCGGCGGCAGTACGCCAACCAGGAACGGTTTCCCATGGCCGAACGGCACATCGTTGGCCCGTTCGAGGAGGTCCTGCCTTCGCTCGAAATCACCCCGCAAACCTACGCTCTGGTCGTGACCCGTGGACACGGTCACGATCAGGAAGCCCTCTTTCACCTCGCGACGACCGAGGCCCCTTACCTGGGATTGATCGGCAGCAAGCGAAAGATTCGAATGATCTTCGACGGACTGCGAGAGGCGGGCATCCCGGACGACGCGCTGGCCCGGGTTTCCGCCCCAGTGGGCCTGGACATTGGCTCCGAGTCGGTGGTCGAAATCGCCGTGAGCATCGTGGCCGAGCTGATCGCCAGACGCAATCTCGGGCCAGACGCCTCGGTGCGAAACCGATTCGCCCGACGCGATCGCGCCGGCGAGCCGGCGGGAACCTGACGTGATCGCGTCGCTGGTTCCCGCAGGCGGCCAGAGCCGACGCATGGGACGGCCGAAGCTGACCCTGCCAATTGCGGGCGTGCCACTCATCACGCGGCTCATCGAGGCGCTCCGTCATGGAGGGGCCGACCCGGTCGTCGTGGTGACGCCCCCCACGAGCCTTGAGGGTGCCTCCGAACTGGCGACCCTGGCCAGGCAGGCCGGCGCCATGGTGCTGGTCGCGAACGCTCCAACCCCGGATATGCGATCGACCGTCGAAATCGGCCTGCGATGGCTGATGTCCGGGCCCGCCCCCGAGGCCCTCTTGCTGGCTCCCGGCGACAGCCCGGGGATCACGCCGGCCCTCGTGCGGACCGTGATCGAGGCGTTTCGTCAGGATCCGTCGGCCATCGTCGTGCCGTCCCATCGCGGGCGGCGAGGTCACCCCTTGCTCCTGCCCTGGACAAGGGCCATCGAGATCCTCGCGCTTCCACCCGACGTGGGCGTCAATGCCCTGCTCGAGGCGCGCGCTTCGACGGTCCGTCGCCTCGAAGTGCACGACGCCGGAACCCTCGCCGATCTCGACACGCCCGAGGAGTATCGTCGCTGGAACTCAAATCCGCCGAATCGCGACGATCCGTCCTGACCCAACAGTCGGAACTCGACACGACGAATTTGTTCGGATTTCCGAAGGGCGGGACTTTCCGAGGGGGTTCCCAGCCGGTTAGACTGTGGGGGTCGAACCATTCTCGCCTGCTGGGCGGGTCGCGACGGCCTCTCACCCGCCCGGACCGTTTCGAGGTTTTCGCCGTGACGATGACGGGCTTCACGCGTCTTTGGCTGGCGCTCGGCGTGCTCACCGGCCTCTGGCTCGGCACGGCGGCGAACGCACAGGTGCAGACCACGGAAGAGCGGTACAAGGAACTCACCGACCTGGACGAGCTGACCAAGAAGCTCGACCGGGAGAAAAAGAACCGGCCGCCGTTTGAATTCTTCCGCAGCCAGGTGGCGCCCTTCGACGTCCTCCCCTTCATCAAGTCGAACCACTGGAACACGTTGACGCTGGAGCTGCGCTCGAACCCAGTGAACTACGAAGGGATTTTGCAGTCGGCGTCGGAAGTCAACGGGCGTCCACAAATCCCGCTCTTCCAGATGTCGCACGCGATGCTCTACCGCCGCGACGCCCTCTTGCCCAAGGAGCAGAGCGTCGCGCGAAGCCTTCAGCTCATGATGCCGATCGTCCCCAAGCAGTTGATCTTCGAACTGACCCGACCGGGCGCGATTCGCCCGGATGTCGGCTGGGAGGCGATCGTGCAGCGGATGGAGCCGCACCAGATGCTCATCCCGGTGCTCAGCCCCGACCCGAGCGTTTACAATTCGTGGTCAAAAATGCAATCCACGATCCCGACGTCCGGCGATCGCGATCTGAATTCCCTGGAAAAACAGCGCTACTATCGCCTCGTCTTGCCCCAGGACCCGGAACGGGTCAATCTCTCGCCGCATCCATTAACCTGGACCACAACCAGCCACCTCGTCTGGGACGGTTTTTCGACGGAAGCCCTCTCTCGCGGTCCCTTGAGCCAGCAGCAGGCCATCCTGGACTGGATTCACTTCGGCGGCCAGTTGATCGTCGTCGCGGCCGGACCCAACGTGGCCTCGCTCCAGGAGAGCTTCCTCGGCCCCTACCTGCCGGCAACGATGTCGGGCGGCGGCGCCTCGCTGAGTGCGGCCGAACTCGCCGGGCTTTCGCAGGCGTATCGGCCGCCCCTCTGGCCAGCGGAATACGAGGAACCCCTGAGCTACATCCAGCAGCAGCGCGCGGTCCGGGCACCGGCGCCTCCTCGATATAAACCGGCGGAACCGATCCGCCCGACCGAGAAACGGCCGCTCTTCGTCGCGGGACTCGAGCCAAAAAACGAGCCCGGAATCTCCACTATTCCGTTGCTCGATCCGGGCAACCACCTGCTGGCCGTCGAACGCCGGGTGGGGCGCGGTCGCATCGTGATGCTCGCCGTCAACCCGAACGACCCGGCCCTGGCGGCCTGGCCGGGCATGGACACCTTGATTCGACGGGTCTTGCTGCGACGCCCCGAGGAGATTTGGGGCGGCTCGGAACGAAAGGTCTATCAACTTCTCTCCGGCCCGGAACTGAGCTGGGTCCGCCTCCTCGGCCGCGACCTCGGCGCCCGACCCGTCGAAACCGATAGCGACCCGAACGCGACGTACCTGCCCGGCGATCTCGTCCCGTCGACCGCTCCCGTCGCGGCCTGGCTCGACACGGGTTCCGACCTGCCGTTGGCCACGCGTGACACGTTCGAGGACGCCTCCGGAATCACCATTCCCGCCGCCGACTTCGTCCTGAAGGTGGTCGTCGCCTACGTGATCGCGCTCGTGCCCCTGAACTGGCTGATCTGCCGGTTCGTCCTGCGTCGGCGGGAACTCGCCTGGGCCATCGTGCCGCTTCTCTCACTCGGATTCGCCTACGCCGTTGAGCGCGCCGCGGCCTACGACATGGGGTTCGACTCCAACTGCGACGAAATCGACCTGATCGAAATTCAAGGGGGTTATCCCAGAGCCCATCTCAACCGGTTCGCTGCGATCTACTCGACCGGCAGGGTGCGCTACACGATCTCCTATCCCGACGATCCGTCGGCTCTGGCGCTCCCCATGCGGGCTCAGCAGGAGATGCGAGGCGGCGAGTTCGTCTATTCCGTCTTCGAGTCGTCTCCGGTTCCCGCCCTGACCGAGTTTCCCGTTGAGCCTCGAAGCCTCTCGATGTTTCGTTCCGAGGCGATGGTCGACCTCGGCGGCGGAAGCGAACTGGTCGGCGGTTTCGACGGCGGCAAAATCGTCAACGGCACCGACCTGGAACTGCACGACGCGGTCCTGATCGACGTCGACTCCGGCCGGACCCGCCTGCTCGGGAACATCGGCGCCTGGCCCAAAACCCCCGAGCAACAGGCCGCCGCGTCGCACGAAGTCGCACTGACAGGTTCCAGCGAGCCCTCGACGACAACCATTCCGAAACCTTCGAATCCCTCGGTCGATTGGGCCGATCTTGACACCTACCTGAAAGGCTTACGTGATTATCGCTGGAACCGACCCGAGGAGAAAGGGGAGGTCCGGCTCGTCGCCTGGACCGAGAACCCGCACCCAGGCCAAACCATCGAGCCCACCGTCGACCGGCATCGCGGATTCCGAATGGTGGTGGCGCATCTCCGGTTCGGACTCCCCGACCCGTCCCGATGGCCCTACTACAATCCGGCCGACCCCCCGCCTCCCGAAGATTGATGAGCGTTTCGCCGCGTTCGCGACGTGTCCCATGAACAACCGTACCATCGGGCGAGCCCTGACGATGACTGTTGCGTTCTGTCCGGAGACGGATCGGCCATGATCGAGGTGAGCCACTTCACCAAACGCTACGGCGATTTCGTCGCGGTCGACGACCTGTCGTTCACGATCGGCCAGGGAGAAATCTTCGGCTTCATCGGCCCCAACGGCGCGGGCAAGAGCACGACGATCCGGTTCCTGGCCACGCTCCTTCGTCCCACCTCGGGCGAAGGCTACATCGCGGGTCACTCGGTCGTGAACGATCCCATGGCCGTGCGCCGGGTCATCGGCTTCATGCCCGATGACTTCGGCGTCTATGACGGCATGAAGGTCTGGGAGTTTCTCGACTTTTTCGCCGTGGCTTACGAGATCCCAAGGTCGCACCGAAAGCAAATCATCGGCCAGGTGCTCGAATTGCTCGACCTGACACACAAGCGAGACGACTATGTCAACGGCCTCTCGAAAGGAATGAAACAGCGGCTTTGCCTGGCCAAGACGCTGGTGCACGACCCGCCCGTCCTGATTCTCGACGAACCGGCCTCGGGGCTCGATCCCCGGGCCCGGCTCGAAATGAAAGCGCTCTTGAATGAGCTGAAAGGAATGGGCAAAACGATCCTGGTTTCCAGCCACATCCTCTCGGAGCTGGCCGATTTCTGCACCTCGATCGGCATCATCGAACGCGGCAAGCTCCTCGTGGCCGGAAGCATTCAGGACATTCAGCGCCAATTGCGACGGCATCGGGTGCTGAAGGTGCGCGTGGTCGACGACTCGACCGATCGCGCGGCGTCGATCTTGCGCGATGGCCAGGGCGTGCGGTCGGTCGACTCGTACGATCATACGCTCACGTGCGAGTTCGAGGGGCAAGAGGACGACCTGGCAAGGCTCCTGAGCCGGCTCGTCTCCTCGGGCGTGAACGTCCAATCGTTCTCGGAAGTCGAGCTGAGTCTGGAAGAAGTCTTCATGATGATCACCAAGGGAATCGTCAGCTAGGGAACCTGACCGATGCTGTTGCGCGATAATCCAGTGCTGACGCGGGAACTCCTGGTGAATCTCCGATCGCCGCGCTCGTTCGCGCTCCAGTTCCTCTACGTGGCCCTCCTGAGCACCGTGGTTTACTTCGCCTGGCCGACGGGCGAGGCCGGAATCACCCAGGTCAGCACGGGAGCCGCGCAGAGCCTGTTCGAACTGTTCTTCCTCGGCCAGTTCTTCCTGGTCGCCCTGGTCGCGCCGACGTTCGCCTCCGGCAGCATCACCGGGGAGAAGGAACGCAAGACCTACGAGATGCTGCTGGCCAGCCCCCTGGAGCCGATGACCATCCTCGTGGGCAAACTGCTCAGCTCCTTGACGTATCTTGTGTTATTGATCCTTTCGAGTCTACCTCTGATGATCCTTTGCTTCCTTCTGGGAGGCATCCTGCTCTCGGAGATCGCCAGGGCCTATCTCATCTTGATCCTCGCGGCGGGGACCTTCGGGCTCATCAGTGTGGCCTGTTCGAGCTACTTCCGGCGGACCAGCTCCGCGCTCGTGGTCAGCTATCTGGTGATCTTGCCCCTTGCGCTGGTCTGCATCACGATGACCCGCACGAGCAACACCGTGGCTCGCGATTTCGTGTCGATCGCCGTGCTTCCTCCCTGGTGCCTGGCCATCTGGACCGTCGTCGCGATCATCGTCAACCGCCGGTTGCTGCACCCGCCCGACGTCGGAAGCGAGGGGAAGGAGGTCGTCGACGAGGAACAGGAGATGAAGTACGCCATTGGCGTGGTCATCGATCGCGACCTGTTCCCCGACAAACTCTTTGCTCCCGCCAAGCGAACCGACCTGATGCCCGACGGAACCAATCCCGTGCTCGACAAGGAGCTCCGAAGCGAGATCTTCAGTCAGGGCACGCTCATGCTCCGCCTGGTGATCCAGGTAAGCATGCTGCTCTCGATCCCCTTGATGGCGATCCTGCTCTTCTTCAAACCCGAGCTGGCGGGCTGGTACGTCACCTACGTGCTTGTATTCAATCTTTTGGTGGGCCCCGTCTTCTCGTCCGGAAGCATCACGCAGGAGAGGGAACGGCAAACGCTCGGGTTGCTGCTCACAACGCTTCTGCGCCCGTTTACCATTGTCTGGGCCAAGCTGATCGCGGCGCTTCGGGTCTCGACGGTCCTGACGTTCCTGCTCACCGAGCAACTTCTCCTGGCCTACATCCTGATCCCCGAGCTCCGGGATCGGTTCTGGACCCTGATTGTGTTTCTGGCGATCATCCTGGTGACCTGCCTGACCACCTCCACGGTCGGTCTGCTCTGCTCGGCGATGGCCCGTCGTACCGCCGTGGCCATGGTTCTCACCTATGTGGCGTTGCTGCTGCTTTTCGGGGCTCCGGTCGGCGTGGGAAAATTCTTGAAGAACTTTTCCAATGTTCCCGAGGAACGGTTGGCCGCGCTGACGGTGACCAGCCCGTTTTCCGCCGCGTTCAGTCTCGACCTGCCCGCCAGATCGGGCTGGAGCAGTGACAATCAGGCCCCAGTGATCGCGCCGGCCCGGACCTTGCCCGGCCTCGGCATTCCGCTTTGGATGGCCTATCTTGTGCTCAACCCCTTGATTTGCCTGGCCTGTTTCGGTCTCACCTACATCATCTTCCGCTGGCGTTGGTGGAAGGCCGGTTCGACGATCTGAGGCGAAACGCCCCGCGAACCGGCCTCCGAGCCTCCGCTCCGCAACTCTCCGAGGCTTCGGCGCGAGGCGGCATTCACTCGCCGTTGGAAGGCAGGCGAATCCCAATCCGCGACAGCAAGGCGCGGATTTGCTCCTTGGCGGTCTGCGCGGTCTCGAGCTCCTGGGTGAGCGTTGCGACGCGACCGCGGGCCGACACGAGTTCGGCTTCGAGAAGATGGCTCGCCTGCGACGTCTCTCGCAGCTCGGCCTCGAGCGACTCGGCTTTCGAAATCGCTTGCTGAAGCTGCTCCCGCGCCTCCTCGCCCTGTCGTTGCAGGTCGGCTCGGAGCGAGTCGGCCAACTGGGCGGCTCGCTCTCGCTCGGCCGTCGCCTCATTGCGGATCGATTCGATCTCCCGCCGCAGCGCGTCGAGCTGATCGTGCAGGTCCCGCCGCTCGTTCTCTCGTTCCCGGTTTTGCTGATCGAGCGCGGCCTGAAGCGACTCGACGTGTCCCGTCTTTTCCTCCAGCCGTCGAGCCGAGTCCGCCACCTGCTCGCGGGTCTCGTCGAGACTCCGGCCCAGTCCGGCGAGCGCCTCTTGATGGCAGGCCTCCCGCTCCCGAAACGTTTTCTCGAGTTCCTCCGTGCGGGCGGAAAGCTCCTGAGCCTGACGTTGTTGTTGCTCGGACTCGGCCTTCGCCTCGTCTCGCTCCCGGCTCGCGACCTCCAACTCCTGCCGCAGCCGGTCGCGCTCCTGTTGTTG
>CAZRGV010000036.1:0-11591 GCA_964599655.1 uncultured Isosphaeraceae bacterium | reverse complement strand
AGCTCCTCGCGAAGCCTCGCCGCATCCTCAAGCTCTCGCTGGATCGCCTCGACGCGCGTCAGGGCCTCGTCGCGCGCCCTGGCCAGGCCATCGCGCTCGTCGCCGAGCCGCTGCAACTCCCGACGTGTCGATTCCAGGTCCTCGCGGAATTCGGCGGCTTCCGCGGCCGCGCGTTCCAGCTCCGTCCGAAGCGACTGGCGCTCCTCTTCGAATTGGCGTCGAAGCTCGGCGATCTGCTGACTTCGCTCCTGCTCAGTTTGCTCGGCCTGGCGCAGGAGAGCCTGGCGATCTTGCTCCCAACGCGTCTCGGCCTCTCGCCGATCCGACTCCCAACGAGTCCCGGCGTCCTCGAGCTGTTTCCTCAGGTCTTCCAGGCTCGACTCATGACTCCGCCGGGCTTGTTCTCGCTCTCGTTCAAGGTCGGCCAACTGCTCGCGAAGTGAGTGAACGGTATCGAGCAAGGCGTGTTTCTCGGCCTCGATCTGGTCCCGCTCCGCCTTCAAGCTCTCCAACGCCTGGGACGACGCTCCCTCGGCCATCGCGATCGCGGCGGGCGGATTCGCCTGGGCGGCCCGGAGCGATTCGAACTCCTGACGAAGTCGCTCCAGTTCCGCCGTCGCCGCATCACGTTCTTCCGTGAGCAATCCTACACGAGGGTCGGTCTCCGCGGCCTTCTGTTCGAGCCGCTCCCGATCCGAACGCAGCGTCTCGATCTCGGCGCGAAGATGGCGCAGATCATGTTCATACCGGTCGGCCATTTCGGCACGCAGGCGATAGGCTTCCGACTGGGCCTTGATCGTGTGCAACTCCAACTTGGCGGCGTCGAGCTTCTGGAGAAGCTGGTCGGCCCGAATTCGCTCGGCGATCAACGCCTGATCGGCGGGCTCCTCCTCCGTCTCGGTACGGACGGGAATCAGGGCCGAGGAATCCTCAGGATCGTAGGACGGGGGCTTCGGCGCCATTCTTGCTTCCAGCGAGTGGCGTCGCGGCGGGGGCGGAGGCGCCGGAGGTGTCTTCTTCGATTCCTGTTCCCAGAGTTGTTCAAGCACGGACTCGCTCTCGGAACTTCCGGCCTCGGATTCCTCCCGCGCCGGTTCCTCGACACGAGTCGCTACAAACTTGTGTGAACAATGCTTGCAGATCACTTTCTGTCCGAGATACTCGGGCCGGATCTTCAAGCTCCGCGCGCACTGGGGGCATGGAATCTGAATGTGATTCGCCATCGGTCGTCGGGCCTCTGCCTACGAAGTCGCTTCATGTTGCCGCTCGACGTCACCCACCTTCTCTATCTTACAACGAAAAGTGGCGACTCAAATCAATTCTGACCGGACGTTTCCGCGCATTCTTTGAGAATCGCACCGGAGAGTCCCTCGGGTCGTGACGATTCTTCCAGATCGAAGGGCGATTGGCCCGCAACGCGTTCCAAACGGCCGACGAACGACGGCCCCGGCCGATCGAGGATGGGCAGCCAAGGACCGATCTGCTACGATGCGTTCCGTGGATTTCAACGCGACCCACGACGATCGAGGAATCCTTTCCCCCGAGGTCCAGGGATGATGACACAGGAATTCTCCGGCGCGCTACGGAACCTCGGTGAATCCGCCCGCCCGAGGAACCCAGCGTCTCCGGTTCGGGCGTCATCCTGGATCAAGCCGGCGTTGATCGCTCTGCCGGTCGTTTTCCTCGGCGTCGCCGCGATGCTCTTCCTGGTTCAGAGGTCGAGGCGTCCCATGACCGAGCGCGAACCGTTGGGCGTGCCAAAACCCGCCCCCATCGACGCCGCCCGCGCCTTCGGCTACCTCAAGCGGATCTGCGAGATCGGCCCTCGACCCGCCGGTTCGGAGGCCAACACCCGACAGCGGCAGCTTGTTGCCGAGCATTTCCGCACGATGGGCGCCACCGTCCGCGAGCAGCCCTTCCACGGCCAGGACCCGATCAACGGCCGTCGCGTCGAGATGGTGAACCTCATCGGTTCGTGGTTCCCCGATCGAACCGATCGCATCGTCATCGGCGCCCATTACGATACACGCCCTCATCCCGATCAGGAACCGAACCCGATCGATCGTGCCAAACCGTTCCTCGGCGCGAACGACGGAGCCTCGGGCGTCGCGCTCCTGATGGAGATCGCCCATCACCTGAAGGACTTGCCCACACCCTGGGGGGTCGATCTCGTCTTGTTCGACGGGGAAGAGCTCGTTTACGACCAGACCGGCGAGTATTTCCTGGGTTCGAAGGCGTTCGCCCGAGCCTACAAGGCCGATCGACGATCCGGACGCTCCCGCGTCCGCTACGCCGGAGGCATGGTGCTCGACATGGTGGGCGACCGCGATCTTCGGCTACCCAAGGAGCCCTATAGCCTCCGGTTCGCCGGCGGTCTCGTCCGGCAAGTCTGGGAGGTCGCCGAGCGGCTCGGCGCCAAGGCGTTCGTCGACGAGGTCGGAGCGCAGGAAGTCCTCGACGACCATCTCCCGCTCATCGATGCCGGAATCCCGACCATCGATATCATCGACTTCGAATACCCGCACTGGCACATGGCGACCGACTTGCCCGAACAGTGCTCGGGCGAAAGCCTCGCGCAGGTGGGACGGGTCGTGACCGGATGGCTGTCGTTGCCAAAGCCGAAACGCCTCGAAAACCGGCCTTGATCGATGGATCGAACGCGTTGACAGCACAAGGATTAGGCCGGCCGCCCGAAACGCCCTCAAGACGCCGGATCACGAGCGGGACGTCTCTTCGAGCCGTCGTTGTAAGGCTTCACGCTCGCGTCGGGTCACATCGAGATCGAACTGGATCAATTCCAGGTCGTGGCGGAAGCGCTCCAACGCCTCTCGGGCCAGGTTCAAAACGCGGCCACGGAAAACCGCCTGCTCCATCGCTTCGCCCACCGCCGGCTCCAGCGAAACTCGAAGATCGCACGGCAGCGCCCGAACGCGATCCATCAGGGCCACCAATTCCTCGGGTACCCCGCTCTGGGACGGCAATCCCGTCCGACCCATCATTGTGTTCATGGCAGTCACTCTCCCAGGTTGCTAAAAAAACTCTAGCACGGAAATTTGGGAAAGACGAATCGATTGAATAATTTTGGCGGTCTGAGTAAAGATTGACGGTCCTTGAGCGGGTCGGGGCATTGGTCTTCCCGGAACACGCGGAGGCGGATAGATTGGTCCGACCCGGAGGGTTCAGGACGTCTTCCGGAGCCTGGTGGGCGTTCGCCGCGTCGGCTTGTTGACACGGAGGTCTCGAGCCATGGCTCACTCGTTGTGCTCTGGGCGGTTCGGCGCGAGAACCTGGGCGATTCTGTTGGCCCTCGCGGTCCTGGGCGATCGTCCCTTGGGGGCCCAGGAGGCCGCCCCTCCGCTCGAAGCGTCGGCGTCGAAGCCGGAAGGAACGCTCGTCGACGGTTTCGAGACCGGCCGGCCCGTCTGGAGGCAGGAGGAGACCGACGCCACCTTTCTCCTGCGGGATCACGACCGGACCGACCGGGCCGCGCGGGAGGGGCGTTACTCCGAACGATTTCGGTTTCAGGCCGGACTCGGCAGCGCGTTGTATTACAGTTATGCGGTGCCCCGGACGCCGGTCGTCGAGGACTTGAAGGCCACGCTCTACGTTCGAGCCAACCGGCCTGGCGTCCAGTTGTTCGGACGGGTCATCCTGCCCGCCGACACCGACCCGGAGACCGGACGGCCAACCTCAATTCTTGTTCCAGGAACGAGTTACGACGCCGCCAATCGCTGGCAACGGATCGAGCTCTCCGATCTTCCCGTGGCGATTGAGCGGCAGGCCAGGGTTCTTCGACTCGGAACCGGGCGGCCGATTTCCCTCGAAGGGGCGTATCTTGAGCGGTTGGTGGTGAACCTGTACGGCGGACCGGGAGAGTCCGAGGTCTTCCTGGACGAGTTGCGTCTCTCGCCGGTGGTCGACGCGACGCCCGCGCGCCCGGCGCCCGAGGATTCCAAGCCGGAGCCGGCCGCCTCGGACGCCAACGCTCCCTCGACCAAGGCCCGAATTCAACTCGGCGGAAACTATCTGACGAAGGACGGTTACGACTGGTTCCCCCAGATCGTTTCCGCGCCCGGGGCGGACCTCGAGACGCTTCGTCGGGTCGGTTTCGACGTGCTGGCGCTCGAGCCGGGGGCGCGCCAGGACGTGATCGGCGAAGCCGTTCGACTCGGATTTCTCCTGATGCCGGCGCTCGGAACCGGTCACGACGTCGACGTCGAGGCGACGGGCGCCCGGCTGGCCAACGATCCGTTCCGAGACGCGGTCGCGTTCTGGAACCTGGGATCGGCGCTGGGCGCCTCGGCCGATCCCAGGCTGCGGCAGGAGGAACTCGAACGGATTCGTCGGTTGATCCGAAGTGTTCACGAGCAGCCCGAAGGGTCGCCAAGGATTGCCACGGCGACGGTCGCGGGTTGGTTCGAGAAATACGCGCTCTTCGGACAGAATCTCGACCTGGTGGGCGTCGAGGCGCGCGGCATCGGCTCGGCGATGGAGCCCATCGAGACCTATCATTACCTCGCCAATCGCCGGACCCTGACGGCCACCAAGAATCCGAACGCCCCGTTTTGGGCCTGGATTGATGTGACGGCGCCCGACGTGTTGCGAACCTCGGTCTGGGGCTTCGACGCGCCTCCCGCCTGGGGTTGGCCACGCGTTCAGCCCGAGCAGCTCCGGATCTACGCCTTCGCGGCGCTTTCGGCGGGCTATCGCGGTCTCGCCTTTCGGGCGGACGCCGAGCTCACGAGAGCCAGTGGTCAGGCACGGCTCTATGAGTTGACGCTGCTGATCGCTCAGATCCGCCTGCTCGAGGCGATCCTCGCGAGAAGCTCCGACCCGATCGCGCAGTGGCCGGCCTTTCCGCCCGACCCGAAACCGGTCCTGGTGTACAACTCCACCGGCATGGCCGGCGGGTTTTCCCAGATGGGGCGCAACGGCAATCAGACCAAGTTCGACGAGGTGAAAGCCCATCCCGAGATCAAGGTGACCAGCATCGACACGGCGGACACTCGGAGCAAGCTTTTGCTGGTCAACGCGTTCGCCCAAGGCGGCCAGTGGCAGCCAGGTCAGATGGCGGTCCGCGACCTGAACCTCCTGATCCCCGCCCCGGAGAGCGCTCAGGCGTTCGAGATCTCGCTCGGAGGGGTCGACGCCCTGACCACTCGGCGTGACACGGGGGGCCGTCGCATCACCATTCCAACGTTCGATACCGCGACGATGGTCCTCGTGACGACCGACCTGGCCGCCGTCGACCAGATCCGAGCCGCGGTCGAGTCGATCCGTCCCAGGGCCGTCGATATCCTCATCAAGCAGGCCGAGCTTCAGTATCAGGAAGTCGCCGAGATCAACGCCATGCTGGCAAGCGAGGGCTATCCGATCCGCAACGCGGAAGACCTCCTGATGGCGGCCTCCAGGAGCCTCCAGTCCGCCCGAGAAGCCCGTGACCGGCAAGACTTTTCCACCGCCTGGTCCGAGGCGAGGACCGTCGGTCAGGCCCTCCGGATGGTCATGCGAGGGCACTGGAACAAGGCGCTTTACGAGGTGCGAAAGGCGGTCCTGATCAATGCCAAAACCGATGGCTTGCCGCCGGTCCGTTCCGCGGACGGCGTCGCCAACCAGCCCGCTCCGCTGGTCAGCCCGGTCGCCTGCCCCCCGCTGTTGACCTTCCAGACCCTTCCGCAACTTTACAAGGGAGACTGGCTCAAGGCGATTCTCGGCAGCCAGGTTCCGTTTGGGCCGAATCGCCTGCCGAGCGGCTCGTTCGAGGACACCGCCAGCGCGATTCGCGAGGCGGGCTGGGTCGACGAAAGCTACGCCGTCGAGGGCGTCAAGGCGTCGTTGAGCATCAAAACGGGCGAGGGGTGGGGCGAAAGCCGGCAGGCGATCCGCCTCGAGGTTGTGCCGGCGGCTCAGGTCGACGACGAGGCGTTCCGAAAGCCCGACGGCACCATCGACGCCAAGGCCAAGCAAAAGGCGCTGCTCGAGACGATGGACGCGTTGCCGCCGTTTCTCGATCACCCGGCCGCCGCAGTCCGATCCCCATCGGTCAAGGTGGAGCGCGCCGGCGCTTTGATTCGGATCCGTGTTCTCGTCAAAATGCTCCGCCAGCTTCCCGCGAGCAGTGGCGGCCTGATCGTCCGCGACTCGCTCGGAGGCGAACTGCTCCAGTTCCGCACCACCACGCCGACCTTCGGCTGGAAGGAAGTCGTGCTCTACCGCCGAGCCCCTGGACCGTGCGAGGTCTCGGTCCTGCTGGGCCTCTCGGGATTCGGCGAGGCGTTCTTCGACGACCTTCGCATCGACGTGCTGGGAGACGTCGACTCCAGTCTTCCCCCCGCGCCCAATCCGAACCCGGTCGCGCGCCAACCGTTGAGGACCCCTCGGAGCGCCTCGGCCGAGCCCGCCATTCCCTCGGGGCGTCCGCGCCGCTGATCCGCGACGATCCCTCCCATCCAGTCGCGCGGATCGTCACCACCGAATCCACAGGACGAGCCGGCTCAACCGGCACGATCCGCCGCCTTGGCATCGCCCCTGACGGTGCCTCCCGCCTCCTCGGCTCGGGAGCCACGTCGCTTCGCGGATTCGAACCTCCCTCGCGTGCAAGTCGTATGTTAAACTTGGTCGATTGCTCCGTGCGAAGGGAAATCGTTCCTGAACAATCCAAGGTGCGGAATTCCTCTCTTGACTGATTTCCGTGCCCTTCGGGAACCATTCCTGGAATCGAGGCGTCCAAGGAGTTGAGGCCCGACGAACGCGGCCCCACCCCCTCGGATGGTTTGATCTCCGCTCGTCTCCGCATTCGCCGGGGGCGGGACTTCGCTCTACGTTGACGCTCATTGATCCGGTTTGCTAGCGTGATTCGGTTTTCCAGATTCGCCCAAGGTGCCATCCTCCGCGCACTGAGGCCCCCGTCCCCGGCCTCTCTCGCTCCGGGGCCGCGCTCGATTCGACTGACAGGAGATCCTTGGTATGGCGAAGATTCAGGCCGTCTGGGCCATTGACATCGGACAGTCCGCCCTCAAAGCACTCAAGCTGAGCCCGGGCGAAGAGCCCGAACAACTCGTCGCCGAGGCCTTCGACTACGTCGAATATCCCAAGATCCTTAGCCAGCCCGACGCCGACGCCGAGGAGCTGGTCCGCGAGGCCCTCTCCACCTTCCTCGAACGCAACGACGTCAAAGGATGCCGGGTCGCCGTCGGGGTCTCCGGCCAGGCGGGTCTGGTGAAGTTCATCAAGCTTCCTCCGGTCGAGAAGAAGCGAATTCCCGACATCGTCAAGTTCGAAGCGCGCCAGCAAATTCCGTTCGCCCTCGAAGAAGTCATCTGGGACTACCAGCAAATCGGCGGCGACTCCTCGGAAGAGGAGGACGAAGGCTTCACCATGGCCGAGGTTGGCCTGTTCGCCATGAAGCGCGATCAGATCAACCGGGCCATCCTCCCGTTGAAGAACGCGGGAATCGAAGTGGATATCGTCCAGATGGGCCCGATCGCCCTGTACAACTACATCGCGTTCGACAACCCGCCTCCCAAACCCGAGGAAAAGGGGGAAACCCCCGGCTCGTACGTCCTGCTCGACATCGGCGCCGACAACACCGACCTCATCATCACCGACGGCACCCGGATCTGGCAGCGCAACGTCCCGATCGGCGGCAACCACTTCACCCGAGGTCTGACCAAGGAGCTCAAGCTCACCTTCGCCAAGGCCGAACACCTCAAGCGGAACGCCACGAAGGCCCCCGACCCTCGGGCCGTCTTCACCGCGATGCGAGGCGTCTTCAACGACTTCTCCAGCGAAGTCCAGCGCTCGATCGGCTTCTACTCGAGCGTCAACCGCCAGGCCAAGATCCTCAAGGTCATCGGTCTGGGCAACGGCTTCAAGCTGCCAGGCTTGCAAAAGTTCCTCCAGCAGAACCTCAACCAGGAAATCGAGAAGCTCGAACGCTTCCAGCGGCTCGTCGGCGACGAGGTGATCAACGCCCCTCAGTTCCAGGAGAACCTCCCCTCGTTCGCGGTCGCGTACGGCCTGGCCGTCCAGGGGCTCGATCGCGCCCCCTTGAAGACCAACCTGCTGCCGCCCGAAATCGAACAGACCCGGATGATCCGGCGGAAAAAACCCTGGGCCCTGGCCGCCTCGACCCTGCTCATGCTCGGCTTCTCCGCCATGTTCCTGAGCGCCTGGCACGCCCTGGCCAAGACCCGTCCCTTCGAAGATCCGGTCAAACAGGCCCAGGCCGTTTCCAATCAAGGCAAGGAATATCAGTCGTCCTACGACAACGCCGTGGCCGAGTTCAAGAAGATCGACGAAGAGGGCAAGGCGCTCGTCGCCGACACCCCCGATACGGCGAGCTGGCCCGCCCTGCTCCAAACCTTGCTGGCCGCCCTTCCCAACCCGGCCCGCGAGTTCAAGCTCCGCGACCCGAACTTCGATCCCAACCTTCCGGCCAACGTCGGCATCGTCGGCATGCTCCGGGTCCACGTCGACAAGATCGTCCCGGTCTGGCGCGAAGACCTCAAGGCCGACTGGTACGACAAGCTCGACCAATCGGCCAAGGACTCCATGCACGCCTACGATCGCGAGAAACCCCCAGAAGGCGCGGGTTGGGTGATCCAGGTCGTCGGCCACCACTATAACCCCTCGCCCCTGGCCAAGCTGGGCCTGTCGGATCGCGAGAAGCAGTTCGCCAAGGGGCCGATGCCGTACTTGCAATACATCGTGCTCCCAAGGCTCTGGAGCGTGCCGCTCCGCCTCTTCGGCATCCATCACGCGGCCCTGACCTGGTTCCACCCCGATCGGGAATGGACCAGCGAAAAGGGCGTCTCGGCCGTCCCGCCCCCTCCGCTGCTCGCCAGGGCAAAGCCCAAGGTCGAGGCCGCCGAGGGAGGCATGCCAGGCGCCGAGGGCATGATGGGCATGATGGGCCAGATGGGACGCATGGCCGGCATGGATTCGGTCGGCGAAGGGATGCCCGGCATGGGTGGCTACGGCATGCCCGGCATGGCGGGCATGCCCGGAATGGGCGGCATGGCAGGCATGCCGGGCATGGGCGGCATGGCGGGCTATGGCATGGGCGGCTATGGCCCAGGCACGGCCAAGAAGAAGGACGACGTGAAGACGCTCACACGGACCGACTTCAAGATCGAGCTCGTCTGGCAGTCGCCCAAGCCGGAGGATCAACCCAAGACCGCCGAGGAAATGCAGGCCAAGCGCGACGAACTCGAGAAGGCGCTGGATGAGGCCGTCAAGAAGGCCGGCAAGGGCGCGATCAAGCAGCTCGACGAAGCCGCGCTGGCGAAGGCCTCCGTCGAGAAGTCGGCCCAGGCCGTGAAGGAGGCCATCAAGGAAGTTCAGGCCGAGGCGGGCCTCGGTAAGACCCCCGCCACGGCGCCCGCTCCCGCGGGACAGCCCGCCGCGGCGCCCCCGGCCGGAGCCACTCCGCCCCCCAGCGACGAAGCCAAACCGCAATAAACGAACCGTCAACCTCCGCTCGATGGGGCGGTTCCGTTCCGCCCCATCGAGACCCGGCGCTTCGGCCTCTCAGGGGCCTCCGGCTTCACCGAACCGACTCGATCCGATCCCCATTCCGATCCCCAACGACCTCCCGGCCGCCTCCCGATTCCACGTGCCGGGGCTTCCTGCACAACGATCGACCGTCACGACGCGAAGGGTCACGAGAACCATGGACCAAGTCAAAGAATACCTCAAGGTCGCGATCAAGTATCGCTTCTGGATCGTCGTGGCAATCGCCTCGCTCTTGCCGCTGATCGGCTACTTCGCCACGGCCGGCTCGATCCAGGAGGAGGAAACCAAGAAGCAGGCCGAGATCAAATCGGCCTTCGACGAGGTCAACAAGTTCGCCTCGAACTCCCGCCCCGTCAACAACCAGTACAAACCCCTCGTCGAGGCGAAAACCGACGTCCTGAAAAAGGACGTCGACGTCTCCTGGCGGAAGCTCTATGCGTTGCAGGCCCCCTTGTTGACCTGGCCCCAGGCCGTCGTGGACTCGATCCCCAAGTGGGGCCGGAAGTGGCCGGAGCAGACCGACCCGACCGTCGTCAACCAGGCGATCACCGACTACGTCGAAACCTATACCCCCTTCGTCAAGGAGGTCTACCAGACCTTCAAACCCTTCGACCCCGAAACCGGCGAGGGAATCGTCGCCGCCCCTCCCTACGAGATCCTGCTCCGCCCCTCGACCTTCACGATCGAGAAACTCCCGTCGCTCGGTAAGGTCTGGGCCGCCCAGGAACGGCTCTGGATTCAGCGCACCGTGCTCGACGTGATCGCCAAGGTCAACGAGAAGGCCGGCGCCAAGGACTGGTCCTCCGCCGTCATCAAGCAAATCCTCGCCCTGGAGGTCGCCAATCCCGCGGCTCAAGATCAACAATCCACCGCCAAGGGGGAAACCCTGAAGGAAGCCCCCGAGATCGCCGCCCCCGGAAGCGAAACCGCCGCCGCCGAACCCGCCGCGGCGGAGTCCGCGCCCGGCCTCCCCGGCATGGGCGGTGACATGATGAACCAGATGCCCGGCATGGCCGGCGGCATGGAGGGGAGCATGGGTATGGGCATGGGCATGAACCCAGGCGCCGAACAGAAAGTCATGTTCCTCGAGTCGCCCAACCCCGATCAGGTCTTCATCGTCCCCTTCAAGCTCGCCGTCTACGTCGAGCAAGAGCATATTCCCGATCTTCTGGTCGAATTCCGAAATTCGCCCATGAACATCCAGGTGCTTGAGTTCGAGATGTATAAGCCGGTCCCCCACTCGGTCAAGAAGCCCGAAAAGGGAGAGGGCATGGCCTTCTACGGCGAGATGGGGGGCATGCCCGGCATGCCCGGCGGCCGAGGCGGCTACGGCATGATGCAGGACATGATGATGGGCGGCTACGGCATGCCCGGCATGGCCGGCATGGACGCCGGATACGGCGCCAGCCAGATGGAAAGCATGGCCGGTTACGGCATGCCCGGCATGGCCGGCATGGAGGGCATGGGCGGAATGGGCCCCGCGAAGCCGAAGCGCGGCAGCGTCGAGGTCCGCCAGCAGAACATCGCCAAACTGAAGGAAGCCCGCGATAAGGGCAAGGACGAAGACACCAAGAAGAAGGACCAGCGTCCCGAATCCAAGATCACCGACCCGTACTACAACGTGGTCGAGGTCCGCGTCTACGGCACCGCTCGCTTCTACAAGGCCCCGCCCGAGAAGGAAGAAACCCCCGAGTCGCAATCGGCGGAGAGCGTGGCCGCCGAGGGCGCCTCACCCGATGCCAACGCCGCCGAATCGGCTGAGCCCGCCACCCCTGGCGAACCCGCCGCCCCGGCCAACGCCACGGAGCCAGCGCCGTCACCACCCGCCAACGCGGACGCCGCTCCCGCCGAAGCCCCCAAGGCCGAACCCGCCAAGGGTGAGCCGGCTCCCGCCGAAGCCCCCAAGGCCGAACCCGCCAAGGGTGAGCCGGCTCCCGCCGAAGCCCCCAAGGCCGAACCCGCCAAGGGTGAGCCGGCTCCCGCCGAAGCCCCCAAGGCCGAACCCGCCAAGGGTGAGCCGGCTCCCGCCGAAGCCCCCAAGGCCGAACCCGCCAAGGGTGAGCCGGCTCCCGCCG
>CAZRGV010000035.1:9174-48318 GCA_964599655.1 uncultured Isosphaeraceae bacterium | reverse complement strand
CTACCTCGACCGCGAGAAAATGCAGGCGCGGAACCTCTCGCCGCTGGACGTCATGGATGCGATGGACAAGTACAACGTCTTCCTGCCGACCGGCGACGCCAAGTTCGGTACGACGGACTACGCCATCGACAGCAACTCGATGTTCCTGAACGTCGAGGACATGGGCGACATTCCGCTCCGGAGCCGGCACGGCAACGCGGCCTACGTGCGCGACGTCGCCAAGCCGATGGACTCCAGCTTCATCCAGACAAACGTCGTGCGGGTCGACGGCGCACGCCAGGTGTACATTCCGGTGTTCCGCCAGCTCGGGGCCAGTACCCTGAGCGTCGTACAGACCCTGCGAAGCCAGCTCGACGGTTTTCAGTCGCGGCTGACCCGGCCGGGTATCAATCTCCAGCTCGTCATGGATCAGTCGGTCTATGTCGAGAAGTCGATCGAGAGCCTGATGCAGGAAGGCATCCTCGGGGCCGTTTTGTGCTCGCTGGTGATTCTGCTGTTCCTCGGCGAGTGGCGGATGACGATGATCGCCGTGTTGACGCTGCCGCTGGCGGTCATGGCCGCGCTTTGCGGCTTGTACTTCACCGGCAACACGATCAACGTCATGACGCTGGCCGGTCTGTCGCTGGCCATCGGGCCGATGGTCGATAGTGCGATCATCTGCCTGGAGAACACCCACCGACACCTGGGGATGGGCGCCACGACGGATGAAGCGGCGTTCCTTGGGGCCAGCGAGGTGGCGATGCCCGAGCTGGTGGCCAGCCTCTGTACCCTCCTGGTGCTTTCGCCGCTGGCACTCATGCCAGGCATGGGCCAGTTCCTTTTCCGGCCGATGGCTCTGGCGGTCACCTTCGCGATGGTTTCGGCGTATATCTTGTCACGATCGTTCGTGCCGGCCCGAGCCGCGGGCTGGCTCAGCGCCCATGCCACTCATGGATCAGGTCACGGCTCGGCCGATCACAACAACGGCAGCCACGGTGGCCATGGTCATGACCAGTTCCAGATCGAGAACGGCTCGGCGCACCCGAAGAAAGGCTTGCTCTCGCGGGCGTTCGCTCGGTGGGAAGGGATGATCGAGGCGGGGATCCGCTGGTACACCCGGCTTCTCGATCGGGTCATGCGCGTTCGTCTGCTGGTCGTCGCGGTCGCCGTCGGGCTGCTCGTGGCCACCATCCTCGGTCTCGGCACCCAGCTCCGCCGCGAGTTCTTCCCCGAGGTGGACGCCGGCGCCTTCGAAATGTACGTTCGGGCACCCTCCGGACTCCGGATCGAGTTGACCGAGGAACGGATCAAGGAGGTCGAATCCTTCATCCGTAAAACGATTCCGCACCACGACCTCGAGCTGTTCATCTCCGAGCTGGGCGTCACGCCGGACTGGTCGGCCGCCTACACGCCCAACGCTGGTCCGATGGACACCGTCATCAAGGTCCAGCTTTCCGAGCACCGATCCAAGTCGGCCCAGGAATATGTCGACCTGCTCCGGCGCGGATTCCACGCGGATCATCGCTTCGATGATCTCGAGTTCTCGTTCGACGCCGGCGGCATGATCCGAGGCGCCATGAACGAAGGCAAGTCGACGCCGATCAATATCCGCGTGACGGGCAAGGACCAGAAGCAAGCCCACGCCATCGCCACGGCGATCAAGGCGAAGGCCGAGAAGATTGACGGCGTCGTCGACGCTCGTGTGATCCAGCGGCTCAATTACCCTGAGTACTTCATCAACGTGGACCGGGCCAAGGCCGCTGACCTCGGACTGACCCAGGTCGACGTGATGCGGAACGTCGTCGCGGCGTTCAACTCGTCGATTCAGTTCAACAAGAAGAATTTCTGGATCGATCCCAAGAGCCACAACCAGTACTTCGTCGGGGTGTCGTACTTCGAGAAGGACATCAAGTCGATCGAGACGCTTCTCGACATCCCGATCACGGGTCCGGACCAGAAGGCGCCGGTCCCCTTGCGGAACCTGGTCACGATCACGAAGACGACCGTGCCGACCGAGGTCAAGCACTACAACATCCAGCCGACCATCGAGCTGACGATGGGCGTGCAAGGGCGCGACCTTGGCCACGTCGCCGATGATGTCGTCAACGTCATCGACCAGTTCGGGAAGCGTCAAGAAGACGGCTCCTGGGCTCCCTACGACCCGAGTTCTGAAGGCCGGGGCAAGACGCTCAAGGGCACCAAGATCGTGCTCAGCGGCGAGTATGAACGCATGCAGCAGACCTTCCACGACCTGGGGCTTGGCCTGATCCTGGCCTCGCTTCTGATCTACTTCCTGATGGTCTCGCTGTTCAAGTCGTACATCACGCCGCTGGTCATCCTCTTCGCCGTGCCGATCGGCCTGGTGGGCGTGATCACGATGCTCTACCTGACGCACACGGCCATCAACGTGCAATCGCTGCTGGGCGTGATCTTCATGGTCGGCATCGTCGTGTCGAACACGGTGCTGCTGGTCGACTTCGCCCAGAACCTCCGGGTCGAAGAGGGGCTGACGCCCGACCAGGCCATTCGCAAGGCCGCGTCGATCCGCGTGCGGCCCGTCGTCATGACGGCCCTCGCCGCCTTCTTCGCCCTGATCCCGATGGCCATGGCCATCGAGCGCGGCAGCGAAGCCAACGCCCCGCTGGGCCGAGCCGTCATCGGCGGTCTGCTGGCCGGTCTGGTGACGACCCTGCTCGTCGTGCCGTCCCTCTACTCACTGGCGGTTCGCGACAAGCCAGCCGACGCCTTGCGACGCCAGCCTCAGCCGGAAACCCCGATCGAGCCGAGCCCGGACGCGGGGTGGATCTGATTCCGACGCGGAACAAGACGCCTCGGCGTCACCTGCGGTCCGGTGGGTCCTCGCGACCCACCGGGCCGCTTTTTTTCTTTACAGGTCGGCTGACCGAGGAGATTCTGAATTCGGGCAAAGGCGTCCGGTCCGCGAATCCGACTTCGGAGCAATCCCGCAGCGAGACCCCATCCTCCGACCGATTCGGCTGGGGGATCTCTTTCGAAACAAACTCGATCAGAGACTGGCCGGATCGGATCGGATCGGTTGCGCGCCGCGGTGGGCCAGGTTCTCACCGGAAAACGACACAGACCCTCGCCGCGCGCCGCTTCCATCGACCTTACTCGTTACAAGCGGCGAATCCGGCTCTCGTGTCGATGAGAAAGACTGACGAGCGAACCAGGCCCTCCCGATTGAGGAAATACAAAAAGGATCGCACGACCGCCCGTCAGGGAGGCGGCGAAACGATTCGAATCTCCGGCCCTCCCCCATCCGGGCCGACTTTGAGGGATGCAAGGATGACGAGGTCACGCCGGACCCGATCGACTCTCGAGGCGTTCGAAGGCATGCTCGAGCCTCGCGACCTGTTGAGCCACGTACCCGCGGGATGGGCCGCGATCGCCGAGGTCCGGGCCGAACGGTTGGCTCATCAACCGGTGCTCGGACCGGCCACTTTCCACAAGGCCACCATCGAAACTCTGAAGGTCCGGCTCTCAACCTCCAGCACCGTGACGATTCAGATCAACAATGCCTTTCAGGCGTTTACTCAGAATTACCTGAAGGTTCCCGTCAGCGCGCAAGGAACGAACCTCAGGATTCCGCTCGCGGCCATCGGCAACACCGCGAATCTTCAGATCGGCACCATTCCCTCGCCGCCGACGCTGAACAACTACATCCAATTGCTCAACCAGCAGATTTCTCAGGCGCTCTCGTTGCTCCAGTTCACGACGAACCGGGTTCAGCCATCGTTGCAGAACGCTCCCCGATTCACGCCTCGGGCCCAGGACTCGCTGATTCCGTTCGCGCAGACGCAGCTGTCCGAGCTCGAGCAATACTTGCAGACCAACCCGCCCGTCTATAACCAGGACGGCACGCTGGCCAATTCGGGACCGATCGACGCCGTCAACCGCGCGTTCAACGCGATTCTGAATTCGGTGGGCGAGTATAGCGTTCACCCAACCTTGTTCACAAAGCCATCGGATTTCTACATTAACCCGAATGTCCACTTCAAGATTCCTTACACCTCGACTCCGGCCAATGACATGCCGAATGTTTTCATTCTCGGGCCGGGAGGCGTGCCGATCTACGCGGTTCGTCGCCATCGGTGACGCCAGGAACCCGCAACGTTCGCGAGTGTGGCTTGCTGACGTGTCGCGGGTTCTCCTAGAATGATTCGAGAGGCTTTCGCGAAACACCGGATGGGCACGATTCCCCCCCTTTTCGTGGTCCGTCGGTCGAAGCCACGGCGACGAACCGTCCCTGAACGCCCATCCCCAACCGTCCTTCTTGGGGGGTAGATCCATGTCGGAGCCGATTCGCGTTGCTCTATCCGGCGCAGGTGGCCGGATTGGTTACTCCCTCGTCTTCCGGATCGCCGCGGGTGGTTTGTTCGGGGCCGAACATCCGGTGGAGCTGAGCCTGCTGGAAACCAAGGAGCGGATGAACCTGCTCGAAGCCGAGTCGCTCGAGTTGAAGGATTGCGCCTTTCCGTTGCTGAGCCGATTGAGGATCAGCTCCGAACCTCGAGAGGCGTTTGAGGGTGCCGACTGGGTGATTCTCGTGGGCGGCCGGGGACGCCGCTTCGAGACCGAGAGGCGGACGGACCTCCTGCTGGCCAACGCGCCGATCTTCGTGGAGCATGGGCGAGCGATCAACGAGTCTTCGCCGATGGCCCGCGTGCTGGTGGTGGCCAATCCGTGCAACACCAATTGCTACATCGCCAAGGCGTACGCGCCGAACGTTCCGGCCGAACACTGGTTCGCGATGAATCGGCTCGATCGGATGCGAGCCACTTCGTTGATCGCCGAGAAGGCCGGCGTCGCGGTCTCCCACGTCAACCGGGTCACGATCTGGGGCAATCACAGCAACTTGGTCTACCCCGATCTGCACAACTCGTTCATTGACGACCGGCGCGCCGACGAGGTGATCAACGATCCCGATTGGGCGCGCCAGGTGTTCGAGCCGACCGTGGCGCACCGGAGCGATGAGGTCATCAAACTTTGTGGCGCCTCGCCCGCGGCGACAGCGGCTCAGGCCATCCTGGGAACGATTCACTCGATCACGAGGCCGACCCCCTTTGAGCGGCATTTCGGTGCCGCGGTCGTTTCGGATGGCGCCTACCGCGTTCCACGCGACCTGATCTTTGGTTTCCCGCTCCGGACCGAGGATGGAAAGACCTGGTCGATCGTGCATGGAATGTACCTCGATTCGTACGCCCAGGAGCGGATCGCGGCCAATATCGCCGAACTCGAGCACGAGGCC
This sequence comes from uncultured Isosphaeraceae bacterium, assembly GCA_964599655.1. GTDB lineage: Bacteria > Planctomycetota > Planctomycetia > Isosphaerales > Isosphaeraceae > CAZRGV01. The sequence goes on along the minus strand of CAZRGV010000035.1, from coordinate 43,070 downwards.
GCCCTCGTTTCGGCCCTACTACCCTGAGACCGAATCACCGGGAAGACCCGCGGTTCGAAGGTTGGGCATGGCCCACTGAACCTCTTGCGCGTTCGGATGTTCGGTGGGCGGTGCCTACCCGACGAAGGACGACGGTTCCAGAAGGTCTCGTCTCAAACTCGGACCGGATTTGGGTCGTGTCGTCGAGCGATCGCGCCTGGGCCGTTGACGGGATTCCATGGCGTCGGACGGCCCGGCGATTCAACTGGCCTGACACGATCATCTCACGGATTCGCGCCATCCGGGCCGAGCCGCAGTCCTGGTTCCGAAGAGCGCGGCTCAAGGTTCGCTCGACGGCACAGGTCGGGAGTCATCCGACCATCGTGCAGGGCCGAGCCGATCAGGACCGCCGAGGCGCCGGCCCGCTCCAGCGTTCCCAGGTCGTCCGGGCCGGAGATTCCTCCACCGGCGATCAGTTCCAGCGGAGGATGGGCCACTCGTAGATTCTTGATCAGAGCGCTGGAACCCGTTCCGGTTCCGGTTCCGACCCTGGCCAGGTCGAGGACGAGGAGGCGAGTCACTCCACATCGGATCGCTTTGTCGGCGATGGCGATGGCGTCGTGGCCGTCGTTCCCCCAACGTCTCGCCGAGGGAAGCACGGGACGTCCCTCGCGGAGATCAAGGCTGAAGACGATTCGATCCGGGCCGAAGCGCTCCACGATCGCCTCCAGGGCGTCGGGCCCTCGAATCGTCTCCAGGCCCACGATCACCGTCGCCACGCCCGCGTCAAACAACGGAGACACCTCGCCGGGTCCGCGAATTCCGGCATCCACCCAGAGCGACAGGCCGAGCGCCTGAATCGCTCGGTAGAGCGACAGGGAAGGGGGGGCTCCGTCGATCGCATCCAGGTCAGCGAGGTACAGCTCGCGGAACCCGAGTCGGTTTCGAAACGCGAGCGCCAGATCGATGGGATGGAAGCCCTCGTGCAAACGACTTCGCAACGGCTGATAATGGGCGCGCCGACCGGCCAGGGCATGCACGGCCTGACCGGCTTTCACGTCCAGGACGGGGATGATTCGCGTCATGACCTCAGCTCGCAAGAGAACGCTCCTGGTCCACGAGTTTGTCACCGGAGGCGGGCTGGCCGGTCAAGAGCTTCCACGCTCGTGGGCCGCGGAAGGGAACGCCATGCGACAGGCGGTGGTCGAGGATTTCGCCTCGCTGGAAGGCCTTCGCGTGGTGACGACCCTGGACCATCGCCTACCGGATCCGCCCGGTCCGTGGACCACGGTTCGGGTCGGACCTGACGAGGAGCCCTCGACCTTCGCTCGTTTGAGCGACGAGGTGGACTTCACACTCCTGATCGCCCCCGAGACCGGGGGTTTGCTGCTGGATCGCGCGAGGCGGATCGAGCAGGGCCGCGGCCGTTCTCTGGGGTCGAGTCCGGAGGCGATCGCCCTGACGACCGACAAAGCACAACTGGGCGAGCACCTCCGCGCGAACGGGATTCCGACCCCGTCCAGCCTTCGGCTCAATCCCTCGAACGGCTTGCCCGCCTCGTTTCCCTATCCCGCCGTGCTCAAGCCCGTGGATGGAGCCGGCGCGGTGAGGACCTTCTTCATCACCGCCGCCGACGCGATGCCGCAAGAGGCTCTCGACGAGCTCTCGGACGCCCTGCTGCAACCGTTCGAGTCGGGGGTGAGCTTGAGCGCCTCGTTCCTGGTCAGCTCGACGGGTCGTGCCGACCTGGTAGGAATGGGGCGCCAGTGGGTCCGTCGCGACCGTGGGCGATTCTCTTATCACGGCGGAACGGTTCCGTATCGTCATGACGTGCCTGGTGAAGAGATCCGGCGCGCCGTGGAGTCGGTTCCGGGGCTTCGCGGCTGGGTTGGTGTCGATTTTCTCTGGGAACCGGCGCGCGGGAAGATCATGATTCTGGAGATCAATCCGAGGCTGACGACCTCCTACGTGGGATGGCGTTGCCTGTTCTCGCCACGGGTCGGTCTCCTGGCCTGTCGATGGCTCTGGGCCCTTGAGCATCCCGAGTTGCTCGAAACCGGTCGCGGATTCTCGACGGCGCGACCGTTCCACGACGCGGAGGTCCACTTCCAGGCCAACGGGTCGATCGACTTCGAGGTCTTTCCCCGAATCCGAGGTATTCCGTCCATGACGACCTCGTCTTCCGACTGGCTGGCTCTCGACATTGGAGGAGCCAATATCAAGGCCGCCCATACGACGGGCCAGGCCCGAACCTTGCCCTTCGAGCTCTGGAAGCGTCCCGAGGAACTGCCGCGCGTCCTCGAATCGCTGGTGGCGACCTTCCCGCCCTTCGAGCGCATCGCGGTGACCATGACCGCCGAGCTTTGCGACTGTTACCCAACCAAGGCCGAGGGTGTCACCGAGGTCCTCGGCGCGGTGCTCAACCTGGCCGAGGAGCGCTCGATCCGCGTCTGGTCGATCGACGAACGTTTCCACTCGGTCGCCGAAATTCTCAAGCGGCCCGCGCTCGCGGCGGCGTCGAACTGGCTGGCCCTCGCGATGATGGCCGCCCGCCTGGTTCCCGAGGGACCAGGGCTCTTGATCGACATCGGTAGCACGACCACGGACCTGATCCCGCTTGATCATGGCCGACCGGTACCGCGAGGGCGAACCGACTGGCAACGGCTCCGCACCCACGAGCTGGTTTACGCCGGCATCCGTCGCACGCCGGTCTGCGCGCTGGCGACGGAACTCCCCTGGCGAGGCGCGCTCACGGGCCTCTCGGCCGAGTTGTTCGCCACCACGCTCGACATCTTTGTCACACTCGGCGATATCGCCCCCGATCCGGCCGACCTCGCGACCGCCGATGGCCGCCCCGCGACTGTCGAGGGCGCTCGTGATCGGCTGGCGAGGATGGTGGGCGCGGACCGCCTGGAATTTTCTTTGGAGGACGCCAGCGAACTGGCCAGGGCGGCCGAAGAGGCCCTGATGCGACGGCTCTCCGCGGCGGCCGAGCGGGCCTGCGAGCCCATCGGCCGGCCCAGAGCCGCTGTGGTCTCGGGCTCGGGAGCCTTCCTGGCTCGACGGCTCGCCCGATCATTGATCGAGCCCGGCGGAGCGATCGTCGACATCGAAGCCGCCTGGGGGCCCGTCGGTTCGATCGCCGCCTGCGCCTATGCCTTGGTGGTCCTGGCAAACGAACGTAACGGAGATCTGGACCAGGAGACCTGACGGGTGGACCCTCGAACCGTGGTGGTCAAGGTGGGCGGCAGCCTTCTCGACTGGAACGAGCTTCCCTCGAGGCTCTCCCAGTTTCTGACCGAACTGGCCAACCCGCGGATCGTCCTCATCGTCGGCGGGGGCCGCGCGGCCGATTTCGTGCGGGAACTCGACCGCGTTCACAGCCTGGGCGACTCTCCCTCACACCACCTCGCGATCCGGGCCCTGGACCTCACGGCCCATGGGCTCGCCTCCCTGCTGCCCGGACTGGTGGTCGTCCACCGGGAATCCGAGTTGCGGCGAGTCTGGGCCTCGGGCCGCAGGCCGGTCCTGGCACCTCGCTTGATGCTCGAACGAGACGCCCGGGACTCGGACGATCCCTTGCCGCACTCCTGGGACGTCACCACCGACGCGATCTCGGCTCGCCTGGCGATTCTCCTGGGCGCGAGCGAACTGATCCTGCTCAAGAGTACGTCCGTCCCCGAGGGTGCCGACCGTCACGAAGCGGCCAGGCTCGGTCTGGTCGATCCGTCGTTCCCCACGATCTCCAGAGCGCTTTCTCGCGTTCGCTATCGAAATCTGAGGGAGCCTTCAGGAGCGATCCTCGACCTCTGAGCGTTCGAGGGACGCCAACGGCTCGAAGCCCGAAGCCGGTCCCGCCTCAGTCGAGGCTTGATTCCGGTGCGTTCGTCTGCTCTTCTGAATCGCCGACGGGTGGGCTGGCCCATCCCGGCCCTCGGGCCGTACCAACGTCCGATCCAAGGAGCCCTCTGTGATGCGAAGCTGGGGACTGATTCTGGTCGGCATGCTCGCGGCGACGGCGGTTGGGGAGGATTCCAACGTGGTGCCGTTGTTCAACGGCAAGAACCTGGATGGCTGGCAACGCTTCGGCGGCCGTTCCGAGGCCTGGGACGTCGAGGATGGGTTGCTGATCAGCCGAGGCGAGGGGGGAGGATGGCTCGGGACCGAGCGTGAGTACGCCGACTTCGAGTTGAGCCTCGACTTCCGCCTGACCGAGGGAAGCAACTCGGGAGTCTATCTCCGAGCGCCCGCCGACACCTCCCACATCTCACGGACAGGCATGGAGATTCAGATCCTCGACGAGGACGCGCCAAGGCACAAGAAGATCCAGCCTTGGCAGCGCACCGGCGCGATCTACCACATCGCCGCCCCGCAGCCCGGCCACTTGAAGCCGGCCGGTCAGTGGAACACGTTGAAGATTCGCGCGGAGGGACCACACGTCGTCATCAGGCTCAACGGAGCCACGGTGGTCGATGATCGACTCGACATGCACCCCGAGCTGGAGGCCGAGCACACCGGGCTGAAGCGGCGATCGGGCCGAATCGGCTTGCAAAGCCATAACGGCCGGGTCGATTTCCGGAACATCCAGATCAAGCCGCTCACGTCCACGTCGAGCGCCGATTCACGTTGAACGAACGAGTCGGGGGCGGGACTGGGAACGCGGTTGCGCGGCTCCGGAATCGGTCTTCGATCCCTCAGCACTCTTGGTCGGGTCTACCTTCTGGGGGCCGATCGTCGATGGTCAGCCCAAGCTCGGCGAGCGCCTCGGTCGAAAACTCCTGGAACCGCGAGAGGAGATAGTCGCGGCCCCAGTCTTCGTTCTCGATGGCGTCGAGCGGGGGCAGATCGGTCCGGCCGAGGCGGTTGGTAAGCAGGTCGTACGCCTCGGCCACCCCAAGCTCGACGATCGGTGTCAATGCCACGGCGGCATGTTCCCCTGGACGTACGGAGGACGAACGTTGACCACGACGATCGGAGCGAGCTGCCACGCGCCGTTGCCCCGAGAAACCCAACGGTAACCGGGAGGCGCCGTCCAGATTCCGTCGCTCGATACCGACGATGGGGCCGGGCTGACGCGACGCCTGGCCTGCTCTTCGGCTCGGACCTGCGACAGTTCCCTTCCGGCCGCGAAGAAAACGAAGGCCGCCAGGAACAGATGCAGAATCGAGAAAACGCCCAGATTCAAGAGCACGAAGGGAATCGCCAGAGCAAGAACTTGCCCGATTCTCGCGGCGATCTCCGTCGCCCGGAGCCGGCCCAGCCAGCCGCTCAACAGCGCCCGCAAGATCCGCCCTCCATCCATGGGGAAGGCGGGAATCATGTTGAAGGCCGCCAGCATCAGGTTCACCATCATCAAGGTGGAAAGGAACCGCCCAAGCAAGCTGTACGCGAACCAGGGATTCCACGCGGAGCTGGTCCAAAGTCCGAGCGCGAGAACCGCGGCAATGACCACATTGACCGCTGGACCGGCAAGCGTCACGAGCAATTCCGCCCCCGGCGATCGTGGCATCCGACGGAGTCGGGCGACGCCGCCGATGGGAGACAGCGTGATGTCCTGGGTCGAAATGCCGAAGGCGCGGGCCGTCAGCGCATGACCTAGCTCATGCAACAGGACACAGCCGAAGACCGCCGTGGTGAAGAGCACCGCCAGCGATCCGCCGTCGGAGATCAACACGAGGGCCAGCAAGATCAAGAAGGTCGGATGCAGGTAAAGGTCGATTCCCGCGATCCGGCCGAGTTTCCACGATTTGAACATGATCAGACGATGTCCTTTCCTCGATCGACGAACCACTTCATTGTAGTTCGCACGATCCTTATGGAAAGTTCATCCCCGACGAATTGCGGTCGGGCGAATTCCCCGAGGCTCAGCGTTCGAGTATCCCTGGCCGTTGAATGGGAAAGCCCTTGACGACGACCTCAAGTTTCGGCCAGTTCCGGGCTTGGGTCACAACCTCGAATCCGCGATCGTGGACGATGATCGTGTCCTCCGACCGTGCGGCGTCCACGCTGGGACTCCAGCAAAGCGGCATGCCGTGGCAGAGAATCATGGGACTGTCGGGCAAAAGCATCGCCTCTCGAGGCGAATAGCCGATGGCGAATCCCTGGTAGTCGAGCATCCACTCGTCGGAGTGATCGAACTTCTCGAAGATGCGGCGCGCGCGCCGGGAAACGTTTCCCACGGTCTCCCCCGGCCGGGAGAAATAGATGCAGGTGGCATCCACCATGGCGGCCAGACCATGAGCGGCGCGGAACTCTCGCTCGACGGGACCGAAGGAGACGATCCGCGTGGCCGAGGCGCAAAGTCCGTGCCGCCGTCCGATCGCGGCGATCGTCGCTCGGCGGCGGATCGGCGCCGCCTTGAATCGCGGCTGACGGAACCGAGCCAGGCGGTCGTCGCTGGCGACTCGCAGATCGACGGGAACGACCCCCTCGCGTAACAGGCGGTGCGCCAGGTGTCCCGCGATGTCGGCCTCGGTTTCGCCGGGCTGGAAGTTCCGGCAGGTCGCTTCGAGCGCCAAGGCCAGGGTATGGCCAAGCTGCCTCAACCGAAGACGCTCCAGCTTTGTCAGCGTCATCCGAAGCGGCCGAAGGCGCTCTCTCTCATCGGGGAGGCCGGGAAACTCGCCGTCGCTCGCGAGCTTCTTGTTGCGGCCCAGTTCGACGATCACCTTCGACGGATCGTCGTACCAGGGGCGTTCCTTGAGCTGGAAACCCAGACCCGCGACCTCTTCCTCGAAGACGCGCGCACTCTGGACGTTGTCGCAGATCACCGCCCGGCTCTGGCGATTGATGTACAGCAGGACCGAGGCGGAATCGCCCGAGAGGTCCCGGCCCAGGTCGCCTCCCGAGGTGAACCAGGCGATCGACTCGGCTCGACCGAGCACGAGGCCGTCATACCCGTGCTCGTCGAGGAAGGCCGCGACCTGGCGTTGTTTTTCCTCAACATCGGCTCGACGCTCCGCGAGCCGATGGTCCAGGTGGTCGGCCGCCGGATCGGTCAGAGGGGGGAGGCTCTGGTTCCCTGGGCTGGGACGATCGTCCGCGGTGTGAAGCACGCGATCCTGATCCACGCCTCCGGGCGCGAGGTCCAGTTCCTCGGGAATCGGGAGCGTCAGGGCGCCCAGGTTGATCTCGGAAGACACGATGTGATCTCCGAACCGATGGGGCGTCGATCCGCGTCCCCCAGGAAGCGAGTGGGACGGCTTCGACGCCGGGACGGGCCGAATCCGGTCGAGCCAGACCAGGCCCCGAAACGGAGTGGGGTCCCAAGAGACGGTGGCCCCGAGATTCGATCCGAACTGCTCGATGCCCGACGCGCGGATCAACGCGGCCCGTCGACCACGCTCGATGCGTTGCACAACCTGTTGTTGTCAATCGTGAACCAGTCGGGTGCGGCGCCTCGATGGGTCGAGAGACGACGCGGAAGGGACGCGAACGTGTTCGGTCCCTTGGGGAACTAGCGCGTATCGTCCCAGGTCTGGTCGAGAAATGCAAGGATTTCCGGGAGCAAATCCCGAGCACCCGCGTTCAGTCCGAAACCATGGCCGGCCCCCTTGACGACGATCAAGGAATGCCGCACGCCGGTTCGTTTCAGTTCCGACACAAGTCGATGGGCCTGTTCAATGGGTACGGTTTGGTCCTGATCGCCGTGGAACAGAAGCATCGGGGGGTCGTCGGACGAGACGTGTCGGACCGGGGAAGCCGCCTCGTAACGACCGGGAACCGCCTCCGACGATCCCCCCAGAAACAGGTCGATCGGTCCGCCCGCCCTCCGAGACGACTGCAGCGCGACCAGGTCGGTCGGACCGTAGAAGTCGATCACCGCCTGGACCCGCGCCGAAACCGAGCCGGGAGACGCCTTCGGATTCTCGGCGGGGAGCCCGTCTCGCGCCACTGGACCATCGGGATAGCAGCCGAGCAAGGCCGCCAGGTGGCCTCCCGCCGACGCCCCCATCGCCACGACGCGATCGGGATCGATGCCGTATTCCCGAGCGTGCCGGCGGACCCAGCGCACGGCCTCTCGAACGTCTTCGAAATTGTCGGGCCAGCTCGGCGCATCGGGTTTGGAGAGAAGATAGCTCACCGAAACGACGACGTAGCCCTGCTGGGCGAGCCGGGCGGCCATGCGGCCGTAGCCGTCCTTACTACCTCCTCGCCAGCCTCCGCCGTGGATCGCGATGACCACCGGCCGGCCTCCTGGAGGGGGAGGTTCCTCGGGTTGGTAGAGATCGAGCCTGGCCTGGCGATCACCCACCTCCCGATACACGATGCCGGTCGTCGCCCGCACTCCCTCCGGCGCGCTCGGATCTTGCATGGACGCTCCGACCAGCACGGCGACCAAGCCCAGCGAAAGCCCGAGCAGGGCGATCCGAAACGGTCGGCGAGGACTCCGGAAGACCCACCAGGGGGCCCGGCTCCTCAAGCCTTCGGCGGAAGGCGTCATGGCCTGAATTCCTCACCAAGGTGCGTGATCGAGGGTTCCCTGATCATGCTACGACGCCAACAGATCCCGGGCCATCCCCCTCAACTGGGGAAAGGCTTGCGAACCAACCGGCTGTAACGAACATCGCGGATAAACGGGGCTCGACCGTAGTCGACTCATCGCGAACGCCGCGGGTTGCGGACGTCGCGTGGATGGTCCGAGATTTGCGTTGCGATGGTTTGGAAAGCGGAGGATCGATCCGGGAATTGGCCCCAACCGGAGCGCCGTGACCTGCGTCCGCCGACAATCGGATGCGCCCGCGTGTTTCCCTTCTCTCGAGATGAGGAAATCGAGCCGTGAACGACGAGTCGGTTCAGAACTTACGAGTGCTCCTGGTCGAGGACGCGCCGTTCCTTCGCTACGCGTTTGGTCGATTGCTCCGAATGCACGGCTTCGAGGTGCGCGAGGCCCATGACGGTCGAGAAGCGCTGGGTTACGTCTCGGAATTCCAGCCCCAACTCGTCCTGACCGATCTGATGATGCCGGTCATGGACGGCCTGGAGCTCATCCGAAAACTCCAGGAAAACCCGGAAACCGAGCATCTGCCCGTGGTGGCCATCACGGCGGACGACACCGAGTTGGCCCAACGCCAGGCCCGAGAAGCCGGCGCCGTGGATGTGATCGTCAAGCCAATCGATCTTCCGGCCTTGATGAAACGGCTCCGTCATCTCGACTTGGTCTGAGACCGCATCTCCGGGAACCGTCGACTTCCAGGCGCTGCGGTACGAATCTCAAGCGTTCACGGATCCAACGGCCGAGCGAGACGCTCCAGGCCCGGGACCGGTCTCCCGGTTCCAGCACGAATTGCTCAGGTCCAAAAATAACTCAGCACGTCGTTGAGGTTGACGAACAGAATCAACGCCAGCAAGAGCACGAGACCACCGATCGTGATGGGTCCGACCGCCTTCTCGGGCAAGGGACGACCGTAGATCTTCTCGCCGATCAGGAACATCAACTGACCGCCATCGAGCGGTGGAATCGGGAAGAAGTTGATCACGGCCAGATTGATGCTGAGCATGCCCAGGAAGGGAATGAAGGCGTCGAAGCCAAGCCGCGCCGTCGAGTACGCCCAGTCGGCGATCTTGATCGGTCCGCCGACGGCGTCCTTGCTCAGGGTCCGCTGAAAAAGGCCTCGAATCATGAAGAAGATGGAGGCGACGTTCTCGATCGTGTCCCCCCAGGCCCGTTGCATCGCGGAGAGCAAACTCTGAGGCGGGAGCGGGCGGGTCAGCTCCTTGAACTGAAGCCCGCGTCGAGGATGATACCAGTCGGAGACGGGCTCGGGGGTCATCCGGATCGGATCGGCCTGTCCGGCCAGCCGGAACTGAACCGCGTGGCGTGGCAGGGTCTGAATCTGGTCGAACGCGGCGGGCCAGGAGGCCGCCCTCTCTCCCTTGGCCGGCTTGCGATCGCCGAGAACCAGGGTCAAGGTCTCGGGCTTGTTCTCGTCCTTGCCCGCCCGCTTTTCCGCTTCGGGATCAGGCGGGAGGGTGAGCGTCACCGCCTCGATGATGTCTCCCGGCTTCAGTCGGGCGAGCTCGGCGGGTGTGCCTGGGATCACCGTCGTGATTTTCGGCTCAATGGCGATGGCCAATCCCAAGCCAGGGATTTCCAGGGCTTCATCCGACCAGACCGGCTCGGTCCAGATCGGCGAGTCGTCGGGGGTCGCCGTCAGCGTCACGATCTCGGGGGCCTGCTTGCCCCTGGCGGCCCGTTCCACCTCGACGCTCAACGGCTGGCCGGCGTGGGCAAACATCTCGCTGGGCAGCCGCATCGGGTCGAAGTCGGACCGACCGTCGACGGCGAGGATTCGATCCCCCTCCTGAAACCCGGCTTTCGCGGCGATCGAATCTTTCCGGATCGCGACCACGGGTCCAGGAACCAGGCGAAAGCCAAAGTCCACGAAATGGTTGGGCGGCACGGTCACCTTGGCCGAGGAACCGGAGGATTTCGAGCCGTTTTGGGAATCCTCCCCCATCGCGCGCCGGACCTCAAAGGTCAAGGGCTGCTCCAGGTATTTGACGAGCACCCGGTCCAGGTCGTACATCGATTCGACCGGCTGTAAAGGGCCATCCGCCGGCCCAACCTGCACAACCTGGTCTCCAGGCAAGAAGCCCCCCGACTTTCCCTCCGGTTCGCCGGTCATTCCCGGAGGCTTCAGGAACGGCAAGATCCTCCGAAGGGTCAGGTCCGAGCTCGACGTGATCCCGATCGTCGGAGCCATCCCCCCTTCCTTGAGCCTTGGGGCCACCTCAACCCGCACCAGCGACTCTTGACCGGGACGCTTCAGGTCGATCTGGAGCACCTGACCCTTGCCGCTGAAGATCGTCGCGTGCTGAAGGTCGGAGTAGGTCTCCACCCGGTTCCCATCGACGGCCACAATCGTGTCGCCTGGCTGAACACCGGCCTCGAAGGCCGGCATGCCGGCGATGACCGCGCCGATGACCGGCGGAACCTCGAGCTTCCCTCGAAGGTAAACATAGGTGAAGCAGGCCAGACCGAAAACCATGTTCATGACAACGCCGGCCGAGATGATGGCCATGCGAGCGCCGACGGGCTTGTTGTGATAGGCCCGAGGGTCCTTGGCCTGCTCCTGCTTTTCCTCGTCCCCCGCGTCCTCGCCGAGCATCTTGACATAGCCGCCCAGGGGGATGGCCCCAAGGACGTAGAGCGTTTCGCCAACCTGCTTCGAGTAGAGGCGGAGCCCGCCCACATCGAATCCGACGGCGAATTTTTCCACCTTCACCCCGTTCCACTTGGCCAGGAGGAAATGACCAAGCTCATGAATGAAGATCACAAAGCCGAGCCCGATGACCACCATCAGGATCGCGAGGAGATTATTCAGGATCGCCAACGGCCTACCTCCTGCCGGGCCCACGCATCGACCTTCCAAAGATCGTCGAGCGAGGGCCTGGGATCGAACGGGTGCTGATCGAGAACCGCGCGGCAGGCGCGGGGAATGTCGAGGAACCGGAGATCGCCGTCGAGGAATCGCGTCACGGCCGCTTCGTTGGCCGCGTTCAGGGCGGCCCCGGCCGTACCGCCCCGCCGCATCACCTCGAAGGCCAGGTCGAGCGCGGGGAAGGTGTCCCGATCCGGAGGCTCGAAGTGAAGGGTCAACGCACGGCTCAGGTCGAGCGTCGGACTGGGACCGCCCACCCGATCCGGATAGGTCAGGGCGTACTGGATCGGCAGCCGCATGTCGGGCGGCGAAAGCTGGGCCAACACGCTACCATCCACGAACTCAACCATGGAGTGAACGATGCTTTCCGGGTGAATGACGACCTCGATCTGCTCGGGATTGAGATCGAAGAGCCACCTTGCTTCGATCACTTCGAGCGCCTTGTTCATCAGGGTCGCCGAGTCGATCGTGATTTTCGGTCCCATTTTCCAGGTGGGATGCCGGAGGGCTTGCTCGGGAGTGACCTGGGCCAGTTCGCGGGCCGACTTGCCGCGGAACGGTCCTCCGGAACTGGTCAGGACCACGCGGCGGACCTCCCTGGGCCGGCCGGATTGCATCGCTTGAAAGATGGCCGAATGTTCGCTGTCGACCGGCAGAAGCCGGGCGCCTCGACGTCGTGCCAGATCGGTGACCAGGGGCCCGGCCACCACGAGGGTTTCCTTGTTGGCCAGGGCCACGGTCTTTCCCGCCTCGAGCGCCGCCCAGGTTCCCTTCAAGCCGGCCGCGCCGACGATGGCCGAGACCACCCGGTCGGTGGCCGGGTCGGTCACCATGCGCTCGATCCCTTCCGGACCGGCGAGCAATTCGATTCCCGTTCCTCGTAACTCGCCATTCACGCGGGACGAGGCCCTCGGGTCGGTCAGCGCGACGAAGCGAGGACGATGCAATCGCGCCTGTTCGATCAGGCGTTCCCAGCTTGCGTGGGCACTCAAGCCGTACGCCCGCAATCGAGCGCCGGCGTCGTGCTCGAGAACGCTCAACGCACTCCGACCGATCGAGCCGGTGGACCCCAGAATCACGACATTCTGGGCACGGTCGTTGCCTGGATTCTCAACGCCTTGCGGCATCACGGGTAGGGGCAAGAGGAGGGGGTCGATCGGGGCCAACGCCTCGGCAGCGATTATAGGAACTGGTTTTCCAGGCGACAAGCCGGACCAACGGGCTCGGGGGCCGTCTCCGCGGGCTCATCGGAGAGGATCGGATCGGGGCGGGCCGCCGAATCAGGTCGCCAGGAACGGCTGGAGCCGGTCGAGCAGCACGGACAGAACGATCGGTTTGGGAACGAAATCGTCACAGCCCGCGCCTCGGGCGGCCGTTTCACTCGCGGCCGTGACGTTGCCCGTCAACGCCACGACCGGAATCTCGCGGGTTCTCGCATCGGCCTTGAGCCGACGGGTCGCCTCCAAGCCGTCGAGTCGAGGCATCATCAGGTCCATCAGAATCAGACTCGGCCGAAAGCTCTCCGCCAGTTCCAGCGCCTCAACACCGTCGCAAGCCGTCTGGCAATCGTACCCGAGCCGCCTCATCAACGAGCAGAGCACCCAACGGCTGTTCGGGTCATCCTCCGCGATGAGGACCCGAGCGCCCTCCCGTCGTTCCGAGCCGGTCCGATTTCTCAAAAGCGACGACATGATGGAGGGATTCACCACGTAAACATCATCGGGACCGCGTCAACTGAGACGTCACCGCCTGGCTCAATCTGCTAGCAATTCCCATACCAGAGTTAAACCATAGTCGGAGAGGATCCGGCCGCAACCCACCGAACCGGGCTCAGAGACCCACCGGAGGTTTCTGGGACTCGCCAGCCGGATGCCGCGTCGTGATCGGTGTCAGCGACGATGCGCTCAAGACCATCGCCGCCCCGAAAGGCAACCACCCGCCTTGTTGACGGGGCGGGAGGGCGTGAACGATAATTTGGGCAAGAGAACGAGAGCGCCTCTCGAAGATCCGGCAAACGTTGCCATCCGATCCGCTGTGCCGGGAGATCGATCCGGTCGTTGATCGCACCGAGCCGCCCAAGGAGATCAGCAATGTCGATGACGCGGAAACCAGGGCGCAACGGGTTCTGGAGCGGAGCCGTCCTGGCCTGCGGTCTTCTGGCGTGGTCCGCCAGCCGCGCCGACGCACAGTATTTCATGCCTTATGGTTACGGCTACACCGGCTTTTATGTTCCGCCGGTCAACTTCGGGGCGGTGAATTTCGGCGTGGTCAATTTCGGGGCGGTGAACTTCGGGGCGGTGAATTTCGGCCTGGTCAATTTCGGCAACTATGTGCCGTACGCGTTCGGTGGCTATTACGGCCCGTATTACTACTACAATCCCTGGTACGCGCTGGCCAACCGGGACATGGCCTACCTCCAACAGGCTTCGTTGAACTCCGCGCGATACAACCTGCTCTCGGCCGAGTCGGCCACCAGCTATCAGGCCTCGAACCTCATGGCCCAGGCGGCGATGGACGTGCTCCGCGACAACTCGGTCGCGAGCTATAACGGCGTGGAAGGCCGCTTCAACGTCCGGACCGGCCGGCCCAAATCGTTCGGCGAACCGGTCGCGGGGGACATTCCCCTCAAGAACCTGATCTCCAGGAACGGTGAGGTCCTCTGGCCCCTGAACTCCCCCGTCGGCGGCGACCTGTACGACAAGAGACGCGAGGCGGGCCGGGCCATCCAGTCGGTAATCCAGACCTTCAAGACCAACGGCAAGGTCCCCATCGATCAGGCCATTGCCGCCCGGAACCGCCTTTCCGACTACACCGAGCCGGCGCTCAACGACCTGAAACGGCATCGCCCCAACGACATCGACAACTTCCTCAACTTCGTGGCGAGCCTGGACCGAGGCGTCCGCAATCTGGTGGGTGAGGAGAAGGCGGAGTCGCTCGAAAACGGTCCGACGGCTCCCGGCAACAAGCCGTGATCCCGCCTCCAACGCACAGGAGCCCTTGATCAGGCCCGTCCACGGGCCCCTTCGATCGGGCGCGAAACGTACCCGACGCCGTGGGCCACGGCCCGTCGCCGGGTTGTCGCGCCCCTCTCGACCCGCCTTGACGAGAATGGGCGATTGCTCTAGCCTCCCCGCGACCTTGCGGGACACAGACCCCGGAAAAGGGGCATTGTCCGAGGGTTCCGGGAGGATCGCGCCGTGCCCTGGTCGATCAAGAAGCCGCTGGTGTCGCTCTTCGTCCTGATCCACCTCGCGGCCGTTCTGATCTGGAACCTCCCGGAGTGCTCGTTCAAGAACCGGACGAGCGCCTGGTGCGCCTACTATCTGCTGCCCACGGGCCTCTGGCAGTACTGGGGGATGTTCGCGCCCGAGCCATTTCGCGACACCGTCGCGCTCGAGGGAATCGTTCGTGACCGGCACGGCATGTTCCGTCGCTTCGAGTTCCCACGGATGGCCGACAAGCCGGCCTCGGAGGCCTTCTGGGGCTTCCGGTACTCGAAGCTCGCGACGAACCTTTCCTCCGATGAGATGGTGGCTTATCGCGAATTCGTCGCCCGTTACGTCTTGCGACGTGTCGGACTGACACCGAACGATTATCCGGCCGACATCGAGCTGCGATACAGGGTCTGGCGAACCCCACCGATCGGCGAGCCGCCGCGCGACCCGATGACTCCGCCCGAACCCATGACCCTCATGACCTACCGGTTCCCCACCTGGGAGGAGGCTCAACCTTGAATCCGCTCCTCGCCTGGAATCGGTTCTGGTTCGGCCCCATCTCGGCAAGACCCCTCGGGGCGTACCGCATCGTTTTCGGCCTGATCTATCTGGCCAACCTGGCGATCCTGGCCCCCGAGGCCGACGTCTGGCTGTCCGATGCCGGCATTCTGCGCGGCTCCGAGGCTCGAGAACTCGCCGGGCCGTTCCGCCTCTCCCCCCTGCAATGGGTGCAAGACCCCCTCACGATTCGGCTCGTGCTGATCGCGGCGGCGATCGTTGCCGTCCTCTTCACGCTGGGCTGGCGCACCCGGATGATGAGCCTCCTGCTCTACGGGCTGACGCTCTCCATTCACCATCGCAACCTGCTGACCGCGAGCGGCGCCGATTCGTTCTTGATGATCCTGACATTTCTGCTGATGCTCAGCCCTTGTGGCGCCGCCTACTCGCTCGATGCGCGCCGGATCGCTCGGCAACGAGGCACCGTCGCCGAGCCGTTGATTCTTCCCTGGTCGCAACGCTTGATCCAGATTCAGCTTGCGGTGATCTACTTCGCGACCGCCTACCTCAAGGCCCTGGGCGCGAGCTGGACCGACGGCACCGCGTTGTATTACGTCCTGAGCAACGGGGAAGCCCGCCGCTTCACCCTGGGCCTGATCGAGTGGCCCCTGGCGATCCGAGTCTTAACGTATGCCGCGTTGATCGTCGAGTTCGCCTTGCCGTTTCTCCTTTGGTTCCGGGCGTCGAGGCCCTGGATCATTCTCGCCGGTCTCGGGCTTCACGGGAGCATCCTGCTGACGGTCAATATCCCGATCTTCGGCGAGCTGATGACCTCCTGCTACCTCCTGTTCCTGACCGCTCCGGAGCTCGACGCTCTGCTTCGCCGGCTCAACCCCTGGCGAGGGTCGCATCCACGCGCCGCCATTCCCGTTCGAGTCGATCGGCGATCGGTCCAGCGTGCGAAGCGACGCGAGGGCGCCCGGTCTCGAAAACCGGCCGCCCTCGGTGTCGCCCGTTCCTCGGCGGGCTAGCCTGATCCGTCTCCGTTGGCTCCGACGGTTGCCAGCCGGGCGTCAGGCCACGCGGAACGTCTGGAGTTTTTCCTCGTCGATCTCGAGGCCCAAACCCGGGCCATCCGGCACGGCGACCCGGCCGTCGACGGCCCGGATCGGCTCGCTGAGGTGATGGCGCAGGGTCGTCCCCTCTTCCACCACGAACTCGAGCAAGCCGAGCGTGTTCGGCACGCTGGCCAGGAAGTGGAGCGCCGCGGCGACGTTCAGATACGTCGTGAAGCCGTGGTTGACCACCGGCAAGCCCCGATCCGCGGCCAGAGCGGCGATCTTCAACGCCTCGGTAAACCCGCCGCAGCGCGTCAGGTCCACCTGGACCACGTCGATCCGGCCAATGTCCATCAGTTGCACGAAGGATTTCCGCTCACTCTCCTCCTCGCCCGCGGCGATGCGCAAGGGGCTGGCGGCCGAAAGCTTGGCATAGCCTTCGTAGTCGTCCGGCAAGAGCGGTTCCTCGAACCAGAACGGGTCGAATTCCTCGAAGGCCCGGGCACGCTGAATGGCGGTCTTGGCGTCGTAGCAAAGCCCTGCGTCAATCATCAGGTCGGGCTCGGGGCCGAGCCCCCGCCGGGCCTCTCGCACCAACGCGATGTCCGTCTCGCGGTTCTGACCCATCGGATCCCAGCCGAACTTGACGGCCGTGAATCCCTGATCGACGAAGCGTCGGGCCCGCTCGCCGGTTTCCTCGGGCGTGGCGCCAAAGAGCGAACTGGCATAGGGTCGTAGCGATTTGGTGAAACCGCCTCCGAGCAGCCTCCAGACGGGCAAGCCCAGGGCCTTTCCCTTGATGTCCCAGAGCGCCAGGTCCAGACCGCTCATGGCATGCAGCCCAACACCTCGGCGACCTCCATAAATGTTGGCACGGTACATTTTGTGCCAGAGATACTCCGTGCGAAACGGGTCTTCTCCGATCAACACATGCGCCAGGCCGGTCGCCGTGGTATGCGAGAAAGGGCCCTCAATGACCCCCTTGGCGCCCATGGGATTGGAATCGACCTCGCCGTATCCGACGATTCCGGCGTCGGTCGTCACCTTGACAAGCAGGGCATCCTGTCCGCTGTCGCACTGCTCTTTCACCTGCGGGAGCCGCAGGTAGAGCACTTCCACCGTCGTGATCTTCAGGTCGCTGGAACGAGTCGTTTCGGCCGGCATCGATCTTCCTCAGGGGGTCCGGTTCTCAAAACGGGGTACGTACGCGCCGGGACGGGGCCGACTCTAATTCAGAGTCCAGGCTTGAACAAGCCGCCAGTGAAAATCGAACGGCAGACCGATCACGCCCCCAACACGTCTGAATCCGGGAAAAGAAAACGGTCCATCGTCGACGCTCTGACGCTACTTTCCAGTAAGTCGGCTCGCGATTTCCAGGATCCGGGGAGGAAACGGGCAGGATCGGCAACCCGATCCCCGAGGAATGTATTTCCATGAAAACGTATGCAGATCGGCTCAAAGCACTGGCCACAAATGTCTTCGTCGTGGTGTCGATCCCCGTGGTCATCGCCCTGGTCATGACGCTTCGAGGCGCGGAAGTCAAGGAATTGACCGCCGCCCCAGACGATCCCTCGCACTCCGGGCATTGCGTCGTCTGCAACTCGTCGAATCGCTTCTCCCAAAAACCTCCCGAGTTGGCGACAAGCGTCGCTCAGCGGTCTCGCCCTCAAACCACGACTCGACCCCGGGCCTCGACGACGCCCAAGCTCCGCACGAGTCCGCCGCGGCGCGTCATCGCGGGCTGACCCGCTCGAACCGGCTCAACGGATTCGAATCCCTCCGGGTCCCGCTCTCCCTGCCCTCAGGGCCCTGTCGTTCTCCGCGATCCTCCCCGCCCGAGGCGGAATGGTCGCGTTTCCCCCGGAGCACGTGGTTGGATTGGTCAGTTCAACTTGACGGATCCTACCTCGACCAGCTAGATTAGGGTGACACCGAGCCTGCATCCTGTCGCGGACGTGCCTCCGGTTCCCCTCGTTTGAACGTTTCCGACGCTGGGAGATTGGCCCATGCGCAACCATCCGTCTCGGACGATGGTCCTGGTGATGGTCTTCACAGGCATCGGGCTCATTCCCGGCCTGGGTCGCGCCCAGGATCCGCAGCCGAATCCAAATCCCCCCGCGGCTCCCCAGGAGCTCGCCAAGCCGGAACCGATCCCCGAGTTCCAGCTCCCTCCCCTGGAAACCATCCCCGTTCGTCGCGAGGCGCCAGGCCCCAACTGGGTCGTGGTGGATTCGTCTCCACTGCCCAAGGACCGCGACGGAATCTGGGTCCTCGAGTTCGCGTTCAAGCCGGTTCGCATGATCGAGGTCGAGGTTCCCGGCAAGGGCCGTCGCAAGGTTCATTACCTGTACTACAAGGTCGTGAACCGGACCGGCAAGCCCCGCATGTTCGTGCCCCAGTTCACTCTGGTCACTGACACCGGCATGCGGTACGAGGATTCGGTCCTCCCGGTGGCCGTCAAGAAGATCCAGGCCAAGGAAGACCCCAGCAAGAACCTCCTCGGCGCGGTCAACGTCATGGGGATGATCCCGCCCAGCGAGCGTGAAGGCATTGACGACGCCGTTTTCGGAGTGGCCATCTGGGACGACGTGGACTACAAGGCCGACGCCTTCAAGGTCTTCGTTCGAGGACTCTCGGATGGCTATCAGGTGGTGACGCCCCCCGACGGCGGCGAGCCCTTCACCCGCTACAAGGCGGTTCGTATCGACTTCATCCGGCCTGGCGACGAGCGAAGCCCGCATACCAAGGAAATCCGCCTCCAGGACCCGCCGTATGAGTGGGTCTACTACCCCTGACGGACATTCCACGACGTTACGCTCCGTCGGCCTCAACGAGTCGCCGGAGCGTAACGAACCGGGTCGTTCCGTCCAAGCCTGGCGAAGGCCTCCAGCCGCAGCCGGCAGGAGTCGCAGCGACCGCACGCCAGGCCGTCCGGGGTCGGGTCGTAGCAGCTATGGGTCAACCCGTAGTCGACTCCCAGCTCCATGCCTCGCCGAATAATCTGGTCCTTGGTCATGGTCAACAGCGGGGCTTGGATCTGAAAACGTCCGGTTCCTTCCACCCCCGCTCGGGTGGCCAGATTGGCCAGGTGCTCGAAGGCCCGGAGGAATTCCGGCCGGCAATCGGGATAACCCGAGTAATCGACGCAATTCACACCAATAAAAATGTCGAACGCGCCGAGCACCTCGGCCCAGGCGAGAGCCAGGGACAGGAAAATCGTGTTCCGGGCCGGGACGTAGGTGATCGGGATGCCTCCCTCGGCCATGGCCTCCGAGGGACGGTCTCTGGGAACCTCCCGATCATCGGTCAGCGCGCTGCCGCCAAAGGCCCGGAGGTCCAGCGTTTGCTCGACGTGCCGCGCGACGCCCAGGGCCCGCGCGACCCGAGCCGCGGCCTGGCGTTCGATGGCATGCCGCTGGCCGTAGTGGACCGTCAAGGCGTACGGAAGAAAGCCGGCCGCCTTCGCCTCGGCCAGCGCCGTGGCCGAGTCCAGACCGCCGCTGAGCAAGACCACGGCCTTCCGCCCATCGGCCATCCACGCGCCTCCACGCTCGACGTTTCCCTGGGTTCCTTTCGACGATAGGGAACTCCCGTCGAAGACGCAAGAGGTCGGAGCCTGCGGGGCGTTCGCGCTCGTTCAAGCTCGATCGGGGTCCGATTCCAGCGACTTACGAAGTCGCGCCAGGGCCCTCGCCCCGAGCTTCTTGACGCGATCCTCAGTCCTCGACATTCGACGCGCCACTTCGGGAAAGCTCTGCTTCGGGCGGAGCCAACGGACCAGCTCCGCCTCGCTCCGACCCCGAACCTGGTGGAACTCGCGATGCGCCTCCAGGAACGTTTCCTGAACGAGGTCGGCGGGGTCGATTTTGCCCTGAAGACGTCGACCGACCTGAAGCCTCGCCATCAAGCTCTGGTCGTTGCGAAACAATTCCAGAAGCGGCCCCAGCGCCGGTCGGTGGCCCGCGCGGGCCATGGCCAGGAGCCGCTCCGAGTCCAGGCCGTCCAGACCGCTCATGCCGAGTTTCCTCCAAGATCCACGCGTGGATCGTTCGGCCTTCACCCCCAGAATCTCCGCTTCGAACGCGCGAGCCATCACGATTGTGTGATCGAGGCTCGCACCGCGCCCGCTTGTGTTTCCCAACGACCCGCGATACAATGATCCGTTCCCGAGGATCTGGCCGGAACCGCGGACCAGACCCGGAGTTCTGACCGTTGTTGGCTCGTATTCGTTGCGGGGATCTGGAACGATGGCTCACAAAAAAGGACAGGGGTCGAGCCGCAACGGCCGCGACTCGAATCCTCAAATGCTGGGAATCAAGCTGTTCGGCGGGCAGTATGCCCGTCCTGGCAGCATCATCTGCCGGCAGCGCGGCACCAAGTGGCGGCCTGGAAAGAACGTCGGCGTCGGGAACGACTGGACGATCTACTCGTTGATCGAAGGCACCGTGAAGTTCGATCAGGATGGTCGGCGGATCAACGTGTTGCCGCTGGCCAACTCGTAACCGCGTCCAAGGATTCGTGGCCTGACGCTCGACACGCCCGCCCGCGAGAGGGAACGCGTTTGGTGCCTCCTCAAAAAAAAAGCGGGAGGGCCTCGACGTTCCCTCCTCGATGTTCAAGGCCGCCGACGGTCCTGAGACCAATCCTTCACGTCATGCACCGCAACAAGGGCCGCGATGTTTGTTGATCGGGTCGCCATCCATGTCAAGGCCGGAGACGGCGGTAACGGCGTTGTCAGCTTCCGCAAGGAAAAGTACGTTCCACGCGGCGGACCCGACGGCGGCAACGGCGGCGACGGTGGGTCGGTGATTGTCCGGGCCGTGGAGGGGCTCACCAATCTCTCCCATCTCTCGTTTCAGCGCCACTGGAAGGCCGATCGGGGCGAGCACGGCCAGGGATCGAACTGCACCGGCCGCAGCGCGGAGGATCGGATCATCGACGTCCCGGTCGGCACGATCGTTCGCGATCGCGACCGGGGCCACATCCTCCGTGACCTGAAACATCCCGGCGACCAGGTCGTCGTCGCCAGGGGCGGCAAAGGTGGCCACGGCAATACCCACTTCAAGTCGAGCACCAACCGGGCGCCTCGACAGGCCGAACCCGGCCAACCTGGAGAAGAGCGCTGGATCACGCTGGAACTGAAAGTCATCGCCGACGTGGGCTTGATCGGCCTTCCCAACGCCGGGAAATCCACCTTGCTCTCCCGCATTTCCAGGGCCCATCCCGAAATCGCTGATTACCCATTCACCACCAAGTACCCCAACCTCGGAACCGTGGCGATCGACCTCGACCAGACCTTCGTCGTGGCCGATATCCCCGGACTGATCGAGGGGGCGCACGAGGGACACGGATTAGGCCACGAGTTCCTCCGGCACGTCGAGCGAACACGGCTGCTGGTCCACCTGATCGACGCCGTACCCGCCGATGGGTCCGATCCTCTGGCCAACTACCGAACGATCCGACGAGAGCTCGAACACTACAGCGCCGCCCTGGCCGCTCGCCCCGAACTCGTGGTCGTGACCAAGCTCGATCTGACCGGCGCCGAGGAGGCCCGCCAGCGCATCGCTCGTGAACTCGGCACCGACGTCCAGGCGATCTCGGCGGTCAGCGGCAAGGGAATTCCTCAACTCGTGCGCCGCATCGCCGAAACGCTCGAACAGCTTCCGGTCGAAGGCGAGCCGGCCGTCGAATCGACCCGCGAACCGCGCGACGTCGGCTCGATCTCCTGAACACCCCATGACCGGCCTCGCGCGGGAATCGAACCGAAATCCTCGGATTTCCTCGATCCGCCGGGCGCCTCTCCTTTATTCGAATCCCAAAATATCATCGGTTTTTCAAGGCAATTGATTCGTGCAACGCATCGTGGCCGACCTCGGCAACTCGAGGCTGAAGTGGGCGAGGCTCGACGCCAACGGAGCGCCGGAGTCGGCGCTCTCGCTTCCGGTCGATGATTCCGACGCCTGGTCCAGGGCGCTCGATGCCTGGAACATCAACGCCCAGACCCGATGGGCGATCAGCTCGGTCAACCCGCCTTTGGCCGATCGACTTCGCGGTTTGCTCGACGAGCGAGGGTGTTCGGACGTGCGATGGTTCCCTTCGGCGGCCGAGGTTCCGGTTCCGAACGAGCTGGAAACCATCGGGCAGGCCGGAGCCGACCGGGCCTTGGCGGTGCTGGCGGCCATCGCGATCCGACCGGCCGGCCGCTCTGGTCATGTCGTCTCGTGCGGCACGGCCGTCACGGTCGAGCGGATTTCGGCCGAAGGCGTCTGGCTGGGCGGGGCGATCGCGCCCGGGCTCGGGCCGATGGCTCAGGCCTTACGCGATCTGACGGCCCAATTGCCTCTGGTCGAGATCTCGGAGGCAGCGCCCGCCTCCTGGGGCCGATCGACCTTGCCGGCCCTGAAGGCGGGCCTCTTCTGGGGACAGGTCGGCGTCATCCGGGAAATCCTGGCCCGGCAGTCCGAGGGTTTGACTCCGAGGCCCTGGATCGTCTGGACAGGAGGAGACGCGTCCCTGCTGGCCCCCTGGGTCGAAGGTCCATCGGCCACGTTGGTTCCTGACCTGGTTCTTCGGGGTCTGGCGATCGCCGCTTTCGGAGAGCGCGGCGAGGGTCCCGCGCCATGATCGTCGAAGCGACCGAGGCGTCGCGATCGGCGTGGGCCGCCGTGTTGACGGCCGGAGGCCGAGGCGCCATCGCCGTCATCCGGATCTGGGGACCCGACGCGCTGGCCATCGCCGACGCCGCCTTCCGGCCTCAACGGGGTCCTCGACTGGCCGAATCCCCTCGAGGCCGACCGCGGCTCGGTCGCATGGGCCAGGGAACCGGAGACGAGGTTGTGGCGGTCGTCGACGGGAATCCGGTCGAGGTTGAGGTGCAGTGCCACGGCGGGCCGTCGCCGGTAGCGCTGGTCATGGAAGCGCTTACCTCCCTGGGCGCGCGGCCGGTCCGGGCGGAACAATGGCTCATCGACGCGTCCGGTTCGAGGATCGAGGCGGAGGCACGGATCGATCTGGTCCACGCCCCCACCGTGTTTTCGGCCGAGGTCCTCCTCGAACAGGCCCAGGGGGCGTTCCGCGCCGAGCTCGCCCGTTTGGCGACCGAGGCCCGACTCTCGGAACGTCGAGCGGTTGTGGCCCAGCAACTGAACCTCCTGATCGAGCGCGGGTCGATCGGATGCCGGCTCATTTCGGGCTGGCGGGTCGTGCTGGCGGGCCGACCCAACGTCGGCAAAAGCCGGCTTCTGAACGCGCTGGCCGGGTTCGAACGCGCCATTGTCGATCCCAATCCGGGCACGACGCGCGATCTGGTCACGTTGCCGACCGCCATCCGAGGCTTGCCCGTCGAGCTGGTCGACACGGCGGGCCTGCGCGATCCCGCCGACGCGATCGAGAACCAGGGCATCGGGCTGGCCCGCGCTCAGCAGCAACGGGCTGACCTGGTGGTTCTCGTTCTCGACCGCTCCGAGCCGTTGACCGAGGTCGATCACGAGTTGCTGGCCGCTCTGCCCAACGCGTTGGTTGTCGCGAACAAGGCCGACCTGCCTCCGGCCTGGAGTTCGTTGGATCGCGTCGAGCGAAACGTGTCCGCCGAGCGTGGCGAGGGCATTCCGACCTTGATCGAGGCCATCGGTCGCAGGCTCCTGCCCGAACCGCCGCCCGCCGGATCGGCCGTTCCCTTTCGGGACTGGCATGGGCGATGGCTCGCGCGCGCCCGCGACCAGCTTTGGAACGGCCGGCACGAACGCGCCGCCCGCCTCCTCGAACGGATGGGTCGTTGAACCCCCGCGTTGGCCGGCTCAGGCGTCAGAACTCGTCGAGTTCCGGCGCCTCGGGAATCCGGCTCAGGTCCGGGCCGGCCACCAGGGGCGCGGGACTGTCCGGCGCGAGTCGCATGTCATCTCGCGTCAGGGTCCAGTAGGCGCGGTCGGTGTTCCACGGTTTCAAAAAGCGGACATCGCCGTGAATCGCCGCGTCCTCGCGAGGACCGACCGCGACATCCCACGAGGACCGCTTGAAGTTGTCGGGAACCGTGCCGGAGAGCGCGCTCTGATCGCGCCGATAGGTGTCGATCTGGTGATAAACGACCGAGTGGCTTTCCCAGGCAATCCGATCTCGAAGGGAATTGAGGCTGTCCTGCCCCTCGACGCGACACAGGGGATCGCCTTGCGGCGTGGTGGCCAGGATCGAATCGCGGGCCACGACCTCGGCGAGGGGAAGCTCGGGCTCCCCCGGCGCGCTTTCGAGTCGGACCAGCCCACCCGCAACCCTCGCGGTCACCTGGCGAAGCACCATCTTGAGCGGCTCGGGCGTCTGGTCTCGCGGCACGCCGTGACCGTGGAGCAACGACGCGCCGCTGGCGACCACGACGTTGGTCAGTTCGAGGTGATCGAGCCGTCGGCCGGCCGCCACGTCCACCACGTCGCCCCCCGTCCGAAGCAGGCTCTCGGTGACGCGAATCGAGGAGGCCGACGAGTCGAGTCCGACCGCTTCCGGCCCAAGCTCCGACACAACCGCGATCAACGACGAGCGCGGCCTCGACGACTCGGCCAGGTCGGTCTCGATCGTGACCGTGCAACGGTCAAGGGCCAGGTTGGCTCCCGCACCCAGGGCGATCGCCGACCAGCGTCCTCCCGACGGCGCCTCGGCCCGTTCCAGGATCAGATCGACACCTTGAAGCTCAAGACTTCCCCGCGGAAGGACCCGGAACAGCGCGGGCCGTTCGGGCGACCGAAGGTCGGACGCCGACGGACGGAACCGGAGCCTGGGGCGGGTCACTCCTGACGCGGCGGTGACCATCCAGCGTCCGGATTCGGGAATCTCGCACGACGGCAGCACCAGGTCGGCATCCGACGCGAGCCGGAGCGTGCCGCCACGGGCACCGAGTTGGAGAAGGGCCCGCTGAAACTGCTCCGGGGTCCGAATCAGGTCGCGTTCGATCGCTCCGTCCGTGGAATTCGAGGGCCCTCGCGGCGTGTTCGACGTGGAGGTTCCTTCCCCAGGCCGGTTGGACCCGCCATTCTTGACCGGATTCGCCGAGGTCCGAGGAAGCTCCAAGGCGGGTGACGACGATTCGGCCGTTCGCTCGTCCGTCGAGAGGCGTTCCCGAGGGACCGACTCCTCGGGTGGTTCCCGGTCGAATTCGCCTCGAACCATCGGCGAGCGTTCCATGGGCGATTCCGGCTCGGTCGCC
The DNA here is from genome assembly GCA_964599655.1 of uncultured Isosphaeraceae bacterium. Lineage (GTDB taxonomy): Bacteria > Planctomycetota > Planctomycetia > Isosphaerales > Isosphaeraceae > CAZRGV01. The sequence goes on along the minus strand of CAZRGV010000035.1, from coordinate 17,746 downwards.
CCGACCGTTTCCGACGAGTTGCGATCCACCACCGGCATGGGCATCGGCATCGGCTCGCGACGCATCGGCTCCGACGGCGCCCCCACGTCGGCGACGACGGACGGCGGGACCCGCGGAGCGTCGGGCTCGTCGACGGCGATGGGCATCGGCTCGCTGGTCGTCGGCGGACGGGTCGCCGGTGCTCGAGGCGGCAATTCCGTTTCCAAGGCCGGCTTGGGCGGACCGGCCTTGGCGTCGGCTTCCACGAGGGTCCGCGCGTTGGATCGCTTGGAGAGGGCCGAGCCGATCAGGCTCGCCAGGAACCCGGCGGGACGCGCGATCGGGCCTCGAGGGCCCCGACGGGCGCCCGGCTCCGGCGTGGGTGGCTCGATGGCGCCGAGCTGGAACGCGACGGTCGGATCGCGCTGGGTCAATGATTGCTGGGGATGGTTTTGCTCCCAGACGTGTTCCTCGGTCGCCGCGGAACGCGCCTCCCGGAAGCCTTGAGGATCGTCGGCCCACTCCGAGAAGGTCAAGATGGGGGACCCGCCGGTCAGGTCGCTGGTGGGCTGCAAGTAGGTCGCGATCCGGCCGTAGAGATTATCCCGCCCATGCCATTCGAGCCGGCTCGGCTCGTCGGTGGTCACCAGCGTGGCCCGCTCCTGGTTCGGGGGCGCGATCACCGAGTCATCGATATCCACCCGCCCCTCGGTACGCGAGAACCGGAAGACCGCCGTGGGGCCCGCCAGGATGCTGACATGCCGCAGGAGGAGCCGCGCGGGTATGGGCGAACGCGACTCGGCGTTGTCGAACCAGACCGCGGGTTCGGCCGGACCGAACGTGCAGTCGCGAAGCTGCACGTCGGTTGGCCCTTGCGCGAGAATCCCCACCTGACCGCCATCAAAGTAGCAGGCGTCGACCCGAACGGCCTCGGGCGGCTCGCTCTCGCCATCGCGGGCCCGTCGGTTCTCCGACCGAAGGTGCAAGGCCGTCGACCTGGCCTGACCGATCCGAGAGCCCGAACGGCGGAACCAGCATCGTTTTAACGACAGGTCCGTGTTCTCGGCGAACACGGCGGCAAGCGAACCGTCCCGCTCGGACATGTCGATCTGGAATTCCAGTCCTTCGAGCGTGATCCGGCTGTTCTGGAAGACCAGCAGCGCCGCCTCGGCCGTTTCGCGGCTCGATCCTCGATCCAGCCGAAGGACCGGACGGACGTCGGCCCCCGCCTGGATCGTCAGGGTCCTTGGCGGACTGGTCGCGGCGTTCGACGAGGCGTTGGCCCTCGGGATCGCGGTTGGCCGGAGGTCGTACGGGCCGTCGTCCGTGAGCACGAGTCTCGATCCGGAGGCGGCTTGCGAGAGAATCGTCTCCAGCTCGTCGTCCGAGCCCACAAGGATCTCGCGCGCTGGCCAGACCGAGGGCTCGCGTGCGGTCGATCCGTCCGGTTCGGGTTCCTTCGGGGCGGCTTCCGTCGTTGACGGGCCGATGGTGATCTTCGGAGGAGCGGTCGAGTTCGCCAGTGCGGATTGGTTCAGCGAGGGCGTGTCCGGTTCTGGCGAGAGCGGTGGCGACGCGACGTCGCTCGGCTGACCCCACCAGACCAGCGCCGCCAGAACCACCCCGAGTCCCGCGGCCGGCAACAGCCAGACGAGATGTCGCTCCCAGGTCGCTGGGGGTTTCGACGACATCCAGACCAGGCCCTCCGGGCTGATCGAGCGCAACCCGAGGGTTCCGGCGATGGTCAACAGGTCTCGGACGAGCTGCTCGGGCTTTTGGTAGCGGCGATCGCGGTCCTTGGCCATCAGCTTGAGGATGATCGCCGCGAGGTCGGCGGGAACCGCCGGGTTGATCGTCCGGACATCGGGCGCGGGCTCCTCTTGATGCTGGAGCAGCTTCTGGAGCACGGTCCCTTCGGGAAACGGCGGCCGGCCCGTCAGCATGTGGAACATCGTGCAGCCGAGCGAGTACAGGTCGCTACGGACATCCACGTCTCTCGGGTCCCGCGCCTGCTCCGGACTGATGTAGTCGAACGTGCCGAGCGTCATGCCGCTCTGGGTCAGGCCATCATCCGAGACCCCTCGCTCGAAGCGGCGAGCCAGCCCCATGTCGACCAGCTTCGCCCGGCCTTGCGGCGTGACAATGATGTTCGACGGCTTGATGTCGCGGTGGACGACCCCCCGTTCCGAGGCATGCACCAACGCCCCGGCAATCTGGAGCGTGTAGTTGATCGTCTCCTCGACCGAAAGCGGGCCGTGCTCTTCCACCCGCTGCCGGATCGTCGTCCCCTCGATGTACTCGAAGGCAATGTAGTGGTAGCCTCGGTCGTTGCCGATCGTGTAAACCCGCGCGATGTTCTCGTGGTCGAGCTGCGCCGCCGCCCGCCCTTCCTGGTAGAACCGCTGCACGACTTCCAGGTCGTTCGACTGCTCGGGCGGCAGGATCTTCAACGCCACCTGACGATGCAACCGCGTATCGCTCGCGAGAAAGACCGCCCCCATGCCGCCGACGCCGATCGCCTCGTGCAGCTCGAACGATTCGAGCCGGTCCCCCGTCCGAGGCATCGGGAGCGGGTCCTCCTTGCGCCTGGATTTCGAACCCGAGCTGCCTGAGCCGGTGCGCACGGTGGGCGACGAATCACTCGCCGGCGTTGGCCCGTCGAAACTGGCCGGTCGCCAGGAGCCCGTCGGTTCGGCTCGCTCAGTGGTGGGAATGGGCTCGGGATCTAGCATCGTCCGTCTCTCACGGAGAAGGGGAGGACCCCCGGATGCGCACTCCTTTGCGTCACGCGATGCGTCGGGAGACGACTGGAGACAGGTGCATGCAATCGCATGGCTCCCCACGCACTATAGGAAGTTTGATTTCCACAGTCAACCGTGAATCCTCATCGCGCGTTGCGAGAACTCCGCAAGCCAGGGATCGTCAACGTCTTCAGGTTCTTCGCCATGGCCTTGCGATTGTTCGGACGTATTCCATCCATGATCCATGGTGTCGCGGCGGCGCGTTTTCCGCGTTTCTCTCCTCATCCTACCGGAATTCCCGGTCCAGGCCGACAATCCCAGAGCACCCGGCGTCCCCCGATTCTCGACTCAAACGCGCCGAAACGGACAACCCACGAACCCGCAACGCGGCCGGCATCCTCCAGCGCGGCGACCCGGAAACCATGGCCGGGTCGTCTTGGGGCGATGCGCCCGCGCCCCCCACGTTTGACGAACCCTCGAACCGCGACATTCCGCGCATCCCCCGACGAGGTCCGCAAGCCAACGGCGGGCTCAGGGCACGATCGCCAGTTGCCCTCGCGTGACGCCGTAGCGGTTCTGGGCCTTGAGGTCCTTCCACAACATCCTTGCGTCCCGACGGCCGGCGAGGGCCTCGGCGTAGAGGTTCCAGATGCGAGTCACCGACGCGGGGTCGTCGTCGAGGAACTCGACGCGAAGGTGGCGGACGCCGCGCGAGAGCAGCCGGGGCAGATACTCGGCGGCGGTCTGGGGGACCGCGTTGAACAGGGTGTTGCGACAGCCAACGTCGGCCTTCAACGGGTGCTCCATCCCCACGCGATCCTTCAATGTCACCTCATGTTGGTCGCAGGGGCGGCCGCAGTTCGTCTTGTCGGTGCCCGGAGACAGGAAGGCGCAGAAGACGCAATGCTCCATGTGGAACATCGGCATGTGCTGGTGCAAGACCACTTCCAGCCATCGCGGAGGCACCGCGCGGATCAGATCATCGAGCTGGTCGAGGCTCAGGTCGTACGAGGCCGTCACGCGCTCGGCCCCCCGAGCCTTGAGCCATTCCACCGTCAGCTCGTTCGCCGCGTTCAGCGAGAAATCGGCCACGAACGGCAGGCCGCGCTCCGCGCAGAAGGCGAGTCCTCCCGCGTTACGAACGAGCAGGCCATCCGCCCCTTGCTTCGCCAGGTAGCGGAAGATCGGTGCCTCGCCCGGCTTCTCGATCCGGGGCGTCGCCAGATAGATCCGAACCTCGGACGACACCGCGCGCAACGCCGCGATCGCCGCTCCGTACGCCTTGATGTCCTGGTAATCCAGATAGATCGTCCTCGCCCCGGCCTTGACGGCCGCCTCGGCCTGCGAGGTCACCCGACAGAGCGCCGAGAGGGCAGGGGGGGCCGGCTCGTTTTCGTCGTCCCCCGCGTTCGACCAGAGCGACGCCCGCAGGACCGGTAGGACCGGACCCTCGGCAATCGTCCGCAACGGAGCCGCCCCGGCCCTCGCGTCGAGCCGCGCGACCAGGTCGCGTCGAAGGCCGTTCAGGACGCTTTTCGGCACGAGCGGACCGCCCTCGATCGTCGCCTCCAGCGAACGCAACTGGTAAACGGTTTCCCCCAGCCGGCCCAGTGGCTCGCGAAGCTCCTCGACGGTCGCCGGGTGGTTCTGGGCCGCCACCAGGGGCGTCTCCGCCTCGACGTTCGCCACGAACCCGGTCGCCGTCCGGCCCTCGATCGCCAGCGGTTTGCCCGCGATGGCCTGAACGGTCAGGTCCAGATCCACCTTCCGTCGCGGCGGCCCTTGAAAGCTCGATCGCAGGCGGCGCGTCAGCGCCGGATCATCGGTCTTCCAGACGCGCTGGCCGGCTCGAATCTGAGCCAGGTCGATGTCGCGACGCCCAAACGACAGCTCGGCGGGCCCCGCCGAGAGCCCTTCGTGACACGTGGTCGACCCGACGCGACGCCCTCGGCCCGCTCGAAACACCTCGTAAACCCGTCCCCCCTGCTCGGGAAGTCCGGTCGACTCGTCGCCATCGAACACGACGCCATCCCCTGGCTTCACCGGCGCCGCGAGATCGAGCCGCACCCGAGAGCCGGACACCGCCGCGACCGTCCCGAGAAAGATCCCTCGCTTCTTGGCGTAGTCGCCCCGCACGAGCACCTTGTGATTGTTCCCGTCGAGGAACCCATGGCTGAATCCCCGAGAGAACGACATCTCCATCTCTTGCACCTCAAGGCGCGTGAACTCGACCGGCCGGCCCGCCCAGGCCGCGTCGATCGCCTTGCGGTAGTGGCTCGTGATGTTGGCGACATACTCCGGCGACTTCAGCCGCCCCTCGATCTTCAGGCTCGCCACGCCCAGCTCGACCAGCTTCGGAACCAGGTCGAACGCCGCCAGGTCTTGCGGGCTCAGCAGGTACTGGATGTCCCCGAGGTCGACCGGCTTGCCATCGCAAACGATCTCGTACGGCATCCGGCACGCCTGCGCGCACTCGCCACGGTTCGCCGACCGCCCGCCGAGCGCCTCGCTCGTCAGGCACTGGCCGGAATAGGCCACGCACAGGGCCCCATGAACAAACACCTCGACCGGAATCTCCGCCGACCGTCGCACCCGCTCGATCTCATCGATCGAAAGCTCCCGCGCCAGGATCACCCGCGAGCAGCCCAGCTCCTTCGCCAGGCGAACCCCCTCCTCGCTGGTGACCGACATCTGCGTTGACGCGTGAATCTCCAGGTCCGGCGTCAGGGCCCGGATCAACCGGCAAAGGCCCAGGTCCTGAACAATCAGCGCGTCGACCCCCGACGCCGCGAGTCGGCGCACCGTCGCCTCGACCGACTCCAGCTCGGCCGGAAACACCAGCGTGTTGAGGGTCACGTAGCCCCTCACACCCCGACGATGCAGCAGGGCCATCACCTCGGGCAGTTCGTCGAGGGGAAAGTTGACGGCCCTCGCCCTCGCGTTGTGCGACGGGAGCCCGAAGTAAACCGCGTCGGCCCCGTTCTCGATGGCCGCGATCAGGCACGCCCGGTCGCCCGCGGGCGCCAGCAGCTCGGGCTTGGAGGCTCCTGGCGATCGAGACTCCGTTTTCGGCGTCGCGGTTGGCTCGGCGGTCGCCACGGTCGGTTCGACCTCACCCCGTCGCGGGGTCGTCAGCGCGATGATTCCTCGTCTCTTCGACGTTCCATCATCGCGTCTGACGCGCCCGCCCGGCAAGGCCGTTACGAAGGACCTGGCCTCGTCACCATCAACGCCCCCGTCCGCTCAGGGCTGAGCCCCCACCACGCCCAGCGGGACCGGATAGTAGAAGCACCCATGCCGGTAGGGGGCTTGCTCAAACAGGCCACGAGGCGCCAGGTACGGCATCACCAACGGACCCGTCGCATACGGTGCCCCCCCCAGCGCCGCCCCAGCCGGCGCCGCATACGTTTGGGGCGCCACGTAAGTGCTGCCGGGCACCACGTAGGCCGAGCCCCTCGGCATCCCATACCCCGTCGAAGAACGCGGCATGTCCCTCGGCCACGGAACCATCATCTGCGCCTTGGCTGAGGAACCGCCGAAACCCATCCCTCCAAGCCCGATCGCCAGCAGGCCGATCGCCCATCGCGTCCGGTTTCGCGTCATGAGAGACCTCGTATTCCGAAAAGTCCACGGAAGATCAAGCGACGTTCCGTCACAAGAATATCACGGACTGACCGACGAGGGCGCCTCGGGAATCGCGCCCAGGTCGCCCGTCTCCTTGATCCAGTCGTCGAGTGACTTCCGAAGCGTCGCCAGGGTCTCGGCGTGCGCGGGGTCGCCCGCCAGGTTGTGAATCTCGTGCGGATCGGCCAGCACGTCGTACAGCTCCTCGGCCGGGCGCGTCGGCTTCATGAACTGAGCCTGAACCGGATTCAGTTTCCCCTCGGCGTCAAGCCGCTTCATCACGGCCAGGGCCGGGTATTGCTGCTCCTTGTACTTGTTGGGCTGCGTGTAGGGCCGATCCGGGAAGAAGTTGCGGATGTACTTGTATTGCCTGGTCCGAACGCAACGAATCCGGTCGACCGTCTCGTCGCAGCGGTCCCGCGCCGCGAAGATCCGGTCCCGAGGCGCGTCGCGGCCGGGACCAAGAAACACGCGCCCTTGCATCGTCGTGGGTGGCTCGATGCCCGCCAGCTTCAGCGACGTCGCCGACAGGTCGATCGCGCTGATCAGCTCATCGCTCACCGTCCCTGGAGCGATGTGACCCGGCCATCGAATCAAGAGCGGAATGTGAATCCCGCCGTCGTAAAGAAACTGCTTCCCTCGAACGTGACATTGGCCATTATCGCCCAGGAAAATGACGATCGTGTTGTCCGACAGCCCCTCGTCATCGAGCCGCTTCAACAGCTCGCCCACCTTCCGGTCGAGCAACCCGATCGCGTCGAGATAATTCGCCCAGTCATCCCGCACAACCGGATCATCCGGATAATACGGCGGTAACTCCACCTTCGACGGATCGACCAGGTCCTTCAGCATCGTCCTCGCGTTCGGAAAGGCCGGACCGCGATGGGGCTCGCTGAAGTTCACCTGCGCGTAGAACGGTTGACCCGGCTTGCGCTCCGACCAGTCGGTGCCCTCGAAAACGGGCCCCGCGTTGAAGTTGAAATCGGTCTTTCCCGGCACCTTCAAGCCGGGCGCGGGCGTCTTGACGTTGGCCGTGAAATACCCCGCTTTGCGGAAAAGATCCGTGATCGGCACCACGCCGTTCGGCAGTCGATAGCCGTCGCTCCGATGACTCCGATGATTATGCGCTCCGATGCTGGTCTGATACATCCCGGTCATCATGGCCGACCGGCTCGCCGAGCACACCGGCGCCGTCGTGAACGCCAGGTTGTACCGCGCTCCCTGACTGGCCAACCGGTCCAGGTTCGGCGTCTTCACCAGCGGATCGCCGTAACAGCCCAGCTCCGGACCCATGTCCTCGCCAAGAATCCAGAGAATGTTCGGACGTGCCACTCTTTTTGAGTCGTCGCCCCGGCCGGTCTCATTCGCGAGAAGAAGAAACCCGAGCGCGACCAGAAGTCGCGAGAATCCTTGGATGCGCACCGTCGTTGTCCTTTCCGCTCAAGGGACCCGGATCGTCGGCTTCCCCGCGACGTAGCCGAGCGACTCGAGAAATTCGTCCACCCGCTTCGAGGTCCGCTCGGTCCAGGGGGAACGGTTGAAGAAGCCGTGCCCCACGCCTTCGGCGTGAAACAGTTCGGCCCGCACGCCGTGGGCCTTCGCGCGTTTCAGGAACGGCTCGGCCTGCGCCTGCAACGGGTCGTCCGTGCCGAACAGGAGCAACGTCGGCGGCGTCTCCTTCGAAACGTGCCACGTCGGGGAAATCCGCTTCGCAACCTTTTCATCACCACCCACGAATTCGAGCAGGCGAGGGCCATCCAATAGCGACAGAACCGGGTTGTACAGCACCATCGCGTTCGGCCTGGAAGAGATCGACGCATCTTCACCCCTGGCCACAACCTCTTCGGTCGTTCCCGTGCAGGCCGCGATGTGCCCGCCCGCCGACCCCCCGGCCGCCACGATCCGGTTCGGGTCGATGCCCAGCCGGCCCGCGTTCTTCCGCAGCCATCGCACGGCGCTCTTGGCATCCTCGACACACTCGACCGGCGTCACCCCTTGCCGCGACTTCACCCGGTAATCCGCCCGGGCCGCCACCATCCCCCGGCTCGCCAGGTAGGTCGCCTGCCGCTCAAATTGCGCGGGCGTTCCGTTCCTCCAACCACCCCCGAAAAAGAACACGATCGACGGCCTCGTGTCGCTCGCTTTCCAGCCTTCCGGAAAATGCACGAACATCTTCAGCTCGGCATTCTCCGTCGTTTTGTAAACGAACTCCTCAACCTTGCCGCTCC
>CAZRGV010000035.1:7620-9145 GCA_964599655.1 uncultured Isosphaeraceae bacterium | reverse complement strand
CAATCCCTTCGCGGCGAGACCGCCAAAAAGCGCCGCCAGTGCCAGCGTCCGGCCGATTCGTCGTGTTCGTCGCATCACGGGACTCCGATCTTTCCGGGAACGCGCGTTCGCCTCGACCACGTTGAGCCCGATCTTAGCCCCAGCGGCACACGCTCGCCAGCGGCTGGCGAATTCCTCAAACCACGCGCCCCTCGGTTTTGTTGCGACGCGACCGTGAGGGTATCATCAAGCCCGTCCCGACCGACACCCACGCTCTCGGAGGAACGTCCATGAACGCTCGACGAGTCCCAATGTGCGGGTCTTGCCTCCTCCTGATCGCCGCCGCCATTCCATCGTCTGCGCAGGACGCGCCCATTCCCGGCATCGGACCGACCGGCAAGGTGGAGCGGGTCCAGACCGGATTCATCTTCACCGAGGGCCCCGCCGCCGATGCCGAGGGAAACCTCTATTTCACCGACCTTCGCGCCAATCGCATCTACAAGCTCGAAACCAATGGCAAGCTCTCGACCTTCCTCGAAGGCTCCGAAGGCTGCAACGGCCTGATGCTCGACGGCACGAGCCGCCTGGTCGCCTGCCAGGGCGGCCGGAAACGCGTCGTCGCCATCGACATCGGCACCCGGACCATCGACGTTCTGGCCGACCGCTTCGAAGGACAGCCGCTCGACCGGCCCAACGACCTCGTCGTCGACCGAGGGGGAGGCGTCTACTTCACCGACCCCAACGCGAAGTCCGTCTATTACATCACGCCCGACGGCAAACTCTCTCGCCTCATCAACGACCTCCCACGCCCCAACGGCGTCCTCCTCTCCCCCGACGAGAAAACCCTCTACGTCCTCCCCTCCGGATCGCCCGACGTCATGGCCTACCCGATCGCTTCGCCAGGCCACATCGGCGAGGGCAAGGTCCTCTGCCGCCTCGAACAAGCCGCGGACGGACCGCCCCGAGGCGGCGACGGCCTCACCGTCGACTCGAACGGAAACCTCTACCTCACCCAGCCCGCCCTCCAGGCCATCCAGGTCGTCTCCCCCAACGGCAAAACCCTCGGCCTGATCCACGTCCCCGAAAGCCCCTCCAACGCCTGCTTCGGCGGCAAGGATGGAAAGACCCTTTATATCACCGCAAGAACATCCCTCTACGCCGCCCCCATGCAGGTCAAGGGCCACCGGTTCGCCACCGGCTTGCCCTGAACCTTGTCCCGCTCCAGCAACCATCCAGGATCCCCAGCGCGCACGACACGCGCACCCGGACCAATTTCCGCGGAATTCGACTGAACAGACGTTGACTTCCGAGCCGAAAAGCGTTGTACTGACGCCACTCACGAAACTGTTCGCATGAACAGTATCATGGGGTCGCCTCGAAGCACGTCCTTGGGTGCCACTGGTGGCTGGTCCACCAGTGGCTTCCTCGGGTGGCACTGGTGGCTTGTCCACCAGCGTCGTCCCCGATCACTCGAAGCACGTCCTTGGGTGGCACTGGTGGCTGGTCCACCAGTGGCTTCCTCGGGTGGCACTGGTGGCTGGTCCAC
>CAZRGV010000035.1:2648-7520 GCA_964599655.1 uncultured Isosphaeraceae bacterium | reverse complement strand
TGGGTGCCACTGGTGGCTGGTCCACCAGTGGCTTCCTCGGGTGGCACTGGTGGCTGGTCCACCAGTGTCGTCCCCGATCACTCGAAGCACGTCCTTGGGTGCCACTGGTGGCTGGTCCACCAGTGGCTTCCTCGGGTGGCACTGGTGGCTGGTCCACCAGTGTCGTCCCCGATCACTCGAAGCACGTCCTTGGGTGCCACTGGTGGCTGGTCCACCAGTGGCTTCCTCGGGTGGCACTGGTGGCTTGTCCACCAGCGTCGTCCCCGATCACTCGAAGCACGTCCTTGGGTGGCACTGGTGGCTGGTCCACCAGTGGCTTCCCCGATCACTCGGAGCACTGGTGGGCAAGCCACCAGTGCCACCCACCTTCCCCTCCCTTCGGATGCCACGGGCGTTGGGTGGAACGGGTGGCTGGCCCACCCGTGTGCTTACCCACCAGTGGCTTCGTCGGGTGCCACTGGTGGCTGGTCCACCAGTGCTCCGTCCGGGTGCCACTGGTGGCTGGTCCACCAGTGCTCCGTCCGGGTGGCACGGGTGGCTGGTCCACCAGTGCGCTGGGTCCGTCGCAGACACTGGCACCCATTCCGAAGAAACGCCGCCGAACCGGGTGCTGCATCGGACTCTGGCCACGGGCCGCGCGTGCGGTCCTGTCGTCGCTCTGTGGTCCGTGGCCGGGTCCGCTGAGTTTGGTCGTTCGTCGGATCGGATCAGGCCCAGGATGGCCGGCAACCCACCTCGGGGCGTTGTCGCGTTCCGTGTTGGTCGACGGTTCCCGTCCGTTTTCCTCACCAACGGCTCAGGAGGTCCGATAGGTCCAGCGCTCTCAAGCCGGTGCCCGAGGGGCACCACACGGTCACCCCGCATCTGGTCATTCGAAACGCATCGGACGCCAACGACTTCTACCAGAAGGCCCTCGGCGCGGTGGAACTCGGCCGCATGCACGGCCCCGATGGCCGGATCATGCACGCGGAGTTGCGGATCGGCGACTCACGGCTCTTTCTCTGCGACGAATTCCCCGAGTACGGATCGAGTAGCCCCCAAACGCTCGCAGGCTCGCCGGCCACGACCCACCTCTACGTCGACGACGCCGACGCCGACGCCGACGCCGTGTTCTACAAGGCGGTCGAGGCGGGCGCCCAGGCCGCCATGCCCCTCTCGAACATGTTCTGGGGCGATCGCTACGGCAAGCATATCGATCCGTTCGGACACCACTGGTCGATCGCCAGCCACAGCGAGGATCTGACCCCCGGCCAGATCCAGGAGCGCGCGGCCGCCGCCTTCGCCAAGGCCTGCTGAGCCCGAAACCGGCCGCTCCCGCATTCCGGACAGTCTCCCAGGGCCGGTCGATGTCCATGGCATCGACCGGCCCCGGCTGTTCGTTTCCGTTTCCCTTCCGACATCAACGACTGGCCCGCGCGCCAGAAGCCCCCTTCGCCTTTGGCTCTCGAATCGGAAACTCCGTCGAGTCGGTTCGAGCGTCCTTGAGATACGCCTCGATCTTCGCCACCACGTCGGGATGCGACGACGCCACGTTCTTCGACTCGCCCGGGTCCGTCGAGAGGTCATAGAGCTCCAGCGGCCTGGTCGTGCCGAGCCGAATCCCCTTCCAATCGCCCATCCGGGCGGCCTGGTGGAACCCCCGCTCGTGAAATTCCCAGTAGAGCGGCGGATGCTCAGCCTGAGCCTTCCCGTCCAGAATCGCGGGCAACATCGAGATCCCATCAATGCCCTTCGGCGCGTCCGTCCCGGCGAGTTCGGCCGCGGTGGGCAGAAAATCCCAGAAGGCCCACATTTGATCACTCACCGTTCCAGCCTCGATATGCCCCGGCCAACGCGCGATCATCGGAACGCGGATGCCACCTTCGGTCAGGTCTCGCTTGAAACCTCGAAGCGTCCCCGAGCTCTGGAAAAACGCCGGGTCCGCCCCTCCTTCCTTGTGCGGTCCGTTGTCGCTGGTGAAGAACACGATCGTGTTCTCATCCAGCCCGAGTTCCTTGAGCGTCCGCATCAAACGGCCGACATCCCGATCGAGCCAGGTGATCATCGCCGCGTAATTCTTTTGCGCCTGCGGCCACGAACGGTCCGAGTAGGGCGCGTCGCTCGGCACTTCCATGCCATTCCCCTCGGCTCGGCCTCGTTCGTTGTTCGCGTGCGGCAGCGTCGACGCGAGGTAGAGGAAGAACGGCCCATCCTTGTGCTCCTCCAGAAACGCAAGCGCCTCGTTCATGAACAACGTTTGCGCGTACTGGGCACGCTCGACCGACACCCCGTCCGACTGGCCGATCCGGTTTCCCACCAGCGGATATCGCGCCTCGTTCCTCCAAAGGAACTCGGGATAAGCATTATGCGCATGTTTCTGATTCAGGTATCCGAAAAATTCATCGAAACCTTGACGATTTGGCACGCCCGTGGAGCCGGCTTCGCCCAGTCCCCACTTGCCGACGAGTCCGGTCGCGTAGCCGGCGTTCTTCAACACCTCGGCAACCGTCACATCCTCCGGGCGAAGCGCCGCGTCGGTGTTGCCTCGGACCCGGGCATGCCCCGTGTGGACGCCGGTCATCAGGCAGCATCGCGACGGAGCGCAGACGGTGCTTCCCGCGTAGCATTGCGTGAAGCGCCGCCCTTCCGCCGCCAGCCGATCAATGTTCGGCGTCTGGATTCGCGATTGCCCATAACAACCAACATCCCCGTAACCCAGGTCGTCGGCCAGGATGAACACGATGTTCGGCGTCCGGGCCGCCTTCGGGCCCGTCGCCCCCTCGACGGTCGACGCCAGCAAGGCCAACATCCCCACGAACAGCCCCCATCGTTGACCTCGCGTCATGACCTCGCTCCTTGTTGGAACGTCGGCGAATCTCGCGGAATCGTCCCGAGAAACCAGGACCGACCCTTGCCCTGACCTCGACGGCCGCCCTCAAGGCTAGCAAAGTCGCTCGCGACCGCAAGAGGCACGCGCGTTCCAAAGACCGCCAAACCGCGAGGTTGAGCGCGCTCCGTGGTTCGACTATGATCCAACACAACTTCACGACTCCGAGGAACGGCCATGACTTCGAAACACCCGCATCGTCGCGACTTTCTCCGCAACGTTTCGGCCGCGGGCGCGGCCACCGTGGTCGGCTGGCGGTCCGGGCGTGCCTGGGCCGCTTCCAAATCGCCCAACGAGACGCTCAACATCGGCGTCATCGGAACGGCCCGTCGCGCCGCGGCCAACATCCAGGGCGTCCAGGGTGAAAACATCGTCGCGCTCTGCGACATCGACGACCGCCTGCTCGGTCGCGCCCGCGAGCGGTTCCCCAAGGCGAAAACATACAACGACTTCCGCAAGCTTCTCGACCAGGCCGACATCGAGGCCGTCGTCATCAGCACGGCCGACCACGTTCACGTGCCGGCCGCCCTCGGGGCCTTGAGGCGCGGCAAGCACGTCTACGTCGAGAAGCCGCTGGGCCACTCCGTCCACGAATGCCGGGCCGCGACCGAACTCGCCCGCAAGACCGGACTCGTCACCCAGCTCGGCACGCAGATCCACGCCGGCGACAACTACCGCCGCGTCGTCGAGCTGATCCAGTCGCAAGCGATCGGCCCGGTGCGAGAGGTTCACGTCTGGTGTGGCGCCAACTGGTCGGGCGGCGATCGCCCGTCCGAAACGCCTCCCGTCCCCGCCTACCTGCACTGGGACCTCTGGCTTGGCCCGGCCCCCGAACGCCCCTACCACCCCACCTACCAGCCCGCCAACTGGCGCCGTTGGTGGGATTTCGGCAACGGCACCCTCGGCGACATGGCCTGCCACTACATGGATCTGCCCTTCTGGGCCCTCGACCTCCGATATCCCACCTCCGTCGAGGCCGAGGGGCCGCCCGTCCATCCCGAGACCACGCCCCCCTGGCTCATCGTCCGCTACGAGCACCCCGCCAAGGGGAACCGACCCGCCCTCACGCTCACCTGGTACGACAGCGGCAAGCGGCCGAAGCTCCTGAGCGAGCCAGGCATGCCCCAATGGGCCAACGGCGTCCTCTTCGTCGGCGACAAGGGCATGCTCATCGCCGATTACCGAAGGCACCAGCTCCTTCCCGAATCGAATTTCCGCGACTTCGAGCCGCCCAAACCCTCGATTCCAGCCTCCATCGGCCACCACGCCGAGTGGATCGCCGCCTGCAAGGCGGGCACCCCCTCCACCTCCTGCCGCTTCGACTACTCCGGACCCCTCTCCGAGGCCGTCCTCCTCGGCAACGTCGCCTACCGAACCGGTGAGAAACTCGCCTGGGACGCCGCCAACCTCAAGGCCACCAACGGCTCCGACGCCGAACGCTACATCCGCCGCGAGTATCGCAAAGGCTGGGAAATGTGACTTGATCCAACTGTTTGAATCCGCGGCATCCATGCCGGGAGCGCAAGACAATCGCCTTGCGCGCCGGGCGCTGAGCCGGCTCGCCGGTTCGACCGCTCACTTCCTCGGTCGGGTCGTCGCGTTGGGACCGAAACGAATGTTCAATCCAGCATGTCCAGCGAAGCGGTCGCCGTAAATCGCCCGCACGATGCCCCAGTCGGCCAGCGTCAACACGCTCGCCGCAATCACGCCCGCGACGATCGTCTTGCGGATCAACGGCCCAAACGCTTCGACCGGCCGGATCTCGGGCCCGCGAACGCCCTCGCCGCTCAGCGCCCCTGGAATCATTGTGCCATATTCATGTCAAAATTCCCACAAATTCCCCACCCCACCGACAACGACAGCGCCGTCAACACCACCACCGCCGCCCCGCCAAGCCCCACAGCGGGCCTCCTCGAATGCTCCACCACCCCCACCCCCCGAATTCCAGACCGCGTGAATCGAGGCCCTCATTGGCACGGACCGAACCCATGCCCGACCCCCCGCCC
>CAZRGV010000035.1:0-2624 GCA_964599655.1 uncultured Isosphaeraceae bacterium | reverse complement strand
TGAATTTGTTATCAATTTTGCACATGAACCAGACTCAGTCTTGAGATACGCTCATCCGTTTAGCATCTTTACACAAACCCCTCATCGATCAGGGTACAGCCCTCCACGGTAATCTCGTGACACTGTCCTGACCCGCCGACAATCCGGCACCAGCTCGACGCGATCAACTTCGCCTCGTGGCCAGTCTCCTCCAGCCCGAAGCTGAACCCGCCGCACATGCCCGGAACGGGAAACCACATGAAGGGCCGTTCCAGCTCCAGCAATGGTTCCAGCTCGGGCAGCCTCAATGCGTGCGCCTCGACGTCGCGCTCGGCCCGTTCTCGAATGAGCGCGTGAAAGTGTCTCTGAATTTCCGCAAGAATGTCCAGCGGGACATGGTGCTTGTACTCCGGTGTCAGTACATCCAAGAGATGCCCATGTCTTCGCCGCGCCGCGACGTCGACCGGCCGATCCCCCTCGGCGTTCCGAAGCGTCCGCCAGGCCCCCAGTTCAATCAGCCGCCGCGCCACCTCGACCGGAGCGCCGCCATGAGCGGCCTGGTGGAGCGGAGTGGAGAGCGACGTCCCATCCAATCGTGTACAGTTGACGTAGTCTCGATGTGCCGAAATCAGATCCAGGACGCGAAACCAGTCACAGCCTCTGGCCGCGTCCGCCAGCGCCTGGCGGATCGGGGCCACCCTCCCGTTCAACGTGTTCGTCCGCGTCACGCCGTCCCAAATCGCGTCCATCGCTGTATCCTCCGAAATTAGTAGGACCGGACGAAAAACGACCCTCCCGCGGCGACCCGCCCGTTTCGGCGAAGCACGCGTCGGCGGCCTCATCGCGCCGCCGGCGTCACGGGGCACGAACGCCTTTCCCCGGCCAGGCCTCGCGGGGCGGGCGATGAACCGGCTCGCCATGCTCCAACCGCGTCGCTCAACGCCGCCCCAATCACTCATTCCCGCGCGCAAACTCCGACCCACCACTCACGGAAGAATCCGTGTGGCCGCGTCCCCGCCGTGAGCAGGTATCAACAAGATTCAGACATGCGTTGACGAAACCGCGACGGACCCGCTTGGGCCTGTCCACGATTCTCGTTCGAGAACTCGGCATATGCAAGACCCTGACCAGCATGAATTTCCGGAAAGGATCCGCCCCGAGTCGCCTCGATCCCCGACCCGCCGGCCCAACGCCCTCGCAAACAGGCAAAAACCGCTCGAGATCGAGAGCCACCGGTCGCCTCGACCCGTCCGGCGCCATCGCCCTCGACCAGCGGCCAGGCAGGCCACAACCGACCGTCCCGCCTCCGGGTCGAAACGCCCCACGCTCGAAGAATCCAGCGCCCCATCGCATGAGACCAGGGCCCGAACCCGACAATCGCCGGCACCCCCACCCCGAACACGATCCACAGTCCGTGGTCGTCCGAGACCGTCCGAGGAACGAGCTGGCCAGGCTCCACCACCAGCCAACCCGACGGCATCGCGGCAAACACCGCCGCATTCCGCGGCAGGACCCCCGCGAAGGTCCACCCTGTCTCGTCATCAACCGGCTCAACCACCGGGAAGGACCGCATCCGTTCCCCACCGCGTCAAGCCGGCCACGATCCCCCGGCAGCGCAGCGACGTGAGCACGCCACCAGCGCCACCCGACCCATCATGTCTCGGGACCGGCAACCGGAATCGTCACCTTCGAGCCGTCACTCGCGATGATGGTCAACGAACCCGCCTTGGCGGCAAACCGCGTGGCATTCGTGAGCACGAAACAGAACCGCGACTCCTCCCCCGAGGCGATCGGCGTCCGCTCGAACGAAAACGCGACACGATCGCCGCGCGATTTCGACGCACGACGAACCGTGTCCGGGCCGTTGCTGCCCAGGCCGTCAACCGTGAAATCCATGTCGGTGCTCCACCCCGAAAAGCCCTCACGGCCCACCGAGACGATCCGGCCGGAAAGCCCCGGCTGGCTATTCTTGATCCGAAACTCGAAACTCAACGTTTTATTCTTTTTCGATTGCTTGACCCGATCTTGAAGCGTTCCGGCGTACACCAGCTCACCCGACGCGTTCCGGATCGTAAAGTCAATATTCTCGTCCCTCAGAATGCCTCCCGCCAGTTCCGGCCGCTCCGCGACCGTCGTCCCCCGCACGCTCTTCGACCCATCGGGATCAACAACCACGCCCCGCCCCTCCGACACCAGGGCCAGGCCCGCGGCGACCAAACACACCCACCCTATGGCGAAACTCTTCATGAGAACCACCTCTTGCATGATGGCATCGTCAAGGCAAAGCGCTTTCCCCAACCCCGAGGACAACCCATCACGGTAAACTCCACCGAGCTCCCAGACAATCCCGAGAAACGGCGCTTCCCATCGGTCCAGGATCACCGGTGTCCGTCAATCTTTTTGGTCCTCTCGGGTCTTCCTCGAAGGCACCAAGGCAGTTCACGCTCGGCTGCCACGGGTGGCTTACCCACCAGTGGCTTCCTCGGGTGGCACTGGTGGCTTGCCCACCAGTGTCTCCCTCGGGTGGCACTGGTGGCTTGCCCACCAGTGTCGTCCCCGATCACTCGAAGCACATCGTTGGGTGGCACGGGTGGCTTGCCCACCAGTGTCCTCGTCGGGTGGCACTGGTGGCTTGTCCACCAGTG
>CAZRGV010000034.1:42634-49610 GCA_964599655.1 uncultured Isosphaeraceae bacterium | reverse complement strand
ATATCGGTATGTGAGCCGCTCGTGATCGATGCCGAGCAAGTGAAGAATCGTGGCGTGCAGGTCATGGATATGAACACGGTTCTCAACCGCGTGCATACCCAGTTCGTCGGTCTGGCCGTACATCAGGCCGCCTCGAACCCCGCCGCCAGCGAGCAGCATCGAGAATCCGGTATGGTGATGGTCGCGACCTGGCTCGGCGTTTTTGGGGGCTTTCTGAGAGTAGGGCGTGCGGCCAAATTCACCGCCCCAAACCACAAGCGTGTCCTCAAGGAGCCCGCGCTGCTTGAGATCGGTCAAAAGTGCGGCCGTGGCCTTGTCGCTGTCGGCGCACAATTCGCGATGCTTCTTATCGTTGTTTTGATGCGTATCCCACGGTTGTTTATCTTTCTTGGTGATATAGTAGACCTGGATGAACCGCACGCCTCGCTCGGCAAGACGGCGGGCCAGCAAGCAGCTCTGGCCGAAGGTCGTGCGGCCGTACTGCTCGCGAATCGCCTCGGGCTCACGGCTCAGGTCAAACGCCTCGCTGGCCTCGGTCTGCATTTGGAAGGCCATTTCCAGGGCCTTGATCTGAGTGTCCAGCGTGGCGTCGTGCTCTCGGGTCTCGAGGTGTTTCTGGTTCAGGGCATTGAGCAGGTCGAGTTGCCGTCGCTGCGCGGCACGGTCGAGCCGCGGATGCTTCAGGTTGGCCACAAGCCGATCAACCTCGGTATTGTTGGTGTCGACGGCCATCCCCTGATACTCGCCCGGCAGAAACGCGCTCGACCAGAGCTGCGGCCCGACAACCGGTAGACCCGGGCAAAGAACGACGAAGCCCGGCAGATTCTGATTCTCCGAGCCGAGGCCATACGATGCCCACGAGCCCAGGCAAGGACGCGTCGGCTGCTGATGGCCCGAGTGCATCAGCAGTAGACCCGGCTCGTGGTTCGGCACGTCGGTGTGCATCGAGCGGATCACGCAAAGGTCGTCGGCGCGGCGGGCAAGGTTCGGAAACAGCTCACTCATCACCAGACCGCTTTCGCCGTGAGCCTCGAACTTGAACGGCGAGGGCATGTACTTGCCCCCTTTGGTATTGTTATCGGTCTGTCCCGATGGATCTTTCCCCTCGTGTGAGGCCAGCGCGGGCTTCGGATCGAAGGTGTCCACATGCGACGGCGCGCCGTTCATGAACAGAAAGATGACCCGCTTGGCGCGGGGGAGAACGTGCGGCTGCCGGATGGCCGGCTCGCTCGCGATGGCATTCGACGGCTGGAGCAGTCCCGCTGCTTCCAATGTTCCCACCAGACCGAGCATGCCGAAGCCGCCTCCGGCTCGGCGGAGCATCTGCCGTCGCGTCATCGGCAAGATCGTCTCGAGATTTCGCATCGTCGGGTTCTCCGGCTAGTCGATCATCAAAAGCTCATTCGACGCCAGCAGGACCTGCGCATAGCTCGGCCAATTCGCCCGCCTCTCGTCCGGACTCGCCCCAAGGTATTCGATCCCAAGCGCGATCTCGCTCTCCGTCGGCGGTCGACCGTACAGTACGCGATACGCCCGTTCGATTCGGCATCGGTCGTCCTCCCCCGAGTCGGTGTTGAGCCGTTCCACGAGGGCGTCGGACAGTCGCACCATGAACGGGCTATTTAGCACAAATAGCTTCTGCAAGGGAGTGGTCGTCCGCACCCGCCGCTCGCTGTGAACGTTCGGGTCGGGAAAGTCGAACATCGCCAACATACCGTTCAGCTCGAGCCGGCTGACCGCGCTGTAGACCGTGCGGCGGCGTTCGTTGGGGTCCTTGGGGTCAATCGATGGGCCGCCGACCGTTCCGTCGAGCCGACCGACGACCGACAGCAACGCATCGCGCCAGGCTTCGACGTCGAGCCGTCGGCGGTTCATATGACCAAGCAGGCGGTTCTCGGGATCGACGACCCTCGTCTTCGGATCAGCGTGGCTGGACTGGCGATACGTGGCCGAGAGCACCAGCTCGCGCTGGAGCCACTTGAGCGACCAGCCCGATTCCATGAACCGGACCGCCAGATCGTCGAGTAACTCAGGATGCGTCGGCATCTCTCCCAGCGCACCGAAGTTGCTCGGTGTGCCGACCAGTGGTCGTCCGAAGATCTGAGACCAGACTCGGTTGACCAGTACTCGGGCGGTGAGCGGATTGTCCCGACGGGCAATCGACCTGGCTAGTTCCCGTCGTCCACTCTCGTTCTCGCTACGGGCGAATGGCTCCGGCTCGTCGTCCTGGCTGAGTACCGACAGGAAATGCCGCTTCGCGACTGGGCCTTTCTGGTTGACGTTCCCGCGAATATAGACATTCAGGTCGGTCGATTTGCCGTCGCGAACGATGTGGATCGCATCGTCCGGCTTCTTGGCCTGTCCGTTCTTATTCGTCTCCACCTTCTCGCCAATCGGGCGATTGAACATCTCGGTGCTGGCAAACACACCGGCCAGAGCGTAGTAATCGGAGGTCGGGATCGGGTCGAACTTGTGATCGTGGCAGCGAGCGCACGCCACGGTCAGCCCTTGCAAGCCCCGAGTCACCACGTCGACACGGTCTTCCCACTCATCGGCCATCACCGCGGGCGAGTTGCGCTGATAGTATTTTGGCCCCAGCCCGAGAAATCCGAGCGCGGGCAAGTCGGCCTCGTTCGTCGGCTCCACGAGGTCGGCAGCCAGTTGCAAGATGACGAACCGGTCGTACGGGAGGTCATCATTCAGCGCCTGGATGACCCAGTCGCGGTAACGATACGCGTTCGGATAACAGAGCGAGCGGTCGTTGCCGACGATGTGCGCCTGATCCTCGCCGTAACGCGCCACGTCGAGCCACATCCGCGCCCATCGCTCGCCGTAGTGGGGCGATCCCAGCAAGCGATCGACCAGCCGCTCGTAAGCGTCGGGTGCCTCATCGGCGACGAACGCCTCAACCTCTTCGGGCGAGGGTGGAAGACCGGTCAGGTCAAACGTCACCCGACGGATCAACGTCGGCCGATCAGCCTCGGGGCTCGGCGACAGTCCGGCCTGTTCGAGCTTGGCCAGCACGAACGCGTCGATCGGGCGCTTGATCCAGGCCGGGTCAGAGACCTCGGGTGCGGGGTGGGTCTTGGGCGGCTGGAATGACCAAAACTCACGGGCCTTCGCCAGGTCGATCGTTTTCGCGGAAGCCACCTCGGCCGTTGCGGTCGTGGTCTCCTCGCGTGGGTCGGGCGCGCCCATGCGTATCCAGGTCTCAAAGTCGGCGATCACTGGATCCGGCAGTTTCTTGTCGGGCGGCATCTCGAGAAGGTCGTAGCGGATGGCGTCGAGAATGAGGCTCGACTCAACATCCCCCGGTACCACGGCTGGCCCACTATCCCCGCCATGGCGAATCCTCTCCCTCGTGTCGAGGAGCAGGCCCCCCTTCGGCGACTTGGCCTTCGACGAGTGGCACTTGTAGCATTGCTCGACCAGAACTGGCCGGATTTTTCGCTCGAAGAATTCCATGCCCGAGGGTTCGTCGGCTCGCGCCACTGGGACCATCGTCAGAACGGCCGGCATGATGACTAGGGCGGGAACGACGGTGAGTCGGTGGAGTAAATCGCGACGGACCTCAAGCAGCAGGCGGATCATCGTGCGAAGCTCTCCTTCCAACCAGGGCGGGGTGAGATTCAGGAGCGTCTCACCGATCGGGCGGGGTCGAGCGCGAGGAGTGTAGTCCTCGACCACAATCGTATCGGCTCCATGGTACTCGAAGGTTCCTCGAAATCAAACAACCGATCAACACAATCGCGACGCGGTTGCTCGCGACCCAACCCAGTCGTTCTCAAGGATCTGAGCACGCTCGACAACCCGCCATGGGGCGAGTAGAGTCAGTCCGCGGCATGCTGGCCGTCTTCATCGTTGGATATCGACTGACAACGGAGGTTCCCTGACATGACGAAACCTCGATACCGAACTGTTTGCTATCCGATGTTCGCGGCCCTCTCACTTGCCATCGTGTCCTCGCAGCCCGCGACCGCGAAGGAGCCTGGTGTGGACGGCCCCGATGCCGCGGACCTCAAGAGCTTTAGGGTTTATGTCGGAACCTACTCTCAGGGCAAGAGCCAGGGGATCTACCACCTCGATCTCGACCTTGCGTCGGGTAAGATGACCGAGCCCAGGCTCGCCGCGAAAATTACCGATCCTTCGTTCGTCGCCATCCATCCGGACCACCGACATCTCTACGCCGTGAACGAGGTCAGCAGCTTCGATGGCAAGAAAGCCGGAGCCGTCAGCGCCTTCGCGATCAACCCCGAGGACGGCTCGCTGACCCTCTTGAACCAGAAGTCGTCGGGTGGCTCAGGCCCTTGCTACGTGGTCGTTGACTCCGCCGGAACGAACGCGCTGGTGGCCAACTATGGGGGAGGAAGTGTCGCGGTCTTACCGATCGACGCCGACGGTCGCCTGCGCGACGCCTCCGCCTTCGTGCAGCATGTCGGGTCGAGCGTGAACCCGAGGCGGCAGGAGGCCCCACACGCCCATTCCATCAACCTTGACAAGGCGAACCGCCTCGCCACCGCCGCCGACCTCGGCCTCGACAAGCTGCTCGTCTACCGCTTCGAACCGGAGAACGGACGTCTCGTGCCCAACGATCCGCCCTCGACCTCCGTCGCTCCCGGCGCGGGTCCTCGCCACTTCGCCTTCCATCCCGACGGGCGCCACGCCTACGTCATCAACGAGATTCAATCGACGATCACCGCCTTCGACTACGACCCAGAACGCGGCACGCTCAAGGAAATCCAGACAATTTCCACGTTGCCTGGCGACTTCAAAGGGGTCAGCTACACCGCCGAGGTCCAGGTCCACCCCTCGGGCCGTTTTCTCTACGGCTCGAACCGCGGCCACGACAGCCTCGCAATCTTCGAGATCGAGCCCAACACCGGCCGCCTGAAAGCCGCCGGGCATCAGCTCACGGGCGGCAAAACGCCTCGCAACTTCGGCATCGATCCCACCGGCACGATCATCCTGGCCGCCAACCAGGGCACCAATAACATCGTTGCCTTCCGCATCGATCCGAAAACCGGACAACTCTCACTGACGGGAAGCGAGGTTGAGGTCGGTTCGCCCGTCTGCGTGAAGTTCCTGCCGCTGGCGAAGTAAACTCACCGGGCCATCTTGAGTCTCGGGGATCTTGTCGCGATCGCGCCCCATGCTTTACATGGGGCACGATCACAAGGACGATCCGCCGACGAACCTGCCTCGAACGACCCGGAACGGCGGGGCGTTTCGCGAGCCGTTCGAATCTCGTCAGGAGCCTCAATATTGGATGAGAACATCCCAAAGCCGGAGAGCAATCCGGCTGTCTCGCGGTGGATTGTGTTCGGCATGGTTCTGCTGGTTGTGCTGGGCGTGATCGCGGCCATCGTCTTCCGGCCCACGATTGGTCCGCCTCCGGAGGAAATCGCCGATGATCCGCTCCTGGTCAACGGCCGGGCCTTGTATCTGACCCGTTGCGTGAGCTGCCACGGGACGACCGGTCGGGGCGACGGCCCGATCGCCTCCACGGTCGGCCAGCCCCCTCCAGGCGACCTCACCGACGATCGATGGATCCATGGCGAACAGCCCGAGCAAGTGCTCCGCGTCATTGCGAAGGGGGTTCCTCGCACCTCGATGGCCGCCTGGGAAGGAACCTACAACAAGCAGGAGCTCAAGGCCCTTGCCGCCTGGGTCTACCACCTCGCCGGCCGGCCCGTCCCCGAGGCCTTGCGCTCCCCTTGAGCCCCGAACAGGACGGTTCGACGGGGGCTCTTTCCGAGATGCCCCGAGGTTAACGATTCCGACGCAGGGCTCGGTCCATCTCTCGCTTGGCGTCTTGCTTCTTGAGGGCCTCACGCTTGTCGTAGGTTTTTCGACCGCGAGCGACGCTGATCTCGACCTTGGCGATGCCGTTCTTGAAGTAGATCTGGAGCGGCACGAGCGTCAGACCTTTCTCGGTCGCCTTGGCAGCGACCTTGTCGATCTCTCGGCGATGCAGAAGCAGCTTCCTCGGACGTTTCGGCTTATGATTCATCCGGTTGGCTTCAAGATATTCCGGGATGTCGCAGCCGTAGAGCCAGACTTCGCCATTTTCCAGGCCGGCGTAAGCTTCGTCCAAGCTGGCCTTTCCGTTGCGGAGGCTCTTGACTTCGGTCCCCGTCAGGACGATTCCGGCCTCGACCTTCTCGAGGAGGTCAAACTCGTGGCGCGCCCGGCGGTTTCGCGCGACGACCTGGATGGAGGGGCCCTCCGGCTGGCCCTTGGGCGTCTTCGTGGCTTTATCCTTCTTGGCCATGGCCGTCAACTCGCTTCCCGCGTCGGATAAGCTCCTGCCCGCTTTGTGAACGCATTATTAAAGTCGACGTCCCCGAGGGCAATCTCCCTCAAGGAACGATCACGTCCGCTCGGCTCGCCTGGCAGGCGGCTAGGATCTCGCTGAGGTCGTCGGGTCGAGAACCCTGGAGCCGGAGGATTGGCGTGTCGGACGCGATGGGACGTTGCTCGTCGCGTTCCGTAGAAGTCATACGGAACGGCTCGAAATTGGGTTCGGCCACCACGACGAAGGTTGGCGGAATTGTCCGGCGGCGGACTTCGAGGAACCGTTCGCGGAACTGGTGGAGTGTTTCGGGCGAGGAGAACCAGCGACGAGCATCAAGGTAGAACGCATCGAGCCAGAAGTCTGTGAGGAGCCAGCGATTTTCCCCCGGCGGACACGATCGGGCCACCCGTTCGATCTTGCCAGCCGCTTCCTCGATCGCGGCAAGGACGTCTTCAATCCCGGGGCTCGTCCGTTCTGTGGCGTTCTCGTCGAAGGGCCAAGACGCGTTGCCGCCGTCCGGAGCCTCCAGGGCGTCGAGCGCCTCGACCAACCGTTGATACAACGCGGAGCGCACGGGACGGCGTTCGGAACGCGGGCCGGAACGTACCGATAGGGCGACGTAACTGGGTCTGCGATCGAGGTTGGCCAGCAGATCGAGGATCCAGTTACGTCGCCCTATCG
>CAZRGV010000034.1:27220-42624 GCA_964599655.1 uncultured Isosphaeraceae bacterium | reverse complement strand
AGATCGAGGATCGTCCGCCGTGTGAGCGGATCAACGGCGTTTGGCGCGACCTCCGCCAACGGAGCCAGGACGAACCGGCGAACGAACATCCGAGGGTGCGGAACCGTTAGCCCAGGAAGATCGAGAATCTGGTTGCCAAATAGAAGCAGATCGAGATCGAGGGTGCGCTCCCCCCAGTGCTCGTGTCGGACGCGCCCCTCGGACGTCTCAACCCGCTGGAGCTGTGCGAGCAGCGAGAAAGGGTCCAGCGTCGTTTCCAGCGCCACGGTTGCATTGAGGAAGGCCCCTTGACCCGAGGGCCCACCAACGGGAGCCGTCTCAAGGATACGGCTGACCGCGCGCACCTCGACGCCAGGCGTTTCGGCCAGAGCCGTCACTGCGGCGTCGAGATGCGTTTTTCGGTCGCCGAGATTGCTTCCCAGGCCGATCAGCGCCAGGTTGCCCATCGCGGGGCCTCGCGTTCGAAAAGAATCACAGCTTGAGTTTGGCGATGCGATCAACGGCCTCGAGCAACCGGGGCGTCTCGACCGTCAGGGCGGCGCGGATGTAGCCGTCGGCCGTCTTGCCGAAGCCGATGCCGGGTGTTGTCACCACGCTGGCCTCTTCGAGCAGTCGAGCGCTCAGGTCCATCGAGCTGATGCCGCCCCGGCAGGGAATCCAGACGTAGAAGGTCGCCTGAGGGGTTGGAACCTCCCAGCCGATTTTCTTCAGGCCCAGGACGAAGGCATCGCGACGCTCCTTGTAAAGGGCGCGAATCGGCGGGGTGAGGGTCTCGTACTGTTCCAGCGCCGTCTTGGCGGCAAATTGAATGGCCGTGAAGATGCCGGAGTCGGTGTTCGCCTTGACCTGGCCGAGGGCAGCAATCATCGGAGCGCCTCCGATGGCGAAACCCACGCGCCAGCCGGTCATGTTGAAGGTTTTCGACAGGCTATGAAACTCGACCGCCACCTCCTTGGCCCCCGGAATCTGCAGGATGCTCGGCGGCGGCGTCTCGTAATACATCTCGTTGTACGCGGCATCCTGCGCCACAACGAGATTGTGCTTCCTGGCGACGTCCACCACTTGCTCGAAGAAGCCGAGATCGGCGGTTCCTCCGGTCGGGTTGTTCGGGTAGTTCAGGAACATCAGCCTGGCCTTGGACCAGACGCTCTCGGGAATCGCCGAGAGGTCGGGAAGGAAGCCACGATCGGGGAGCAGTGGCATGGTGTACGGATCGCCACCAGCAAACATGCTGCTGCTGCGATAGACCGGGTAACAAGGGTCAGGAACCAGGCTGATGTCACCCGGGTTCAGGACGGCCATCGGGAAGTGAGCGATCCCCTCCTTGGAGCCGATCAAGGGTAGGATTTCAGTGTGGACGTCGAGGTCCAGGCCGTAACGGGCCTTACAGAAGTGGGCGATCGCCTGACGAAGTTCCGGCGCACCCTGGTCGAGGGCGTACTGGTGAAAGGCCGGGTTCTCGACGTGCGTCTGTAGGCTCCGAATGATCGGCTCGGGGGTGGGCCGGTCGGGGTCGCCCACCCCAAGGTTAATCACGTCCCGCCCCGCCGCGATCGCGGCCTTCTTTTTCTTGTCGATCTCGGCGAACAGGTAAGGCGGAAGCTTCTGAAGTCGCTCGGCTTTCTCGAATGTCGTCGGCATGATGGGTTCCAGTTTCTGACCGCGGGACGCACGCACGCGGATGGCGAGAATCGCTCCAATCGTCAGGACCAAGGTTCGACGCGCGTCCAGACGATACCACAGAGACGACAGCCCGTGAACGGACCGCGGGATCGGTCATGCGGCCCCGTCCGGGGAAATCGCCGGCCGGACACCCAGACGAATCCTCGATCCGATCGCCGAGGACGCTGGGCGGCAATCGGACTGGATCTGGCGAATCAGGAGGCCATGGCCTCTTCGGGAATGTTGTCGTTGGCGTAGACGTTCTGGACGTCGTCGTTCTCGTCGAGGATATCACGAAGTTTGAGCATCTTCTTGCCGTTTTCCACGTCAAGGTCAACGGTCGTGGATGGAATGTAGGTCGTCTCGGCGTTCTCGACGGGGATCTTGGCGTCTTCGAGGGCCTTGCGGACCGTTTCAAACACCTTGGGATCGCAGGTGATCTCGTAGTAGTCGCCAATCAGTTGCTGGTCATCGGCCCCGGCTTCGAGAACGACTTCCATCAGCCGATCCTCGGAGACGTGCTTGGCGGGCACGAGGAACAGCCCCTTGAACTCGAAGAGGTAGCTGACGCAACCCGTGGCGCCGAGGTTTCCGCCGCAGACCTCGAAGGCCTTTCGCAGCTCGCTGGCCGTGCGATTGCGATTGTCCGTCAGTGCCTCACACAGAACGGCGACGCCGCCCGGGCCATAGCCTTCGTACATGACCTCTTCGAAATTCTCGCCCCCAAGCTCACCGGTGGCTTTCTTGATCGAGCGCTCGATATTGTCTTTCGGGCAGCTAACCGCCTTGGCTTTGTCGATGGCGTAACGAAGCCGGATGTTCGAGGCTGGATCGCCACCGCCGTTCTTCGCCGCCACGTAAATGGCGCGGCAGAGCTTGCTGAAGAGCTTGCCCCGCTTGGCGTCGACGATGCCCTTGCGGTGCATGATGTTGGCTGCGTGGGAGTGCCCTGCCATAAACGATCACATCTCCTGGAGTCATCGAGAATCGATGGCGAACGTCCTTGGTTGGACGGAACCAGAACTTTAACGCTGGGAAGGTTCGAGGGACCTGACGGGGGGGGCGAGCGATCGACGGGCCAGCGAGACCCACCAATCACGCGGGAACACCCGTCAAGGGTTCGTCCCCGAGTCGGTCTCTGGTGGTGGCTTGAGCCGATCAAGCTCATCGAGCTTTTTGCGAATTGAGGAAAGCCGCTTGTCGGGCGGCGATGACTTCGACGCAAACGTCTCGGCCTTCCTCCAGGACTGTTCGGCCTTCTCATACTGCTGAAGCTGGAAGTAAACGTCGCCGAGGTGGTCGAAGATCGTGGCGTCGACGTTAGTGTCCTTGGCGGCCTTTTCCAGGGGTTCGAGCGCCTCTTTCGGCATGCCCCGCTTGAACAGGACCCAGCCCAGGCTGTCGAGATAGGCGCTATTGGTCGGATCTTCTTCGAGGGCCTTGCGGATCATGCCCTCTGCCTTCTCCAGGTTCTTGCCTTGATCGGCGTAGAGGTAGCCCAGATCGTTGTTGACGCCAGGGTCGTCAGGATCCTTCGCAAGCAGAATTTCCAGCTCGGCCTCACCTTTGGCGTAATCCTCCATGTTAACATAAATCGCGGAAAGGCCCGAGCGCGCCCAGCTTTCGACCTTCTCATCATTGGCGAATTTCGTCAGAACCTGCTTGTAATGGGCGATGGCATCCTCGTTGCGGCCGAGCCTGCCAAGCAGGAAACCGATGAGGCGGAGCGTCTCGGTGTTGTTGGGGTCCAGTTTCTCGGCCTGACGGGCGGCGTCGAGTGCCTCCTCGATTTGACCGGCGAAGAAGCGGCTGCGCCCCAGAGCGTCGTAAGTCTCGGCCTTATCCTTCTCGGCCGGGAATTTCTCGATCATCTCCCGAATCGCGTTTCCAGCCTCTTGATACTGACCTGCGCGGAACAGGTCGGTGAAAAGCTCCCGGTAGCTTTCCGGCGTGGGATCACGCTCGACGACCACGCGATCGAGGGCCACCAGTTTGTCGAACTTCTTGGTCTTGCCGGCAATGTAGGCCAGGACGAGCCGGGCATCATTCGTGAGCTTGGGCGGGTCGGCCTTGAACAGTTTCAACCCGGTGTCGAGAACCTCCTCAGCGTACGCGGGATCATTGGTGATCGCCTCGATCTGAGGACGGACCGCCTCGACTCCACCGACATTCCGCTTTCCCATCGCCTCGCCAAGAATTTTGATCAGGTCCTCGGTCTTCTTCTCCTTGAGAAGCGACGCCGACAGCGGACCAAAAACCTGAGGATCGCCTTGCTTGGCGAGAACATCCTGGAGCAAGGCGTCGGCATCGGCATCCCGCCCCGCCTTGCGATAGAGTTCCGCCAGCGCGAATTGGAGCGAGACGTTCTTGGGATCGGCCTTGGCCGCTGCTTCCAGGCGCGGCAGGAACTCGTCGCCACGCTTGAGAACCGTCAGGATCTCGCCAAGCAGCTCGTAAGGTTCACGACCCTGAGGCTGGCGTCTCAGGTAGGATTCCAGGGTCTGAAGCGCCTCGTCTCCACGACCCGCCTTGAGCAAGGCCTCGGCCAGGAATCGAGGAATCTGGGCATGGTTCGGGTTATAGACCAGCCCCCGTTGAAAGGACAGGATCGCGTCGTCGTATCTTTTGTCGCGGAGGAAGGCTTCGCCGAACCGTAGGTACGACTCGGCTTCGTCGCCCCGCAGAATCCGTCGCTGATCGGCCTCGGAGATCTTGTTGGCATCGCGTTGGTCGAGGGCCTGGACCACCTTTTCATAGGCATCAGCCGCCTTGTCGAGTTGGTTCAGAAACTCAGCGTAAAGGTCGCCGAGGTCGCGCCAGGCCAGCACGGCGCCGGCGGAATTCTTGTCGAGGTTGGGATTCGCCAGGATCTTCTTGAGCAAGGCCTCCGCCGCTGCCGGGTCGTTCTTCCGCTCCAGGTAGTGCCCCACGAGCAGCGAGAGCGTCGCCGTGTCGCCGGGGTCAGCCTCGATGACCTTCTGGCTATAGTTCACTGCCTGATCGATCCGACCGAGCGCATAATTCAGGCGACTCAGTCTGCGGAGTATGGCGATTGAGCCCGGGTCTTTCTTCAGAGCCTGTTCGAGCAGGTCGATGGCTTCATTCCATTGCCTCTGGTCTTCCATCGAACGCGCGGCCGTGAACAGCCGAAGGGCCTCGAGCCGTTCCCGGTCCTCGGTTGTCCTTGGATGCAGAGGAACAAAGGGTTCTGGCACATCCTCGAAACGCGCCCCCTGGCCTTTCTGCTCGGTCTTGGAACCATCGGGGGGAGACTTTGGGTCGTCGCCAAGGGCGAACTCAGGACTCAACAGAGCTGCGGTGACGAGCCATCCCAGGCCCAGCGGACGGATTGATCCGACCATCGTAACGACTCCTCGGCTCCCGCTCGCACAGACCATGCCATCGGCCTACCGGATTCCTCATCGTAGCACGACGCCTCGTTCGATGCCAGGGGGCCTTCGTCCTGGCAAATCCATCAATGATCGCATACAATACAAAGGTCGTTGGTCCCAGGAGCGTCCGGCCCGGTCGAATCGTGCAGAACGTTGCGAGTCTTCGGTTTATCGCATAGAGTTGGACCGTCGGCCTGCCGACGTTCTGGGTTGAATCGCCATTCCCCCTCACCTTGCCTGGGTCGTGACTTCATGAGCCTGGAAACCGTCGCGAGACCCCTCGGGCAAACCGAGATCCTGCCCGATCGCCCTCTATCTCCCTTGCCAAGTCGATGGCGATCACTGGCCAGCGCCTTCGTGCAACAGGCTCGTGCCCGGCGCAGCGCCCCTGCCCTGGCCGATAGTCTCGGCACCTCGCTCAACTACTCCGACACGCTGCTTCGGGCCGTGGCGCTGGGTCGTGTGCTGCAACGGATCGTCGGACCGGCTGCCTACTTCGGCTTGATGGTTCCGCCAACGGTTCCTGGCGCCGTCGCCAATATCGCCACGACCCTCTTCGGCAAGATTCCGGTCAACCTGAACTACACGGCCAGCCAGTCCGCCGTCAACTCCTCGATCGACCAGTGCGGGATCACCCATGTCCTGACCTCGAAACGGGCCCTCGACAAATTCAAGCTCCATCCCAAAGGCAACCTGATCTACCTCGAAGATCTACCCAGGCAGGTGACAAAGGCCGATAAACTGGTCGCGTTCCTGGTCGCCAAAGTACTGCCGATCCCATTGATGGGGCTCTTCTTGCCAGGGCTTCGCGGGGAGGATCTGGACAAGACCGCCACCGTGATCTTCACCTCCGGTTCGACGGGCGACCCGAAAGGCGTGGTCCTTTCGCATCGAAACATCCTGTCTAACATCCATGCCATCAATGAACATGTGCATCTCAAGCCCGATGACGTGGTGCTCGGCATCCTGCCATTCTTTCACTCGTTCGGATTCACCGTCACCCTCTGGACGGTGCTGTGCCTCGGTAAAAAGGCGGTCTACCACATCAATCCGCTGGACGCGAGAATTGTTGGCAACCTCTGTCAGGAACACAAGGCGACCGTGATGGCCGCGACCCCGACGTTCATGCGAGGCTACCTCCACCGCTGCGATCGGGAGCAGTTCGAGTCCATGCGGCTCTTGCTGCTTGGGGCGGAAAAGCTCAAGCCGGAGTTGGCGAAGGAGATCCGTGAAAAACTCGGCGTGGAGCCGCTCGAGGGTTACGGCTGCACGGAAACCTCCCCCGTCGTGGCGGTCAATATTCTCGACAAGATCACGACGAAGGATGGTCGGATCGTCGACGGCAACCGGCCAGGAACGGTCGGGATGCCACTCCCAGGGACTGCGATTCGGACCGTCGATCCCGACACGGGCGCCGAACTTCCCAGAGGAACCGAGGGGATGATCCTTGTGAAGGGGCCTCAGGTCATGGTCGGATACCTCAACCAGCCCGAGGCCACCGTCAAGGTCGTTCGTGACGGCTGGTACGAAACGGGGGATCTGGGATATCTGGACGCCGATGGCTTTCTGAAGATCACCGATCGGTTAAGCCGGTTCTCCAAGGTTGGGGGTGAGATGGTTCCGCACCAGGGGGTCGAGTCGGCGATCATGGAAGCCGCCGGTGTCGATGAACTCGCCGTGGCGGTCACTTCGCTTCCGGACCCCAAACGGGGAGAGCGTCTCGTCGTCGTTTACACGAATCTACCGACCTCGACCGAAGAGCTCTGTCAAAAACTTCAGGAGAGCTCCCTTCCTCGCCTCTGGCTTCCCACACCGGCGGATTTTGTGCAAGTTGATGCGCTGCCTGTTCTTGGAACCGGCAAGCTGGATCTCCGTCAACTGCGCGCGATCGCCGAACAACGCCTCGGAGGTTGACGAAATCGCCTCCTTGGAAGCATGAGTTTACCGAATCTCTTAGAATTGCTATAGAGTCCATAATGAGGCGAAACGGCCAGTCGGACGGGAGCCTTGGATGAACGTTGTGCTTCGTGTCATCTCCGGCCCGCATCTCGGCAAGGAGTACGTTTTCGATCGGCACGAGACGTTCGTCGTGGGGCGGTCATCTCAGGTCCATTTTCCTGTTCCCGAAGATCGCTTCCTCTCGCGAGACCACTTCCTGATCGAGTTCAACCCCCCGATCTGCTACCTCAAGGACATGGGAAGCACAAACGGGACGAAGGTCAACGGACAGCTCGTCGATGAGGTCCGGCTGAGGGACGGAGACATCATTTCGGCGGGCAAAAGCTCGTTCGTGGTCGTCGTCGAAGATACGAGGGAACAAATTCCGATCATCCGCTGCCTGGCCTGCGAGGCACCCGCGCCGGCCGACGTGGCGATCGCCGCTCGGCCGGGGGACGACGGCATCTCCTGGCTCTGCGAGCGTTGTGTCGCCCAGCGACGGATGTATCCCACACCTCCCGAGGGCTACTGGATCGAGTCAAAGATCGGCGGGGGCGGCATGGGTGAGGTCTACAAGGCGCGTCACCTCGCGACCAACCGGGTCGTCGCCATCAAGATGATGATCCCGACCACCGCCGCGAGCGATCGTGCCAAGGATTACTTCCGTCGCGAGATGGAGGTTCTCAAGGACCTTCGACACCCTCACATCGTCGAGTTCTACGGCATGGATGATGATCTGGGGCAATTCCAACTCATCATGGAGTACGTGGAAGGACTGAACGCTCGGGAGTGGATGGCCGACCTTCCGGGCCGCCCCCCCGTGGAGGCGGTGGCTCGCATTGGCGTGCAGCTTCTGCTTGCTCTGGACCACGCCCACCAGAAAGGCTACGTCCACCGTGACATCAAGCCCTCGAACGTGCTCGTGCCCTGCCGCAACCACCGCCCGTACGTCAAGCTGTCCGACTTCGGCCTGGCCAAGAGCTTTCGCGACGACGCCGGCTTCACGGGCCTGACCCACCAGGGAGACGTCGGCGGGTCCGTCGGATTCATCTCGCCCGACCATATCCGCGACTTTCGCGAAGTGAAGGAGCCCGCCGACATTTATAGCGCCGGTGCGACACTGTATTATTTGTTGACCGGCCGTTACCCGTTTCTCGATTTCGACCCGAACCGGACGAACGCCTACGCGATGATTTTGGAACATCCGCCCGTTCCGCTCCGAGTCCACCGTCCCGATGCCCCCGAAGCCCTCGACCGAATCCTCCGAAAGAGTCTGGAGAAACAGCCGAGAGATCGATGGAAGTCGGCCGCCGCCATGGCCCAGGCGCTTCGCCCGTTTGTCGACGAGCCGATTTGATCTGGCCTCCCACCGAAGTCTAACCTCGCTCTGGGTGGTCAATGCGCTCGCTTGCTCTTGCTCAAGATCTCCGTTTGAGAATCCGAGTTTCTTCGAGATATGGAACGACCATCACGCATCGAATCGATCCTCGGCCTCCCGAATGTCCTCGGGCTCGTCTCGAGACAGAGAACGTGTTAGAATCCGCGTCTGGTCCGTGAAATGGTTCATGTCCGAAAGGTTGAGCATTGGAGCGTCTCGGAACGGTAACCATCGTCGGAGTCGGACTGATCGGAGGATCGATCGGCCTGGCTCTTCGTGCGCGAGGACTTGCGGATCGAATCGTCGGCGTGGGACGGAGCGAACAAAGCCTCTCCGAAGCCGAGTCGCTGGGAATCATCGACGAATCGAGCACGGACCTTCCCCAGGCCGTGGCGCGCGCCGACGTCGCGGTCATCTGCACGCCCGTGACCCGCATCGCCATCGACGTCCGCCAGGCCGCCGCGTTCGGTCCCGACCACCTGCTCGTCACCGACGCCGGGAGCACCAAAACGCAAATCGTCGCGTCGGTTGAGGCCGACCCGCGCTCTCGCGAAAAGTTCGTGGGTGCTCACCCAATCGCCGGCTCCGAGCGCAAGGGCCCATCCCACGCCAGAGCCGATCTTTTCGAAGGACGCTCCTGCGTCTTGACCCCGACCTCGAACACCAATCCCGACCGGCTGCGTCGGGCTCGCGCTTTCTGGAACCATCTCGGCGGCCGGATCCTGGAAATGACGCCCGAGGCACACGACGAGGCCCTCGCCTGCACCAGCCACCTGCCGCACGTGCTCGCCTCCGCCCTCGCCGGCATGGTCCCTGTCGAGCTGCTTCCCCTGGCCGCGGGAGCCTACCGCGCTGTGACCCGCGTGGCGGCATCGGATGCCGCACTTTGGGCCGGAATCTTCCTCGGAAACCGCGAGCCGATCCTCCGGAGCCTCCAGGCGTTCGAAACCCAGCTCGACGAGTTCAAACACGCGCTGCAAGCGGGAGACGAAGCGGCCATTCGATCATGGTGGGAAGCGGCCAGGAATCGCCGGATTCTCTTCGACCACGAACCGAATTCACCCGAGGCACTTGCCCAGACATCGTGGAAGACGATTGATCGGACGAATGCGGAAACTTAAAATCCTGATGAATCTTCTTCTTTCACTTTCCTAAGTTCAATCGTATGCTCTGGCACTTACAGATCGACCCGCGAGAGGGTCACCCCGACATCGAGGCACGCCGTGTCGCCGCCGAGGCGGCGAGCCTCGGCTTGCCAGGCCCGTGGCGCATCGCCTCCGCTCGTGGTTTTCTCGTTGAAGGCGACCTCGGCCAGGCCGACCTTCAGCGCGCCGCGGAGCGAATCCTGGCCGACCCCGTCGTCGAAACGTTTACGATTCGCCCGAGCCATGAGCCCGCGGAACCACCCCCGGGCGGTGTCATCCTCCACGTTCTCCCCAAGCCCGGCGTCACCGACCCCGAAGCCGAAAGCGCCCGGGCCATCCTGCGCGACCTCGGCCTCGCCGTCTCCGGATGCCGGACGATTCGGACCTATCGGATCGTGGGACCGGAGGCTGCCCTACCCCGCCTCATCTCTCGCGTCCTGGCCAACGACGCGGTCGAGATGTCCGTCGTCGGAACGCTCCCCTTCCAACAGCTCGGACAGGGTCATCCGTACCATTTCCATCGCGTGGATCTCCCGATTCGCGCGATGGACGACGACGCCCTGTTGCGTCTGAGTCGCGAGGGCCAGCTCTCTCTCAGTCTGGCCGAGATGCAAACCATCCAGGCGCACTTCCGCGACCTCGGCCGCGATCCGACCGATTGCGAGCTCGAGACGATCGCGCAGACCTGGAGCGAACACTGTTCGCATAAGACCCTCCGAGGTCGCATCGAGTTCGACGGTGAAATCATCGACAACCTGCTCAAGCAGACGATCTTCAAGGCAACCAAGGATCTGAACCTCGACTGGCTCGTGAGCGTCTTCGAGGACAACGCCGGGGTCGTCCGGTTCGATGACGAGTACGACGTCTGCTTCAAGGTCGAAACGCACAACCACCCCTCGGCCATCGATCCATATGGCGGATCGAATACCGGCCTTGGCGGCGTGATCCGCGACGTGCTCGGAACCGGTCGCGCCGCCAAGCCCATCTGCAACACTGACGTGTTCTGTGTCGCTCCGCCCGACACCTCCCCCCAAAGCCTTCCGCAAGGCGTGTTGCACCCCCGCCGCGTCCTCGAAGGCGTCGTCGCCGGTGTGCGAGACTACGGCAATCGGATGGGCATTCCCACCGTCAACGGCGCACTCGCCGTCGATCCGCGCTACCTGGCCAATCCGCTGGTCTTCTGCGGCACGGTGGGCGTCCTTCCCAGAGGAATGGCCTCCAAACGCGTCGAGCCGGGCGACCGAATTATCGCCCTCGGCGGTCGAACCGGACACGCCGATGCCGCCAACGACCACGCCGTTCGCGTTCAGCAGCTCGGCCGAGCTCACGGGCGAGAGTGAAGACGTTTCGGGCGGTGCCGTGCAGATCGGCAACGCGATCACCGAGAAGATGGTCCTCGACGTCCTGCTTCAGGCCCGCGATCAGGGCCTGTTCCGTTCGGTGACCGACTGCGGTGCCGGCGGCTTCAGCTCGGCCGTCGGAGAAATGGGAGCCACGCTCGGCGCCGAAGTCGACCTCGAAAACGCTCCTTTAAAATACGAAGGTCTGTCCTACACCGAGATCTGGATCTCCGAGGCCCAGGAACGCATGGTCCTGGCCGTTCCGCCGGAGAAATGGCCCGCGCTGAAGGCCCTTTGCGACCTTGAAATGGTCGAGGCGACGGACCTCGGCCAGTTCGTCGACTCGGGCCGGCTGACCCTCCGTTATCACGGCAACCTCGTGGCCGACCTCTCGATGGATTTCCTCCACGAAGGACGCCCTCGCGTCGTCCGGCAGGCCCGGTTCACCCCACCCGAGGTGGCTCCCGTCGATTGGCCCAAACAAGTCGACCACAACGACGACCTCCTCCAACTTCTCCGACACTGGGATGTGGCCAGCAAGGAGTGGATCATTCGCCAGTACGACCACGAGGTCCAGGGGCGAACCGTCCTCAAACCGCTTGTCGGCGTTCACGACGACGGACCAGGCGACGCCTCCGTCGTCCTGCCCGTGCGAGGATCGACCCGAGGGCTGACCATCTCCTGCGGAATCAACCCCAGGCTCGGGGATCTCGACCCCTACGCCATGGCCGCGGGCGTCATCGACGAAGCCATCCGTAACAGCGTCGCTGTGGGCGCCGATCCCGACCGGATCGCCCTTCTCGACAACTTCTGCTGGGGCAACCCGGAGCGGCCCGAGACGCTCGGCTCCCTGGTCCTGGCGGCCAGGGCCTGTCACGACGTCGCCCTGGCCTACGGAACCCCGTTCATCTCGGGCAAGGACAGCCTCTACAACGAATACGCGCATGAAGGAAAGAGCCTGGCCATTCCCCCGACCCTCCTCATCAGCGCCATCGGCCAGGTGCCCGACATCCGTCATTGCGTGACCATGGACCTGAAACAACCCGGAAACGTCTTGCTCCTGGCCGGTCTGACCCGCGACGACATGGGCGGCTCTCTTTGGATGACCTCCCGGGGACTCCAGGGCGGCCGGGTCCCTCAGGTCGATACCGGCCTGGCACGATCCGTTTTCCGCGCCGTCCATCGGGCCATCACGCTCGGCCTGATCCGTAGCTGTCACGACCTGAGCGACGGCGGATTGGCGGTCGCCCTGGCCGAGATGGTCATCGCGGGCGAACTCGGGGCGGTCGTTTCCTTGAAGAACGTGCCCCGAGACCCGGGCGTCGATCGCGAAACCGCCCTGCTCTTCGCCGAAACCCCCTCGCGGTTCCTGCTCGAGGTCGAGCCGGAACGAGTCGAAGAGATCCAGTCGCTTTTCGCGGCGACCGGAGCTGCCCCGCTCCGTCCCATTGGAGAGGTTTCCTCCGAGACGCCGGCTCGGCTGACCATCCTGGGGCTGGATGGCTCCCCCCTCATCGTTGCGTCGCTCCTCAACCTGAAGACGGCCTGGAAAAGACCCCTCTCCAGTTGAATGGCAACGCGCCATGCGTTTCCGTAATTCTAAAAGTAAGGAATGCTGTGATGATTCGATTCGTAACGTTTGTGGATGGTTCGAACCTCGATGGCGTTCTGAAGCACCTGAACCTCCGCGTGGACGACTACGGGTCGTTCTACCGCCACGTCTTCGAGCAAAGCGTTCATTACTGGGGCCGGACATTCGCCGATGGTTCCCCCTGGCCATCGGCGCAGCACTCCCGCATCTACTGGTATGTTGTGGGAAAAATGGATGAATGGGATCTTACCGATCCGAAGGCCGAATCGAGACTTCGGAGCCGCTTCGAGCTCAACACCAGGCTCCGCGATAGCTATATCGAGGACGTGCTCCGTCGGACCCCGGAATGTCCCACCGACCGTCGCGTCGAGGAAGCCTGGGCCCTTTGCTTCGGAGAAACGCGGGACTGGTACGACGGCAAGCGACGGGCTCTGGAACGGAAAAAGCGATTCTACCACGGTGTTCAGTCGGCGACGGACTTCGTCGAGATCCGCCAGGAGGGCCACTGGAAAGTCGACCTGCTCCACCACACGCTCAACGAAAAAGGGCTCGACACCAGCCTTGCGGTCGACATGGTCGCCTTGCAGGACACCTATGACGTGGCTCTGCTGATCTCGGGCGACGCGGACGGTATTCCGGGCATCAACTACGTCAAGAGTCGTTCCAAGCACGTCGGCGTCGTCGAGTTCCGTCGCGGCGCCCCGGCCGACTTCCCTGCCAAGGGGGCGTCCTCGAGGCTCAAGATCGCCGCCGATTTCGTCGTGCAGATTTATGAGGCCGACCTCGTCCGCCGCGATCTCGCCTACCGGGCCGAGCCGGATTTCGGCGGGTTCTCGAATGAAGGCAACTACTGATGCCAACCCCTCGCGTCATCATTCTCCGGGCCCCCGGTACCAACTGCGATGAGGAAACCGCGGCGGCGTGGACCCTCGCCGGCACCGAGGTCGAAACCTGGCACATTGGCCGGATTTTAGAAGCGCCTACGGCCTTTGACCGGTTTCAGATCCTGACCATTCCTGGTGGGTTCTCCTACGGCGACGACCTCGGAGCCGGTCGGATCTTCGCGACGAGGCTCGGCTCGGTACTCGACGACGCCCTGCGACGGTTTCACGACCGGGGCGGCTTGACGCTCGGAATCTGCAATGGTTTTCAGGTCCTTGTCCGTGCTGGACTCCTGCCGGGCGTGCCGGAACTCGGACACGCCACGCTCACCCGCAACGACTCCGGGCACTTCGAGGCCCGATGGGTCCGACTCGCGACAAATCCGGGCCGCTCACCGTTCTTGACCGACCACCAGATGCTCGAGTTGCCCGTCGCTCATGGAGAGGGAAAGTTCCTGACATCCACCCCTTCCGACCTGGCCACCCTCGAATCCTCGGGCCAGATCCTGTTACGTTATGTCGACGAGGCCGGTCATCCCACCCAGAATTATCCCGACAATCCGAATGGCTCGCCGGGCGCGGTGGCCGGTGTCTGCGATCCGACCGGACGCATCTTCGGACTG
Organism: uncultured Isosphaeraceae bacterium; assembly: GCA_964599655.1. Taxonomy (GTDB): domain Bacteria; phylum Planctomycetota; class Planctomycetia; order Isosphaerales; family Isosphaeraceae; genus CAZRGV01. The sequence continues at coordinate 28,674 of CAZRGV010000034.1, read as the reverse complement.
ATGCCTCACCCGGAGCGCCACATCGAGGCCTGGCAGCACCCGCGATGGACCCGCTCCACAGCTCGGTCCGAAGGTGACGGCCTTACGATCTTCCGGAATGCCGTCGCCGCCCTTCGATCATAGGCAACGGGCCAGGGCCCCCCGCCCGATCCGACTCGCAGGTCGAGCGGGGGGAACCCTCCATTCTGACGGTTCCTCGATCAGGTTCGCGAAATGGGCGGATTCGTTTCCGATCGCCCGTTTCACGGGTCAGTCACGGCACCGGGATGATGTCGAACGAGCCGTCCTGTCCAGGCTTACCGGTCGTTCCCTCGATCACGGTTGGGGTGGACGGCCCGTACATGATCACCTGGACCGGCGTACCGACACTTGGCGGCGTTTCGATCGGCAACTGAAGATCGAACGAGCCGTCTGGCGCCGGAATCGAGGTCCCTTCGATGTAGGTCGGTTCGCCCGGCCCGTAAATGATCAACTGGACCGGATACGTGGTCGGATTGGCCGGAGGAAGATCCCGAGGATCGGAATCCGACCCGGTGGCCGAGACAATCGCCTCGAGTCCCGTCGAGTTCCGGCGGATGTTGAAAGATCTCATGAGGTTACAACTTTCCCGCGCGTTGAATTCGGATTTCGATGACGTTTGGCCATCGAAGCCAACCAAACACTCGGCTGGCGCTAATAACATCGAGGAATGACCGGCCAATTATCGTAGTATTTGGAAAAAAGTTCCGATCTGGTCTTCCCCAGCCGCGGACACCTCGCCGACGATCCGACAATCCGCGGTGAAACGCGTTCCCGCTTGGAGGATCGCCGGCCTGACTTCTCACGAATCCGTCCACCCACGCCTTCCGGATGTTCTAGACTCCCGAAAGGTTGGGTTTCCACGCGAGAGGGAATGGCTTCAGCCAGGGATGCTTGACGGATGAAAACGACGGGGCGGCTTCGCTGTCGCGATTGTCTTCGAAGCGCGGATTGGACCGAGGAGACAGACCCGGTCAGCTCTGGAACCTGTCAAATATGCGGTGGCGTGCTCCAGAGCCGGGCGGACGATGCGGAGAGCCAGTCGAAGCTCTTCGGAACGCCGCTGTCGCTGGAGCTCACGCCCGAGGAAGTCGTCGCCCCCGATCGTGACGAATGGTCCGCTCGCAAGGCGCCGGAGGCGATCGGCCGATTCCAGATTCGCGAGTTGCTAGGAGGTGGCGGTTTCGGCCAGGTCTATCGAGCCTATGACCCGCGACTCGACCGCGACGTGGCTCTCAAGGTGCTCCGGGATCTTCAGCCCTCCTCCAGGGTCATGGAACGGTTCTTTCGAGAGGCGAGAGCCGCCGCTCAACTCGATCATCCCAGCATCGTTGCCCTCCACGATGCCGGTCGCGATGACCGACGGTGCTGGATCGCCTATCAGTTCATCCCGGGCAAAACGCTCCTTCGTTTCCGCGAAGATCGGACTCTCAACC
>CAZRGV010000034.1:14421-27210 GCA_964599655.1 uncultured Isosphaeraceae bacterium | reverse complement strand
TGAGTCGGCGGCCCGGATCGCCCTTCAGCTTGCCAACGCCCTCGATCACGCCCACCGCCGAGGCGTTTTTCATCGTGATCTGAAACCCGCCAATATCATCATCGACGAAACCGAACGGCCCCGACTGACCGACTTCGGGCTGGCCCGACGCGTCGACCTTGACCCGACGCTGACCCAGGAAGGCGCCATCCTGGGCACCCCGGCGTACATGAGTCCCGAGCAGGCCGCCGGACGAAGCCATGAGGCCGATGCCCGAAGCGATATCTACAGTCTCGGCGTGGTCCTGTACGAGTTGCTCTGCGGCCGACGGCCATTCGACGTTCCGAGCAGTGCCCCCGCATGGCGGGCCGAGTCCACCAGCCCTCCACCGCCCCCTCGATCGTTCAACCGGGCTGTGCCCCGAGCGCTCGATCGAATCTGCCGCAAGGCCCTGGCGGTCAATCCGAAGGATCGTTACGCCGACGCTCGTGCCCTAGCCCGCGACCTGGATCGTTGGCTCCAAAGACCCCGTCGCTCGCTCCTTCGGCAACTGAGGCTCCTCACGCTGGTCAATTTGGCCCTGATCGCCTCGGCCGTCATCCTGGTGACCCGGGAACCGAAGCTAGAACCGAATGCCTCCGCATCATCCGTCGTAAAACCTGCTGACGCAACGTTTTTTGTGGAGCCACCTCGACTCCGCGTGGTTCCCGCGAGAAGGGCTCAAGGGCCATCGCCTCTGGTCAGCCGGCAAGGCTCCTTGATCGTGCACCGCGCGGTCTGTCCCACGCTTCGAGGAATCGACCCAAACCAGTGTGTCGCGTATCGCGATCGCGACAGCCTCCCCGAAGGCTGGAGAGCGTGCCAAATCTGTCAGCCACGAGATTCGCACTAAAACCGCTCACAACGTGGGGTGTCGCCAGCGACGCGGACAATCGACGTTGACAACGAAGGAATTCAGGGCCGTGTCTAGGGAAGTCGCCCGTGGCGATGGATCAGGCCGACACCATCGCCCGGTCGATCTCAGCCCAGAACCGGGTTGAGCCCCATGTTCTTGCGCATCTCGGCGCGCTGCTTCTCATACTGCATCAAGAGTTTGCGATCACGGCGGTGCTGGCGTTCCTTCTTGGCTTGTGCGCGGAAGACGAGCCGTCGCCAGGCGGGGCTGGTCAATTCGCCACGGTTCTTGTGTCGGGCGCGAAGTCTGGCCGCCGGCTTCTCGCCGAACGCCTCGATGATCTCGTCCTCGAGCGAAACGAAGAACTGAGCGTGGCCGGGATCTCCCTGCCGGGCACAACGCCCGACAAGTTGGCGATCGATCCGCAACGACTCGTGACGTTCGGTTCCGATCACATGCAATCCACCCATCGTGGCGACGTCGGCCGAGATCTTGATGTCGGTCCCGCGACCCGCCATGTTGGTCGCGACGGTCACCTTGCCGGGCTGTCCGGCCTGAGCCACGATCTGGGCTTCAATGGCGTGGTTCTTGGCGTTGAGAACCTGATGCTCGATGTTGGCCTGATGCAGCAAGGCACTCAATCGCTCTGATTTCTCGATCGACCGGGTACCGATCAGCACGGGTACGCCTTTCTTGTGGAGTTCCACGATCCGATCGGCCACGGCCTGGAACTTCTCTGCCTCGGTCGAGAAGATCCGATCCGGCTCCCAGACGCGACGGCTCATGCGGTTCGTCGGCACGTGAAAGACATGGACCTTGTAGATCCGTCGCAGTTCCCTCGCGTCGCTCCAGGCCGTACCGGTCATACCCGCCAGCTTTTTGTAACGGAGGAAGTAGTCCTGCACAGTGATCCGCGCCGCAGTGATCGTCTCGAGGGTGATTTCCAGCCGCTCCTTGGCCTGGATGGCCTGGTGAAGGCCGTCCTGCCACTGACGACCGGGCATCATGCGTCCCGTGAACTCGTCGACGATGACCACCTCGTTGTCATGAACGACGTAGTCGCGGTCGCGGATGTAGGCGATCTGGGCGCGCAGGGCGCGTTCCACGTATTCGTACAGCCCGTCGACGGTCAGCGAGGCGAACGCGGCGTGACCGGCCCGAGCCTGCACCTTTCGCCGACCCGAGGCGTTCAACTCGGCCTTTTTCTCGACCGGGTCATACTTGAAGTCCTTGACCCGGACGAGCGTGGCCGCCAGCTCGTCAGCCCCGTAGTAGGCCGCCGCCTCTTCCTGGGTTGGCTGGTTGTTCGCCCCGATGATCAAGGGGGTTCGGGCCTCGTCGATCAGAATGCTATCGGCCTCGTCCACCATGCAGAAGTTGTGTCCGCGCTGGACGGGCATGGCCCCGGCGGGGTTTGCCCCTCGGCCCAGAAAGGCTTGCTCGAACGACTTGCGGTGCGCGTCGCCACCCAGTTGGAAGCGTTTCAGCTCGTCGCGCAGGAAGTCGAATCCGAGTTCCTTCGAGGTTCCATAAGTGATGTCGCAGGCGTAGGCTTCGCGACGATGGGGATCGGGCTGACCGGTCTGGATGCAACCAACCGTCAGGCCGAGGAACCGATAGATTTCCCCCATCCAGTTCGCGTCGCGCTGGGCCAGGTAGTCGTTGACGGTAACGACGTGGACTCCCTTGCCCGGAAGGGCGTTCAGAAAGGCTGGCAGCGTGGCCACCAGGGTCTTTCCTTCGCCCGTTTCCATCTCGGCGATCGAGCGGTAGTGAATCGCCGCGCCACCCACGAGCTGAACGTCGTAGTGCCGCTGCTTGATCGTGCGTTTGGCCGCTTCCCGAACCAGAGCAAAGGCCTCGACGAGCAGGCCATTGAGCGATTCTCCTTGCCTGGCTCGCATCCGAAGCCGCCGCGATCGCTCCTTCAACTGGGCGTCCGACTCCTTTTCCAGCACAGGCTCCATCGCGTTGACCCGGTAGGCCAACAGCGCGAAGGTACTGAAGCGGCTCGAATGCGTGGTCACCGCGAGACGCTGGACCTGGTTCAACCACCGGGGCCCCAAACGGTTCGCCATATCCCAGATTCCCTGAATTCGCTGGCCGTCTAGCGGAAAGATCAAATGGGAGCCGACCGCCGAGCGTCGTGCCGCGTTCCGGCGCGCAGCGAGTCTGGTCGTCCACAAGCAACGGGACGCGAACGTTCCCGAATATCCCGGGCGGATCGATGGGATTCGAGGTGTCGGTCAGTCCCGGACCGTGCGGCGGGAGTTCAGCAACGCTCGCTCGCGGGTGAAGACGAGGTAGTCTCCCGGATCATACGGTGGCGGATGCCGGGCCACCCAATCCTGGAGGAACTCCCATTTTCGCGTGGCTCCCGGACTGCCAGGCGGCTCGTGCCCGGGGGCATCCCCCCAGAGAACCCAAAGGCCGGCCGCGGTCCGGGCGTAGAGCGACTTCTCGCCGAATTTCAGATTCACCTGCGTCACCCGCACCGGTGACAACGACGGCAATCGATCCGGAGTGTTCCGCTGGAAGAACCAGGCAAGCTCGGTCGCCGCTCTGAGCTTAACCTCGGTGTCCGAACCGGCCGGTGCCAGCATCTTTCCGGGACTTGGCTCGAACGGTCCGGCAACGTTCACGATCTTGATCAACTCGAGCAGCGTCCCCGGGTCGATTTCCTTCAGGGGCAGAACCACGCCGTGGCGGTCGAGGACGATCGGTTCCGGACTTCCCTCCAGAAGAAACGCCACCGGTCGGCGATAGGTCAACTGCACGACCAGTCGGTTGGGATAATCCCGACGGATGCCGTCAACCTGCTCCACCCAGGGGGAATAAACCGCAAAGGCTCTGGCTAGCTTACCGAGGTCGACCTCCAGGACCGCGAGCGACTCGGGTAGATTCGCCCTCTGGCGAACCTGTTCGAGCAATCCGACTCGCCCTAACTTGATGTAAGACGGAGGATTCGGATCTAGCTCGATTTCCGAGAAAGGAAGGCGATGCTGCGGTTGGTCGTGCAGCCAGGCGGTCGCGAGCCGGAAGGATCGGTAGCCGACGGCCAACAAGACCGCCAGGGCCACGGCAACGATCATGACCCGTGTCGCCCAGCGACGATCCAGCATGGGCAAAGACCCGGCCAGCACGAGCGACGCGGTTCGGTGCCCGAACCAGGATCGAGGCGGCGGTTCGCCCGCGACGGACGGCTCCTCGGGCGAGTCCACCGGATCGACGCGGGAGGGGTCGCGGCGCTCCGTCACCGGCTCCATCCTCCCAAGTTCGCAATCTTGCCGAAGGGAACCCACTTCTCCCTCCCAGGATTCGGAGAAGAGGGCTCGGAATCAGGTCGAACGGGCCCAGAATCCCCCGTCGGCGAGGGCGGGGGCGTCCATACCCGTCCGAGGCACCCGCTCAGACCGATTCTCCCCGATGGACCAAGGGAGTCAAGACGAGGGCTCGAGCTTCTTACCAGATCTGGATTTGGAGTTCGAGCTCGTAACCAAACTGCTCCCGGACACGGCCGCGGATCTGCTCGATCAGGGCCAAGACGTCGGCCGCAGTGGCCCCGGGCTGCGCCACGATGAAGTTGGCATGACGGTCGGACACCTCGGCCCCTCCGTGCCGTAAGCCCTTCAAGCCCGCTTGTTCGATGAGCATCCGGGCCGGAACGTCGGGCGCGGGGTCCTTGAAGATGCAGCCGGACGACTGGTGGCCGTAGGGCTGGTTCTCTTTCTTGACGATCCAGATTCGGCGCATCCGACGAACCACCGACTCGGGATCCTCGGGCTCGAGTGCGAACTCGCCGGAGAGGATGACCGGGTCGTCCAGGTTCGACCATCGATAACCGAAGCGCAGGTCATCGTGCTCTCGGGTCTGAATGGTATCGGCCACATCAATGACGGTGGCCCGCCGCACGAACTGACCGATCGACCCTTGCCGGCCTCCTGCGTTGCCTCTCAGGGCTCCGCCGACGGTCCCCGGAATTCCGGTCAGGACTTCGAGGCCGGCGAGCCCCGCGCGGGCGGTTTGCGAGATCAAGGCCGTCAGCGGGACCGCCGCTCCCGCCTCGACGCGGTGTCCCTCAATCTTCACGTCGGAGAACGCTGGACTCTCCATGTGAACCACGACGCCCGGGACACCTTCGTCGCGGACCAGGACGTTCGACCCGCCACTGAGAATGCGGCAAGGGATCGATTCCTCGCGACAGCGTCGAAGCAAGGCGCGCAGTTGCTCGACCGACTGGGGACGCGCCAGATACTCCGCCGGTCCACCCAGTCGGAACCAAGTCAAGGGGGCCAGAGGCTCAGCAGTCTTGAGGAATTGCTCAAACTCGTCGAGAGGTCGCATCGACTCCCTTCCCCGCGGCGCCGAGGCGCACAAACGACCCAAATACCGCCTCGCCGCGGTGGACCGGTTCCGACTGGCTCGGCCGTCCCAGGATCTCGAACACCGGCCCCGGCCAAAGTCCGGAACATCCTATCTTCACAGCCCAGGACCGTCAAGCAAGACTCGCGGCTCATCGCGGTCGAACGATCGCGTTGCGGGCCGCCGACAACTCACCCCCTTGGCCCGCTGAAGCAGCATTTATTGTATCGGTTCGAGCCCCCCTCGAAGCAAGGCGTTGAACAAGAGCCGGAACGTGGCGTGGGTCTGGCCTCGGTGTTGCGGCGGAATGCCGAACAGAATGACCCGGCCATGGCCTTCCGGAACCTCCAGGATCGCGGCGCGGCCTTGAATCTTCTCGGCGCCGAGAAGCCAGCCGCTCTCCAGGACGTTCGACGAAGGGTACTCGGCCGCGACTCGCACCAGGGCCCCTTTCTTTGGCTCGAACGCCAGCGACTCGGCGAAATAGGCCGAGCCCTCGGCGGGCATGCCCAGGGTTAAGAGGTCCTCGGCGCCTCGTGGATAGCGAAGCCGAACGATCGAGCCGGGCGCGTAGAAAACCGTCGGACGGAGATTCCTGAGAACGTTGATCACCGGCAAGTCGAGCTCGTCGATCGCGAACTGGCAGGCGTCTTCCAGACAGACCAGTGTGCCACCACTCCGAACGAAGTCGCGGATGGCGTCGGAACCCTCCGCGCCCAGTCCTCCCGCGTAAGTCGGTTCGGTCTCTTCGGGGCCGTACCCCTCGCGGAGCGTTTTCGACGAAATCGAGGGGATCAGCAGAACGTCCAGCCGATCGCGGAGGTTTCCCGCACGGATATCGGCGTTGTGCAAGGTGTGGTAGGGAAACCGGAAGGACTCCAGCACGAAGCGGGTCCAGCCTTCGTCCATGCTGGGTACCCAGGGCTGATAAACGCCGATCCGCTGCGGCTTCATATTGAAGAGATTCTGACGTGCGCTTCCATCGATCTCGGAAGGCTCGCCCGAATGGGCATGGACGACGGTCGAGACCTTGGGCAAGACCTCATCGAGCACCTGTCGCGCGGCCTCGTTGGCCCGGATCATCCAGGTGCCCCGCGAAAACGGCGGTTCCGAGGATCGCTCGACGCCGGTCGGACGCACCAACACCCGGACCTCGACCCCGGCCTGGAGCAGGGCGTTGAGCACGAGGAAGTCGTCGTTGGATTGGTTCGCGATCGTGTAGTAGTCGGGATGCTCGGACCCCTCGATTCGCCCCTTCGGCGGCTCGATCCGTTCGAGCGTCTCGGCCGGCAACGCGAAGGGACGATCGACCTGGACGGCGCGAACACCCATCTGGAGGGGTAAGGTCCAGCCAGCAACATCGTAGGGCCGTTCGGGTTCCCCACGGCCGTTGAGCCGATCGGGATAGACCTGGCGCTCCATCATGTCCTTGAGGTGCGCCCGGTATGGCTGTCCCGCGGGCAAGATCCAGCTTCCGGCGGGATAGGTCACGCCGTCGGCCTGGAACGGTTCGTTCGCGCGGTGAACGACGATGCCGGTGTCTCGAAGGATGCCGACCATCCGGGCTGCCGTTCCTGGATCTCGCTGGTCGCCGGGGACGATCCAGGCGAAGGGCGGTTCCCGAAGACCTTGTGTCATGGCGTCGCGACCCAACGCATAGTAGTTACGCTGAAACGTGTTCTTGTAGCGAGCGGCCAGGGTCAGCAGTGATCGCGCGCAGATTCGTTCATATTCGGCGATGTCGGCTAACCGCCACCAGCCGCCCGGCCACGGATCCACGAAGTCAACGGACGGCTTGTGGTCGGGGAACCCTCGGGAACCGCCTTGAAGTTCGCTCTTGTCCAGAAAGATGGGCGAGGCCAGCTTGACGCTCGCGGCCTCGGTCAGGACGCCGACCATGTTGTGCCGCTGGGGCGTCGTGCGGTTGCCGCCGTTCCACCAGTTGTCGTACATGGCGCGGGTGACCACGCCTCGCTTGTTCCGGAGGGACAGTTCAAAGGCCATGTGCGAGCCGATCATGGCGATGGCCTGGTGGATTCGAGGGTCGAGATTCGGGTTGATTGGGTCGTGGAACGGCGGAACGAACAGCCGAGGACCTCGCGAACCCATCTGATGGACGTCATACGTGATGGTCGGGAACCACTCTCGATAGAGGAGGCGCGTCAGGAGCCGGGTTTCCTTGAGGTTGAGCATGAACCAGTCGCGGTTGGTGTCGTGCCCGGCGTACTTGTGATAGAGCTCGGGCATGCCGGAGCCTTCCCAGGGATGCCCCTTGGTCCGCTCGTACCAGGCGGCGACCTTGTCGACGCCGTCGGGGTTGGCCGACGGGACGAGCAGGAGGATCACCTTGTCGAGGATCTCTCGCGTGGCGGGATCGTCGCCGCTGGCGAGGTCGTGGAGCAGGCGCAACGCCATGAAGGTCGATGCGGTTTCGGTCGAGTGGATCGAGCAGGTGATCAGCACGACGACCTTGCTCTCGGCGATCGCGTTGTCCCCCTCGGCGGGAGTGGCCAGGACCTTCGGATCGACCAGCTTCGCCTGGAGCGTCCGGTACTTCTCCAGGTTCAGGATCGTCGGCTCGTTCGAGACGAACGCCACGAGGTAGGGACGCCCTTCGGTTGTCTTGCCCAACTCGCGAACGAGCACGCGGTCGGAAGTCTCATCGGCCTTGCGGCAATAGTCAACGACCTCGGTCCAGGAGACCAGGCGGAAGTCGTCTGGCGCTGGGGGCGACGGAATGTCGGCGGCCCTGGCCGGAATGACCGACAGCAGCGACACCAGCAGGCCGAATATCCGAAGGGTGGGAGGTCGTGTCATGATGGACAACTCAGGGGATTGGTCGTTGGTGCAAGGCTCGCGATCAAGGGTTCAGAACAGGACGATCACATCGAATCCGATGGTGAACCGGCTTCCTCGGGTGCCGTCGCTGAACGGGGTTTTGAACTGGGCCCAGTCGTAGCGGGTTTCGGGGCGAATCCAGAGCCACTCCCTGGGTTTGTAGAGCATTCCCAGCGTCATTTCGTAGAACGTGTCGGCGACGCCAGTGGCCGCGCCGTTGTTGTCGCGGAAGATTTCGGCCCGCCAGGTTCCCATCATCTTGTCGGTGAAGTTGTAGAGAAACCAGTGGGCCCCGCCGTACCAGGCAATATTCCGGTTGGTCCCGCCAGGACCGAAACCGGGCGCATTCGTCTCGGAAAACACGAACGCCTCGGCGACCTCGGTCAGTCGATCGCTCCACTGGCGCGTCATGGTCGCATCCAAGTAGGTCATGACGTTCGCGTTGTAGCTGAGGTTGCGTCGGCCGGCAAGAAATGGTGGCGGCGTCATCCCCGTGGGATAGAGCGGCGTGTTGGCCGGCGCGAAGCGGGGAAGCTGATTGGCTCCGCCGGTCACGAGCGTCAGGGCCAGCGTTGTCTTGCTGTCCTTCGAGGTCCAGCCCAGGCCGCCGAGATAGCTCCAGCGATAGTTCTGGTCGATCCACCGGTCGGGACCGTTCACGGCGCCATTGTAAATGTTGATGCGATCGGTCAGGTGCAGGGAGGTGATGGCGCCGACGAACGTGAACGGGGTGAATGTCATGAGGTACGGCCAGGAGAGCAACGGGCGACCCGTCGCCGGGACGGTCTCGTAGCCGGCGATCGAGTAGAACCGGCCCCCCTTGATCTCGAGGCCCCCTTTCGTCAGCACTGGCAGGTGAACCTCGCCGTAAATCTGGGGAAAGTCGAGTCCGCGAAATGAGTTTGGGGTGAAGACATTATTGAACAGGCCGTACGAATGCGTGATGGTCCAGTCGTTGCCGAAGAGGGTATCGACGCGAAAGCCGAAGTTGATCTTGTCGGTCAGTTCCAGGGGGTTCTCGACGATCAGGTAGTACTGGTTGCCCATCCACTGGTTCGCCAGGTGGTTGGGAAAGAGGGCGAAGTTTGTGCCACTGGGTGGACGGCCGTTGGTGTTGCCCGTGAAGCTGTTTTCGATCCAGCCGTGGATCTTGACGGCGGCCTCTTCACGACCCAGAAGTTTGTCCAGAAGCTCGGGCCCGGAGACGGGCGAAGGGGTGGACTCAGCCTCCCCTTTGGTCGGCTCGCCCCCGAGACCTTGGCGGAGGCCGGACGGAAGCCCAAGGTTCGTCTCGTCGGGCGTCGCGGTGTCCGACCCATTTGCCTGGGCGGGATCTTCCGTTGCCGCGCGCGGCAAATTGAAGGAAGCCGGTAGCGCCGGAAGGTGTCTCGCATCGAAGGAACCAGGTTCGGCCGATTGACCCCGAACCAGGCGAGACCCGAGCCCCAGACAAAGGATCGTCAGGACGACGATGGCGACCCTGATCCCTTGCATGCGAGCGTGGTTCCTCCAGCCTCGAGCCCCGATGGGGAGGCGGCGGAGCCGGCACGCATCCCAAACCAAGATCGGCCGCGAGAACGACGGAGTCGAACGATTCCGTGGATTCCAGCGAATTTTCAGGTTGTCACGGCGCGCCCCCAGGGGCCCTCGATGGTCTGGTGCTGCTGGTCGGAGCGAACCGCGGCTTCGAGCACTCGCACGACCTCGCGGCCGTCCTCGGCGGTGACGGCGAGCGGGGCCTCGCCATTGAGGTGGGCGGCGATGTTTTCGTAGTAGGCGTCCCAGCTTGACCGGAGGATTTGCAGCGGCGAGTCCACGTCGTTTCCATCGCGTTCGGTCCGAAGCCAGCCACGGTTTTCGGGGGGTTCCGACGCCGCGTCGAGGTTGCCTTCGCGGAGCGCCGTTTCTTGCGGGTCGACGCCGTATTTGACGAGTCCACCTTCGGTTGCGACGACCCACCATCGAGGGCGGTCGAGGCGGCAGACGCGGCTGACCTCGACGTGGAACAGGACGTCGTCGAACTCCAACGCGATCCGACCATGACCGCCGCTGTCGACCCCTGGCCAGGGGGCCGGCGTGAGCCAGGCCGAGAGCCGGCGACAGGGTCCGAATCCGAGCATCAAGGCCTGATCGACGAGATGCGCCCCCCAGTCGTGCAGGATCGTGCCGGCTTCGGCCGATCGGCCTCGCCAGGTCCGGGGCGCGGCGTATCGGCAGACCGAGCTTTCGACGAGCAAGGGGCGTCCGATCTGACCCGTTGCCAGCACGTCTTGAAGCGTCACGAAGTCCCAGTCCCACCGTCGGTTGTGAAAAACCGAGAGCATCCGTCCGGAGGCATCCCGCGCGGCGATCATGCGGTCGGCCTCGACGGTGGTGAGGGCCATCACCTTGTCGACGACGCAATGCTTGCCGGCGCGGAGGACTCGCACCGTCAAATCGGCGTGTGAGTCGTGCGGCGTGGCGATAACCATCAGGTCGACGGACGGATCGGCCAGAGCCTCGTCGATGTCGGCATAAGCCTGGATATCGCCATAGGTTGCGACGGCCTCGTCGCGCACCTTCGGGTCGCGTGCCACGACGCCATGGAGGCGGATTGCGGTTTGTCGGCGGATCAAGGGGCCATGAAAGATTCGGCCCGCCAGTCCATAGCCCACGACGACGGCATGAATCATTGCGATCAACTCCTCGGTTCGCCTTACAAGAACGGGCGACCGTCTTGGGCGTATCCGGCGCGGCGTCACCGCTTCGTCTTACCAAAACCGCGACGCGCTCGAAACCCTTCGCCGGAGCGGTGGGATGAGGCGATCGCAGGCCGTCATCCGGCGCGAAAGGATTTCGCGTAACCTCTTGACATGCAGTGGGTTCCGCCGGGGTTTCGTTGGCTTCGTTCGCGCAGGGCGACGAGGGCTCGGGGCTTGGACCCTCGACGATGGGATGTTCCCTTTCGTGCGCGCCGGGTTCTGTCGTAACCTCAAACAAAATTGGTAATTGCGGTGGTCGATCGTTGGCTTCGTCTGAGCGATCTTCGAGACGTGCCGATGACTTGGAGGGCTCGAGGATCGCGGTCGCGTGGCGCACGGGTTCGATCGCGGGGAGAATCGTCGTAAGGGCCATTGATAATGGCTTTTGTGACGAGAAATTGGTGGCTTCGTTTGCGCGTGATGTGAAGGGAGGGCGTGGCGGGTGGTTCTCCTCCTGATCCGCCATCACGACGCTGTCGAGTTCGTGCGCGGGACGACTGGCCGGAACGTCAATCGGATCTAGCAATTGGGGTGAAATCGACCTGGCTTCGTTCGCGCGTTTTGGGCTCGTGGCGCGATAGTGGTCGAACGCGCGGAGTGTCTTGTGGAAGGTCCGTTCCCAGTGCTTGCCATGGCGGAGGCGGGTGTTCAGAATGTGAGCCTCCGGCTCGGCCGCATGCATCAACTCGATTCGCTCGGCCTCGAGTTCGGGGGTCAAGGGGCCCGGATGTTCGCGATCGAACGCCTCGGCGGCGCGACGGGCGGCATCGGCCCAACCCTGGCGCTCGATGGCGTCGACCCGATCGAGAACGATCGAGGCGGAGACGAGCTGGACGATCAGTTCCAGCTCGATCTCGTCGGCCGGTTGTGTGGAGTCAACCCAGCGGTCCAGACGCTTGCGGAACCGGGCGCGCTCGGAGCGAGAAAGGGTGATTTCTCTGGCGCGGAGGCCGTGACGGGTACTGTTGCGGCTCGATCGGGCGCGTCCGCGAGCGGTGTTTGGGCCGGTGCTGAGTTTCGCGTTGCGTCGATTGGCGGCGAGTCGCTTTTCACTGATGGTTGTCATGGGTGCATGCCTGCCGCTGGTGTCGCGGAATCCGTGACGAGGCGCCTGTCGCCTGGGGGCGCGTGAAACGAAAGCGCGGAGCCCTCATGCTTTACTATCGAGACCAGGGGCCCGGGGATTCGAAGGAATCCTGGGGAAGGGGCCAAACGAGCGTCCCAAGTGGGTTGAGCCGCTCGCGGATTTCGTCGAGGACGACGCGGGGCGCCTCGCTTGAGGGCATGGCCACGTCGCGGAATCGGCTTGAGGCGGGACGCGGCGCGGTACGGGACAGCGACGGAGAGGATCTGTTGGAAACGTCAGGTCCGGAGCATCCGGAGGCCGTTTCCGATCACGAGGAACTCGCTGATTTCGTGGCCGAGAACGGCGACGGGCAAGGGGAAAAGGCCGGCAATGGCGCCGAGGGCGAGCCCGGTGATGACGATCGTGGCCATCGTCAGGTTCTGGCGGACGATCGTCCGGTTGCGGTGGGCGAGCCGCAACGCATAGACGAGTTTTTCTAGGTCATCGGCCATGAGGGCCACGTCGGCCGTTTCGAGGGCGACGTCGGTGCCGGCGGCGCCCATGGCGATGCCGACGGTGGCCTCGGCGAGGGCCGGGGCGTCGTTCACGCCATCGCCGACCATGGCCACCTCGCCGTAAAGACGTGCCAGATCCTGGATCTTTCGGACCTTGTCCTCGGGTTTCAAGTCGGCGAAGACGTCGTCGACGCCGGCCTCGCGGGCGATGACCCGGGCGGTCCGCTCATTGTCGCCGGTGAGCATGACGATGCGTTTGACGCCTACGGCGCGAAGGGCCTCGATGGCCGATCGGGCGTTGGGACGAAGATTGTCGCGAAGCGCGACGAGGCCCCAGGGCGCTTGCTCGTCGCCGACGACCACGACGGTTTTTCCCTCACCCTGAAGCTGGTC
>CAZRGV010000034.1:292-14411 GCA_964599655.1 uncultured Isosphaeraceae bacterium | reverse complement strand
GAGGTCGAGATCGTGTCTCAGGAGGTCTCGGAACAGAGACGGACTGCCCGCGTAGACGGTCCGGCCCTGGAACCGGGCCGACGCCCCGGCGCCCGGCAAGGCGCGAAAGTCGCCGACAACGAGTGGCGTGACGCCCTCTTGCCGGGCATGGCGGAGGATGGCCGCCGCCAGTGGGTGCTCGCTGTGCCCCTCGATGGCCGAGGCCAGCGCAAGAACCTGCTCGGCGGTGTGGGGAGGGTTACCGCCAAGGGGCACGACGTCGGTCACGTCGGGCCGGCCGAGAGTCAAGGTGCCCGTTTTGTCCATCGCGACGACCTTGATTCTTGAAAGTTCCTCGACATGAACGCCTCCTTTGATCAGGACGCCTTGGCGGGCTCCGGTGCCGAGCGAGGCGACCAGCGCGACGGGAATCGAGATGACCATCGCGCACGGGGCGGCGGCGACGATGAAAACGGTCGCCCGGTTGAGCCAGGTGCTCCAGGGGGATCCCATCAAGACCGGGGGCAAGATCGCGACCAGCGCTCCCACGGCCAGGACGCTGGGACTGTAGATGGCGCCGAATTTCTCGATGAACCTCTGGCTACGGCCCTTGTGCTCCCTGGCCTGTTCAACCATTTGGATAATGCGGGCGAGGGTGTTGTCGCGGAAGGTCTTGGTGGCGCGGACTTCCAGGGCGGCGTCGGCGTTGATGGAGGCGGCGAAGACGGGATCACCCGGCCGCTTGGGGACGAGAAGGCTCTCGCCGGTGACGGGGGCCTGGTTCACACCCGACTCGCCGGCCACGACCTGGCCGTCGGTCGCGATGGCTTCCCCAGGCCGGACGACGAAGAGGTCGCCGACGGCCAGCTCCTCGACGTCGATCTCGACTTCGCGGCCGTCTCGTCGCACCAGGGCCCGCCGTGGAGCGAGCCGCATCAGGGCCTTGATCGAGGAACGGGTCTTCTCCTCGGTGTAGTTCTGGGCGGCCTCGGAGATAGACGTGAGGAAGACGAGCATGGCCCCCTCGTCGGCGTGGCCGATGAGCATGGCGGCGATCGCGCCGAGGCTCATGAGGAAGTAGGTGCCGAGGCGGCCATCGACGATTAGCTCGGTGAGGGCCCTGCGGCCGAAGAAGTAGCCGCCTGAAGCGATCGCCAGGGTGAAGAAGGTGGTTCCCACCCCCTCGGCGGCCCCCACGAACCGAACGAGGATCCAACCGGTCAGGAGCATGAGCCCCGAGGCCGCCGAGGTGAGGAATTCGGCCGTTTCCCAGATCGCCAGGGGGCGTTCGGGATGTCTCGGAGGTCGCGACTCGGAGACTGGGGGAACCTTGGTGTTGGCCGGCTCGCGCACGTCGGTCGGGGAAAGCGTCATGGTTCAGGAAAGCCTTCGAGCCTGTGGCCCGGGCGCGGCATCTCGAATTGACCCGAATCGCATTGGTTCTAGAATTTACGGGATCACCGGTCTTTTCGGGAACCCGAAGCGTCTCCCGCGTTCTCGATTCGGGAGGCACCCTCGCGACGATAACGAGTGTCGGTCCAGTCCCTACGCTCGCCTGGAGTGGCGGGCGCCCCGAGGAGGGGAGGCTTCCATGATTGCTCTCCACCGTGCCGAACCTTGCGTGAAGGGTCCCTTACCCGGCCCGAACGCGGCGCGTTGGTTGGAGCGTGATGCACGCGTGATGTCGCCCTCGTACACGCGCATGTATCCGCTGGTGGTTCGCCGCGCGAAAGGGGCGATGGTGGAAGATCTGGACGGCAACCTCTTTCTGGACTTCACGGCGGGGATCGCGGTGACGGCAGTGGGTCACTGTCATCCGAAAGTGACGGCGGCGATTCGGCGGCAAGCGGGTCGCCGCGTTCACATGTCGGGGACCGACTGCTACTACACGCCGCAGGTTCGGCTGGCGGAAAAACTGGCGAGTCTGGCACCGGGTCCCGACGCGAAGCGGGTCTTCTTCACCAACAGCGGCGCGGAGGCGATTGAAGCGGCCCTCAAGCTTTCCAGGCACCACTCGGGACGGCCGCGCGTCATGGCGTTCTTCAGCGCGTTCCATGGACGGACCTATGGCGCACTTTCGCTCACGGCTTCAAAACCGGCCCAGCGTCGAGGTTTCGCACCTCTCCTGTCGGAAATTCACCACGCGCGCTTCGGCGATCTGGAGAGCGTGCGGAACCTGCTGCGCACCACCTGTCCGCCCGACGAGCTGGCCGCGATCTTCGTCGAGCCGATCCAGGGGGAGGGCGGCTATCTCGTTCCGCCGCCCGAGTTCTTGCCGGGGTTGCGGGCGCTCTGCGACGAGCACGGGATCTTGCTGGTTCTGGATGAGATCCAGACGGGCATCGGCCGGACCGGTCGGATGTTCGCGTCGGAGCACTGGGGCGTGGCCGGCGACATTGTTTGCCTGGCGAAAGGGATCGCGAACGGTCTGCCGCTGGGGGCGATCGTGGCCAGGGCCGACGTGATGGACTGGCCGCCCGGAAGCCACGCATCGACGTTCGGTGGGAATCCGGTCGCGTGCGCGGCGTCGCTGGCCACGTTGCAACTGGTTGAGACAAAGTATCGGGCCAATGCCGAGCGACGAGGCGCCCAGCTTCGCGAGGGTCTCCGAGCGCTGGCTGGCGGGTTTCCTTGCATTCGCGAGGTCCGGGGACTCGGCCTGATGGTTGGCATGGAGATCGGGTCCGACGATGGTCCCGACCCGGTGCTTCGCGATCGGATCATTCACCGGGCGTTCGAACGTGGGCTGTTGTTGTTGCCCTGCGGAACGAGCACGGTGCGATTCTGCCCGCCCTTGTGCCTGACGGGTCGTCAGGTGGAAATCGGGCTGGAGCTTGTCGGCGAGGCACTCGGCGCGGCCCAGGTCTGAGTCGTAAAAGGGCTGGTACGCGACCTTCGAGAGAACTTCTCATGACCACCACCGTGACCGCTCAGAAGGCGACGTCCGCGTTCGACTGGAAGCGTTATCCCGAGGCCGAGGCGTTCGTCGATCGCCTGGTCGCGTCGGCCTTGAACGGCAACGGCCTGGCTGCCGAGCTGGCCGGGCGGATGAAAAACGAGACGGGCACCCGGTTCGTCGACTGGGTCGATCATCTCGTGCTCTCCGACCGGCCGGGCCTGGTGGCCGAGCTCGAAACGATGGGCTATCGCCGGGAAGTCGAGCTGTACGCCGTCAACGTGCCGGTTTTCCAGCACGATGGCGGCATTTTTCCGCGGCTGGCGCTGGCTCCCGGGTCGGGTCCGGAGGTCCGCGAGGTGGCCGTCAAGGTGGAGTCGGTGGCCGACTTCTCACGGGCGCATGACCTTGGTCTGACGATTCAGGGCTATCCGCTTGGTCCCTACCGGGTGGGTCGGATTCCGGGTTCGGCGACCTGCCTGGCGGTGGTCGAGCGTCGAGGCTATCGCGGTTTTGAGCCGTTCTCGGGCGAGATGGCCCGTCAAGGACGTATGGCTCCGCACGCCGCGCGCGACGCCCTGGCGGCTCGAGACCTCTGGCACGGACGGCAACGCCGGTTCGACGACGATGAGGCCGGATTCCACGCCACCGAGCGCACGCTCGAACGCGTCATCGAACTTTGCGGCGGCTCAACCGACCTGGCTTGCCACCTCATCTTTGAGGCCGAGCGGGCGTACTGGATGTCTCGCAACCGGGCGGCGCGAGTGCAGAAGGCCCGGCAAGACCGGCTCGGTCTGGGCTGGGCGAATCACGACCATCACACATTCCGCAGTTCCCGGCGGTTTTTTCCCTGGTTGATCCGCCTCTTCGAGCGGCTCGGCTTCGAGCGCCGCGAGCACTTCCACGCCGGCCAGCACGCCGGTTGGGGCGCCCAGGTGCTCGAACACCCGACCACAGGCATCGTCATTTTCGCGGATCTCGACCTGGCGCCCGACGAGGTCGACCAGGACTTCGCGCATCAGGCCTTGCCCGACCTGCCAAGACCGAACACGGTCGGCCTCTGGGTCGGATTGCACGGCGAGTCGATGCTGGAAGCCGGCATGCACCACCTGGAAGCTCAGTTCGATTTCGATGCGCTTCGCGACGGCCTCAAGGCGGAAGCCGGCATTGAGACCATGAAGCCGTTTTCCGACTTCCCCTTCTTGAGGCAAGCATTCACCGAAGGCGAGCGCTGGCCGGTCCAGAAGCAACGCGCCGACCGCCTGCTGGCGCTCGGCTGGATCGACAAGGAGCAGCACGAGCGGTTCTTGAGCGAGGGGGCCATCGGCAGCCACCTCGAAAATCTCCAGCGACGAGAGGGCTACAAGGGGTTCAACCAGCAGGCCGTCAGCGCCATCATCGCGGCGACGGATCCGAGGCTGCACCACAGGCAGGAATAATTTCATGACCGAAGGAGAAGACCTTTGCCCCCGACTGTGTTAGGCTCGGGGAGGCGCAATCTCGGGTGCGATGCATCCTCGGCGACGGTCCTGTTAAGGTCGGGACGATGAGCGACGATCCGATTCTGCTCGAGCCGGAGCAGCACGAACTCTGGATCCCGAGTGCCAGCGTTACGAATCATAACGGTGATCCCCTTCCGCCGGATCGCGTCTTCTTCGCCCCTCCGCCTCCGGAGATTGGCGAGGTTGTCTCCGCCTATAGCACACTTCCGACCGGCAAGCGGCCGATGCCGTGGCTCTCTCGAATGGCGTTGAGCGGTTTCGCCGGATCGGCGGGGGCCGCGGCGCTCCATTTTCTGGGGGTTCAGGAGACGGTCCTGCAAGTCCTGTGCTTCCTGGCGCTTGCGCCTTTGGTCTGGTGGCTGACCGGTTTCTCGCACAAGGTCAGTTACGTTGGCAAGGAGGGGATCGCTCGCCTGCGGTGTCAGGGACGACCGGATCACGTGACCAGGACCGAGGTCTTCCGTTTCGACTCCGCGGCCGAGCTTCGCACGGGCCAAACACGCCACTACACCAATGGTGTTTACACCGGAACAAGTTACAACTTCACCTGGACAGGCCCCGATGGCCGCAAGAAGTTCCGGCTCAACGGCACCTATCATGGTGAAAAAAAGCCACCCAAGCCCAAAGATCCGTTTCACTTCGCGGAAGCGGCCGAGGTCGCCTGGAGCATTTATCTCTTCGACCAGGCGTCTCGCGAGCTCGAAACGAACGGCTCGATCCGGTTCAATCTGGGAGGGTCGGACTGGATCGCCGTCGGGCCTGGCTTTGTCGACCTGAGCCGCAAGGGGAACGTCGAGCGCTGGACGCCCCAGGAAATCGGCGGCCTCACGATCGGCGACGGCGTCTTCAAGATCAAGCGCACCGACGCCAAGGAAGGGTGGTTCAGCTCGCAGGGGGTCTTCCAGTTCCGTTACCAGTCGATGGCCAACGCCCGACTCTTCCTGATCGCGATTCAGCGCCTCCTCGGGTACCAGTTCCAGTGAGATTTCGTTCCGCCGCCGCGCGGAGTCCTGGTTTCAAGTTCCGATCCGTGGAACTTTCGGTCCGGTTCGCGCGTCCAAGGGTATCAACGGGATCCTCGACGACGTTCCCTGGCCCCGCATCCGGCCGTTTCGAGAGTTCCAGTTGATCCAGATTGCCTGATCGTAACACTCTTCCAGCTCGTTGCCGATTTTCTGTTGGCTTGACAAAGGTGCCTGGGCGGGTAAGTTTGAGTCGGGTTCTCGCACCTTCGAGACGCGGTCGGCTCAGGGAATTCATCGAAGCCTCCGTCCCGCCCCTGGGTCGAATCGTCCTGCTCAGGACGCGCGTCGCGGCCGACTCCTCGGCGTCGAGGGGCGTGTCTTTCTGGTTTCTCTTTCCTTGCACGCGACATCCCACCCAGCGGTCGGCGGGTCCCCGACCCGAGCCTCGGGGGGGCCAACCGGAATCGGAAGGTCACCAAATCATGGTTTTACTGCTCGCCCCGAGATGGCCACGGGGTTGCTCGTGGGTGTGGCTTCCGGTCGTTCTGATCGGGCTCTCGGCCCCCCCAGCCCTCGCCCAGACCAACCCGAGCTCCGGCGCCGGCCAGGGAGCGGCGGCCAAGAAAGCCGGCGGCCAGGCTCAGCCTGAGGCGGCCAAGCCCGAGGCGGAACCGAAATTCCAGAAACCCGAGCCCGAGCTCTGGCAGGAACCTCTACGCGAGGAGTTGCTCCGCAACGAGTTCAAGGAACTGAACGCTCCGTTCCTCAACGTGAACGAACAGCGGTCGGTGATAGCCATGGCCAGGGGTCAGGCGCCGGTCGACCGGAACCTCGTCGACAAGTACGTCAAGCACTTTGCCGGGGAGCTGACGCGACGGACGAACATCGAGGCGATGCTCGATCCCGGGAGCCGCCCTCAGCAGGCGAAGATGCTCGAGACCGCCGCGAAGGCTCTGGTCGACCCGTTGCTGGAGCCTGTGAGCGGGCCCAATGCCGCGTTTCGCCGCTTCTATGTCGAGAAGTTATTGGATGTGGCCCCCGTGCTGCTTCAGGGACACCTGCATACCCGGACGTTCTACATGATCGTCCTGAGCCGCACAGGGTCTCCCGAGGTGGTCCCGATTCTCATCAGCCAGCTGAAAGATCCGAATCAGACCTTGATGGTTAAGCTGCTGGCCGCCGTTGGCTTGACCAACGTGGCGCAACATGGCCGTCGGCTGCTCGATCCCACCAGTCAGGCGATTCCCGCCGCCCAGGCGCTGGCCGAGTTTCTTGAGAACAATCCCGACGCCTTCTGGCCCGCGAAGTGGCGTGCTCTCGAGGCCCTCGGCTCGTTGCGGCAGGCCACCGAGAATCCGCTCCGCAATCAGGCTGAACTGGCCGCGGTGGCTTTTCAGTTTCTGAGCGATCCAGAAAGCAAGCCCGATGTCCGGGCCTGGGCCGGCTGGGCCCTGAGCATGATGGTGATTCCCACACAGGTTCAGAATTTCAACTACGAGCTGGTCGCCTACGAGATTGGACGCGCCGCGGCCGACATCGGCACGTTACTGACCGAGATCCCGATGCCCAAGGAACAACCCACCCGGAACCTCCGGCTGGTGCAGCGGCTGCTCGATCCCCTGTTGCGGCTTCTCTCGGCCTTTACGGGCGACCCGGAGATCCGCGGCTCAGGGCTCGATAACTCGACGCATCCCAGTGCCTCGGGCTCGCGGGATCGCGTCCGGGCGATTGAGCAACGCATCCGTGTTGTCGCGAAGGCAGGCATCGAGTTGACGCAATCAGCCGGGGTCCAGATACCCCAGCGACAGCAAGCTCTCGTGGTCGCGGTCGAGGAGTTGAAGAACTACATCGCTCAGAATCCGCCCAAGAGTGGTGAGCTGTACCCGGGGGGTCCCCAGGTCTCGCTCCCCGAA
Organism: uncultured Isosphaeraceae bacterium; assembly: GCA_964599655.1. Taxonomy (GTDB): domain Bacteria; phylum Planctomycetota; class Planctomycetia; order Isosphaerales; family Isosphaeraceae; genus CAZRGV01. The sequence continues at coordinate 7,156 of CAZRGV010000034.1, read as the reverse complement.
GTCAAGAAAGCCCCTGCCGGTGGCCGCCCGTAATTGGCTTCCCGAGGATCCGTCGAACCGGAGTGGCCCAGTTCTTCCGGTTCCGGAGATCCGAGACTACCAACAGATCAACGCCCAGGTGATCCAGAACCTCGGCGCGGGTCATCGGTGGATTCGCCTGGCCGGTGTCGAAGGCCAGCGCTTGCTGTTGTCGGGCCTCAACGGACCTTGGAACGCCTTGATCGAGGTGGAAGGCTGCGCGGGACCGGAGCTTGCGGCCGATCTCGAGGCTCCGGGGCTCACGGTCGTTTGCCTCGGAGCCGTCGCGGACGGCGCTGGTCGAGACCTTCGAGAGGGTCGACTCCTGATTCTCGGCGAAGCGGGGGACTGTCTCGGTTATCATCAACGAGGTGGCGTGATCGTGGCCGCCTCGCGATCCGGTCACCGGGCGGGGCTCGAACAGGCCGGCGGCTTGCTTTTGTTGGGTGGCCCCATCGGTCGACTGGGCGCCGAGCGGCAATCCGGCGGCCGAATCGTTTTGCTCGACGCGGAATTTGGTCCCAACCTCGCCTTCGGCCGCCGGGGAGGCCGTCTGATCGCTCCAGGATTGCCGGATCGCGTCTTCGAACGACCCGATCTTGCTGACTGGACCACCATGGCCCGCGCGATCGATGGCCTCGAGCCCTGGCTCCCGCCAGGATTCCTGGAACGCCTGGAAGCGGCCAGGGCCAACGATTGAGAACGATTCCCGCGTTTCCGCATGACCTGTCGTGATGAAATGATTCGATCCTCAGAACCCTTGACGCCGCTTCTTGTGGTTTGGCTGATTCTGGTCTCGGGCTGCGCCGAGGAGATCGGTCCTCGTTCGAAGCCGACGGTTTCCATTTCCGGCCGCGTGACCGCGCAAGGGGGTCGTCCGGTCGGCGGGGGATGGATCGAGTTCCTACCCGTTGACGGAACGGTGGGAGACCTTCGATCGGCCCGGCTCAAGCCGGACGGCACCTTCGAGGCCGACCGTGTGGCGAGAGGATCCAACGCAATTCGGCTGGTCGACCCGCCCCCGGACGTCGACGTTCCCCGGCTGTTTCAGGACTTCGGTACCCCGATTCGCCGCGAGGTGGATGGTTCCACCGCGCTGGAACTCAACGTCCGAGACGAGCAGCTTCGGCTTCTCCGTAACCAGAGGCCCTCATAGGGCGGCCGAACTACCCCCCTTCACGCTCCGGGAGTCACCCTTGGATGGCTACGGCCCTCGAAACCAGCAGCTCGACCAGCGCGTCGCCTCGCATCAGGAGCATTTTCCGAGGGGGTGGCGGCACCATTCACCTTGACTGGCCGGTGGAGCGGATCACGGAGGCCCTGACCGACCCGCAGGGAACCCTCTGGGTCGACATCGAGGATGTTGGTGGCCGTCATGATCGATCGGCGATCGAAAGGCTCTTCCGCGAGGTCTTCGACTTCCACCCTCTGGCCATTGAGGATGCCCTCAGCGAGGCCAATATCCCGAAGCTCGACGATTGGGATCGCTACCTCTACATCGTTTTCCACGCGATCGATTTCGACCCCGTGACCGACGACCTCCGGCTCCACGAACTCGACGTGTTCCTCGGCCGGAACTTCCTGGTGACCTACCGCACCGAGCCGATGCGCGTGGTCTCTCGCGTGCGAAACCAGGTGGAACGCGACGCCGAGAACCGACTTCGTCGCCGCCCCGACCATATTTTGTACCTGTTGCTCGATCACGGCGTCTCCGACCATCTGGCGGCGATCGAGCACCTCGACGCCGCGGTCGATGACGCTCAGGACGAGGTCTTCGACCAGCCAACGTCCAGGACGCTTCAGAAGATTTTTCAGCTCAAACGATCGATCTCGCGCATGCATCGGATCATCGCCCCCCAGCGGGAGGTCGCGAACCGCCTGGCGCGAGACATCTACCCGATGGTCGGAGAACGCGATCGGGTCTACTTTCGAGACGTCTACGACGGCTTGGTCCGGCTCCACGACATCACCGAGAGCGTTCGCGACCTGGTTTCCGGAGCCATCGACACGTATCTCTCGGTCACGTCGAACCGGACCAACGACGTCATGAAAACGCTGACGATCGTCACGGTCCTGTTTCTTCCCTTGAATTTCGTGGTCGGCTTTTTTGGCATGAACTTTTTCGGTGACAATATCGTCCTGACGCAGTTTCGATCGACCCACACGCTCGTTTTCGTGGTTGGCTGCCTGGTGATGCTCGGCTCGGCAGTGGCCCTCTGGTTTTGGGGTCGACGCCGCCGTTGGTATTGAGGGAGTGCGGCCGGTTCGATTCTCGGGTAAACTCTTGTAGGGCCCAGTCGACGATGGCCCAGCCGTCTCGTTCCTTGCCTGGAGGTCGAGGATGACCCATCACTGGCACCTTCGCCCTCACGACCGGGACCGGGTCCACAGCCTGAGCCGTGCCGCGGGACTGCCCCCGCTCGTTGCCCAACTCTTGCTGAACCGGGGCGTCACCGACCCCGCCCGTGCTCGGGCCTTTCTGGAGGCGCGGCGTGACGGTCTTCACGACCCCGAAGCACTTCCCGGCGCCGCCGAGGCGGCCGATCGCATTGTCCGGGCCGTTCGCGAGCGTCGAAAGATCGTCATCTACGGTGATTACGACGTCGATGGCGTTTGCGGAACCAGCATTCTCTGGGCCTGCCTGAAGTTGGCAGGGGCCGACAACGTCGAGTATTACATCCCGCACCGCGTCGATGAGGGTTACGGCGTCAATGCCGAGGCGCTCCGCACGCTGGCGTTGGAGCGTCAGGCATCGTTGATCGTGACCGTCGATTGCGGCGTCTCGGCCCTGAACGAGGCGCGACTCGCTCGCCAACTCGGGCTCGAGTTCCTCGTGACCGACCACCACACGCCGGGACCGGAGTGGCCCGAGGCCGACGTCGTCGTCCATCCTCGATGGCCGGGCAGTCGCTACCCGTTTCCCGACCTCTGCGGCGCGGGGGTGGCGTTCAAGGTCGCCTGGCAGGTCTGCAAGAGTTTTGGCGACGGCAAGAAAGCTTCGCCTCACCTTCGCGACTTCCTGCTTCGAGCGATCAACCTCGTCGCCCTGGCGACGGTGGCCGACGTTGTCCCGCTGGAAGACGAGAACCGGATCTTCGTGCGACACGGGCTTCGCGGGCTCACGGCCGACGCCTCGGTGGGCTTGAAGGCGCTGATGCAGGTCACCGGCTGTCTCGGCAAGGACAAGCTCAACACCGGCACGATCGGCTTCGGCCTCGCCCCTCGGATCAACGCCGCGGGGCGTCTCGAATGCGCGATGAAGGCCGTTGAACTCCTGACCACCGACGACGCCGAGCTGGCCCTGGAACTGGCCAGAACACTCGGTCGAGCGAACGATTGTCGCCGAGGCTCACCAGATGATCGAGGCCCAGGGCGGTCTGGGCGATCGGGGCGCGATCGTGCTGGGGCGGCCTGGCTGGCATCCCGGCGTCATCGGCATCGTCGCCAGCCGGCTGGTCGACGTCTATCATCGTCCCACGATCATCGTGGCCCTCAACGACGAGATCGGCCAGGGCTCGGGGCGATCGATTCCGGGCTTTGACCTGTACGAGGCCCTGGCCGCCTGCTCCGAGGGGTTGGCGTCCTTCGGAGGGCACAAGGCGGCGGCCGGCCTGAAACTCGCGCCGAGCCTTTTCCCCGCCTTCGCCGAGCGATTCGACGCCCATTGCCGGAAGACGCTGACGCCCGAGCAAAAGCGAAAGGTGCTTCACATCGACGCCGAGGTCCGACTCGGCGAGTTGACGCCGAAGGTCGTGGAATCGATTGACGAGCTGGAGCCGTACGGAGTGGGCAATCCCAGGCCGGTTCTGGTCGCCGAGCGGGTCCGGATCGTCGGCGAGCCCCGGATCGTCGGCGAACGGAAGAACCACCTGCAACTGCGATTCTCGCAAGGCGATGTGGTTCTCAAGGCCATCGCCTGGAACATGGCCAATCGCGGCAAGGAGCTTCGCGCGGGCACGCTCTGTTCGTTGGCCTTTCAGCCGAGCATCAACGAGTGGAACCATCGTCGAGAGGTTCAGCTCGAAGTCAAGGATTTTCAGATCGCACAGGAGAACTCTCATGCCTTGCCCGCCTGAACCTCCCCCCGGCGCGGCGATCGCCCGCCAGGTCCAGGCCAAGGGGATCACTGATCGCCGGGTTCTCAAGGCGATGGCCCAATTCGACCGCGAACGGTTCGTCCCGCCCCGTCAGCGACACCGAGCCGGCGACGACAGCGCCTTGCCGATCGGCCTGGACCAAACCATCAGCCAGCCGTACATGGTGGCCGCGATGACCCAGGAACTTGGTCTGACCGGCACGGAGCGCGTACTCGAGATCGGCACCGGTAGCGGCTATCAGACGGCCATTCTGGCCAGCCTCGCGGCCGAGGTCGACACGGTGGAACGCCTGCCGATCCTCTCGCTCCGGGCCCGGGGGTTGCTCGACGGCCTTGGAATCACCAACGTTCATTTCCGGATCGGCGACGGCACGCTCGGCTGGCCCGAGAAGGCCCCGTTTGAACGGATTCTCGTCACGGCCGGAGCCCCCGACCTGCCCCCCGACTTGTTCGAACAACTGGCCGAGGGAGGCTTGCTCATCGCGCCGATCGGCCCCGAGGACGGGCAGAAACTCGTCGCGATCCGCAAACAAAAAGGCCGACCCGTGGCCCGCTCGTTGATGGCGTGCCGGTTCGTCAAGCTGATCGGCGACGGCGGCTGGGCAGATGAACCGGACTGAATCCCCCGCACGTTCGTTCCACGGGGTCAAGTCGCGTTCGGCCCTCCAGCAACCGACGGGTGTTGTCCCGGCGTCCCTCGGTCCGTAAAATCGCGTGCGCTGGCCCGTCTCGATCGGTCCTGGCGCGCACGTTGGAACGTTGGGCGCGCGCCGATTCTGGACCGTCTTCTGGGAATCGTCACGGCGGCCTCGAAAACCTGTCTCGAACGAGTATTCCCTCATGGCTGACGAACGCGTGTACATATTCCCTGGGGTTATCGAGATGAACGTCCAGGCGCGACGACGCCTGGGAGTGAACATTTACCTGATCGACGGCGGTTCGGAATACGCACTGATCGACGTCGGGTTTCTGGACGAGCTGACCGACGTGCTCGAGCTGATCCGTCGCATGGGCTTCAGCCTCTCAGCCTGCAAGCTGATCCTCGCGACGCACGCCGACGCCGACCACGCGCAAGGGCTGGCCCGCGCCCGAGAGATCCTCAAGTGCAAGGTCGCCGCGCATCCCAAGAGTGTCGCGCCTCTGGAAACCGGAGACGAAATCCAGACCTATGCTCGGGTGGACGCCCAGAACATTCATATTCCCATGCCTCCTTGCAAGGTTGACCTCACGATCGACGAGGGGGACGTCATCGAGGTGGGGGACAAGGCGCTGGAGGTTTGGAGCACGCCCGGTCACACTGCGGGACAACTCGCCTTCCGTATGGGTGACCTGCTTTTCTCGGGTGACAACATCTTCCGCGACGGCTGCGTTGGGGTGATCGACGCCCATCACGGCTCGAATCTACCCGACTTTATCAAGAGCTTGAAGCGCATTCGCGATAGCGACGCCCAGTGGCTGCTCCCCTCGCACGGACCAATCTTTCGCAAGGACAACGCTCTTCTCGACGCCACAATCGCGCGGCTCGAGCGTTATTCTCATATGGCCGACTTCGGCACTTGCGCCGTCGACTGGCCCCTGCTCGACGAGTGGGAAGACGAACTCGCCTCGGGCAGGCTCCCTGTGTGAGTCGCCTCCGGGTGACGGATTTCGCAAAAAAATCATAAGGAATTGTTTTGACACCCGTTCCCGGGCGCTCGACGATAAGGGCGCGCTGGCGGGTTTCGGATTCCGGGCCCAAGGCTCGGTGGTTTGTCGCTTTAAGCTCAAAGAACGTCGACCCTCACGCACGCGTCTCGGACGTGCCCGGGCTCGCGGGAGTCGATCGTGCGTGATTCGATGCGTTCCACACCGTTCGGCACCATGTCTTTGTCTTTGCAAGGAGATTACGCGATGCGTACCAGGGCGATCGGCAAGCTCGTGTTGGCATTCGGTCTGGCGGCCCTGATGACGGCTCCGGCCAGAGCCCAGGGGTTCCGTGGCGGCGGCATGGGCATGGGGCCCGGCATGCTCATGATGCCCGCCGTCCAGAAGGAGCTGAGCCTTAACGATGAGCAAATCGAGAAGGTTCAGTCTCTGGTCGAGGACATGGGCGCCAAGATGCGAGAGCGGTTCCAGGACCTGCAAAACGTGCCCCAAGAGGAGCGCCGCGAGAAGATGCAGGCCATGATGAGGGAGATGAACGAAGAGACGAGCAAGTCCCTCAAGGAGATCCTCAAGGATGAGCAGATGAAGCGGTATCACCAGATCCGGCTCCAGGCGAGCGGCCTCGAAGCGTTCAACGATCCCGAAGTCGCGTCGAAGCTGAAGCTGAGCGACGAGCAGAAGGAGAAGATCAACGGAATCACGGAAGACATGCGAGGTCAGATGCGAGAGATCTTCCAGACCGCCCAGGACGATCGTGAAGGGGCCATGAAGAAGATGGGTGAGCTCCGTCGCGAGTCGATGGAGAAAGCGACCGCGCTGCTGAGCGAGGATCAAAAGGCTGCCTGGAAAGAGCTGACCGGCAAGCCGTTCGAGATGCCCCTCGGTCCCGGCCGCGGCCCGCGGCCCGGGCCGCCGTCGTGATAACTAAGCGTCCCGACAAACGAGAGTGCTTCGCCAGAACGAGGCGGCCGCACCGACCTTATCCGTCGGGGTGGCCGCCTCGTCGGGCTTGATCACGGTCGATGGGTCGCCGAGAGTCGCTCCTCCGCTTCGTACACGCCCGCCTCGGGTCCTGACATGGGGACCAGGGTGATCCCCTTCTCATC
>CAZRGV010000034.1:0-262 GCA_964599655.1 uncultured Isosphaeraceae bacterium | reverse complement strand
ATTTCAACGCCACGACCACGTTCTCGACGGTCCAGCGAAGTTCATCCTCCGCTCGGGTTGCGAGGGGAACGCGTTCGGCCAAGACCGGGCGGTACCCCTCCGGCACATCGGAGACGCGCACCAGGCGACGCCAGCCGTCTTCCGTCGGCGAGATCTGTTCCTGGACGCGTACCTTTGTGTCTTTCGGCCCGTTCAAAATGTAGACCAGGCTTACTCCCTGCGCTTCGAACCGGAGCTCGGCGAAGTGCCCGAACCGCTTGCG
>CAZRGV010000033.1:38954-50803 GCA_964599655.1 uncultured Isosphaeraceae bacterium | reverse complement strand
AATCCGTTATTCCCCGGTTCGAATCCGGGCGGCGCCTCTCCGACTGCAACCGCCCCGAGGCGACTAAACCCGTCTCGGGGTTCTCTTTGCGCCCCTCGGATCGACGATCGCACCCATCAACGATTCCGCCCGTAACCGCCTCCAACCGCCCGTTTCCGTCCACCGGAAGGGGCAAATATGGGGCAAAGTCGTCCCTTATGCGTTGGCCATCCGTGCCCGTCGCGGCCATCCGGGCGGCCTCGGGGCGGGGGCCGGGGGCGGTCAGGTCGGGCAGGCTATCCAGGGCCGCCCGTTGGTCGTGCAAGGCGACTTGGGCGTAACGGCCGATGGTCAGGACCGGGCTCGCGTGGCGGGCCAGGGATTGCGCCGTCTTGACCGAGGCGCCGCCCCGGACGATGGCCGTGATGTAGGTCGCCCGCAAGCTATGGAAGTCGGCTACCCGGCCCGAGGCGTCGCGGTAGGGGATGCCGGCGGCGGCCAGGTCCGCCCGCATCATGGCGGCCGTCTTGAGCCGGGGCATCGTGGCGAACACCGGGCGGCCGGCGGGCTTGGCGGCCACCCAGGGCCGTAGCAGGGCCGCCAGCGCGGCCGTGATGGGTTGCTCGGCCTTGCGGCGGTTCTTCGCGTAGGCGGCCTCACAGACGATCGTGGGCGGGTCGTCATCGAGCCGGAATCCCTCGGGGGTCAGACTCCGTAGCTCCCCGGCCCGGAACCCCGTCCCGAGGGCCACGCGGTAGAGCATCGCCCGATCCGGGCCGGCCATGCCTTCCGCCGCGTCCCCGCGCTCGGCGGCCTGGATGAGCGCCACCGCTTCGGCCTCGGATAGCGCCCGGCGCTCGTGGCGGCGGTCGGTCGCGGCGTTGACCAGCGACAGGGGGGCCAGCTCGTCATCCCGAGTCCGCCGGGCGACGCGCGACAGCCACCGCGAGAATCCCTTGGCGGCCCGAAGGTGGGCGTTGACCGTTTCGAGCGACCGCCCCTCGATTCGGAGGGCGGCCAGGGCGGCTTGAACCCGATCGGCCGACAGGTCCGACAGGCGGGCGGATTCCAGTCGCCGGGCCAGGCATTCGGCGGCCTTGGCGCGGGCCTTCCCGGCGGCGTTCGGGGCTTCGATTTCGGCCAGCTTCGCCCCGAGGGCCAGGGCCACGAGGCGGGCGGCGCGGGTCCGGGTCAGGTCGGCATGCTTCGCCGTGTTCCCCTTGGCGGTCAGGTAGGCATGGAAGTCGGCCAGGTGATCGGCCAGGGATCGGGCCTCGTGGCGGCGGTAGGCGTCGGCCTTGGGGTCGATCAGACCGGCCCGGACCTTGGCGGCTTCCGTCTCCGCCTGCCGGGCCATTTCCTCGGTCGCCCGCCGGTCGGGGCATCCCCGACGCTCCACTCGGCGGCCGTTCGCATCCATGAATCGGTAATACCAGTTCTTTCCACGCTTGCGAAAGTCGGCCATCTGTCAACCCCCCTACAGGTGATCGAATCGGCTTGGACGGATTATCCCCTGCCATCGGCACAATGCGCAAGGTCGTATCTCGGGTATGTTCGGTCCACCCGGCCCATAGATGGCGCGCCGGTCCCATAGATTGCATAGATGGCGCACCATTTGGAGCGCCATCTATGGGGATGCGCGCCATCTATGGAGAGCCGGCCGGGGTCTCGGGCAGTTCCCAATAGCAGCGGGCGCCACTGCCGAAACCCTCCCGGCGCGTGACTGCGCCGATTTTGCGTTTCGCTCGGTTGAGTTGATCGTGGCTGAATCCGGCATCCTTACCGGCCCTTGCGACTTCCGTTTGCAACATCCGGCCGGACCCCAGCGTTTCACGCAACCAGTCTTTGCAGGCGGCTTGCTCCGCCCGTCGCTCGTCACCAACGGGGTCGGCTGGTTGCAAGGCAGCTTCAACCGTGATAGCGACGGCTTCGGCCTCCCATTCGACCGCCGGGCCGTCGCCTCGATCCTCGATGCGGTAGGCCAGCGTGGGCGGGTCGGGCGCCAGGTTGCAGCCATTCGCCAGCATGAAGACCCGGCGGCCGGTCGGATCATCCTTGTCACGCGCGAACAGAAAATTCGCCCGGCACGCCCCGACATAGGCGATCGAGCCGGTGACGCGATATCTCGGATTCGTCCCGGATGCCTTGTTCAAGTGTGTGACCAGTACGACGGCGATGCCGTGGCGCTCCGCCAACGCCTTCAAGGGCGACAGCACGCCGCGCAGCTCCCCGTTCCGGTGATCGTCGGTCCCCCCGAGGTAGGCGGACACCGGGTCGATCACGACAAGCCGACAATCATCGGCGCTCGTGATGGCTTGCTCGATGGCCTCGATGTCGGTTCTCAGACTGGGCAGGGCTTCGGTCCCATCAGACAGATAGACCGATTCTAGGATATAAACCCGTGATAGGTCGGCGCCGGCGGCCTTCAGGCGCGGAACGATCGTGCGGGCCGGCTCATCTTCGGCCGACATCAGCACCACCGATCCGGGACCGGCCGGTGATCGGTCATCGCCAGGGTTCGGGGCGCCACGCGAGACGTTGGCGGCCAGGGCGGTCGTCACAAACGACTTGCCTAGCTTCGGGTCGCCCGCGAACAAGGTCAGCATCCCCAGCGGGATGCGGCCATCCCAGAGCCATTCGACCGGCCGAACCTGGATGTCGGCCGCTCGCGTCAGCTTGCAGCGTGGCCGGTCCGGCTCCGCCGGGGGCGGGTCGGACAGGTCAGCCGGCGGGGTCGCGGCGGCCACCCGTTCCAGCTCCGCCCGGCACGCCTCGGGTTCCCAGGTGTCGGGAACGCCATCGGCTAGCCATTCCTCGATGTCTCCGCCCTCGGGGATCGGCTCTGAGGTCCGCCACAGGTTCGCCAGGCGGACGATGCGCACGGTGGGCGACGGTTCCAGCTTCGCCAGTTCCGCCACGACGGCGCGGGCGTAGCTTTCCCCTTCGGAGTCGTGATCGGGCAGGATGACGACTTCGCGCCCGGCCAGCGGCGTCCAATCGGACTTGTGGGCCGCCTTGGCACCGTGGGCCGACGTTGTGGCGATCAACCCCAGACCGGCGGCCAGGTCCGCCGCTTTCTCCCCTTCGGTCAGATAGACCGGGCCGGCGCCGGCCAGCTCGGGCAGCCGGTATAACGGCCAAGGGCCGTCGGGATCTCCAATCCGCCAGCCGTCGGGGGTCCGATGGACCGGCCGGTATTCCTTCCGCTCCCCCGAGGGATCGAAGCGATAAACCCGCGCCACTTCGCTTCCATCGGCCTCCTGATAGGTCCAATGGGCCGTGGGCTTGCCCAGCTTGCGGGCGGTCGCCTCGATGGCGGCCTCGGGGGTCGGACGGGCGGGCGGCTTGCTCTTGGCCTTGGGCGGGGCTTTCCCGTTGCCGTGGGGCCTGTAGGTGGGGTGGCCGTCGCGGGGCGGGAATAGGTCCGCCTCGGCCATCTCGAGTTTTCCCAGGATGTCTTGAAGAGAACATCCGTGGGCGTGGCAATGGAGCAGCGCCCGTCCGTCGTCCCCGCGCTTGATCGACAGGTTGCGGCGGGTTCCCTGATGGGCGGGGCAGCGGCTTTCCCAGGAATCCGGCCCGGTCGGGCGGGGGTCGGAACCAAAGGCATTGAGCCGGGCAATCAGGACGGTTGTGGGGTCGTGAGTGCTCATCGGGCCACCCCCTTCCGGGCCTGCGAGTCGATCCAACGGCGCAGCGTCTCGGGCTTCCAGCGGGGGCAGCGACCGATTTTCAGGTCGGGCGCGGGTAGCTTGCCGGCGGATCGCAACCGTTCCACCGCGCGGCGGGAACACGACAGGGCGGCGGCCAGGTCATCGAGCGACAGCAGCGGCTCGATACCGGCGGCGGCCAGCGCGGGGCGGCTCTCGGGCCTCGTGGGGGCCTCGATGGCTTGGGAATGGCTCATCGTCCCGCCTCCCGGCCATCAGCGGCCTGGCGGGGTTTGTGGGGCTTCGTAAGGCGAATTTGGAACCCGAAGGATTCCAGCTCGGCCAGCGCGCGGTCAATCAACGTGCGGTCGGCGCGGTCAATCCCCATCTCGGTCCATCGGTTTTTCCCTAGCTCGGTGGGCCTGGCCGGTGGTCGGGGGCTAGGGAATCCCGACGCGCCGGCTTCGGCCTGCGACCGGTGATCAGCCGGCCCTCATCCAAAGCCTAATATACCCGCCCGTGCGGCGGGTGTGGGGGCGTCGGTGTGGAAAAAAGTGAAAAAAAAAGAAATACAGTATATGACATTGGCGGGTCCCCGTGCCGTGTAAACGAATAAATCGTTAAGAAGGACCCGTGACGGTCACCAGCAACGCCCGGATGGCGGACTTGATCGGTTCGGGCAGCGTCGGCCAGGCGTTCACGAGTGCGGTCAGGTCGGGGGGCATCGGACTTGTGTCGTGGGGCAAATGTGGGGCAAGCGGTTCGGGCGTATCGCGCAAACCCCTTGTAGGGCTGGCGGTTCCGACTTTGCCACCAGCGGAATGAGAATCCGTTGCCCGGGCGAAGTTCTTGCGGCGGTCGGATTGGATCGGGGGAATCAAACCGGGGAATCCTACCGGTTTTCCTCGACGCCCGGCCGATCGAAAAAAAACCAACTCAACCCGATACCTCGGGCCCTTTCCAACGATGATCTCTCTTAGAGGCGACGTTGTCCGCCGACTCGTCCCTTCAAGCCGAAAGCGAAAGCCCGGACCGAATCGGAGTGGCCTGACGTCGAGCCGCGAACGCATCCTATGAATACCAAGCAACCATGGATTGTCCGCGAACGGTTTTCCCTCCCGACTCTTCTTGGTCGGTCGTGTGTCGGCCGTCGTCGGGCGCTCCGCGCGCCTGGGTCGGCGTTCGGCATCCGCGATTCTCCGAACGCTCCGGCTCCCTCCAGGCTCTTCCGCGAGTCCTCGCGCTCCGCGCGCCGAACGAACTCCCCCCAGTCGATGCAAACGTTGATTTTTCCGTCACTTCCGACAATTCACGATTCGACGAAACCGCGCACCAGACGCGCACCGCTCTGGTTCCGACCGTGTTTCCGAGCGATTCCCGAACCGCCCCGTTGCCGGGCTGGTTCGCGTCTCCGGCGGTTTCGATCCGCTCTGAGGTTCCGAGCGTTCCACCGCCGTCCACGGGCGCAAACGAACTCCCGAACCGGTTCCCGCATGCGACCGGACGCGTCGTCCGTTCCCGACGTTCCCGAGATGCCACGACCGCGCCCCGCGCGCCGAACGAACTCCCGTTCGATGTCGCAAGTCGAGTTTCCATCAAGGTTTATGGCGATCAACTCGACGAGAAAAACGCGCACCAGCCGCGCACCAGCCTCGGTTCGACGGCGTTTCCGAACGCTCGGGGGGGCCTGGGCGTGCCCGACGACTCGGGCGCGAACGAACTCGACGGAGTTGGGTCCACGTTCGACGAGGATCGCCCGTGGTTCCGGTCCCCGTCCGGCGCGCCGAACGAACTCCCCGATGTTGTCGGAACATTCCATCGAACCAAGACTTACAACGATCAGTTGTTGGCGAAAAACGCGCACCAACCGCGCACCGGACCCATCGGGACCGCGATGGCGAGCCGTCGAGGGCCCATCGGGGCCCTTCCTCCGGTCAGGTCAGCCGGCGGGTTCGTTTGGCGTACTCTTCGAATCGGCGAGAGCGGACTTGGACCTCGGATTTCCGCGCCATCGTCAACGCCGGAAAAGTTCGAATGTCCGCGCGACCTCTTCCAATCTGGTAAGCTGTTCGCGGTCCAGAACCCTGATCGTGAGCCGTTGGCCCCACACCACTCCGCCCCCCGCCTTGACGTGCTCGCGGATTCCAGCGCCTCGGGACGCGGATCGACCGATGGGTTTCTCCATTCACGGGCTCGGCACGGCCGTGCCTTCTCGTTCGGTGACGCAAGAGCGCGCCGCCGAGCTGACCAGCCTCTGGTCGGGTCACGACCCGGCCGAGACCCGGCGGCGTGCCGCCCTGTACCGTCGAACCGGAATTCGCGAGCGGCATCTCGTGGTCCTGGAACCCGAGGCCCTCGACGCCGCCCGGGAATCGGCCCGCGGTCCTTCCACGCGATGGCGGATGCGGCGCTTCGAGCAGGAGATCGGGCCCCTGGCCCTCCAGGCCGCTCAACAGGCGATCGTGGCGTCCGGCCTCGAACCCGGTTCGATCACCCACCTTGTGACCGTCTCCTGTACCGGGTTCTCGGCGCCTGGACTCGACCTTTCCCTGATTCCGTCGCTGGGATTGCCGCCGGGCGTGGAACGTACCCACATCGGCTTCATGGGATGTCACGGCGCGCTCAATGGCCTGCGAGTGGCTCGCGCCTTCGCCGAGAGCGATCCCTCGTCGCGGGTCCTGCTCTGCGCGGCCGAGCTTTGCAGCCTGCACTTCCGTTACGACGTCGAATCCGATCGAAGCGTGGCCAACGCGCTCTTCGCCGATGGCGCCGCGGCGATCGTCGGCGCGCACCAGACGAGTCCGGCAACCGACTCGACGGCCTGGCGGGTCGTGGGGAGCGGGTCGTGCCTGTTGCCTGACTCGGCCGACGCCATGAGCTGGCGCATCGGCGACCACGGCTTCGTGATGACGCTCTCGCCCCGAGTGGCCGGCCTCATCGCGGCCGAGCTTCGCCCCTGGCTCGAAGGCTGGCTCGAACGTTTCGGCCTGAGCCTCGACGCGATCGGGTCGTGGGCAGTGCACCCCGGCGGCCCCCGCATCATCGATGCCGTCGAGGAGGCGATCGGGCTCGACCAATCGGCCACCGAGGACTCTCGCGAGGTGCTCGCCTCGTTCGGGAACATGTCGTCACCCACCGTCCTTTTCATCCTCGACCGGCTCCGTCGCCGAAACGCGCCTCGCCCCTGCGTCGCCCTGGCATTCGGCCCCGGTCTGGTCATCGAGGCGGCCCTTCTGGCCTGAACGGAGGATACGTCCACAGACACTCCATCGCGTGGCATTGCGGCAATCGAAGAACTTGATTCTGTCGCATCGACCGTGAGAACCTGTTAAGCTGGATTCCCGCAGAACCTGCCAACCTCTCCAGGTGGTCCCGGGACAGCCTGACCTTCCTCGTCCCGACGCGCCTGGACGACGGACCAACCCGCCCTGTCCCCCTGGCGATCGAGGTGCGAGCGACCGCCAGGGCAAGCCGACGGGAGAGCGATCCATGAGATGCGTTGTGATTATACACATATCGTTTATTCGATGGATGGCCACGGCATGTCTGGCGTTGGGGCTGGGGATCTCCCACCAGGCGAAGGCGGGCGTGGGACCGGAGCCTGAGGTCGACTTCAACCGGGACATCCGGCCGATCCTGTCGAGGAACTGCTTCGCCTGCCACGGTCGGGACGAGGAGCATCGGGCGGCGAAGCTCCGGCTCGACCAGCGGGACTCGGCACTCGCGGAGCTGGAAGACGGCGCCCGGGCGATTGTCCCCGGCGACCCGGAGTCGAGCGAGCTGATCTTCCGGATCACCGAGGAGGACGAGACCGTCCGAATGCCGCCGAAGAAGGCCGGCGGCCGGCTCCGTCCGGATGAGATAGAACGCATTCGTCGATGGATCGCGCAAGGGGCGGCCTATGCGAACCACTGGGCCTACGAGCCGCCGAAGGACCGGCCGTTGCCGGAGGTCCGGGACCGGAGCTGGCCTCGCAATGGCATCGACTTCTGGGTGCTCGCCCGGCTGGAAGCGGAGGGCCTACGCCCCAGCGAGCCGGCCGATCGCTTCACCCTGCTGCGACGCGCCAGCCTCGACCTTCGGGGCCTGCCGCCCTCGCCGTCGGAGCTGGAGTCGTTCGCCAAGGATGCCTCAGCCGACGCTTACGAGCAGGCCGTCGAGCGCTTCCTGGACGATCCCGCCTACGGCGAGCGATGGGCCCGGATGTGGCTCGACCTGGCCCGCTACGCCGACTCGGCCGGCTACGGCTCCGACCCCTTGCGGCCGAACATGTGGCGCTACCGCGACTGGGTCATCGACGCCTTCAACCGCAACCTGCCGTTCGACCAGTTCACCATCGAGCAACTGGCCGGCGACCTGCTGCCCGACGCGACCCTCGAGCAGCGGATCGCGACCGCCTTCCACCGCAACACGATGACCAACACCGAGGGCGGCACCGACGACGAGGAGTTCCGCGTCGCCGCCATCAAGGACCGCGTCGACACGACCGGGCAAGTCTGGCTGGGGCTGACGATCGGTTGCGCCAAATGTCATAGCCATAAGTATGAGCCGATCTCCCAGAAGGAGTACTACCAGGTCTACGCCCTGTTCAACCAGACCGCCGACACCGACAAGCCCGACGAGCAGCCGGTCATTCCCGCCCCGACCCCCGAGATTCAGGAGGCGATCCAGCGGATCGACGCGCAGGTTGCCGCCCTGAAGGCCAGGCTCGACGTGACCACGCCCGAGATCGCCGCGGCCCAGGCGACGTGGGAGGAGTCGCTCCGGAAACCGCCGGCCTGGACGGTCCTCGACGCCCTGCTGGCCTCGAAGGCCGAGTCGGGCGCGACCCTGAAGGCGCTGACCGACCGCTCGATCCTGGTGGAAGGGACCAACCCGGTCGGCGAGACCTACACGATTGAGGCCCTGACGAGCCTCAAGGCGATCACGGCCGTCCGGCTCGAGGCGATCCCGGACCCCTCGCTGCCCCAAGGGGGCTCCGGGCGAGGGCCCGACGGCGGGTTCGTCCTCTCCCACCTGTCGGTCCAGGCCGAGCCCAGCGACGACTCTGGCCAGGCACCGACCGGCCGGTACGTTCGTGTTGAGCTTCCCGGTAACAGCAAGATGCTCTCGCTGGCCGAGGTCCAGGTCTTCAGCGGCGGGAAGAACGTCGCCCTTGCCGGCAAGGCCGAGCAGTCGAGCACCGACTTCGACGGCCCGCCCAACCTGGCGATCGACGGCAACACCGACGGCCGTTACGCCGAGGCGAAGTCGACCACGCACACCCGGGTCGAGTCCAACCCCTGGTGGCAGGTCACGCTGGCCGAGCCCAGGGCGATCGACCGGATCTCCCTTTGGAACCGGACTGACGGCGGTCTCGGCAGTCGGCTGGCCAACGCCCGCGTCCTGATTCTCGACGACGCTCGCAAGGTGGTCTGGCAAACCGACCTACCCGAGCCACCGGACCCGAGCCGCGACCTCTCGCCGTCGGGCAAGCGGCCAGTCACCCTGGCCTCGGCCACGGCCGACCTCTCCCAGCAAGGTTTCGCGGTGGCGGACGTTCTGAAGCCGGCCGACCCGAACACGGGCTGGGCGGTCGAGCCGCAGCAGACCGTGCCGCATCAGGCGGTCTTCGTGGCCAGGGAACCGGTTTCCCTGCCGGTTCCCTGCCGCTTGACGATCCGCCTGGAGCATCGGTTCAAGGACCCGGGCAAGAACCTCGGGCGGTTCCGGCTCTCGGTCACGGATGACCCGGCCGCGATCCGGCGGGCCGAGGTGCCACCGTCGGTCCTCGCCATCCTCGACACACCCGCCGAGAAACGCACGCCGGAACAGATGGAGACACTGGCACGGCATTACCGGTCGATCGCGCCGGTCTTGAAGCCGATTCGCGACGAGATCGCCAGGCTGGAGAAGTCGAAGCCAGACGTGCCTTCGCTGCCGGTTATGGTCGAGTTGCCGCCCGACCGCCGCCGCGAAACGCGCCTCTTGATGAAGGGCAACTTCCTCTCGCCCGGCGAGGTGGTCGAGCCCAACGTTCCCGCATTCCTCAACCCCATGCCCGAAGGGGCCTCGAACGACCGGCTCGGTCTGGCGCGGTGGCTGGTTGCTCCGGACAACCCTCTGACGGCTCGCGTGGCGGTCAACCGCTTCTGGTCGCAGCTTTTCGGGACCGGCCTGGTCGAGACGGAGGAAGACTTCGGCACGCAAGGCGACCTGCCGAGCCATCCGGAGTTGCTCGACTGGCTCGCTCGCGAGTACGTTCGGTCGGGCTGGGACACCAAGGCGCTTCTGAGGCTGATGGTGACCTCGGCCACCTATCGCCAGTCGTCTCGGGTGACGCCCGAACGGCTCCAGAAAGACCCGAGGAATCGTCTGCTGTCGCGCGGGCCTCGCTTCCGGCTCGAAGCGGAGATGGTCCGCGACCAGGCGCTGGCGATCAGCGGCCTGCTGAGCCGAAAGGTCGGCGGCCCCTCGGTCTTCCCGGTTCAGCCCGAAGGGCTCTGGCAGGCGGCCTTCAACGGCCAGCGCACGTGGTCGACCAGCAAGGGAGACGATCGCTATCGTCGAGGTCTGTACACATTCTGGCGTCGAACGGTTCCTTACCCGTCGATGGCCGCCTTCGACGCCCCCAGCCGCGAGATCTGCACGGTCAAGCGAACCCGAACGAACACGCCGCTTCAAGCCTTCGTGACCCTGAACGACCCGGTCTTCGTCGAGGCGGCGCAGGCCCTGGCCCGCCGGATCGTCCGCGAAGGGGGAGCAAGCGTGGAAGACCGGGTGCGTTACGGGCTGCTCCTCAGCCTCGGCCGCCCACCCTCATCGAGGCAGGTCGAGGTCCTGACCGGCCTGTTCGAATCCGAACGCGCTCGCTACCAGTCCGATGCTCAGAAGGCCCTCGCGCTGGCCACCGAGCCGCTTGGCCCGTTGCCCGAAGGCATGGACCCGGCCGAGATGGCGGCCTGGACGACCGTCGCCAACGTCTTGCTGAACCTCGATGGCGTCTTGACCAAGGGGTGAACCTCATGGACCCGTACTTGCAACGAGCCCGGGCGCTGACCCGGCGACAATTCCTGAGGAACTCCCAGACGGGGCTGGGTGCCATCGCCCTGGCGTCGTTGCTCGGACATGAGAGCCGCGCGGCGGGTCCGGCCCCCGGTTCCTCCGACAACCCGATGGCTCCCCGGCCGCCCCACTTCGCGCCCAAGGCCAGGAACGTCATTTACCTTCATATGTCGGGAGGCCCACCTCAGCAAGACCTGTTCGACTACAAGCCCGAGCTGGTCAAGCATCACATGCAGCCCTGTCCCGACGAGCTGCTCAAGAACCAGCGGTTCGCGTTCATCAAGGGGCATCCGAAGCTGCTGGGCACGCCTTACAAGTTCGAACGGAAAGGCCAGAGTGGCGCGTGGGTCAGCGAGCTCTTGCCCCGGTTCGGCGAGATGGTGGACGACGTCGCGATCATCCGATCGATGAACACTGACCAGTTTAACCACGCTCCCGCCGAGCTGTTCCTCTTCACGGGCTCGCCTCGCAACGGCGGAGCCGCGATGGGCTCGTGGATCACCTACGGACTCGGCTCGGAGAGCGAGGATCTGCCCGGTTTCGTCGTCCTGATCAGCGGCGGCACCGACCCGACCGGCGGCAAGGCCCTCTGGAGCACGGGCTTCCTGCCGACCGTGTATCAAGGGGTCCAGTGCCGGACGACCGGCGACCCGATTCTTTATGTGAGCAACCCCAAGGGGATGGATCGCGACGCCAGGCGCCGCAGTCTTGACGCCCTTCGCCGGCTCAACGAGTTCGAGCTCGAGCAGTTCGGCGATCCCGAGACGTTGACGCGGATCAGCCAGTACGAGCTGGCCTTCCGAATGCAAATGGCGGTGCCCGAGGTCATGGACGTGGGCCGCGAACCCGAACACGTTCCGAGCCAGGCAAGGGCTCGTTCGCGAACAACTGCCTGCTGGCTCGCCGGCTGGTCGAGCGTGGCGTGCGCTACGTGCAGCTTTTCGACTGGGGCTGGGACTGCCACGGCACCGGCGCCGGCGACGACATCGTGGAGCATTTGCCGAAGAAGTGCAAGGATATCGACCAACCGATCGCGGCCTTGCTCAAGGACCTCAAGGCCCGCGGCCTGCTCGACGAAACGCTCGTGATCTGGGGCGGCGAGTTCGGCCGGACGTCGATGAACGAGGCCCGGGGCGGCTCAAAGTTCCTCGGGCGGGACCACCACCCGCACTGCTT
>CAZRGV010000033.1:38651-38914 GCA_964599655.1 uncultured Isosphaeraceae bacterium | reverse complement strand
CCTCGGGGCGACCGACGAGCTCGGCTACACCATCACCGAGAACCCAGTGGGCATTCACGACCTTCAGGCGACCATTCTGCACCTCCTGGGGCTCGATGCCTGGACGTTCCGGTTCCCCTATCAAGGGCTGGAGCAGCGGCTCATCGGTCCGGAAGGGGATGCCCGGTTGCTGAAGGAAATCCTCGCCTGACGTTGGGGGCGTTGCGTCTCGGAAGACGGGAAGGGGAGTCGAATCGATGGGTCGAAAGCTACCACCAAGCGAA
>CAZRGV010000033.1:37918-38599 GCA_964599655.1 uncultured Isosphaeraceae bacterium | reverse complement strand
CTCGCCGCGGTCTCGAGCGCGGCCCTGGCGTCCGATCCGACCGCCCGGATCGACTACAGCCGAGACATCCGGCCGATCCTCTCGGACAACTGCTTTTCCTGCCACGGTCCCGACCCGATGGCGAGAAAGGCCGACCTGCGGCTAGATCGGAAGGACGACGCCCTCCGGGACCGTGACGGCCACGCCGTGCTCGTGCCCGGCGACCCGGAGGCCAGCGAGCTGGTCTTCCGCGTGGAGGTCGAGGATGAAACCCTGCGGATGCCTCCGCCAAAGTCGGGCAAGTCGCTGACATCCGATCAGGTGAAATTGATTCGACGATGGGTCGAGCAAGGGGGCGAATGGTCGGGTCACTGGGCGTTCAATCCCCCGAAACGGCCCGAAACGCCCAGAGTCGAATCGCCATCCTGGGTTCGGAACCCGATCGATGCGTTCATCCTCGCAAGGCTCGAGCGCGAGAAGCTCGCTCCCTCACCCGAGGCCGACCGGATCACGTTGCTTCGACGGCTCAGCCTCGACCTGATCGGCCTGCCGCCGACGATCGAAGAGGTCGACGCCTTCCTCGCCGACACCCGCCCCGACGCCTACGAGAAGCAGGTGGAGCGGCTGCTGGCCTCACCTCACTACGGCGAGCGATGGGGCCGGTTCTGGCTCGACGCCGCCCGCTATGCCGACTCTGACGGC
>CAZRGV010000033.1:24047-37793 GCA_964599655.1 uncultured Isosphaeraceae bacterium | reverse complement strand
ACGCCTCGCAGGACCAGATCGTGGCGACGGGATTCCTGCGCAACTCGATGATCAACGAGGAAGGCGGTGTCGATCCCGAGCAGTTCCGAATGGAGGCGATGTACGACCGCATGGACGCCATCGGCAAGAGCATGCTCGGCCTGACGATCCAGTGCGCCCAGTGCCACAGCCACAAGTACGACCCGCTCACGCAAGAAGAGTATTATCGGATGTTCGCATTCTTGAACAATACGCATGAAGCGAACATCGCCGTTTATACGCCCGAGGAGCAGCGCCAGCGGGACGAGCTCGTCCGCCGGATTCGCGAGATCGAGGCTGGCCTTCGCGAGCGGACGCCCGACTGGGCCGACCGCATGGCCGAGTGGGAAGCGTTGGTGACCTCGAACCAGCCCGAGTGGATCGTCGTGCAACCGGCCGTGGATGACATCTCGACTGGAGGGCAGAAATACCTGCCGATGGACGATGGCTCCTTCCTGGCACAAGGGTACGCCCCGACCAAGCATCGCGTGAAGATGACGTTGCGCACCGACGTGCAGAACATCACCGGCTTCCGACTCGAGCTGTTGAACGATCCCAACCTGCCGCTGGGCGGACCGGGGCGTTCGCTCAAGGGCACGGCGGCGTTGACCGAGTTCGAGGTCGAAGCGGGCTCGGTGGATGATCCGGATTGCGTGGAGAAGGTCCAATTCGTCCGCGCGACGGCCGACTTCAACCCACCCGAAACACCGCTCGATGCGATCTTCGACGACCGGAGCACGACGCGTCGCGTGACGGGACCGATCGAGTTCGCCATCGATGGCAAGGACGAGACGGCCTGGGGTACCGATGCCGGCCCTGGCCGTCGCAACGAGCCTCGACAGGCGGTTTTCACACCTGAGTCGCCGGTCGGTGATCCGGGTGGCACGATCCTCACGTTCTACCTCAAGCAGAACCACGGCGGCTGGAATAGCGACGACAACCAGTCGCACAACCTGGGCCGGTTCCGCCTCTCGATCACCACCACCCCCGGGGCCGAGGCGGACCCGGTTCCCCGAAAGGTCCGGGAAATCCTGGCGATCCCTCGCGATCAGCGGACGCCTGAGCAAGTCGAGGCCATTTTCCACGTGTGGCGAACGACGGTCGACGAGTGGAAGGAAGCGAACGAGCAGATCGAGAACCTCTGGCGGCAGCATCCGGAAGGTTCGGCGCAACTGGTCCTCCGCGCTCGCGACGTTCCTCGTGAGACCCACATGCTGGAGCGAGGAAACTTTCTCAAACCGGGCAAGGTCGTCGAGCCGGGCGTACCGGCGTTCCTCCACCCGTTGCCGTCGGACGCGCCCCCGACCCGGCTGACGTTCGCCCGTTGGATCGCGGACCGCGACTCGCCGACGACGGCCCGTTCGCTGGTGAACCGGGTCTGGCAGGCGTACTTCGGCACGGGCATCGTCGCCACGAGCGAGGACCTGGGTTCGCAGTGCGAGGCTCCGTCCCATCCCGAGCTGCTCGACTGGCTGGCGGTCGAGTTCATGGACCACGGCTGGAGTTTGAAGGAGCTGCACCGGCTCATCGTGACGTCTTCGACGTATCGTCAGTCGTCGTATGTGACGCCCGAGCTCCACAACCGGGACCCGTATAATCGTTTACTGGCGCGTGGCCCTCGATTCCGCGTGGACGCCGAGTTGGTGCGCGATATCGCCCTGGCCGCCAGTGGCTTGCTCGATCCGGAAGTCGGCGGAGCCAGCGTGTTTCCGCCCGCGCCGGACTTCCTGTTCCAGCCGCCGGCCAGCTACGGTCCGAAGGTCTGGAACGAGGCGAAAGGGGCCGATCGGTATCGCCGGGCGATCTACACGTTCCGTTATCGTTCGGTGCCGTATCCGATGCTTCAGGCCTTCGATGCGCCGAACGGCGACGCCTCGTGCGTGCGGCGCACCCGCTCGAATACCCCGCTTCAGGCGTTGACGACCCTGAACGAGCCGGTTTCCCTCGAATGCGCGAGGGCCCTCGCGCTTCGAACGCTCCGCGAGGCGGGCGACCTCGATGTGATGCGACTCACCTATGCGTTCCGTCGCTGCCTTTCGCGGACGCCCACGGAGGCCGAGTCCAGGCTGTTGCTCGGGCTTCTCGATCGCCAGACGCAACGGTTCCAGGAGGCTGGACGGAACCCCTGGGAGTTCGCGGCCAACGATCCGGAACATCCGCCCACGTTGCCCGAAGGGACGACCCCCGCCCAGCTCGCAGCGTGGACGGCGGTCGCTCGCGTCCTCCTGAACCTCGACGAAACGATCACCAAGCCCTAGGGACCCACGCCATGAACTGCCAGGATCATCATTATCGCGGCATGGACCCGAAGCAGGTGAGCCGCCGCTGGTTCCTCCAGCAGTGCGGCGTCGGCCTCGGTTCGCTGGCGCTAGGTCATTTGCTGCGAGACGCTGGGTATGCCGCGCCGACTGAATCCAGCTCGAACAACCCGCTGGCGCCGAAATCACCGCATCACGCCCCGAAGGCCAAGCGGGTCATCTTCCTGTTCATGGCCGGCGCGCCGAGCCACCTGGAGCTGTTCGACTACAAGCCGCAACTGGCCAAGTTCGATGGCACCCTGCCGCCCGCCGAGCTGATCAAGGGCTACCGGGCGGCCTTCATCAACCCGAACTCGACGCTGCTCGGGCCGAAGTTTTCGTTCGACCGGCACGGTCAGTGCGGCGCGGAACTCTCGGAGCTACTGCCGCACCTGGCCGAGGTGGTGGACGACATCGCCATCGTCAAGGGGATGGTGACCGATGCGTTCAACCACGCCCCAGGCCAGATTCTTATGAACACAGGTTCACAAATTTTCGGCCGGCCGAGCATGGGGGCCTGGGCCACTTACGGTCTGGGGAGCGAGTCGAACGACTTGCCGGGCTTCGTCGTCTTCAGCACGGGCAAGAAGGGCCCCAGCGGCGGCAACTCGAACTGGGGAAGCGGGTTCTTGCCCACGGTCTATCAAGGGGTCCAGTTCCGTTCGAGCGGCGATCCGGTGCTGTATCTCTCGAACCCTCGGGGCGTCGACGACGCGCTTCAGCGCGACTCGCTCGACACGGTCGGCGCTCTGAACCGGATGCAGCTCGACGTCGTGGGAGACCCCGAGATCGCCACCCGGATCAACTCCTTCGAGATGGCGTTCCGAATGCAGCAAGTCGCGCCGGAGGTGATGGATATCTCGAAGGAACCCGCCTGTATTCAGGAGATGTACGGCGCCGAGCCCGGTAAGTCGTCGTTCGCGAATACGTGCCTGCTGGCCCGCCGGCTCGTCGAGCGTGGGGTCCGCTTCGTGCAGATCTTCCACGAGGCCTGGGACCAGCACGGGAACCTCGTCCACGACCTCAAGAAGAACTGCCAGGACACCGACCAGGCCTGTGCCGCGCTGATCAAGGATCTGAAGCAACGGGGCCTGCTCGAGGACACGCTGGTGATCTGGGGCGGCGAATTCGGCCGCACTCCGATGGTGCAAGGGGGCAACGACGGCCGCGACCATCACCCGAACGCCTTCACGATGTGGCTGGCCGGAGGCGGCATCAAGCCGGGTATCACCCTGGGCGAGACCGACGAATTCGGCTTCCAGGTGGTCAAGGACAGGGTCCACGTGCACGACTTGCATGCAACGCTCCTGCACCTGCTCGGCTTCGATCACACGAAGCTGACCTACCGGTTCCAGGGGCGAGATTTCCGCCTCACGGACGTGGCCGGGAATCTGGTAAAAGAGCTTCTCGCGTGAGAATCTGAGTGAATCACACGGACGGAATTCAATCCTGCTTCGAGGCCTTGTTCACCGAAGGGTCGCGAGGCGCGGCCTTTGGACCGGCCAGGGTTTCGGGGGCCTTCCCATTCAGGCGGCGGAACTTCTGCACGCGATGTCCTTGAATATCGCCCAGGTAGAGGTTTCCCTCCTGGTCGATGGCCATGCCGTGAACCCAGTCGAGCTCGCCGGCCTTGGGCTCAGCGCCCTCGGGCTTGGGAAACGTCCATAGATCGCGGACACGGCCATCGGCGGAGAATCTCATGACGAGTTGATCCTTGGGTGGAATGCCCAGTGGCAGGCCGGGAATCGGTAGCCTTGGCCATCGCATCGGAGAGGAGCCGCAGACCAGGAGGTCGCCCTCGGTCGTGAGGACGATCTGCCAGGGGACCATGAGGTTTCGCCACTCGTCCAGCACGCGGCCGGCCCGGTCGAACACCTGGATTCTGGCGTTGTTCCGATCGGCCACGTAGACCCGGTTCCGCCCGTCGAGGACGATTGCGTGCGGCAAGCTGAATTCCCCCACGGCGACCCCCAGGCGTCCCCAGTTGCCCAGAAACCGGCCCTGGCCATCGAAGTGAACAACGCGGTTGTTGCCGTAACCGTCGCTCACGAAGAGCTCGCCGTCGGGAGCGATCGCCACGTCGGTCGGTTGGTTGAAGTGGGCCGAATCGTCGCCAGGCTCGCCGGGTGTGCCCAGGGTCATGAGGACGCGGCCGTCGGGTGTGCACTTGCGCACGACGTGGAGGCCGGTATCCACGAGCCAAAGATTACCCTGGCGATCGAGGCGGATCTGGTGGGGTTTCTGGAACTGCCCCTCGCCCCAGGCGCGAAGCAACCGTCCGTCAGGCGAGAACTCCTGGACCGGATCCTTGCCACGGTGGAAGACCCAGACGTGGTTGTTCTGGTCGACCGCGATGCCGGAAACCTCTCCCCAGCCGGCTTGCGGTCGTTCTCGAGGCCACGAGGCATCGACCTCGTAGCCGGATGCCAGGCTGATCCGTGGATACGCGAAACCCGCGCCAAACCGCTCCGCGCCCTGCTGGCTCCAGGCGGCCCGGCAAGGAACCAGGGTCAGGACGAGCGCCAACGCCCTCTTCCATGCGACGCGGGCCATCGGATTCGAGAAGGTTCTCAACGCGTGCATACGATCCGTCCTCGGGTGTTAGCGCGTTCGTGTATTTCAGAATCTTGGACAGTAAGGCGGGGGGAGGATTTCGCAGGGGGCGGCGCTGGTCTTTGACTGAGCCGAGGCTCGGGCTCATCCGGGCGGATTCCAGGTGTCATTTGAGCCAATTCGCGGAGTCCATTCAACGCCGAAAGCGGTGAGAGGCGATCGCACGTTGCGCCTGGTGACGGCGATCAACCCTGTTCCTACCACCAAAGCAACGCGCCCGGCTGCCGAGGGGTCGTGTTAACGTCCTTCGTAGATCCAGGCAGAGAGAGGCGTTTTTCACCCTCCTCTGACCAACCCAGATTTCTCGCGCCGACGTTTCCGGGCGCTTCGTTCGCCGTCCGCGCTTCATCGACGCGACTCAGAGACTCTGGTTCTCGCCGTTCGCTGAACCTGCGGGACGATGGGCCAGGTCGCGACGCTGGGGTTGGCATGTTTCGCCGCCTTGACCAGGGCCAACACGTTCCCCCTCCGAATCGAGTGTCGACGAAAGACCGAGAAACTTGAACCTTTGGGGGAACTGCGATGAGAAGGCAACATGCGACCTGGGCCAAAGCGTGGAATCGTCGGCGACCTGGACTCGAAGCCCTCGAATCCCGACACCTCCTGTCGGCCAGCGTGGCCGAGTTCCCACTTCGTCCGCTTGGCGGCAATCCCGTCTCCATCACGGCCGGCCTGGACGGCAACCTCTGGATGACGACTGGTTATGCCCAGAACGTCCTCGGTGTGTTCAGCGCCGCGACGCAATCGATTGTCAAGATGATCACGGTTCCTGACCATTCGCT
Source organism: uncultured Isosphaeraceae bacterium (assembly GCA_964599655.1). Classification (GTDB taxonomy): domain Bacteria; phylum Planctomycetota; class Planctomycetia; order Isosphaerales; family Isosphaeraceae; genus CAZRGV01. Next base: position 32,083 of record CAZRGV010000033.1, on the reverse strand, counting down.
CTCGGGAGTTCCCAGGTCGACGGGCTGGCGCGATCGACGGCGGGCAACGCAGCGGTTCCGTTTGGACCGGGAACGCGCTACGGCGGGCATCCGATCGGTGTGCCGGCCGACTTCGACGGTGACGGCCAGGTGGATGTCGCCGTCTACGAGCCGAGCACGTCGACGTTCTTCCTGGCGCGATCCACGGATGGGAGGCTCGCCAAGCCGTTTGGTAGCCGCCTTATTTCCCATAAACGGTCAGGTCGTCGAAGGACGATCGTGCATCCGCCTTCGACCACAGTCCGATCCGACCGGCGTCGGGGAAGGTTGAGTCCTCGGCGACCAGCAGTTTCTTGCCATCGAGGTAGCCGGTGATCTCGCGATCGGTCATCGTGATTCATCGGCGACCAGCAGTTTCTTGCCATCGAGGTAGCCGGTGATCTCGCGATCGGTCATCGTGATTCGCAACGTGTGCCACTTGCGGTCGCCGGGCGCGTCGGCGTGATCGAGCTGCGTGCGCTTCCCGTTCTCGACCTTGTAAACGCGGAGATTGTCCTCGAGGGGGTTGTAGCGGGCTACGTAGTAGTTGTCCTTGTCCTTCGCCCGCCAGATCAGGCCGCCGCCCTGATCGATCTCACCGGTGTTGGCCTTCACCCGCACGGAAAGGTCGAGGTCCTTGTAGCGCGTGTCCTCGATGAGGGTCACGTTGAAGGTGCGACGTTCGCTTTCGGCCGTCTGAGCCAGGACGTGGTTCGTTCCCTCGACAACAACCTCCCACCGTCCAACTTCGCTCGTGAAGCCCCTGGCGATCTTGCCGGGCGAGTCGGACTCGAAGTCCCAGATTCGCTGTTCCGGCGACCGGTCGCGAGTCGGTTCCGGAGCTGTCCAGGCCATCGAAGACGCCAACAACAACGTCAACAGCGGCACCGACAACACGCGCGTTCGACTGTCCGTTCCAAGCAGGGTGTTCAGTCGACCGTACATCCGGATTCTCCCAGTTGAAAATGGCATGGTTCTCTCAAGGAAAGCCGAAAGTCCGATCGATTCCCGTCGAGCCCTGGTGGGAGCGCCTGTTCTCGGGTGCTTCGCATCGCGCTCGCCGGGTGCGATCGGAATCCAGGACGCAAGATTGGAGCCGACAATCCGGTGTACACCGAGCCGGAATGACGACTCCGAAGATTATCGGAGACGTGCCCGGCGTTGGCAAGCGGATCACGAAACAGCGGATCACGAAACTCGGAAAGGCCGGGCGGCCGAACGCCTGAAAGCCGGTTCCGTCTGGCGGAAGTGACAGCTTGGGGTTGCCCGGTGGGCGTGGGTCGTTACAATCCGCCGCCGGACGGGGATGGTCGGTTTGCGGGGAGGCGTTGCGCCTTGATTTCTCGAAGGACGTTGAGAATCGGGGCGGTCGCGGCGATTGTCGGGATCGGCCTGCTCGCGTCGCGGTGGGAGGATGTCTTCGAGAAGCGGGTTCGGGTGGTCGAGGAGGGCCGCCTGGTGAGGGGTGCCTGGCAGCGACCTGGTCCGCTCCGCAGACTCATCACGCGAGAGAAGATCCGCACGATCGTGACCCTGACGGCTATCAACCGCGACGATCCCAAGTACGTGGATCAGCAGCGCGTTGTCCGGGAGACGGGCGTTGACTGGATTCTGATTCCAATGCGAGGTTCGACGGCGACCCTGGAACAGATGGCGCGGGCGGCCGATTTGCTCGCCGACCCCAACCGGCAACCGGTCTTCTTCCATTGCGTGGGCGGTCACCATCGGACGGGCCTGGTTCACGCGGCGTATCGGATTCGGCACGAGGGATGGTCGGCCCAGGAGGCCTGGCGAGAGCTGGAGGCGCTCCCCTGGACTCGCCCGGACCATGAGCGAGATCGGGCCGATCGCCGGCTGATCGAGGCGTTCGCCGAGAAGGAACGACGGCACGAACCGGCCAGGAAGGAGGCGGGCCATGAAGCTCTCGACGATTCGCAAGGTGGTCCGACCGATCGCCGCGGTGCTTCTGATTGTGGGACTGGCCATCGGCTGGCGCTGGAAAAACGGTAACTTTGGGGCGATTGAACCGGGGCGGGTGTACCGCTCGGCGCAGTTGACCCCCACGATGCTGTCCGAGGCGATCCGTGAGTACGGCGTGAAAACGGTGCTCAACCTTCGCGGTCCCAATCCCGAGCAAGATTGGTATCAGGGCGAACGGGACGCGACACTCAACGCCGGCGCCACGCAGATCGACGTTCCGATGGCCTCCGACCAGTGGCTCTCCCACGCCCAGGTGCGCACTCTGCTCGAGATTCTCGACACCTGCGAATACCCCGTCCTGATCCACTGCGAGTGGGGCGCCGAGCGCACCGGTCTTGTCTCGGCGATCGTCGAACTCCTGCGTCCGGATCGCACAGTGGCCGACGCCCGGGCGCAGTTCTCGTTGCGCTACCTTTTTCTTCCGATCAAGGATGGGCTGGTAATGCGGGGACACCTGGACCGCTACGAACAATGGTTGGAGTCGCAAAAGCTGCCGCACTCCCCGGAGCGGTTTCGCAACTGGATCACCAACGTCTATCGTCCGGGTTCGCCGAGCCGCGAATACTGGCCCTGCAACCCATACCCATTGAAGGTCGTGACGACTCGAAATCCTCGCGGCGGACGCGAGATCTCGGAGTCGTTGCCGGTCGATGCGTGCCCCAAGACCATCGCCTCGGGAGTTCCCGAAGGCGCGACGCGTTGATCGCCTCAGACGGCTCGGGGTGGCCGGCCCCAAGTGCCTTTGGGATTGGTCTTGCGGCCAATCGGGACCGGATTCCAGAATCACGCGAGATCGCCTGGTTCGCGGTCTTTTGAGGAGGCGGCTCAACGATGCTCGACAGCCATGAGATCCACATCCGGGTTCGTTACGCCGAGACCGACCGGATGGGCTTTCTGCACCACGCGAATTACTTCGTTTACTTCGAGATGGGTCGCACCGAGTTGCTCCGTCAGCGCGGTTTCTCTTATCGCGATGTCGAGGACGCGGGCCATTTTCTCGTGGTTGTCGAAATCGGCTGCAAGTTCAAGCGGCCGGCGCGCTATGACGACCTGCTGACCCTTCGCACGACCGTGACGCGGGTTACGCACGTCAAGATCGTTCATAAGTACGAAGTCTTGCGCGACGGTCTGCTTCTGGCCGAGGGGCACTCGACCCTGGCCTGCGTGGACCGCGACGGACGCCCCCAGGCCCTTCCCGATAGCCTGTCCGGTCGTGATCGCGGCGATTCCGGGAGCGGACCTTGAGGCCAGTTCACGCCTCCAACCTGCCGCGCAAACCGAACAGCCTGGCTCACGCCCCTTCGACGGTCTTGCCAAAGAACTGCTCGGCCTCAGCGACGATTTGATGCAGGAGCGCGACGGCCTCGTCCTCGGGAATTCCGATCAAGTCGCGGGCCGCGTCGATGTTGTGATGCTCTTCGAGCGTCACCACGCCGTCGCTCACCGCCTTGCGGATCAGCATCTCGAACGACTCGCGCTGAGCCTTTTCGACCCAGTCGCGATCGAAGCCCAGCGCGTAGGCATCGGCAAGGAAGTCCTTCCACTCCGTTTCGGGAATCGGCGGATTCTCGAGCAGATGCGTGAGCTTCCGTCGCCAGATCTCGCGGTCGTAGGCCGAAGACCCGGTGGCTGGATTGGCCGATTCGGGAGCCTCGGGTGGACTGAGTTCATCCAGTCCCCACGCCTTGGCGAGACGTTCTTTCGTGGCCTTATCGCGCGCGGATTCGCCACCGGAAAGGGTTCGGCGCAGTGCATCGAGGAATCCCATGGTAATACCCCTAAACGACGTCGTTGGCTTTGTTCCGCATCGAGCGTGAATCGATCAGTAAGAACGAGTCGGGATGTTCCGAGTGCTGGAACGAGAGGCTCATCGCGCCGGGACGCTCTTCTCGCTGGCTTCGGTGTTTGCCTTGGTTTGAAAGTATTCATAGACCTCGCGGGCAACCTCGGCGCAGAGCCGGTTGCCGGCGTTGTCGGGCACCCAGCGGTGATCCTCGTTCTTATTGGTCAAGACGCAAAGGGCGACCGGCCCTCCAGGTCCGTAGAGGATGCCAGCCGCGGTCCTGGCTTCGTTGACGCTGCCGGTCTTGAACGCGATTTTCGTGCCGGGCGGCAGGAACCGCGGGAACTTATCCTTGTCATCACAGGCTTTCATGTGCTCAAGCATGGCCTCGCTGGCCTCGGTGTCGACCAGCTCCTTCTTATGCAGCGACTCGCAGAGCCGGACCATCTCGTTGGCGGTTGTGCTGCCCAGGCCGAACCGCTCGCTTCGCTCGGGGAAGATCGAGGTGTCGCGGCGGAAGACCTTGGCGTGGATCTTGGTGTTCGGGTAACCCATTTGCTCCATCGTCTTTGCGGTCGCGTCGAGACCGATCTCGTCAAGGACCAGGTTCGTGGCGGTGTTGTCCGAGTAGACGATCATGAGATGGATCGCGTCTCGAAGGGGAAACGTCGCGCCGGGAGAGAAGTGATAGGTTAGGATGCCTGAGCCAGGGACCTTGTCTTCCTTTCGGAGGACAACCATCTTATCCAGCTTGATTTTTCCTGCTTGGGATTGCCTGTAGGCCTCGATCATGACGGGGAACTTGATCAGGCTGGCCGTCGGCATCGGATCGTCGGCGTGGTAGGCGAACGACTCGCCGGTTTCCAGGTTTTTGACGGCGATCGCCACCTCTCCCTTGTGCGCCTGGATCAGAGGCTTCAGTCGTGATTCCAAACCATCTCCTCTGGGTTCACCGGCCAGACTCGGACCAGTCGCGTTCATCAGGACCAGCAGCAAGATGATTCGGGGAGTGAAGTGGTTACCAAGAGACTTCATCACCGGGAGTTCCCCTCTTGGGTGGTTGCGAACGTCTCAACACTCGCGATTGTGCCAGGTTTTTCCATTCCCTCCAAGCGCCTTCCCAACGCTCCAATGCGTTCCCGAGGTTGCATGCCGTTGTCGATGCGCGATGGAGCAAGGATCGAGAGGCCAGGGAGGGCGATCCCTGCCGTGATGGCCAAGCGAGCGCGAGCCGCCCGTCGGACCCGGACCAAGGGCCCGGATTCCCAGGGGCGGCCCAGGGCGAGCGGTTTTCAGGCAGGATCGGCGTCGCTCGACGCCCGACCTCACTGGACCGTGATGAGCCGGTCCTCTTTCGGGAAGGTCTCAAGGATGAGTTCCTTGAAGCGCACTTCCTGTGGAACCTTGTTCGAGTGCAGTTGCAGGCCAATCGGGCCGACCTTGATGCGATCGGGCTCTGGGTCGCGCCAGTCAATCACCTGGACCCCGTTGACCGCGACTCGGACGCGGTTTCCCTGGGCGAGGATCTCGATGGCGTTCCAGTCGTGCTGCTTGCCCACTTTTTTGGCCGGAGCCGGGTCGACCGGCAGGCCATTGCGGCCGTACAGGTCGTACATGCCCCAGTTTGACGGGAACATGACAAGATGTCCGGCGTAGGTGTAGGGGTCGTTCTTCTCGGGGGCGATCCGCCCCCAGAACGCGATGCCGGAGTGCATCTCCGACTCGACCAGCTTCGCCTTGGCCAGGATCCGAAAGTCGGAGTACGAATCCTTGGTCAGCAGGTAGGTGCTGACAGGCACCGGGTCGGTATTCTTGCCCACGATCTCGCCGTCCTGAACCGACCAGTACGACTTGTGCCCGATCCAGCCATCCAGGCTCTTGCCGTCGAACAGCACGATTGTTTTCGACTCCCCCTGGCGGGGCGGGACGACGGGAGCGTCCGAGGTCTTCGGGTCGTCGGCGCGGGCGACCATCGCGATCGCGAGACCGAGGAAGGCGGTCAGCAGGACCGGAACCCGGCGAAGGGCCATTTTCGAGGCGAGTCTCATGGGAGGATCCTCTCGAAGTTGCTCGACCAAGGGCAGGGGAGGCGCGATCTCACTTGGGGATGCCAGGGTGACACGGTTAGGATGGAGTTGCAAAGGAAAAGGAAAAAACGAGCAGGGAGTCCACGAGTCATGACGTCGTTCCACCCGCGAAACGTCCGGGGTGTGACGCTGATCGAGGTCGTTATCGCCCTGGCCGTCGTTCTGATTGTCGCCCTCCTGTTGATCACGCTCTTGCCGATCGGCCGGGAAAAGGCCAGAGCCGCGCGCTGCCAGCAAAACCTGATGCAGATTGGTGTCGCGTTGGGAGAGTACGATAGCGTTACCGGCGGTTTGCCCACGGTCCCCGCGCTGGGGCACACCGGAGCCAGCCCCCTGGCGGCGATGCTCGGGGAGCTCGGCTTGCTCAACTTTGCCGGTTTGACTCGAGGAACGAAGCCAACGCGAGGCCAGTCCGGCCCACCTCCCGGTCCGCGAATCCTCGCGGATTTTACCTGCCCGAGCGATCCCTTCGCGACGGCATCGAAATTCCCGGCGCCCGTCAGCTATCGGGCCACAACCGGAGCGGGGACCGATGGCCTCGGCGGAGCGTTCTCGCCCGGTCATCGTGTCCGAATGGCCGACGTCGCCGCGGCCGATGGTGTCGACTACACCGCTGGATTCGCGGAGCGTCTCGTCGGGAATGGTCAGTCGGAGCCAAAACCGATCAATTACGCGGTTGTTCCTGGGCCCGTTGGTGAGAGAGGCTGTCCCCCCGCCGCGCAGAGTGCCTGGCGAGGCGACGCGGGATCCAACTGGACCGAACCCATCTGGGTCTCCACACTTTACAATCACTCCCTGTTACCCGACCAGGACCCGTCCTGTATCGCGGCCGATGGCCTTTCGGCCCGCATGGGGGCGTCGAGTGGTCATCCGGGGCGGATCTACGTCCTGTTGCTCGGCGGTAGTCTTCGCGTGGTCACGCCGAAGATCGCGCCTGAGATCTGGCGCGTCATGGCGACGATCGACGATTCGAACGCCCCCTCGGGACCGGCGTTGCAACCTCCGGCTTCGAAAACCGGACCCGAGTGATCCTCAGCAATCCTTCGGACGGATCCAACGACTCGAAGCGCGTGGAGACCCTCGGGACGGCCCGGTTCGTGGGGTACGGTTTGCCTGGGGTGGACCTGGACCGGACGGTCATTCCGGTTTTACCATCAAAGCCCTTTTGCCTGGCCGTGATGAGGCCCGCGCCGGAAAGCGAGTGCGAGCAGGATGAAGCGACCCGCATTGATCTTCGACTTCGGCAACGTGGTGGCCCACTTCGATTACACCAGGGCTTGCGCGATTCTCGGGCAGCGCCTCGGGCTCTCCGGCGAGGAGCTGCTGGGACGTGCTCGCGCGTCGGGCTTGCTTTCCTTGATTCAACGCTACGAGCGAGGCGCGATCTCGGCCCGGCAATTCTCGGCGTCGGTCTCGGATCGACTCGGCTTGAACGTGACTCACGACGAGTTCGCCGCCGCCTGGAGCGACATCTTCTGGCTCAACGAGTCGCTGGCGAGCGTCATCGAGAGGTTGAAGAGGTCGGGCTACACGCTCGTGCTCGGTTCGAACACCAACGACCTGCACGCATCGCAATTTCGACGCCAGTTCGCCGCGACGCTGGCGCATTTCGATCATCTGATGCTGTCGTTCGAGATCGGGCACATCAAGCCGGCGGCGGGATTTTACCTTGCTTGTGTTGAGGCGGCCGGAGCGCCTGCGGAGGAGTGCGTTTTCATCGATGACTTGCCCGAGAATGTTGAGGGGGCTCGAGCCGCCGGGCTTCAGGCGATCCATTATCGCGACACGCCATCGCTGCTGGAGGAACTTCGACGACTCGGCGTCGATCTCTCCCGTTCCTGATTGGTCCGAGGCGAGACGACGTTGGCAAGAACCGGTCGCGAACCTGACCGATCGGCCCCTCAATGCGATTGAGGGGCGGTCGGTCCATCCGTTCCGTCGCCTTCCAGTCTCTCAAGGGGAAGAGATCTCAATGCCTCATCAAAGCAAACCCGCGGGTCCGGAGGGGGTGTTGATGATGGCGTAGTAACCGCCCGTTCCGATTGGATTGCTGGGATTGGGCGGATCGGTTTTGGAGCCGCTTCCGGAACTGGTGCCGTTGGAAGGTGAGCCGAGCAAACCCGCGGGTCCGGAGGGGGTGTTGATGATGGCGTAGTAACCGCCCGTTC